>CAYWAP010000009.1:0-53751 GCA_964456525.1 uncultured Oscillospiraceae bacterium
TAGTTGGAAAAAGACAAAAGAGGTGGATAAAATGGAACTGAACTGCCAATACCAATTGTTAGAAGATCGCGAAAGTTATGACTGCTACGGCGTCGCCGTTTCCCTCGGGGACGAGACGGCCCGCGTCGAACATATCACAGCCGACAGAGAGGCGGCCGAACACCTTATGCACATGCTGGAGCGGGGGCGCGTCACGCCGGTGACATTGCTTGACGTGGTGGAGGACTTTATGGGCCAACTCTGAGGGGTTGACCATTTTGCCGGTCTGGAGGAGATGTCCATCCCAATCACGTGGTAATGCTCCAACGGAGGGCGTTCTGATTCCGCTGTTTACAGAAAAATGGGAAATATTATGCGCGCAAAAGCCTTTCCCCACCGTTTGACAAAGGCGGCGTATCGTGATAACATAGAGCCGTATTGCGAATGTGAGAACTGCTTAGCAGTGTATGTGCCAGCCGTTATCACAAAACGCAAAATAAAAAAGCGTCTTCGTTGGCTGTCCGTTCCGCGTGAGCGAGTGGAATTGATTCGGAAAAGGTTTCCGGTGTCTTTGGGAGCATGCCGGCGCCATTCCAACGAAAAAGTACGACTGTGTTTTGGGAAAAGACGCTTTTGGAGGAAGTCATCCGTGATCGATATCCACGCTCATATTCTCCCCGGGGTTGATGATGGCTCTCCTGATCTGGAGAGCTCGCTGGCCATGGCGGAGATGGCAGTAGAGAGCGGCGTCACGCATATGGTCGCCACGCCGCACTGCAATATACCCCGCCGCTTTTCAAATTACTGGGGGGAATCCCTTCAGCGGCAGTTTGAATATTTTCGCCATGCGCTGAGAAGGGCGCGGATCCCGCTCCACCTCTATACAGGAATGGAGATTTTTGGGACATTTGACACCCCGGAGCTCTTGCAAGAGGGCATGCTTACCACGTTGGGGGGTTCGCGCTATCCGCTGATTGAATTTCCGTTCCACGGATTCGGGCGGCAGGCGACAGAAATTCTGGACGCGGTTGTGTCCCTGGGGTATCGTCCGGTGGTGGCCCATCCGGAGCGCTACCGCTACACGCAGGAAGATCCCGCGCTGCTGAATGACTGGGTTGAGATGGGCTGTCTGTTGCAGGTCAACAGAGGCAGCCTGTTGGGGCGCTTTGGCCGGGCCGAGGAGGCTCTGGCGATCGCCCTGGTTGACCGCAGATTTGCCTTTGCCGTGGCCAGCGACGCCCATTCCCATCTGGTTCGCACACCGTGGATGCAGGATGTGAGGGATTTTTTGTGTGACCAGTTTTCAGACGATACCGCGCAACAGCTGCTGGAGGAAAATCCCAGAAAGTTGCTGAAAAATGCAGAGATTGACTTTGCAAAGCCGAACTGGTTCTGATGACATTTGGTTCATTTGCCCAAGGACAAGGAGCCGGACAGGCGCGGGAAGGGCAGCGCTGAGAAGGCAGAGGGAACGAAAAAGGCGCCGCTGGGATTTCGAATGTCCCGAGTCGGAACCGGACGATCTGCAAATGGTTCCCCATTGGAATAAAACTGATGATACAAGGAGAATGTTGTGTGAAGAGTCGTAGCAAATGGGTCTTTATATTACTGACAATTTTATGCTGCATGGGATTTGTCGCGTATCTGTACATGATGGATCAGATAACGGACCAAACCGCCCCCACGATTTCGTTCGAATCGGAGGAATTGGAGCTTTCCGTGAGTGCCACGGAGGAAGACCTGCTGGCGGACGTCAGCGCATATGACGATGAGGATGGGGATGTGACCTCCAGCCTTGTGGTGGAGGGAATCTCTAACCTGTCAAGTGACCAGACGGCCACGGTGACCTATGCGGCCTTTGACCAGGCGGGGAACATTGCCAAGGCGCAGCGCGTCGTCTACTATACCGATTATCAAAGCCCCCACTTTTCCCTTTCCGCCCCGCTGATTTTTCGCAGCGGCGTAGATTTTGACCTGTTTGACTATATTGGCGCGGAGGATGTTTTTGACGGTTCTCTGGACAATAACATCAAAGCGACCCTGGTCAGCGATACCGGCAGTGTCACGGATGTGGGGACACATGAAGTGCAGTTCCGCGTGACGAACAGCATGGGGGACACTGCGTATTTGACGCTTCCGGTGGAGGTTTACGAGGACGGGGCGTACAATGCGACGCTGGAACTGAGCACCTATCTCGTCTACCTGGAAGTTGGGGATTCCTTCGACAGCGAATCCTATCTGAAAACCATGGAAGTCAACGGAGAGGAAATTTCCCTCACGGAGACTCCGGATGAGGTAAGTATCGACATCGATTCAGATGTCAATACCAGGAAGGCCGGTGTCTACAGCGTGACCTATACGGTAACGTATACGGAGGCATCATCTTACCGGACATATCGTGAGGAAGAAGAAGCGGAATACATCGGTTATACACGGCTGATTGTGGTTGTAGAGGAGTAGAGAGGTACGAATATGCACGAAAACAAAGAAAACCAGGGGGAACAGTTCGAGCTGCTCCCCTTTGATCCGATCGTGATTGTATTGGATGTGTTAAAGCGGTGGTATCTCATTGTGTTTGCGGCGGTGTTTATGGGGATAGCCGCTTATGTGGTAACGGATCAGCTTTACACCCCTGAGTATACCACCACGACCACGTTTGTTGTCTCGGCGCAAGGCAATTCCACGACGGTCTATCAGAATTTATCTGCCACCACCAGCCTGGCTACGGTTTTTTCGGAGGTGCTCAACAGCTCCATCTTGCGGGACGTTGTGCTGGAGGAATTGGAGATGACCTCCTTTGACGGGACGATCAGCGCTTCGGCGATTGACGAGACGAATCTGCTCATCCTGCAAGTTACGGCGTCAGATCCCCGAACCGCGTTTGAGGTGACAGAGGCGATCATCGAGAACCACGATGTGGTGACCTATCAGCTTTTGGACGATACCATTTTAGAGGTTCTCCAGGAGCCAACGGTTCCCACTGAGCCGTCCAATCCCATCTCCCGCCTGAATTATATGAAAAAGGCTGCGCTTGTGGCTGCTGCGGCGATGTGTGTGCTGCTGGTTATGCTGTCCTATGGACAGAATGCGGTTCGCAGCAAGCGCGAGGCGGAGCGAAAGCTGGACTGCCGTGTGCTGGGCGAAATCCGCCACGAGAAAAAGTATAAAACCATTTTCTCGTTCCTGAGAAGAAAAAAGACCGGCATTGTCATCACCCATCCCACCACCAGTTTTTACTATTTGGAAACCATCCGAAAGCTGCGCCGCAAGGTGGAGCAGAAAATGCCGGATGGCGGCCATGTGCTCATGGTGACCAGCGTGGCGGAAAACGAAGGAAAATCCACGGTGGCGGTGAACCTGGCCCTCTCTCTGGCGCAAAAGCATCCGCGGGTTCTGCTCATCGATTGCGACCTGCGCAGGCCGGCCTGTTATAAAATCCTGCAATATCCGGGGTCAGAGATCCAAATAGCAGATATTATCAATGGGAATACCCCATTCATGGATGCCGTGGCCCATATTGAGAAGGACAACCTGTATGTGTTGTTGGAACAACATGGCGTACCCAGTTCCACAGAACTCACCAGCTCGGACGGAATGGCCCAGCTGGTGAAGGAGGCCCGGGAGCAGTTTGACTTTGTCATCCTGGATACGCCTCCCATGTCCGTGGCTCCGGACGCGGAGTGCATTGCGGAACTGGCGGACGCATCGCTGCTGGTCGTGCAGCAGAATGTTGTGAAAGCCAAAGCCATCAACCGTGCGATCGCCACCCTGCACGCCGCCCGTTCAGAGCTGGTGGGATGTGTGGTGAATAATGTGTACAGCCTCTTTTCGTCCAGAGGAGCCGGCTATGGGTACGGCTATGGCTATGGGTATGGACGCTATGGAAAATATGGCCGATATGGGACGACCAAAAAAACAGATTAAAAGAGCGGAGCTATCATTATGAGCAGTGAAAATGTAGAAAAAATTGATCTCATCACGATGGCCTTGGATCTGTTGCGAGCGGCGAAACGGCTGTTGTGGGCGGGCGTGTTGCTGATCGTTCTGAGTGTAGCAGCCTTTGGATGGGTCACTTACCAGTCCTACACTCCCAGCTATCAGGCGACAGCATCCTTTACCATCTATGTGAGCGATCCGCTTCAGGCAGAAGTGAAAGCGTATAATACCGCCACTGCGGAACAGATGGCCAAGACCTTTCCCTATATCCTGACCAGCAATGTACTCAGCGATGTGGTCATGGAGGAGTTGGGGATTTCTTCCATGCCTTCGGTGTCCGCCAGCGTACTGAGTAATACCAATATCTTCACCCTTACGGTCACCTCCAGCGATCCGCAGCTGGCCTATGATGTGCTCAATGCCGTGATGGAGTATTATCCCAGCATAGCGGAGTTCGTGGTGGGTTCCACGGAGATGACTTTGCTGGATGAAAGCGGCGTGCCAACAACCCCGGTTAACAGCATCAGTTACCGCTCTGCGGTCAAATATGGGGTTGCAGTTGGGTTTGTGCTTTGGGCGGCGATTTTGCTGCTGGTGACCTTGAGCCGCTCCACCATTCGCAACGAGGAAGAGCTCAAGCAGCTGATCAACCTGCGCTGCATTGGTGTGCTGCCTCTGGCCAAGGGGATGAAAAACAACACAGCCTGCCCCATGCTGACCAGGGAAAATGACAAGTTTGGGTTCAGTGAATCGGTGCGCCTGCTGCGCATCCGGCTGGAAAAGGAACTACAGGAACAGAATTACAAGGTGTTGCTGATCTCCAGCGCGATTCCCGGAGAGGGAAAGACGACGACCTCGGCGAACCTGGCGGCTGCGCTGGCGAGCAAAGGGAAGCGAACCCTGCTGGTGGACTGCGACTTGCGCAACCCCTCTGTGGGGAAGGCCTTTGGCATCGAGCATTCGCTTGGCCTGTCGGAATATTTAAACGGCACAACCACCATGCATACCGTCATCCAGTCTACGCAGTGGGAGAATTTGTCTGTTATTTCCGGCGGGGAGGCCGTTGGGAATGCGGCGGAGTTGCTGGCTGGAAGCCGGATGCGGGAATTTCTTCAGTCGGTGCGGGATGTCTATGACTATGTGATTTTGGATACGCCGCCCTGCTCCATGCTGGCAGACGCCGCCGAGGTTGCGGCCCTTGCGGATTGCGCAGTGCTGACCATCCGGCAGGACTACGCCTCCCGAGATCAGATTTTGGAGGGAGCCCAGCTCCTTGCGGGCGGCGAGGTGCCGTTGATTGGGTGCGTTCTGAACTGCGCTAAGCGCAGCGTTGAAAGCGACTCTTACAGCTATTACGGCTATGGCTACGGTTATGGATATCACCGTAGGTATGGAGAACATAAATCCGCAGACTGATCAGGGAAAAGCGGAGCATTGGCTCTGAACAGACAAGATGAAAACAGGGGAGGTCCCGTGGGCCTCCTCTGTTTGTTTTTTCTCAAGAGCGCCGAAGGCTCTGAATCAGATCTTTTTTGTGGGTTCTTTTATCGGAGCCGGATGCATAGATTGTCCCAGAAGGAGGGGCCAGTATGGGAGAAATACCTTTTCAGCAGGCGGCAGGATTTTTGCCGGTGGAGCTGCAAAGAGCGGTGCTGGATACGGCAGAGGATGGGGAGGAAATCCGGCTTCGGGCGGGACAGCCGCTGAGTCTGGTGGACCGAAATGGCGTGGAGCGCCCCGTCCGGGGCAGCAGACCGTTCATCGTCACGCCCGAGCTGCTCCAACGTACGTTGGAATCTGCCACATGCGCCAGTTATCACGCGGTGGTGGAGAAGCTGTGCCGGGGATTTTTGCCCCTCCCCGGGGGACATCGCCTAGGGGTGGCGGGGAGCGTGGACATGGAGAGGGGACGGATTCACGGCTTTCGGTCTCTCTCGTCCCTGAATCTCCGGGTGGCCCACGAGGTGCCGGGAACCGGCGAATCGGTGGGACAGCAGCTGTTTGGAGGGGAGGGGCTTCGCTCTGCACTGATTCTCGCGCCGCCGGGGGCGGGGAAGACCACCCTGCTCCGGGATTTGATCCGTCTGGCCTCAGACCGGTATCACCTGCGGGTCAGTCTGGCCGACGAGCGCGGGGAGGTGGCGGCGCTGCAAAGGGGCGTTCCGCAGCTCTGTGTGGGACAGCAGACCGATGTGCTGGACGGCTGCCCGAAGGCAGAGGGGATGATGCTCCTTTTGCGAAGTATGAATCCCCAGCTTTTGGCGGCAGACGAGATCACAGCGCCGGAGGACATTGAGGCGCTGTCCGCTGCGGCCAACTGCGGCGTGGCGGTGCTGGCGACGGCCCATGGCAGCAGTCTGAACGATCTGCTGCGCCGGCCGCTCTACCAGAAACTGCTGGGTGAGCAGATTTTTGACACCCTGCTGACCATCCGCCGCCGGGGCGTCCAGAGACAGCTGACGTTGGAGGCCCTCTGTGATTAAAGCGGCAGGCGTCCTGCTGATTTTGGGGGCTTGCTGCGCCTATCCCATTGAGAGGGTTCGCCGCACCTGGGAGGAGATCGCCGTTTTGAATTGCCTGGCAGATACCCTGACGCGGTTTATCCATGAAATGGAGCAGCATGCGCCGGACATGCAGGAGCTGCTCTCCATTGGCGCGGAGCAATCCGGGGCGGCAGGGGCATTTTTCCACAGCATGTGCCTTTCTCAAATCCGGGAAATGAGTTTTGAGACCCTTTGGCAGACGGCGCTGCAAAAAGCGGCCTTTTCCCAGAGCGCCAAAGCCTGTCTGCTGCCCTTGGGGGGCATTTTGGGCCGATACGACCGGCAAACCCAGTGCCAGGCCATGCAGATGGCGGCGGAGCAGCTCCGGCGCCGGGGGGACACCCTGCGGGAAGCCCTTCGCACCAACCAACGCCTTTGGTACACCCTCTCCCTCTCCTCCGGACTTGTGACCATACTTCTGCTGATATAACCGCTCCCAAACAAAGGAGAACAATATGGATGTAGATCTGATTTTCAAAATAGCTGCCATTGGGATTCTGGTATCAGTCCTGAATCAGGTTCTGATCCGTTCCGGTCGGGATGAGCAAGCAACCATGGTCACGCTGGCCGGGCTGGTGGTGGTGCTGATGGTGGTGGTGCAACAGATCAGCGACCTGTTCGATCTGGTGAAAGCCCTGTTCAGCCTGTGACGGTCCTGCAAATTTCAGCGGCGGCGTTGGTGGGAACCCTTTGTCTGGTGCTCCTCCGGGACAGGGGCGGGGAGTTTACGTTGCTCATCGCCCTTGTCACCTGCGGCGTTGTGCTGTTGGGCGTCAGCGGTCTGCTACAGGACATTTTTGTGTTGGTGCGGCAGCTGGCCAACCTGGCACAGATCGACAACGAACTGCTGACGCCGGTTTTAAAAACCGCCGGCATTGCCGCCGTCACCGGCCTGACGGCGCAGATCAGCCGGGACGCCGGCGCAGGCAGCATTGCCCTGGCCGTGGAAATGTGCGGAGTCCTCTGCGGACTGTATGCGGCCCTGCCCCTGCTGGAGGCTGTGCTGGGGCTGCTCTCGGAACTGATGTGACAGATGATGAAATCTTTTAGATGGATGGTGGCAATCCTTGCCATCGCGTTGTTTTTAACCCCTCAGGCGTGCGCGATAGATGTGGAAGAGGCCCAGTGGGATGCCATCGACACAGAGGCGCTGGAGGATGCCGGGGCGGGGCTGACGCTGGACGAGTCCTTTGACTTTGGCGAGGCGATCGGGCAGCTGCTGTCCGCGGCGGGGGACACCCTGCACGGCGCCGTAGCGGCGGCGACGCGCAGCGCTGTTTTGCTGTTGATTGTCATCCTGTTCTGTGAGATGGCAAACCTGTTCTTCGCCCATGCCGCCCCGTCGGGCGGGGTTACCACTCTGGTGGGGGTTTTGGCGATTACCGCCATTGCCGTGACCGATGTCTCGTCGCTCATTGACATCGGCAGCCAGACGATTGGGAACCTGTCCGACTTTTCCAAGCTGCTCATTCCCGTGATGACAGCCTGCTCTGCGGCAACCGGCGGCGTCACCGCCGCCACGGCCCGTCAGGCGGCAACGCTGCTCTTCGCAAATGTGCTGGTCACGGCGATTGAACGGGTGTTGATGCCCTTCGTTTACCTGTATGTCAGCGCCAGTGTGGCGTATGCAGCGCTGGACAACGAAGGGCTGAAGGCGATTGCCAGGCTGTTTAAATGGGCGATTACCGTCACATTGACAGCGATGCTTACGGTTTTTACCATCTACCTGTCCGTCACCAACTTCGCAGCCGCCGGAGCGGATGCCGTCGCCATCAAACTGACCCGCACGGTCATCTCCGGGATGGTGCCGGTGGTGGGCGGCATTCTTTCCGATGCCTCGGAGACCGTGCTGGCGGGGGCGGCTGTGGTGCGCAGCACGGTGGGGGTGTTTGGAATCGCGACGGTGCTGTTCTTCTGTGCCGGGCCGTTTTTGTATCTGGGAAGCCGGTATCTTGCGTATCGGCTGGTGTCGGTGCTCGCCTCTCTCATCAGCGAGAGCCGGACGGCCCGACTGATTGAGGAGATCGGGTCGGCCTTTTCTCTGGTGCTGGGGATGACGGGAAGTGTGGCGCTGCTGGTGATGATCTCCCTGTTTGCCACGTTGTCTGTGGCGGTGAACTGACATGCTGGAAGCCATTCGACAATACTTACTCTCGGTCACTGCGGCGGCGCTGCTCACCGCCATTTTGCAGGCGCTGCTGCCGCGTGGACCAGTGCGCCGGGTGACGGCCCTGGCCTGTTCGCTCCTGATGCTGTTGACCGTTGTGCAGCCCCTAAACCGGTTGAACACGGAGGAATTGATTCAGGCTTTTGAGGCGTACTGCCAGGAGCTGTCCACTTATTCAGATGAGCTGGAAAATACCAGCGCGGCGCTGACGGAATCCATCATAGTTTCCGAATCGGCCTCATATATAGAGGACAAGGCGGAAGAAAATGGCATTACCTGTACCGTGGAGGTTTCCTGCCGGGAAGAAAGCGGCATTGCGGTGCCGGACGCGGTCACGGTCACAGGGGATCTGACCGAGGAGGAGCGGCAAATCCTGCTCACCGTGATTCAGGAAGGGTTTGGACTGGAGGAGACGGCGGTTCAATTCACAGAGGAGGCGTCTGATGCAGTGGAATAAGGAGACGATTCTTGCTGCCGTCAAGAAGTACCAGTATGTGCTGTTGGTGCTGTTGGTGGGAATCCTGTTGCTTGCCTGGCCGTCTGGGGAAGAGAGCACCTCCCAGACGACAACGGACACGGAAGAAGATTCGGTTGTCTTTGACCTTCCGGCCCTGGAAGAGGAACTGGCCCAGATCCTCTCCCAAATCGAGGGCGTGGGGGAGGCAGATGTGGTGCTGACGCTGTCCGACGGCGGAAAGAAGGTTCTGGCCACCGATGAATCCATCGGGGAAACCAGCCAGGAGACGACCACCGTCATCATCAGCAACGGCTCCAGCCAGCAGTCCACGGTGACGGTGGAGTTGATCTATCCAACCTTTCAGGGGGCTTTGATCGTATGCGACGGCGGCAATTCCTCCACGGTGCGCCTTGCGGTGGTTCAGGCGGTAGGGGCTTTGACGGGGCTGAAATCCAGTCAAATTTCAGTATGTGCAAGATCAGGAGGCAGTTGAGAATGAAAGTGTGGAAACGAAATGCAGTAGCCGCGGCAATCATCCTGTTTGTCTGCGCGGCCGTCTATCTGAACTGGTCTTACAGCCAGTCGGAGTCGGCAGTCTCTTCGGAGGATGTCACCGCCGGGAAGACGCTGGGGGAGGCGGAGCTGGTGGACAGCGAAACGGAACTGACTCTGGAGGAGGGGACGGAGGATTCCTCCGCAGAGGAAGAGGAGACAGAGGATGACGAGACGGCAGAAACCACAAGCAGCAGCGATTACTTTGCCGCCGCCCGCCTGAACCGGGAGGAGGCCCGTGACAGCGCCCTGGAGATCCTGCAGGAGACGGTGGACGATCCGGACGCCAACGCCGAGGCGGTTGCCGCAGCGACGGAGAGCATTACCGCCATGGCCGCCGCCACGCTGAAGGAGTCGGAGATTGAGAATCTGGTGACCGCGAAAGGGTATACGGACTGCGTGGCCTTCATCGGGGAGAGCAGCGTCAGCGTCGTGGTGGCCACGGAGTCCGGGGAGCTGGACGCCTCCGACATTGCCCGCATTACCGACATTGTCTGCGGGGAGACCGATTTCTCCGCCGAAAGTGTAAAAATTATCCAGGCAGAGTAAGCGGAAACCAGGGCGTTGCCGTTTTCGACAGACTGCACAGGTATCGGAGGGATCTGATACCTGTTTTTTCTTGATAATACGTGGAATTTGGTGTTTTCATTTTGCATACTTTCATGTATAATAAAATTGCATTATGCACTTTAAGGATTGTCCGTGCAAAATTGTTTGGAGGAATGGATTTATGACTAGAACTGCTGCGAGAGAGCTTGCAGTCCATCTGGCTTATGAGTTGGGGTTTACCTCTTTGACGGCGCAGGAGCTGTTGGATGACCAGCTGACCCCGGAGAATTTTGAACAGCTCGCAAAGGACGAGCCCCTTTATGCCGAGTATCCCGACGCAGAACAGGAGGAGTATATCCGCCGTCTGGTTCGCGGCGTGGGTGAGCACGGTTATGAACTGGATCAGTATATTGCGCAGTATGCGATCGGCTGGAAGTTTGAGCGGATTCCCCGCGTGGCCACTGCAGTGATGCGGGTGGCGATGTTTGAGATTTTGTACATGCCGGTTGTCCCCAACCGTGTGGCAATTAACGAGGCGGTGGAGATCGTCAAGCGCTATGAAAGTCCCGAGGTCGTCTCCTTTGTCAACGGCATTCTGGGGTCCTTTGTCCGTGCGGAGGCGCTCCAGGAGTCATGAGCTGCCTTGGGATTGACACCAGCAACTATACCACCTCGGTGGCCGTCATTGGCCGGGACGGCGCCGGTATCAATGACGGGCGGCTGCTTACGGTTCCCGAGGGCGGACTCGGCTTGCGGCAGAGCGATGCCCTGTTTCAGCATGTGAAGCGCCTGCCGGAACGCTTTGCCGCCCTGGAGAAAGCCGGTTACTTGGGTGAGATCGAAGCTGTGGGGGCCAGTTCCCGTCCCCGGGCGGTGGAGGGCTCCTATATGCCCTGCTTCCTTGCGGGGCTGTCCCAGGGACAGACGCTGGCTATGGCACTGCAAGTCCCCTTTTTTGCGTTTTCCCATCAGCAGGGGCATATTGCCGCCGTCTGCTGGTCTGCCGGAAAGATGGACTTGTTGGACAGGCCCCTGTTGGCCTGGCACCTGTCCGGCGGCACGACGGAGCTGCTGCTGGTGCAGCCGGAGGGGAGCAGCGTCTCTGCTGAGTGTATCGGCGGCACCCGGGATCTCTCCGCCGGTCAGCTGATTGACCGCACCGGGCAGAAGCTGGGGCTTCCCTTTCCCTCCGGCAAGGCGCTGGACGCCCTTGCAGCCGGCGCCGTGGGAGGCGATCGCTTCCGGGTGAAGCGGAATGGGCTGTATTTCTCCCTTTCCGGCATGGAAAACCAGGTGGCGCGGCGAATCGAACAGGGAAAATCCCCCTCTGAAGTGGCCAGTTTCACGCTGGAGACCATCGCCTGGACGGTTCGGAGGGTGACCGACGCGGCCCTACAGGTATATCCCCATCTGCCGGTGCTCTGTTCCGGCGGGGTAGCCTCCAATCGCCTGCTGCGGCAGGTGATGCCGGATGCCATTTTTGCCGAGCCGCGCTTTTCCACGGACAATGCCATGGGAATTGCCGTTTTGACCGAGCGGCGTCTCCGGAGGGGGGAGTGAGATGGATCAGGCACAGAACATTTATACGGTCACCCAGGTGAACACCTATATCAAGAGCCTGCTGGACGGGGATCGGCTGTTGAACCGGCTCTATGTCCGCGGGGAGGTGTCCAATTATAAGCGTTATCCCTCCGGGCATCACTACTTTTCCCTGAAAGATGAGGGCGGTGCGCTTCGGTGCGTGATGTTCCGCTCTTCCGCGTCGCGGCTGCGGTTCCAGCCGGAAAACGGCATGAAAGTCATTGCCTTTGGCCGGATCAGCGTATTTCCCCGGGACGGCGGCTACCAACTCTATGTGGATGGGCTGACGCCGGATGGCGTGGGCGAGCTGGCCCTGGCCTTTGAACAGATGAAAACGCGCCTTGGCAAGGAGGGGCTGTTTGCGCCGGAGCACAAAAAGCCCATTCCCCGCATGCCGGAGACGATCGGACTGATTACCAGCAGCGCAGGCGCCGCCGTACACGACATGATCCGCATTCTGGGCGCACGTTTCCCCCTGGCCACCGTCAAACTGTTGCCGGTTCGGGTGCAGGGAGAGGGGGCTTCCGGCGAGATCGCCGAGGCGATTCGCTATGCCAACCGGTGGAACGTGGCCGATGTGCTGATTGTGGGGCGCGGAGGCGGCAGCATGGAAGACCTGTGGGCCTTTAATGAGGAGGCGGTTGCCCGGGCGATCTATGAGTCCGACATTCCGGTGATCTCCGCTGTGGGACATGAGCCGGATGTGACCATTTCCGACTTCGTGGCAGATGTCCGGGCGGCAACGCCCTCCAACGCGGCGGAGTTGGCCGTGCCCGATCAGAAGGAACTTTACGCCCTTTTGCAGCAATGGCGGCAGCGCATAAACGGCGCCGTTTGGGCCAGCCTTCAAGGTAGGCGCACGGTGTTGGAGCGGTGCAAAAACGCCAGGGGGCTGAAGGACCCTGCCGTTCCGGTGCAGGAGCGGCGCATGCTGCTGGACTACCAGCAGCGCCGCATGGCAAGCGCTCTGGAGAAGCGGCTGGCCGGTGAGAAGCAGCGCTTTGGCATGTTGCTGGCGGGGCTGGACGCCATGAATCCGCTCAAGGTACTCCGTCGGGGGTACGCCGTGGTGGAAAAAGAGGGAGAAGTCATCAGCTCGGTAGATCAGGTGGATTTGCTGGAACTGATTCGCGTCCGCATGGGGGATGGCTCCCTGGACTGCCAGGTGACACAGGTGAGGAGTGATAAAAATGCCACCAAAAAAGAAGACCTTTGAGGAATCCATGGCCCGGCTGGAAGAAATTGTGGCAACACTGGAAAAAGGCGACGCCACTCTGGAGGCTTCCATGGCCCTTTTTGAGGAGGGAACCAAGCTGGCCGCGGCCTGCTCCAAACAGTTGGACGCTGCGGAGCAGAAGGTCGTGAAGCTGACGCAGGGCGCCGGAGGTTCCCCGGCCGAGCAACCCTTCGAAGAGGAGAGAAAATAATGGATTTTATGCGGGAATTAGCGGCTTGCCAGCAAAGAATTGAGGCTTCGCTGGAAACCTGGTTTACGGAAGACGTCCCACAGAAGCAGCTCCTTGAATCCATGCGCTACAGCCTGCTGGCGGGAGGAAAACGGATTCGGCCGGTGCTGGTAGAAAAATTTTGTGAGGCAGCGGGGGGAGACCCGGATCGGGCGCTTCCCATTGCCTGTGCAGTGGAAATGCTTCACACCTATTCTCTCATTCACGATGACCTTCCCTGTATGGATAACGACGAGCTGCGCCGCGGCCGCCCCACCAACCACATGGTGTACGGGGAGTGTACGGCCACGCTGGCGGGCGATGCCCTCCAGTGCGCAGCGTTTCAGGCGATTCTGGGCGCGGATCTCAGCGCCTCAATCCGTGCGGCGGCGGCCAAAGTGCTGGCGGACGCCGCAGGGCAGGACGGCATGGTCGGCGGGCAGATTCTCGACATGGAAGGGGAGGGGCGGCAGCTCTCCCTGGAAGAGGTCAAACATATGAACGCGCTGAAAACGGGCTGTCTGCTCCGGGCAGCCTGCGTGATGGGCGTTCTCGCCGCAGGATGTGGGGAGGACAGCGCAGAGGTTCGCGCTGCGGCAGCCTACGCCGATGCCATCGGCCTTGCCTTCCAGATTCGGGATGATATCCTGAACGTCACCAGCGATGAGAAGACCATGGGCAAGCCGGTGGGCAACGATGCGGAAAGCCATAAATCCACATACGTTTCCCTGCTGGATTTGGAAACTTGCGAACAGGAGGTGCTCTGTCAGACAGAATTGGCAAAGAAGGCCATCCAGGGCGTCTTTGCAGACACGGCGTTTTTGGAGGCGCTTGCCGATTATCTGGCGGGACGGGCGAATTAAATTATGTTATTTCGATTTACGTTTGGAAACCAAATCCTGATTTTCAGCTGCCTGAGCTGGTTTTTGGCGCAGCTGACAAAAGGAATTCTCCAAAAAATTACAGAAGGGCAGTTTTCGCTGCAGCGCTGCCTGGCCAGCGGCGGCATGCCAAGTTCCCATTCCGCGCTGGTCACCTGCTGTGCGGTGACGACCGGGCTGCTGTACGGGTTCGATTCCAGCATGTTCGCCATTGCGGCCATCCTGGCCATCGTCGTGATGTATGACGCCTGTAATGTGCGGCGGCAGTCTGGGGAACAGGCCAAGGTCATCAACCTGATGCTTAAGAGCGGTCAAAGCCTGACGCCGGATCTTATCGACAAGCAGGTGAAAGTGCTGTTAGGGCATACACCTTTACAGGTTATCCTTGGCGCGGTTTTAGGCGCTGTTGTGGGGATTGTGGGCGTTATGCTGAACTGAATGTTCAATCCATGTGCATTTGCACGACCAATCAAAACAATAAAAAGATAAAGAGGGTTGCCGTATGCGGCCAGCGTATTATAATCAATTGAACCTTTCTGAAATCACCGATGCACAGGCTGTGAAGCTGTGTGCAATGCTCCGCCGGGATCTGCTGGATCTGGTTTCCGCCACCGGCGGCCATCTGGCATCCAATTTGGGCGTCGTCGAGCTGACGGTTGCCCTGCACCGGATTTATGATTTCGAACAGGATCGGCTTGTCTTTGACGTGGGCCATCAATGCTATTGCCATAAGATGTTGACTGGCCGGGCCGGGGACATGCACACGCTTCGTACCTTTGGCGGAATTGCGGGCTTTCCAAAACCAAAGGAGAGCAAAACGGACGCTTTCGTCGCCGGACATGCGTCCAATTCAGTCTCGGTCGCGCTGGGTATGGCCAAGGCCAGGACGCTCAGACAGGGCGATTACGACGTCGTTGCCCTGATCGGTGACGGGGCGCTGACCGGCGGCCTGGCCTATGAGGGCCTGTCCAATGCCGGCCAGAGCGGCGAACGTATGGTGGTTATCCTGAATGACAACGGCATGTCTATCCGCAAAAATGTGGGCGGCGTTGCCAGACTGCTGGCGCGCCATCATTTGCGTCCGCAGTATCTGTCCTTCAAGGAGTTTTATCGGGGTGTGACCAACCAGATTCCCGGGGGCAAGGCTGTCTATCGCATGTCACACAAGGTGAAATCCGCGATCAAGGGCTCCCTGCTGCCAAGCAGCATGTTTGAGGACATGGGCTTTACCTACCTGGGGCCGGTGAATGGCCACGATGTGACAGAGCTGACGAGAATCCTCAGCTGGGCGAAGTCGCTGGATGGGCCGGTGCTGGTTCACATCAGAACTGTAAAGGGGAAAGGGTATCCACCTGCCGAACGCGCGCCCCATGTGTTCCACGGCGTGTCGCCCTTTGATCTGAAAACCGGAAAGGCGCTCAATCCCTCCTCCGGGTTGGATTTTTCCACGGTCTTTGGCCATAAGCTGACGGAAATTGCCAAGCGGGATGACCGGATCTGTGCCGTGACGGCAGCGATGGAATCCGGCACCGGCCTGGATGGGTTCCACGCGAAATTCCCCGATCGGTGCCTGGATGTGGGCATTGCGGAGGAACACGCCGTGGCTATGGCGGCCGGTATGGCAAAGCAAGGAGAGATTCCCGTTTTTGCCGTGTATTCCACGTTTTTGCAGCGCAGCTATGATATGCTGATTCATGACGTGGCCCTGCAAAAGCTGCACGTCGTCTTTGGCGTGGACCGCGCGGGCCTGGTGGGGGCGGACGGCGAGACCCATCACGGCATTTTTGACGTTGCCTATCTGTCCTCCGTGCCATACATGACGATTTTGGCCCCTTCCAGCTTTGCGGAGTTGGAGGAGATGTTGGAGACGGCGCTTCTGAAAATAGAGGGGCCGGTTGCCGTCCGTTACCCCCGCGGCGGAGAAAACGGCTATTCGGACAACCACAGCCAGGAGCGGAGCACCCTTTTGCGCCCGGGCAGCGACATTACCCTGGTCAGCTATGGCATCAGCATCGGCGATGCCCTCAAAGCGGCGGAACAGCTGGCGGAACAGGGAATTTCCGTCGAGGTGGTTAAGCTGAACCAGATCTGTCCTCTGGCGCCTGAGCTGGTCATTGAGTCGGTGCGCAAGACCGGCCGGCTGTTGGTGTTGGAAGAAGTCGCCGATCAGGGCTGTATAGGAGAACGCCTTTGCAGCGAGTTGATGCTCCATCAGATTCCGGTGCAGCGGGCTAAACGGCTGAACTGCGGCACGGAGTTTGTGCCCCATGGCAGTATGTCCCAGCTGCGCAAGCTGGTGGGGATTGATGTGGACAGCGTTGTGCGTGCAGCGCAGGAGATGATGAAGTGAGCAGGAAAAGATTGGATCTCGTGATCACGGAACTGGGATATGCGCCGTCCCGTCAGAAGGCCCAGGCAATCATCATGAGCGGACAGGTGTTCGTAAATGGGCAGCGCCTTGACAAGTGCGGCGCACCGGTGGCGGAGGACGCCAAAGTTGAGGTTCGGGGGAAGACGCTGCCATATGTCAGCCGGGGCGGTTTGAAATTGGAAAAGGCCATCCAAACCTGGCCCATCCGGTTGGACGGCGTGGTTTCCATGGACTGCGGCGCTTCTACCGGTGGATTCACCGACTGCATGCTGCAAAACGGCGCCAAAAAAGTTTACGCCGTCGATGTGGGATACGGCCAGCTGGCCTGGAAGCTCCGGGAAGACCCCCGGGTTGTCTGCATGGAGCGCACGAACGCCCGGTATCTCACAAAAGAGCAGGTTCCCGAACCCCTGGACTTCGTTTCGGTGGACGTCTCGTTTATCTCTCTGGGCCTGATTTTGCCGGCATTGCGGCCGCTGCTCGCCGGTGAGGCTCAGCTGGTCTGTCTGATTAAGCCCCAGTTTGAGGCGGGCCGGGAGAAGGTTGGCAAGAAAGGGGTCGTCCGAGACCCCAAGGTGCATTTGGAGGTTTTAAAACAATTTCAGAACCATGCACACGAAAACGATTTGACCATCCGGGGGATTACCTTTTCCCCCATCCGGGGACCGGAGGGAAATATCGAATACCTGGGGTGGCTCTCCGCGAAGGCGGGGGAGGATCAGATTCCGGATCTGGAGGAAATCGTCCGTGCATCCCATGAAGCGCTGGAGAAGTGACAGATGAAAGTGATTTTGAGTCCGAATCCCTATCGAGACAAAGGATTGCGCGCCGTCCGTGCGGCAGAGAAAATTTTAAAGGACAGCGGCGTGACGTGTGCGCTGTGCCTTCCGTTCCAGCCGGATGAGACGGTCAATCTCCCCAAGGATATGGTGCTGAAGGACATTCACACGGAGAGCAAACACGCGGACATGCTCATCTGCTTCGGCGGGGACGGCACAATTCTGCATTCAGCCCGTCTGGCGCGGGTTCACGATATTCCCATTTTGGGCATCAACATGGGCAGCGTCGGGTTTATGGCGGAGTTAGAGGTCAGTGAGTTGAACCAGCTCACCCGTCTGGCGGAGGGGAAGTACACCTGTGAGCCGCGCATGCTGTTGGATGTGCGCGTGATTCGCGACGGCAGGAGCATTTTCCATGACACCAGCCTGAACGACGTCGCCATCACAAAGGGGGCGGTGGCCCGTGTCGTTGACATTTCCGTCTACGGTGACCGGGTGAACATCATGCAGTACTCCGGCGACGGCGTGATTGTGGCGACCCCCACCGGCTCCACTGCCTATTCCATGTCCGCAGGGGGGCCGATTGTAGAGCCTACGGCGGAAAACATCATCATCACGCCGATCTGTGCCCATGATTTGCGGACGAAATCCATTGTCCTGGGAAAGCGTCGCCTGGTGGACATCAAGGTGGGGCATCTGGCCCGCAAGAGCGCCTATCTTTCCGTTGACGGCGGCCGGGCCTTCCGCCTTTCCGGCGGTGATATTGTAGAAATTCGGGCATCGAACCAAAAAATTCGGTTGGTGCGCATGACGGGCCGCAGCTTTTATGAGATTCTGAACCAGAAGCTGGGCTGGGGCTGAGGAGGGAATCATGAAAGAGCAACGACAAAACGCGATCTTAAGTATTGTCCGCACGTCTGCCATAGAAACACAGGAACAGCTCCTCAACGAACTGAAAAAACGCGGGTTCCGTTGCACGCAAGCCACCGTTTCCCGGGACATCCGGGAACTGCACCTGGTCAAGGAGCAAACCTCCTTTGGTACCTATCAGTACAGCCTGCCGGCCAGCCGGAGCTCCGGAAGCTCCACCGACCGCCTTCAGACCATCTTCCGCGAAGGCGTCGTCAGTTTCGATGTCGCGCAGAACCTGGTTGTCCTAAAAACGATTCCGGGGTTGGCAAACGCGGCGGCGGCGGCCATTGATGAGATGGCGCTCCCTGAAATCGTCGGCTCCATCGCCGGAGACGACACGGTGGTGCTCATTTTACGCACCGCGCAAAATGCAGAGGCCTTTTGCAGCGACCTGCGCGCCATGATCCGTTAGGATTGGGCAGCCATGGGGTTGAAAAGTGAATTTCCATCTTGACAAATACATCGAACAGAGGTACTATAGAACAAAGATTCTATCGTACCTTTGTTTGGTTTTGTCTGGGAGGTTGTACACGATGCTGTCTCTTCTTCATATCGAAAATATTGCCGTCATTGAGTCAGTGGACATCCCATTTGAAGCCGGCTTGAATGTGTTAACCGGCGAGACCGGCGCCGGTAAGTCCATTGTTGTGGACGCCATTGGGGCTGTTTTGGGGAAGCGCACTTCGCGGGATCTGATCCGCACCGGCGCCAAATCTGCCCTTGTGTGCGCCCAGTTTGTGGATGTGCCCGATTTGGCGTGGTTTCATGAAAACGGACTGGGGCCGGATGAAGAGGGAAATGTTCTGCTTCAGCGGGAAATCCGTGCCGATGGCAAAAATATTTGCCGCATCAACGGCCGCCCGCTGACCCTGACGCAGCTGCGGGAGCTGGGCTGCCAGCTGCTGAACATCCATGGCCAGCACGACGGACAGCAGCTGCTGGATCCGCTGTGCCATCTGTCCTATCTGGATAATTTTGGTGAGACGGGGGAACTTTTGGCCGATTATCAGGCTGCATATCGGGAAGTGGCGTCGCTGCGCCACCAGATCATTTCCCTGAAAATGAACGACGCCGAAAAGGCCCGCCGCATCGATTCGCTGACCTTTCAAATCAACGAGCTGGAGAGAGCCAATCTGAAACCTGGGGAAGACAGGGAGCTGGCGGCCCGCCGGGAGATCCTGCGCAACGCCAGCAAGCTCACCGACGCCCTGGACACGGCCTTTCATGCGTTATTTGGCACGGAGGAGACCAGCGGCGCGGTCAACTTGACGGAGTCCGCAGAGGCCGCGCTCCGGATGGGGGGCCGGTATAGCGCCGGATTGGGTGATATTGCCGAGACGCTCTCCGATCTGCGCTATCAGCTGCTGGATGTGTCAGAGCGCGTTCGGGATGAGAGGAACCGGTTGGACGTCTCTCCCTCTGAGTTGGACGAACTGGAGAGCCGCCTGGACGTGATCTACCGCTTGCGCAAAAAGTATGGCGACACGGTGGAAGAGATGCTGGAATATCTGGATCGGTGCAAAAAGGAGCTGGACCGCATCCAGTATGCCAGCGATCGCATCGAATTTTTGATGAGAAAGCTGAAGGAGGCGCTGCGTCAAGCCGCCGCGAAGGCAAAAAAGCTCTCAGAGGTTCGCCAGGAGCGGGCGGCCGCCCTGGAACGGCAGATTCAGCAGGAGCTGTTTGAGCTGGATATGCCAAAGGTGCGCTTTCAGGTGCAGTTTGGCACCAAAAGCTGTGAGTTTAAAATGGATGAAACCGGCATGGACGAGGTGCAGTTCCTGATGTCTGCCAACGTGGGGGAGGATTTGAAGCCGATTCATAAGGTCGCCTCCGGCGGCGAGCTGGCTCGCATTATGCTGGCCCTGAAGAATGTTCTCTCGGAAAACGAGGAGATTGAAACCCTGGTCTTTGACGAGGTGGACACCGGCGTCTCGGGCCGGGCAGCGTCCAAGGTGGCCCGGAAGATGGCCAACATTGCCCGCCATAAGCAAGTTCTCACGGTCACCCACCTGCCCCAGATCGCGGCCATGGCAGATGTACACTTCTCCGTAGAGAAGGAGGAGCGGGCCGGCAGAACCTTCACCGCCGTAGAGCGCCTCTCCCGTGAGCGCCGCAAGGCGGAGATCGCCCGGCTGACCGGGGGCAGCGTCGTCACCCACGCGGTGCTGGAAAGCGCGGATGAGCTGCTCAGTGAGTCGGAGCGCTTCAAGATCGCCTGAGAGCGCTCCAAATGGGCAGAAATCGGCCTGGGGAGCGGGCAAAATTTTCGTCCTTGACAAATGGTAATAAAGTGTATATCATAACCGTTAGATAAGCGTTGAGAAGGAAGAGTAGCGAAAGGGCTCTTGCCCAGAGAGCTTCCGGTCGGTGCAAGGAAGTCAAGTCCCCTCGTGAATACCCCTTTGAGCTGCTGCCCGAACGGACGCTGTCCCAGTAGATGCAGCCGGGTTGTGCCCGTTATAGCGCCGGAGTCGTTTGACTCCCTGAGGTTTGCCCCGTGAGGGGCTGACGCATCAGAGGTGGTACCGTGCAAGATTTGTGCCCTCTGTCCCCAGGCTGGACAGGGGGCTTTCCTTATGCAGGAGTGATCGCAAACCGAGTTTCCAGCCGATAGAATATGGAAAAAGGAGTCGATTATCCCATGAAAATTTACGAAGAGCTCCAGGCCCGGGGCCTGATCGCGCAGGTCACGGACGAGGAAAAGGTGCGCGACATGCTGAACAACGGCAAGGCCACCTTTTACATTGGCTTTGACCCCACCGCGGATTCGCTGCATGTGGGCCACTTTATGGCGCTGTGCCTGATGCGCCGTCTGCAAAGGGCCGGCAACCGGCCCATTGCCCTGATCGGCGGCGGCACCGCAATGGTCGGTGATCCCTCCGGCAAGTCCGACATGCGGCAGATGATGGACAAGGAGACCATTGAACACAACATCAAGTGCTTCCAAAAGCAGATGAGCCGCTTTATTGACTTCGATGATGGCAAGGCGATTCTGGCCAATAACGCGGACTGGCTGCTGGATTTGAACTATGTTGATGTCCTGCGGGAGGTCGGCGCGTGCTTTTCTGTCAACAACATGTTGCGGGCAGAGTGCTATAAGCAGCGCATGGAACGGGGCCTTTCCTTCCTGGAGTTTAACTACATGATCATGCAGTCCTACGATTTTTATACCCTGTACCAGAAATACGGCTGCAACTTCCAGTTCGGCGGCGACGACCAGTGGTCCAACATGCTGGGCGGCCGTGAGCTGATCCGCCGTAAACTGGGCAAGTACGACGCAGAGGCTATGACCATCACCCTGCTGCTGAACAGCGAGGGCAAAAAGATGGGCAAAACGGTGTCCGGCGCCGTGTGGCTGGATCCGGAAAAGACCTCTCCCTACGATTTCTACCAGTATTGGAGAAACGTGGAAGATGACGATGTCATTAAGTGCCTGAAGATGCTGACGGACGTCTCCCTGGAGGAGATTGGGGAGATGGAGAGCTGGCTGCACGACAGCCGGGTCAACAAAGCCAAAGAAATCCTGGCCTATGAGTTGACCAAGATGGTTCACGGCGAGGAAGAGGCCAATAGAGCGCAGCAGACCGCAAGAAGTCTGTTTGGCGGCGGGGCGCCGGACGCGGAAAACATGCCCTCCAAAGCGCTGTCGGAAGGGGATCTGACCGATGGCAAGGTTTCCATCGTCAAGCTGCTGACCTTAACCGGTCTGGAGCCTTCGGGCGGCAGCGCCAAGCGCACCATTAAAGGTGGCGGCGTCAGCGTCAACGGCAACAAAGTCACCGACATCACCGAAACCTTTGCCATCCCGGAAGAGGGGCTGGTTCTGAAAAAGGGCAAAAAGGTCTATCTTCGGGTGACGTTGGAGTGATTGGAGCGGCAAGCTGCCGCGAAGGGAAGGGCACTCCGGTTCCCTTAGCCATCATCGTATACCATGGAGGAAATCCAGATGAATCCGAAAATCTATGTTGTGGAGGATGACGAGAGTATCCGGCACCTGATTGAGTTTGCGCTTCGCAGCCAGAGTTATGATGCCATTGGCTTTTCCAATGCCTGGTCGGCCCTCTCATCCATGGAGCAGACTGTGCCGGATGTGGTCATTATGGACATCATGATGGACGGCATAGACGGGGTGGAGGCGGTGCGCCGGATGCGGGAAAACAAAAAACTCGCCGCCGTCCCAGTCATTCTGTTGACGGCCAAGGATCTGGAGATCGACAAAATCACCGGTCTGGACGCCGGAGCCGATGACTATATGACCAAGCCCTTTTCCGTGCTGGAGCTGTGCGCCCGGGTTCGGGTGCAGCTGCGCCGCCGCAGTGGGAACGCGAAACAGGAGCAGACCTGTCTGGCTTCCGGCGGACTGATGCTGGATACGGAAAAGCGGGAGGTCAAAGTGGACGGGCGGCCGGTGACGCTGACCTATAAAGAATTTGAGCTCTTAAAGATTTTGATGCAGCAGGCCGGGAAGAGCGTGCCCCGGCAGGTTCTGTTGGAAAAGGTGTGGGGGGCCGACTTCAGCGGCGAAAGCCGTACACTGGATATGCATATCGGAACCCTGCGGCAGAAGATCGGCGACGCGCCGGAACTCAGCCGCTACATAAAGACCGTCCGCGGCGTGGGCTATCGGTTTGTTGGAGGCGAGGTATGAAAAAAGCGCTGTTGCGCAGATTTATGGCCGTGCTGGTGGTTGCCCTGCTGGTGGGCAGCCTGCTCAGCGCGGTCATTTTTGACTACATCCTGACGGAGATGAAGGAAACGGAACTGACCGGTATGGCGGCGATCTTTGCGGAGCTGTATGACCCGGATGCCGACGGCGATACGTTGACCGATATGATCTCCCAGCTGCAGGGCGATACGCGAATCACCCTCATTGCCGCGGACGGCACCGTCCTGGGGGACTCCGAAGCGGATTACACGGCGATGGACAATCATCTGGACCGCGACGAGATTCAGCTGGCTGCCCAGGACGGCAGCGCCGTCCTCATCCGAACCAGCTCCACCATCGGGAAGAAGCTGATATACGCCGTTGTGCAGGCCGACAGCGGCATCTATGTCCGAATCAGTCAGGAGTACAATGGCGTTTTGAGGGACATGGTGGCCCTGCTGCCCGGATTGCTGCTGGCGGGGATCATTGCCATGCTGGTTTCGGGGGGCTTTTCGGCCCATATGGCCCGGACGGTCAGCGAGCCGATTCGCGCCATGTCCGAGGGACTGTACCGGGTGAAACATGGCGATACCCGTTTGGACGCGGAGGGCTATCCCTATGATGAGCTGAAAAGCATGGCGCAAAACATCAACGATCTGGCGGAAGATGTCAGCACCCAGATTGGCCGGCTCCAGGAGGAAAAAGCCAGGACTGATTTCCTGCTGGACAACATTGATGAGGGGTTTGTCCTGCTGGATCAACGGGGCTGTGTCCGCCTGATTAATAACAGCGCCTGTGCCGTGTTGGGGCTGCATAAGGGCGAAAGCGGCCAGCCCTTTGAGCAGGCCCGGGAGCCGGACCTGCTCGCCGCCATGAAAAAAGCCTATGAGAGCGGGGAAGACCAGAAGATGTATCTGCACAGCGGCGGGAAAATCCTGCGCGCCCGGTTTACCCATGTGGATAAACAGCCGGGGATTGAAGGCAACATGATTCTCACCCTGACGGACGTCACGGCGGCGCGGCGCTCCATGCAGATGCGGCAGGAATTTTTCTCCAACGCCAGCCACGAATTGAAAACGCCTATTACCGCCATCAAGGGGAGCGCGGAACTGCTCTGTTCCGATCTGCCCCTGCAGGAGTCCCAGCGGCAGGAGCTGCTGACCAGAATTGGCCAGGAAAGCGAGCGGATGAACACCCTGATTCAGGATATTATCATGCTCTCCCGCATTGAAAGCGGCGGTTTGAACAATGATATTGAAGTACATGATCTGGAAAATATCGTATTGGAATGTGTGGGGGAGGCGCGCCCTCTGGCGGTAAAGAACCGCCTGACCATCACGACGCACACAGAGAAAATCGATTTTAAGGGCAGCCGCAAGAACCATTATGAACTCTTCAGCAATCTGATTATGAATGCTGTCAAGTACAACGTCCCCGATGGGAAGGTGGAGCTGTATCTGGAACGGGCCGATGGCGGCGTATCCTTCCGCATTCGCAATGACGGGGATCCAATCCCCCTGGAACAGCAGGAACGTGTCTTTGAGCGCTTTTACCGTGTTGATCACGGGCGGAGCAGGGCGGTCGGCGGCACGGGGCTGGGGCTGTCCATTGTCAAACATATTGTAGATGCCGCGGGCGGAACGATCCGCCTGACCAGCAACGCGCAGGAGGGCACCTGGGTGTCAGTTTTTCTTCCCGAAATGCGGGAAACATGAGCATGCAAGCGTCTGTTTTCACATCCCCTGTGAGAGCGGGCGCTTGCTCTTTTTATACGCAAAATGAGGGCGTAAAAAGGGGGATACAGGGAGGTTTTTTGGAATAAACGCGCATATCTGTCTTGTTCTGAGAGTGATTTTTGAACAAATTGCAGTAGAAATAATGTGCAAATTTCTTCGGTTTCCAGTAGAATCTTTGGATAAAATGCAATGGAAATTTGGAGATGGGAGTGCTACAATAGGGGCAACTTTTGGGAGGCGTTTTAATTGGGTGGAAACATCCGTGTTCTAAACGGCTGCCCAGAATGGAGGTGAAAACGTGGGAAATTTAGCAGAAACGCTGATGGAAGAACTGAATATACAAACTGTTTTTACCATAGGCGGAATCGAGATTTCAGAAGGCGTCGTCACGACCTGGGTGATTATGGCCGTTATGGTTGTGCTTGCGTTCTGTTTGACTCGTAATCTGAAAGTTGATCACATTTCCAAACGACAAGCCGCTGTTGAACTGGCAGTGACGAAGCTGGAAGGGATCGTGGAAAACATGTGCGGTGAAAAGGGAAAGCCCTATGTCCCGTACCTGATCACCGTCCTGTTGTACATTTCAATCGCGAACTTTTTTGGTATCTTTGGCTTTAAGCCTCCGACAAAGGAGCTGAATGTCCCCCTCTGTCTGGCGATTTTCAGCATCGTGTTGGTGCAAATTGCCGGTATCCGGGATAAGGGCGTGAAAGGATGGCTGAAGGCGTTTACCCATCCTGTGCCAATTGTCACGCCGTTCAACATCCTGGACCTGTTTACCCGGCCGCTGTCCCTGTGTATGCGGCTGTTTGGCAACGTACTGGGCGCTTTTGTCATTATGGAACTGATTGAGTCGGTGGTTCCGGCAGTCCTTCCAATGGTGTTCAGCCTGTACTTTGACTTCTTTGACGGGATTCTTCAGGCCTATGTGTTTGTGTTCCTGACCAGTATTTACCTGAAAGAAGCGCTTGAATAAACGTGCGTCTATCTTTTTGAAATATGTATTCCGATCAAACAGAGATAGACAGAGAAATGATTATTTGATAAAAAGGAGATCTTAATTATGAACGTACTTGCAATTGGCATCGGTATCGCCATCCTCAGTGTCGTTGGCGCCGGCATCGGCATCGGCATCGCCACCGCTCACGCAATGGACGCCATTGCCCGTCAGCCCGAGGCCAGCGGCAAAATTCAGACGGCTCTGATTCTGGGCTGCGCCCTGGCAGAGGCCACTGCTATTTACGGTTTTGTCATTGCCCTGTTGATGGTTATTATGCTGGGCTAAAGAAAGCAGGGAACCAAATTGCTGAAAGTAGATATTAACCTGCTGTTTACGGCGATCAATCTGCTTGTGCTGTACCTCCTGATGAAACGGTTTCTCTTTAAGCCGATCCATAAAATTTTAGAGGAGCGTCAGGCGCAGGTGGATCAGGATCTGGCCCAGGCTGCCGAAGCCAAATCCCAGGCAGAGGCGCTGGAAAAACAGCACAGCGAATCCCTGAAGGGGATTGAAGAAGAAAAGCGTCAGGTTCTCGCAGACGCCAGAAAGCAGGCATCTGCAGAGTATGCCCAGCTGATTGCCCAGGCCAATGAGCGTGCGGACAGCATGATTGAGGATGCCCGTCACGAGGCCCAGAATCAGAAGGACGAGATCCTTCGTCAGGCTCAGGGCGAGATTTCCGAACTGGTCATTGCCGCCACGGCAAAGGTGGCCGGCGTAGGGAACGGCGACGACGGCGCTTTATACGACGAATTTCTAAAGAAAGCAGGGGAAGCGGATGACTAAGCATGCAATAGATTATGCCGCTCAGCTGCGCGCCCTGGGCATTTCCCGTGAGGACATCAGAGAAACTGCTGGCATTATCGCGCTTGTGCCCGCCGTTCAGGAGTTTCTGACGGATCCCTCCGCGGAACTGCAAAAGAAACATTTGGTCATCGACCATATTTTCCCCATGGAAATCCGCGGATTTCTGAAGCTGTTGTGCGACGAGGATCAAATGGATCTGATTGGCGACATATTTCAGGCCTATCATGAGTCTGAAACAGACAAGGGAACCTTTACGGCCCGCCTGTTCTATGTGACGCCCCCCACCGAGCAGCAGCTGGAAGGATTTCGTGATTTCCTGAAGAAAAAGTATCAGTGTACGGATGTTGAAATCGAGCTGGTGGAGGACAAGACCCTGGTCAGCGGCTTTAAGCTGTGCGCGGGCTCGGACGAATTTGACTGGTCCGCACAGGGCCGGATTGACCAGCTGAAAGAGCGGCTGGACGGCGCCCAGTTGACCGGCGCCATGGAGGGCATTATCTCCATCCTGAAATCCGAGATCAAGGACTTTGATCTGGAGGCGAAAAACCGGGAAGTGGGCGTTGTCAAAACGGTGGGGGACGGCATTGCCACCATCGACGGCATTGACCACGCCATGTATGGCGAGATTATCCAGTTTGACACCGGGGACAAGGGCATGGTGCAGGACATTCGGCGCGATTCGATTGGCTGCATTCTGTTTGGCAACGGCGTCGATATTGAGGAAGGCACCCGCGTGGTTCGCACGGGCCGGGCTGCCGGTATCCCTGTGGGCACGGAATTTAAAGGCCGGGTCATCAACGCGTTGGGCGCGCCGATTGACGGGCTGGGAGAGATCCGCGCCGATGGGTATCGCCCCATTGAGAGTCCGGCCCCCGGCATTGTGGACCGTCAGTCGGTCAGTGTGCCCATGGAGACGGGTATTTTGGCTATTGACTCCATGTTCCCCATTGGCCGGGGACAGCGGGAGCTGATTATCGGTGACCGCCAGACCGGTAAGACGGCAATCGCTGTGGACGCCATTTTGAACCAGAAGGGGAAGGACGTCGTCTGTATTTACGTGGCCATCGGTCAAAAGGCCAGCACGGTTGCAAAAATCGTCAACACCCTGAAAGAGCACCATGCCATGGAGTACACCATTGTCGTCAGCGCGACGGCAAGCGATCCGGCGCCGCTGCAATATATTGCGCCGTATTCCGGCACCGCCTTGGGCGAGTACTTTATGCACCGGGGCCAGGACGTTCTGATCGTCTACGATGACCTCTCCAAGCACGCCGTGGCTTACCGCGCCCTGTCCCTGTTGCTGGAGCGCAGCCCCGGCCGTGAGGCCTATCCCGGCGATGTGTTCTACCTGCACTCCCGGCTGTTGGAGCGCTCTGCCCGCCTGAGCGATGAAAATGGCGGCGGCTCCATGACGGCCCTGCCGATTATTGAGACCCAGGCCGGGGACCTCTCTGCCTACATTCCCACCAACGTCATCTCGATTACGGACGGCCAGATTTTCCTGGAAAGCAACCTGTTTTTCTCCGGCCAACGCCCCGCGGTCAACGTGGGCCTGTCCGTCTCCCGTGTCGGCGGCGCTGCCCAGACCAAGGCGATGAAAAAAGCCGCCGGTTCGATTCGTATCGACTTGGCGCAATATCGTGAGATGGAGGTCTTTACCCAGTTCTCCAGCGATCTGGACGACGCCACCAAGGAACAGCTGCAATACGGCTCCGGGCTGATGCAGCTGCTGAAGCAGCCCTGTTATCATCCGATGAGCATGGCTGAACAGGTGATTTCGCTGGTGGCGGCCACGGCAAAGGTGATGCTGCCCATTCCCACAAACCGCATCAAATCCTTCCAGTCCAGCATGATCGACCACTTCCACGGGGCGCATTCGGACATTATCCGTGAGCTTGAAACCAGCCGGACGCTGACGGAGGATCTGCGTGAGCGAATTGTAGCGGCGGCAAAGGAGTTCCGGGATTCTCAGTACGGCGATCATCAGTAAGCGGGGGGAGAGTCAAATATGGCAAATACCCGTGAAATCAAAAACCGGATTCACAGCATTCAGGACACCCAGAAGATCACAAACGCCATGTATCTGATCTCGTCCAATAAGCTGCGCAAGGCGAAGAAAAGTCTGGACGCCACCCGTCCGTATTTCAGCACCTTGGAGACCTCCATTGCACACATGCTGCGTCATACGCCGGATGTGGACAGCAAATACTTTGCCAGAGGAGACGAGCTGGGGGCCTCCCCAAAGCGGCGGGGCCTTCTGGTCATCACGGCCGATAAGGGCCTTGCCGGCGCCTATAACTATAACATTCTGAAAGCGGCCCAGAAGATGCTGAATGAAGGCGGCGACTGGGATCTGTTTGTGGTGGGCGAATATGGACGTCAGTACTTTAACGAACGCCATATCCGCATCCACCGGAGTTTCCTGTACACGGCGCAAAACCCGACGCTGAACCGCGCCCGTCATATCGCCTACGAGCTGTTAGACCTTTTTGAAAGCGGAAAACTGGATGAGATTTACATCTTGTACACCAATATCGAAAACAGCGTTTCCAATTCTGTGAGAAAGTTCCGCCTGCTTCCGCTGGAAAAGGGGTATTTTAACGCAGAGGAACGCCAGGAGAGTATCTTCCAGGGGGACTATGAATTTGTCCCCTCCCTGGAGGAGGTGCTGGACTCGCTGATCCCCAGCTGTACGACCGGCTATATCTATAGTGCGCTGGTGGACTCCTTTTGTGCCGAGCAGAATGCCCGGATGATGGCGATGGACGCGGCGAATCGAAACGCGGAGGCAATGCTGCAGGATTTGACCATTCAATTTAACCGTGTCCGTCAGGCCATGATCACCCAGGAAATCACCGAGGTGGCAGCCGGTGCAAGGGCGCAGCGGAAAAAATAAGCTGCCAACTTTGCGGCCTGGCCGCCGCTGGCCAGAGCCGCATACTATCATGAAAGGACTGTATAACTTGAATACAGGCAAAATTGTTCAGGTTTCCGGCCCCGTTGTGGACGTGGAATTTGAAAGCGGTTCTCTTCCGAGAATCAAAGAAGCACTGGAAGTAAATAACGGCGGCGCCCGGTGTGTCATGGAAGTGTCACAACATTTGGGCAACAGTGTTGTCCGCTGTATTATGTTAAGCGGCAGTGAGGGCCTTTGCCGCGATATGGAAGTTGTGGCAACCGGGGACAGCATCACTGTCCCGGTTGGAGAAGCCACGTTGGGCCGCCTGTTTAATGTCTTAGGCGAGCCCATTGACAAAAAAGGCCCCGTTGAGGCGGAGGAAACCTGGAGTATCCACCGGGAACCGCCCGCCTTTGAGGATCAAAGCCCCGTGGTTGAGATGCTGGAAACGGGCATTAAAGTCATTGACCTGCTGGCCCCCTATGCGAAGGGCGGCAAGGTCGGTCTGTTTGGCGGCGCCGGCGTAGGCAAAACGGTTCTGATTCAGGAGCTGATTCACAACGTCGCCACGGAGCACGGCGGCTACTCCATCTTCACCGGCGTGGGAGAGCGCTCCCGCGAGGGCAATGACCTGTGGACCGAGATGGGGGAGTCCGGTGTTTTGAACAAAACGGCGCTGGTCTTTGGCCAGATGAACGAGGCGCCGGGGGTGCGTATGCGCGTTGCCGAAACCGGCCTGACCATGGCGGAGTATTTCCGCGACCGGGAACATAAGGACGTGCTGCTGTTTATCGACAATATCTTCCGTTATGTCCAGGCGGGTTCGGAGGTTTCCGCGCTGTTGGGCCGTATGCCCTCTGCCGTGGGCTATCAGCCCACTCTGGCAACGGAGATGGGCGAGCTGCAGGAGCGCATTGCCTCCACGAAGAACGGTTCCGTCACTTCGGTTCAGGCCGTTTATGTCCCCGCCGATGACTTGACGGACCCCGCCCCCGCCATCACCTTTACCCACCTGGACGCAACGACGGTTTTGAGCCGTAAGATTGTGGAAAAGGGCATTTATCCCGCCGTGGATCCCCTGGAGTCCACCTCCCGTATTTTGGAGCCTGAGATTGTGGGGCTGGAGCACTACAACGTGGCCCGCAAGGTTCAGGAGATGCTTCAGAAATACCGTGAATTGCAGGACATCATTGCCATTCTCGGCATGGAGGAGCTGGGCGAAGAGGATAAGCTGACGGTTTACCGTGCCCGTAAGATCGAGCGCTTTTTGTCCCAGCCCTTCAGCGTGGCGGAGCAGTTTACCGGCGTGCCCGGCTGTTATGTCCCCGCAGAGGAGACCATTCGCGGCTTCAAGGCGATCATTGAAGGCCGTATGGACGGGTATCCCGAGGCCGCCTTCTTCAATGTCGGCACCATTGACGAGGTCGTTGAGAAGGCAAAGCGGATGTCCCAAGAGGCTGTGTCTTGATATGAAATCCTTTCAATTGATTCTGATCGCTGCCGAGCGGCTGTTTTATAACGGCCCCTGCACCAGCCTGACGCTGCCCACCTCGGACGGCGAGTGGGGGATTTTGGCCAATCACGCGCCGATGGTCACGGCCATTGTGCCCGGTGAGCTGCGCTATACCCAGGAGGACGGCACGGAGATCATCGTTGCCGTCGGCCAGGGCTTCGCCCAGGTGAACCGGCGGGACGTTCTGGTGCTGGCTGAGACGGTGGAGCGCCCCGAAGAGATCGATCTGAACGCGGCCCAACGGGCCTATGAGGATGCCCAGGAGGCGCTGCGCCAGAAACAGGGCCTGTGCGAATACCGTCTGGCCCGGGCAACCCTGGCCCGCACCATTGGAGAGATGAAAGTTAAAAATCATCAACTGTGATCCGGTGCGGAAAAGGCCGCGGCGATCGGGCGGAGGCTTCGGCAGATGGCCGTCCAAACCGTCAAATGGCCCGGCAATGTAGACAGCCCGATCATTTCCCGATGTCCCCGGAATAGTCCGGGGACATTTTATTTGATTCACGCCCCATAACGGGCCTTTCTCCGCCATGGGGCGTTGATGTTCCTTGCAATTCGCAACAGATTGGGGCGTCAAATCGCCCCGTCCGGCGGAAAAATTCCGCGCCCTTGGCCGGGTTTCTCATTTTTAAAGAAGAGCTAAAAATATGGTTGAAAAAGGCGTTTTGGTTTGGTAAAATAATATGAGCTTGTGTGTACAGGCGTTCATCAATTTTCTGAGTAGGATTTGGAACGACGGATATCTTAATGGAATGGGCAATTCTCTTAAGGTTTATCAAACGTTTGATTTGGGGCTATTTTGCCCGCCACGTTCAACGGTGTTTGCCTGTTTTGCGGCCAAACCGGGGAACATGGCTTTGGTGGCTCTGCTGACATTCTGGGAGGATTGCGCAAGGGGTATCCATTCATCGTCAAAAGGTAGGAGGTCATTCGCGTGAATATTGAAATTGATATGAAAGAGCTTGGAAGATTGGTCCAAGAGAAGGACTTCCGAAAACTGAAATTCCTTTTGGATCGCATGAACGAGGTCGATGTGGCGGAGTTCCTGGAGGAGCTATCTTTGAAGGAAGCGGTTCTGGTATACCGGATGCTGCCCAAAACAGAGGCGTCTGACGTCTTTGCATTCCTGCCGGTGGAAATCCAGAAAGAGATCATTGTCACCATTACAGACACCGAGTTAAAAGATGTTGTCGAGGACCTGTACATTGACGACATGGTTGACATGCTGGAGGAGCTGCCCGCCACCGTGGTTCGCCGGGTGCTGGAAAATGTCACGCCGGAGACACGTAAGCTGGTCAATCAGTTTTTGAATTATCCTGAAAACTCCGCCGGCAGCATTATGACGGCCGAATACATTGCCCTGAAAAAGAGCATGACGGTGAAGGACGCCTTTGACTATATCCGCCAGCACGGGCAGGACAAAGAAACCATCTATGTGCTCTTTGTCATGGACCGGGAGCGCCATCTGGAGGGAATTGTCACCGTCAAAGACCTGCTGATGCACCAGTACGATGACGTCCTGGCCGATATTATGGACACGAACGTGATCTATGCCTCCACGACGGACGACCAGGAAGAGGCGGCCAACCTGATGAAACGGTATGACCTGATGTCGCTGGCCGTGGTGGACACGGAGAACCGGATGGTGGGCATTATCACCGTGGACGACGCTGTGGACGTCATGCAGGAGGAAACGACGGAGGACATGGAGAAGATGGCCGCTATCCTCCCGACGGAGAAGCCCTATTTCAAAACCAGCGTGTTCGAGACGTGGAAATCCCGAATCCCCTGGCTGTTGCTGCTGATGGTCTCCGCCACGTTCACCGGCCTGATTATTGACAGTTTTGAAAACGCGCTGGCGGTCTATGCGGTCTTGACAGGGTTCATCCCCATGCTGATGGACACCGGCGGAAACTCCGGCTCCCAGGCCGCAGTCACCGTGATTCGCGGGCTGTCTTTGGGAGAGGTTAAGTTCAGCGACCTGCTTGCCGTCCTCTGGAAGGAGTTCCGCGTCGCCGTCTGCTGCAGCGTGACCCTGGCGGTGGTCAACTTTGGGAAGATTATGTTGGTGGATCGCTTTTTGTTTGGCCGGTCAGAGATTACGGTTGCGGTGGATCTGGTGATCTGCTGCGCCCTGGCGGCTACGGTGGTTTGCGCAAAGGTCATCGGCTGCACCCTCCCCATGGTTGCCGACCGGCTGGGGTTCGATCCGGCGGTGATGGCGTCCCCGTTCATCACCACCATTGTGGACGCCGTCTCCCTGCTGATTTACTTCCAGTTTGCCACAGTGATTTTGGGCATCGCATAAGGGGTGCCTAGCGCGCTGGATGAGGCGTTTATAATTGATACGTGCAAAGAGGAAACCGGTATTATGAGGATGCTCGTTTCCTCTTTTCTATCGCCCGGCGGAAAATTCATAAAAAATTTACTTCAAAAAAAGGAAATGGGGAAAGAACTGCGTATAAAGTTTATGTAGATGAATAAAAATAGCAGAAATGCGCCGTTTACCATGTAAGATAGTCCTTTTCGCGGAAAGGAGGGGGAACCATGGCGATTCCAGAGCAGTTTCTGGAGGAAGTCAATGCCCGCACCGATTTGGTAGATCTGATTTCCGGGTACGTGCAGCTGCAAAAAAAGGGCAATCGCTATTGGGGGCTTTGTCCGTTTCACAGTGAGAAGACGCCGTCTTTTTCGGTCTCTCCGGAGAAGGAGATGTATTACTGCTTTGGCTGCCATAAGGGCGGCAACGCGATCAGCTTCATCATGGAGGAAGAAAGCGTCGGCTTTGTGGACGCGGTGACCATTCTGGCCCAGAGGGCCGGCCTGCAAATGCCGGAGACCCGGGAAGATACCGGGGACAGGAAGAAGCGGGATCGCCTCTATGACCTGAACAGGGAAGCGGCCCGTTTTTTCCACAGCCAACTCCATTCCCCGGCCGGGGAGTCTGCACGGGCCTATTTGGCGATGCGCGGTCTGTCCCGGAAGACCATCACCAATTTTGGCCTGGGATATGCGCCGGACAAATGGGACGGCCTGATCCAGGCGATGCAGGAAAAGGGATATTCCAAGCTGGAATTGCTGGATGCCGGTCTGGTGGTCTCCAACCAGAAGGGCCATATCTATGACCGGTTCCGGGGGCGGGTGATCTTTCCCATCATCGATTTGCGGGGAAATGTGATCGGTTTCGGCGGACGTGTGCTGGACGATTCCAAACCCAAGTATCTGAACTCGCCGGACACCATCATTTACAACAAGAGCCGGAACCTCTTCGCGCTGAATCTGGCAAAAAAGTCCAAGTCTGAAAAAATCATTTTGACCGAAGGCTATATGGATACCATTTCCCTCCATCAGGGCGGGTTTGATTATGCGGTAGCCTCCCTTGGCACTTCTCTGACGGAAGACCATGCCCGGCTGCTGGCCAAGTACTGCAAGGAGGTCGTGTTGTCCTACGATAGCGACAGCGCCGGAATGGCCGCCGCCCAGAGGGCCATCGGCATCCTGGGGAAAGTGGGGCTGAATGTGAAGGTTCTCCGGGTGACGGGTGGAAAGGATCCGGATGAATTCATCAAAAAGTATGGAAGCGCGGCCTTTCAAAAGCTGCTGGACGGGTCTGAGAACCATGTGGAGTATCAGCTCCTTCAGGTTCGCCAGAAATACGATGTGGATTCGGACGAAGGCCGCATCGAGTACCTCCAGGAGGCGGCGGAACTGATTGCCGGTCTGGACAGCCCCGTCGAGCGGGAAATCTATGCCGGGCGGGTGGCAGAAGGCGTCAAAGTGGACCGCGCCGCCATGATTGCCGAGGTGAACCGGCAGAGGCGGCGGAACATGTACCGGGAGCGCAAGCAGGAAGAGCGAAAAGCCATGCTTCCCACGGTGAACCGGCAGCCGGAAGATCGAAAATTCCGGTATGAGAACATCCGCTCGGCCAGGGCAGAGGAAGGGGTAATCCGCCTGTTGCTGATGGACCCGCTGCTGTTCTCCAAGCTGGAAGACCTCTCGCCGGATATGTTCAGTTCCGATCTGTTGCGGAAGATTTACAGCATCCTGCTGAACCGCTGGCAGGCGGGGCGGGAGACCTCGTTCTCCTGGATGAGCGCAGCACTGGACCCGGATGAACTGAGTCATTTGACTTCTTTCATGCAACAGCCAGAGTCTTTGGCAAACAGCCAAAAGGCACTTGCTGATTACATAAAAACGATACGCGATGAGTATGTGAAGCGGCAGGATGCCGGAGACGATGTTCTGCTTGCGTTGGCGCGTAGAAAAAATACGGAGGAACAACTATGAGTGAAAAGAAAAAGATAACTTCCAGAACCAGCCAGGCGGACGATAAGAACCGCATTCCGGACGGCGTCGTCGGCGCAGAGAAGCTGAACGGGCTGATCGAGCGGGGCAAGAAAGCCGGCAAGCTGACCGCGACGGAAATGATGGAGCTGGAAGGAATCGATCTGGATTCCGATACCTTGGATCGGTTTTACGAGATCTGCGAGAACTGCAACATCGACCTGGTCGCCGATGAGGACATCGTGGATACAATCGAGCCTCCGGTGGAGCAGATGGAGGACATCCCGGAGGAAGAGGTTGTCGATCCCAACACTCTGGTAGAAAGTTTTGGCATTGACGACCCGGTTCGTATGTATCTGAAAGAGATCGGAAAAGTCGCTCTGCTGACCCCTGAGGAGGAGACCGATCTGGCCATGGGGATGAGCGCCGGTTATGAGGCCCAGAGCGTTCTGGACGAGGCTGCAAACAACGGGGAGGAGCTGGCCCCCGAGCTGGTCGAAGAGCTGAAAAAGGCAGTGAAAAAGGGGGAAGTCTGCAAGCAGCGGCTGGCGGAGGCGAACCTGCGTCTGGTCGTCTCCATTGCCAAGCGCTATGTGGGCCGCGGGATGCTGTTCCTGGATCTGATTCAAGAGGGCAACCTGGGCCTCATCAAAGCGGTTGAGAAGTTTGACTACACCAAGGGCTATAAGTTTTCCACCTATGCGACCTGGTGGATTCGTCAGGCCATTACCCGCGCCATTGCCGACCAGGCGCGGACCATACGAATCCCTGTCCATATGGTGGAAACCATCAATAAGGTCATCCGTGTTTCCCGGCAGCTGCTGCAGGAACTCGGGCACGACCCCACGCCCGAGGAAATCGCCGAGGAAATGTCCATGCCCGTGGAGAAGGTTCGTGAAATTTTGAAAATTGCCCAGGAACCCGTCTCCCTGGAGACGCCCATCGGCGAGGAAGAGGACTCCCATCTGGGGGACTTCATTCCGGATGAGGACGCCAGCGAACCCTCTGAGGCCGCGTCCTTTACGCTGCTGAAAGAGCAGCTGGTGGAGGTTCTCTCCACCCTTACCCCCAGGGAGGAGATGGTTCTCAAGCTGCGGTTTGGCATTGAGGATGGCCGCACCCGCACGCTGGAAGAGGTGGGTAAGCAGTTCCACGTCACCCGCGAGCGAATCCGCCAGATTGAGGCCAAGGCGTTGCGCAAACTGCGCCATCCCAGCCGCTCGAAGAAGCTGAAAGACTTTTTGAACTGACCCGTTTCTGGGGGGCTCTTCCTCAGAAGGGCGGACGTTTCCCGTCTCCAAAATTTACCAATATATAGAATAAGAGAAGATTCAACGCAGGAGGTTTTACTTATGTCATCAAAGGTTTACTTTACCGACTTCCGGACAAAGGTTGGCGTCAGTTATCTGGAAAAGCTCAAGAAACTGCTCCTCCGCGCAGGCATCGGCGATATTGATTTCAACGGCAAGTTTGTTGCCATCAAGATGCATTTTGGTGAGGCGGGCAATATGGCTTATTTGCGTCCCAACTATGTCAAAGTGGTGGTTGACGTGGTTCGGGAGCTGGGCGGAAAGCCCTTCCTGACCGACTGCAACACGCTGTATCCGGGCAGCCGCAAAAACGCGCTGGAGCACCTCCATGTGGCAGCCGAGAACGGCTTTAACTGGATGACCGTTGGCTGCCCCATCCTCATTGCCGACGGCCTGAAGGGGACGGATGATGTGGAAGTTCCCGTCCGGAACGGCGAGCTGGTGAAGGCGGCAAAAATCGGCCGCGCCATCATGGATGCAGATATTGTGATCAGCTTGAACCACTTCAAGGGCCATGAGATGACCGGCTTTGGGGGCGCCATCAAGAATCTGGGAATGGGCAGCGGCAGCCGTGGTGGCAAGATGGACCAGCACTGCAACGGAAAACCGGTTGTCGATCCGGATCATTGCCGCGGTTGCCGCCAGTGCATCAAGCAGTGCGCGAACAACGGCATCTCCTACAACGAGGAGGGGCTGGCCCAGATCAATCATGAGAACTGCGTTGGCTGCGGCCGCTGCATCGGCGCCTGCAACTTTGATGCCATCTACGCCGAGAGCGACAGCGCGCTGGAGGATTTGGATCGGAAAATGGCCGAATATTCCATGGCCGTCTGCCAGGATCGCCCCAACTTCCACATCTCCCTGGCCATGGACATCTCTCCCAACTGCGACTGCCACGGGGAGAACGATGCCCCCATCCTGCCCAATATCGGCATGTTTGCCTCCTTTGACCCGGTGGCCATCGATCAGGCCTGTGCAGACGCCTGTGAGAAGGCGACCCCGATGCCCAACAGCCAGTTGGGTGATAACCTGTGCAAATGCGGCTTTACCGACCTGGGGGATGTGTTTAAAAACTCCAACCCCAATGTTGAGTGGCGGACGCAGCTCTCCCACGGCGAAAAGATCGGCCTGGGCACGCGTGATTATGAGTTGATTGAAGTCAAGTAAGTACATGACAGAAAGATACCGGCTGGCAGTTGCTGGCCGGTATCTTTTTTCCCGTTTGGGCATAAAGTTCCTCAACCGGGAAAGGGAGCGGTTGTATGGGAACCATATGACCGTGAGGGGGACGTCACGTATCCCCGGCGGGGCGTGCTGCGGCGAACATCCCCGATCCTTCCGGGAAGGGGTTTCGTTCTGTTGGTGTCGCGTGCAGCGGAGGAATGGGGGATTTTGTCATGAAAATTCAGTCAGTACAATGGATGTGGAAACAGACAGCCGGGCTGGTGGCGGCGCTGGTTTTGGGCGTCCTTCTGCACAACCTGTTTGACCTGTGGCCCAGTATCCTGACGGAGTTCATCGCACCGGTCAGCGAGAGCATCTGGGAGCATGTTAAAATTGTCTACTGGCCCCTTCTGGTCGTCCTTCCGGCGGTTTATGGAAGGGGAAAACGTGTGGAAACGCTGATCGCACCCGTAGTATCCAGCGTTTTTATGCTGATCCTGGCCTGGGTCTACCACATCTGTCTGGGCGGGGAGGCCCTGGTGGTCGATCTGCTGATCTTTGTCATTGTGATAGGGCTGGGGTTCCTGCTTCCCGCGGCGGTGACGCTGGAAAAGGAATTCAGGAGCGTTGCCCTGTGGATCACAATTTTCTGGATTGCCCTGATTCTGGCCTTTACGCTGACGCCGCCGTCAGGCAGGCTGTTCCGGGATGCCTCCCTGGTAGACGCCTGGGTGGATCTCACCTGCTGAAAGGGTCTTGCAAAGGCGGTTGCAGAATCGGATGCCTCATGCTATAATAACTGCTAAATCAACCAAAAAACGGACAGTCGGCTGGATTCCATGCCATTGTCTCCCCGCCGAAGGTTCCAAGAAAGCGTGATCTCCTTGCACGAACTGCCAATCACACAGAGCATCTGTAACATCGCTGTCAACGAGGCAAAACGGCTGGGGGCCAAACGGGTCTATAAGATCACGATTCAAATGGGGGATTACTGCGACTATGTCCCTGAGATCATCCAGACGTATTTCGACCTCGTCAGTGAGGGAACCCTGGCTGAAAACGCGCAGATCCAGGTGGAGCGCGTGCCGGCAACGTTATACTGCCGGGATTGCCGCGTGGAAAGCCGGGTGGAGCACTTCCGCATGCGCTGTCCGTTGTGCGGCGGCAGAGAGGTAGCGCTGAGAGCGGGAAGGGAATTCTACATCAGCAGCATGGAGGTAGAAGATGGAGATTAAAATTGTACGACAGATCATGGAGTGGAATGAAGATGTCAGCCGGGATGTCCGAAACACCCTGGAGGAGAAGAAGGTCTGCCTCATCAATGTGATGGGTTCTCCCGGGGCTGGCAAGACCAGCCTGATTCTGAACATGATTCAGGCCCTGACGCCCAGATACAAAGTCGGCGTCATTGAAGGGGACGTGGCCGGTCAGATTGACGCAGAAACCATCGAGCGTGCGGGGATTCCGTGTGTTCAGCTTCAGACCCAAGGCGCCTGTCATATCGAGGCCATGTCGATTCAAAATATCCTTCCCCTGTTTGAGCTGGGGGAGCTGGACGTGATCTTTGTGGAGAACATCGGCAACTTAGTCTGCCCGGCTGAGTTCGACATCGGGGAGGATTTCCGCATTGCGGTTTTGTCCGTTCCGGAGGGGGATGACAAAGTGGTGAAATATCCCCTGATGTTTGCCACCACAGATGGACTGGTTCTGCACAAATATGACATGAAGCCCTACTTTGCCTTCGATGGCGAGCGGGTGGAGACGGATGCCAAGGACATCAATCCCAAGGTTGAGGTGTTTCGGGTGTCCTCCCGCACGGGAGAGGGCATGGATGGCCTGCTGTCCTGGCTGACGGCCAAAATTGACGCCAAGCTCCGTTAAACCTTGTTTTAGACCCTGCCGCAGGGACGCGGCGGGGCTTTTTTTGCATTTTTTATTGACGATACTTTCCTGCAATGCTAAAATAAAGGACTAGAATTGATACGTTGGAGAAATGTCTATATGTGGATTGCAAATCGCTGGCAGGATTATGAACTGCTGGACTGCGGCAGCGGCGAGAAACTGGAGCGCTGGGGGAACGAGATTTTGATACGTCCGGACCCGCAGGCGATCTGGAAGACGCCCCGCCGCCACCGGGGCTGGAAAAAATATGACGGACGTTACCTCCGCAGCAAAAGCGGCGGCGGTCATTGGGAAAAGGACAGCCTGCCCAGAAGCTGGACGGTGTCCTATGACGATTTGACGTTTAAGGTCGGCCCCATGAATTTCAAGCACACCGGCTTGTTTCCGGAGCAGGCCGCCAACTGGGACTTTGCCCAGGGGATGATCCGGCGGGCCGGGCGGCCCATTCAGGTGCTGAACCTGTTTGCCTACACCGGCGGCGCCACTTTGGCCTGCGCCGCGGCGGGGGCCAGCGTCTGCCACGTAGATGCCGCGAAGGGGATGGTGACCTGGGGGAAGGAAAATGCAAAACTTTCCGGCCTGGAAAAGGCCCCCATCCGATGGATTGTAGACGATTGCAGTAAGTTTGTGGAGCGCGAAATCCGCCGGGGACGCCGCTATGACGCCCTGATTATGGACCCCCCCTCCTATGGCAGAGGGCCTTCTGGAGAGGTATGGAAACTGGAGGAAAATCTCTATCCGTTCCTGGAGCTGGTGGTCAAGGTGTTGAGCGATCAGCCCCTGTTTATCCTTGTGAACTCCTATACCACGGGCCTGTCCCCCTCTGTGCTGACCTATATGCTGGAGGTATTGGTGCGGAAAAAGTACGGTGGATACACCGATTCCCAGGAATTGGGGCTGCCGGTTGCCGAATCCGGTTTGGTACTGCCCTGCGGCGCCACCGGACGCTGGTTTGCGGAGCGGGGCGAATGGGAAGGTTCAAAATGAGCAACGCAATTATTCAAACGGAAAATATACGCTTTTCCTATGCCGGCATGGACGGCATGGGGCCGGCGGTTTTGGATGGCGTCACCCTGCGCATACAGGAAGGCAGCTTTGTGGCCGTTCTGGGCCACAACGGCTGCGGCAAAAGTACGCTGGCCAAGCATATGAACGCCGTTCTGCTGCCAACAGGGGGTACGGTCTATGTCAGCGGCATCGACACCACGGACGAGAGCCGCTGGCTGGAGATCCGCCGCACCGTGGGCATGGTCTTTCAGAATCCGGACAACCAGCTGGTTGCCAACGTGGTGGAAGAAGAGGTCGCCTTTGCCCCTGAAAATCTGGGGGTTCCTCCGGAAGAGATCCGGAGACGGGTTGACCGCGCCCTGGAGATTGTCGGCATGTCCGCCTATCGGAAGCACGCGCCCCACCGCCTTTCCGGCGGACAGAAGCAGCGGGTTGCCATTGCGGGCGTCATCGCCATGCAGCCCCGCTGCATCGTGCTGGATGAGCCAACGGCCATGTTGGACCCCATTGGCCGGGAAGAGGTGCTGAAGACCATTCTCCGACTGAATCGGGAGCAGCACACCACCGTTGTCCTGATTACCCATCATATGGATGAGGCCGCGATGGCAGACCGTCTGATCGTTTTGGACCATGGCAGGGTGTTTGCAGATGGCCGGCCGAAAGAGGTCTTCCAGGACGTAAAGGGGCTGAAATCCATTGGACTGACGGTTCCGGACACGGTTGGCCTTCTCTATGAGCTGAGGAAATGCGGCATTGATCTGCCGCTGGACGCACTTTCGACCGATGCGTGCGCAGAAGCGCTTTACCGGGCGCTCGAGGCAAAAAGTGAGGAATGAAACCATTGGATCCTGTGATTGAGACAAAGGACCTGTGCTGTACCTACAGCACAGGCACACCCTTTGAACATAAAGCCCTTGACCATGTCAACTTCAAAGCCTATCCGGGGGAGTATGTGGGCATCATTGGACACACCGGCTCTGGCAAGTCCACGCTGATTCAGCATTTGAACGGCCTGTTAAAGCCCGCCTCCGGCCAGGTTTTGCTCCACGGGGAAGATATTTGGGCCAAACCCAAGGAGATCCGCAAGGTTCGCTTTCGGGTCGGCATGGTGTTTCAGTATCCGGAATATCAGCTCTTTGAAGAGACGGTATATAAGGATATTGCCTTTGGCCCCACGAATATGAAGCTGGATCATAATGAGATTGACCGCCGCGTCCATCAGGCCGCGTATTTTGTCGGATTGACAGACGATCAGCTGTCCAAATCCCCCTTTGAACTTTCCGGCGGCCAGAAGCGCCGGGTGGCCATTGCCGGCGTCATTGCCATGGAACCGGAGGTTCTGATTTTGGACGAACCCACGGCGGGACTGGATCCCATAGGCCGCGAGTCCATCTTGCGCAACATCCGCGATTACCATGACGCCCGCAACGCCACCGTGATCATCGTCTCCCACTCCATGGAGGAGATGGCCAAAACCGTGGATCGCATTGTGGTCATCAACGATGGCACAATTCCCCTGGAGGGGGCGCCCAGGGAGGTCTTTTCCCACGGGGAGGAGCTGCGGAAAATGGGGCTGAACACACCTCAGCTGACGCAGGTGCTTCACCAGCTAAAGGCCAGGGGCGTGGATATTGACGACAGTATTTACACCATGGAGGACGCGAAAAAAGCGTTGCTTGCGCTCTGGAACAGGGGGAAGACGCCATGTTGAGAGATGTCACGTTAGGCCAGTTTTTCCCCGGAAATTCCCTGCTGCACAAGCTGGATCCGCGAACCAAACTGATCTGCGTTGTTTTATACATTGTGGCGCTGTTTACGGCAAATAGCATCCTGACGTATGCGCTGTTGCTGATTCTTCTGGTCGCCTGTATCAAGATCTCGCGGGTGGGATGGCATGCTATTTTGAACGGCATGAAGCCCGTATTTATTATTTTGGTGTTCACCGGCATCCTGAACCTGTTTTACACCTCCGGAGGAACCGAACTGGTTCATTTCTGGGTCTTTACCATCACAAGCAGCGGCTTGGAGCGGGCTGTTTTTATGGTCGTTCGGATTATGATGCTGATTTCCGGCACCTTTCTCATGACCTATACGACGTCGCCCATTGCGCTGACGGACGGGCTGGAGAGCCTGTTGACCCCGCTGAAGAAGATCAAGGCGCCGGTGCATGAGTTGACCATGATTATGAGCATGGCCCTTCGTTTTATCCCCACGCTGATTGAGGAGACGGATAAGATCATGTCCGCGCAGAAGGCGCGGGGGGCTGACTTTGAATCGGGCAATCTGATTCAAAAAGTGAAGTCCATGGTTCCGCTGATGGTTCCCCTGTTTGTCTCCGCCTTCCGCCGCGCAGATGAGCTGGCCGTTGCCATGGAGTGCCGCTGCTATCACGGGGGAGAGGGCCGCACCCGCATGAAGCAGCTGCACATGCAGCAGCGGGACTATATGGCGCTGGTTCTCTTTGCGGCGCTGGTGATTGTGATTGCCGCTCTGCGGATGTGCTTCGGACTGTAGAACCTGAGGCCGCGCTGATCTGCCGGATTCCCATCCCGCTTTGGGACGATGGGCGCGTATACGGTTAATCCCTTTGAATGGTTGGAGTAATAAGCTGATATTATGATGAAAAACATTGCCTTAAAGCTGATGTACGTGGGTACAGCATACCACGGATGGCAAATCCAGAAAAATGCAATCACCATTCAGGAGACTCTGGAAGACAGCCTTTCCAAGGTGCTCAAGCACCCCGTTCGCTGTACGGGGGCAGGACGTACCGACGCCGGTGTCCATGCAGAGGTCTACATTGCCAACTTCCGCACGGACAGCACCATTCCCCTGGATCGCCTGCCGCTGGCTGTCAATGCACGACTGCCGGACGATATTGTGGTGATGTCTGCCCGGGCGGTCTCGGAGGGATTTAACGCCATCACCTCCTGTGAAAAAAAGGAGTACACCTATCGCATCTATAACTCCCGCATCCGCAATGCCTTCTATGTGAACCGCGCGTATTTTTATCCAAAGCACCTGGACGAAAATGTGATGGCCCGGGCGGCCCAGCACCTGGTGGGTACCCACGACTTCACAGCCATGCGGGATGTGGGGACGCCGACCAGGAGCAATGTCCGCACGGTTCACTATTTTACCGTCCAGCGCAAGGGCGATCTGATTGAGCTGAAGGTCTGTGCCAACGGCTTTCTATACAACATGGTTCGCGTGATGACCGGCACGGTTCTCTATGCGGCAGCAGGGAAGTTTGCCCCAGAGGATATTGACGGCATTTTGGCAGGGAAAAACCGGACGGCTGGAGGGCCGACGGCGCCGCCCGGAGGCCTTTACATGACGAAACTCTGGTATCGTGAACCGGTTGGACTGGATACCGACCCGGAGGTGGTACTATGAATCAACCTGGACGAAGGAGGAAGGCCCCTGGCAAAAAGCAGGTATTGCACAAGGCATTTCGCCTCACCGGCAGCATGATTGTGTTCCTCGTCACAGTCGGCCTGGTTCTGCTCGCGCTGCTGGCCATTGTCTATCGCGATCAGCTGAATCTGGACGCGGTCAAACGGTGGATTACCTATGGAACCATCTCCCGGGATGATGATGGCATGGCAGATGAATTTGTGTTCAGCGGAAACAGCCAGAGCGGTTTTGCAACGTTGGATGGCGGGCTGCTTGTCTGCTCCACCACCACATTGCAGCTCTATTCCAGCTCCGGGACCCAGGAGCTGAGCGTGGCCGTCTCCATGGAAAACCCCGTGGTGGATGTCAGTGGGGAGTACGCCCTCATTTACGATGCCGGGGGCAGCGAAGCCTATGTGCTCCATGGGGCAAATCAGATCTTTTCCTATGAGACGGACAGCGGATACGATCTCATCTCCGGCCACATCAATGAGAAGGGCTACTTTACCATTGTCGAGCAGACTTCTGGCTACAAGGCCACCGTGACGGTCTACAACAGCAGTGCCGAAAAGCAGATCAGCTGGAATGAGTCCACCAATTTCATCATGGATGCCGCTGTCTCGCCGGATAACCGCATCCTCGCCATGATTAAGATCAGCCAGGATGACACCGCCTTCCACAGTGAACTGGTGTACTACGATGCCGCCAGCGCCGCTGAACTCTCCAGCACCTCTTTGGAAGATGAACTGGTGATTGACATGCTTTGGAAGGATGATCTGCTGTGGCTCCAGCTGGAAAACGGCATTGCCATTGTCGATAGCGATGGGGAAGTGGAAGGGAGCTGGTCCGATGACCTTCGTTATCTGGTGAGCTATGCGCTGGAAGGCAGCGACTTTGCCTTGGAATATCTCAGCAAATACCGCTCCGGGGGCACAGGGGAACTGATGATCATCGATGACGAGGGGAATGTCAGTGTCTCCCGCACGATCGATGAAGAGATTCTTTCCATCTCCGTGGCAGGAAACTACATCGCCGTGCTGACGCCGGGCTATTTGACGATTTACAAGGATGAGCTGGAGGAGTACGCCTCCGTTTCTACCGCAACTGCCCGGAAAGCCATTATGCGTGAAGATGGCTCTGTCATGCTCATTGACACCGAAAGTGCCAAGTTGTTTGTCCCTTAGGTATTGTTTGGAAATTAAACATGTGACCAACGGCGGGAAATTTTTTCGCCTGTGTATTGCGCGGAAAAAGGCCCGTCATTGGGGCATGCTGGCATGTTTCAAGCAAGGCCGAAAAGATTGAGAGAAACCATCCCGGTATAGATAAGAGAGGGAATGTATTTATGTCAACTTCGTGGGCCAGTCTTTTAATCAGTTTTTTGTATCGTTTGAATGGGGTCGATTGGGTCTTTCTGGTTGTGGTATTCCTGTTCATTCTGAAGGGAATCCAAAAGGGGGTGCTTCGGTCGATCGTCCATCTGAGCGTGACGGTTCTGGCGGTTTTTATTGCCAGTGTTGGATCCAGCCTGTTCTCTCCTGCGGTTGCCAGCTTTTTTGAACCCCTCGTCTCCGAAGCGGTTGCTGAGCAGATTGCGGATGTGAGCAATTCCAGTGTGCAGACCTTCAGCAACCGGATGGCATCCGGAATTATGGCGTCCTTGCAGACGACGGTGATTCATATTGCGCTCTTCGCGTTGATTTTCGCGCTGGTCATGTTGGTATGGTCCCTGTTGAACTCCCGTGTAAGTCTGCTGGTAAATCTTCCTGTTGTCAAAGGTTTAGACCTGGTCTTTGGCGCCATCTGCGGCGGTTTGATTGGCACTACGATCTATTTGGTGGTGTTGTATGTAGGAAATCACTATGGTTTCGTCCAGAGCACCGCAATTGAAAACAGCTTTTTCCTGGGAAAATTGGTGTGTCTCTTAGGAATTTTGGTGTAAGACTAGATTTGTTCATATTTGTTTGCTACAATCATTTTCTGGATATTCCGCACACGAACTAAGGAGTTGTTAAAACCATGCAACCTACACTGTGTTCCAAGTGCCATAAAAATGTGGCAGTTGTTTTTATTACCAGAATGGAGGGCAATGAGACTGTGAACGAGGGTCTGTGCCTGAACTGCGCGAGGAAATTGGGCGTACAGCCTGTCAATGATATGATGGATAGGCTCGGTCTCTCAGAGGAAGATCTGGAGGGGCTGAGCAGTGAAATGATGAGCGCCTTCGGTGGCCCTGAGGGTTTGGAGGCGTTGAATGAGACGATGATGGGCGACGATTCCGACGATAGCGAGGATGAGGGCAAAACGGCGACGTTCCCCTTTTTGAATAAGCTCTTCAATCGCTCGACGCCGCCAAAGGACAGCGCCGCTTCCGGCGAAAAGCAGGGGAAATCTGCCGAGCGCCGGGATGAAAAGGGCGGCAAGGCAAAAAAGAAGAACAAATTCATCGATAATTACTGTGTCTCCCTGACCAGTAGAGCCAGAGAAGGCAAGCTGGACAATGTTGTGGGCCGCAAGGAGGAAATTGCCCGGGTCATTCAGATCCTGAACCGCCGCCAGAAGAACAATCCCTGCCTGATCGGCGAGCCTGGCGTGGGTAAAACTGCCATTGCGGAGGGCCTTGCCCAGAAGATTGTGGCGGGGGAGGTGCCCTACAAGCTGGCCGAGAAGGAGGTCTATCTGCTGGATCTGACGGCGCTGGTGGCTGGCACTCAGTTCCGCGGCCAGTTTGAAAGCCGCATGAAGGGCCTGATTGAGGAAATCAAGAGAGCTGGAAATATCATCCTGGTGATTGACGAGGTTCATAACATTGTCGGCGCCGGGGATGCAGAGGGCTCTATGAACGCGGCGAACATCCTGAAGCCCGCCCTTTCCCGTGGGGAGATTCAGGTCATCGGCGCCACGACGTTCAATGAATACCGGAAATATATTGAAAAGGACAGCGCTCTGGAGCGCCGTTTCCAGCCCGTTACCGTTGCCGAGCCATCCATTGACGACGCGACAGAGGTCATCCGTGGCATTGCCCATTATTACGAAACCTATCATCAGGTGCTCATCCCGGATGCAATCGCCCGTCAGGCAGTTGTCATGTCGGAGCGGTATATCACCGACCGTTATCTGCCGGATAAGGCCATTGACCTGATTGACGAGGCGTGTTCGGATGTGAATCTGCACAGCAAGCAGCTGGCGCAAAAGGCCGATCTGGAAAAGGAAAAAGCGGATCTGGAAAAAGAGCAGGAAATGCTGCTCAATCAGGAGGGCGAGTACGGCCTGCGCCGGAACGAAGAGATGACGGAAAACGAAAAACAGCAGTCCCGCCGCCGCCAGGAGCTGGCCTCCCTGAATCAGGCCCGTCAGGCCATCCGCTCCAACCAGAACATGACGGAGGAGCAGCGGGAAGAGCGGATGAAGCAGAATGCCGCGCAGATTGAGAAGGTTCAAAACGCGTTGCAGGCGTTGCAGGCGGAGCGCCGCGGCATTCAGAATGCAACGGATTCTGCCTCTTTCGAGCGGCGCGCGTTGATTCAAAGCAAGATTATGCGCGTTCAGGGACAGTTGGATGAGCTTAACCGGCAGCCCCTCCCCACATTGACCACGGAGAATCTGGCCCGGGTCATTGAGCAGTGGACCAACATCCCTGCCAGCCGCATTGAGGAGGCGGAGTTCAGCCGCCTCTCCGGGTTGGCCTCCCGGCTGAAGCAGCACATCATCGGCCAGGATAAGGCGGTGGACGCCGTCACCCGGGCGATCCGGCGCAACCGCGTTGGGATTTCTCCCAAGCACAAGCCGGTGTCCTTCATCTTCGTCGGCTCTACCGGTGTGGGTAAGACGGAGTTGGTCAAGCAGCTGGCGGCGGATCTGTTCCATGCCCCCGAATCCCTGATTCGCCTGGATATGTCCGAGTTCATGGAAAAGCATGCCGTTTCCCGCATCATCGGGTCTCCTCCCGGGTATGTGGGCTATGATGAGGCCGGCCAGCTGACCGAAAAGATTCGCCGCAAGCCCTACAGCGTGATTCTCTTTGATGAGATTGAAAAGGCCCATCCCGATGTGCTGAACATTTTGCTCCAGATTCTGGATGAGGGCCGCGTTACAGACGCCCAGGGCCGCCAGATCAACTTTGAAAACACCGTCATCGTCATGACCTCCAACGCCGGCAGTGCCAGCAAGGAGGGCACGGTGGGATTTGGCCGCAGCGTCAATGAGCAGGATGAGGAGCGCACCATGAAGGCGCTGCAATCCTTCCTGCGCCCTGAGTTTATTAACCGTGTGGATGAGATTGTCCACTTCAACCGGCTGACCGAAGAGGATTTCAAGGGAATCACCGGCATTATTCTAAACGAGTTGAAGGACTCTCTGGCGGATAAAGGGATTGCCTTCACCTGGGATGACGCGCTGGTTGACTATCTGACCCGTAAGTCCTACTCCTTGACCTATGGCGCCCGTAACCTGCGCCGTCTGGTACAGCGGGAGCTGGAGGATGAGATTGCCACCAAGTTGATCGATTCCTATCAGGCGCCCATCACGCGGTTGCAGGCGACGGTTGAAAACGACGCAATCCAGCTTCTGAGTGAATAAGGCAAACGTGGGCAGATTTCTGCCTCCTTGCACAAAACATAAAAGAAAAGAAAAAAGTAGGGACAAAGGAGTGCTTTTGATGGAAGTTCTAGAGCGTTTTTTGAACTATGTCTCTTATGAGACGACTTCGGATGAAACCTCTGAGGCCACACCCAGTTCGCCCAAAGAGCTGATTTTGGCGGATGAAATTGTCCGGGATTTGAAGAGCATTGGCATTGAAGACGCCATGCGGGATGATTACGGATATGTTTACGGGAACCTTCCGGCCACTCCCGGCTGCGAACATTACCCGGTCTGCTGCCTGATTGCCCATATGGACACCTCTCCGGACGCCTCCGGCAAAGATGTCAAGCCCAGAATCGTGGAATATCAGGGCGGCGAGATTGCTCTGGACGAGGAGAAAACGCTGGTACTGACTCCGGCGCGCTTTCCTTCCCTGAACGACTATGTGGGGCAGAAACTGATTGTCACGGATGGCAAAACGCTCCTGGGAGCGGACGATAAGGCCGGGGTGGCCGAAATCGTCAGCGCCGTCCAATACCTCGCCGGGCATCCGGAAATCCGCCACGGCCGTCTGGCGGTTGCCTTTACCCCGGATGAAGAGGTCGGACGGGGCGCGGATCACTTCGATCTGGAGCGCGTAAAGGCCGACTTTGGCTACACGGTGGACGGCGGTGCGCTGGGTGAGCTGGAATATGAAAACTTTAACGCGGCCAGCGCCAGCGTGGTATTCCATGGCCGCAATATCCACCCCGGCGAGGCCAAGGATAAGATGGTCAACGCGGTTCTCATGGCCTGCGATTTCGTCCGGATGCTGCCCCCGGCGGAGGCGCCGGCGCACACTGAGGGGTATGAGGGCTTTTTCCACGTCAGCCGTATCCAGGGGGATACGAACTGCGCGGTTGTCAACCTGCTGATTCGCGACCACGACCGCAGCCGTTTTGAGGGCCGCAAAAAACTGCTGGAGGAAATTACAGCGTTTTTGAAGCATCGCTATGGCGACTGGTGCGTGGAGCTGAATCTGCGTGACAGCTACTACAACATGAAGGAAGTGCTGTCCTCCCATATGGAACTGGTGGAGCAGGCCAAAACTGCCTTCCAGCGTGTGGGGGTAGAGCCCAAAGTCATCCCCATCCGCGGCGGAACGGACGGCGCCCGCCTCAGCTACATGGGGTTGCCCTGCCCCAATCTGTCCACGGGTGGACTGAATTTCCACGGCGTGTTTGAATACCTCCCGGTGCGCTCCCTGGAGAAAATGGTGGATGTGCTGGTGGAATTGGTCCAGATTCAGACAGAATCCTTTGAAAACAGATAACCTGATCCCGGAATGTTCAGGTGAGACAGGAGGAAACGGCATTGATTCCCACCAGAGAGGAAGCCTTTCAACTTTTGAAGCGGTATAACAAGGAAGCCTTTCACATCCGCCACGGACTGACTGTGGAAGGTGTTATGAGGTATTTTGCCCGTGAGCTGGGCTATGGAGACCAGGAGGAATTCTGGGGGATTGTGGGTCTGACCCACGATCTGGATTTCGAGATGTGGCCGGAGGAGCACTGCATCAAATCTCAGGAGCTGATGCGGGAAGCCGGTTGGGACGAATCCTTGATCCATGCAACGGCCAGCCATGGTTATGGCCTGAGCGTTGACATCAAGCCGGAGCACGAAATGGAGAAGGTTCTTTACGCCTGCGATGAGCTTACGGGATTGATCTTTGCCGCATCTCTGATGCGCCCCAGTAAGAGCATTCAGGATATGACGGCGAAAAGCCTGAAAAAGAAGTACAAGGACAAGAGATTTGCCGCAGGCTGTAGCCGCGAGGTGATCGAATCGGGCGCCGAGTTGCTGGGCTGGGAGTTGCCCGTGCTCCTGCAACGCACGCTGGACGCCATGAAGGTGGATGAAGCTGCAATCAACGCATATTTTGCATCTGCGGAGACCTGAGTCTCCACAGCATTAAAAAGGGCCGGTTCTCCGGTCCTTTTTTGCTGCCCTCCATCCATATGACAAAAATGTGATGGAAATGGGAGAAAATTGGCCAATCAATACCCAAAATTCAAAGTTTTCGCTTGAATTTTGCCTCTATCTGCGCTATGATATAAGCTACATATAGAGGCCCTTTTTACATCAGCAAAGGAGAATTTACCGATGGTGAAAAGAATGTTATCGCTGGTTCTGGCATCTGCAATGCTGCTGGTCTGTTTGAGCGGTTGCGGCAGCAGTTCCGAAGCAACCTCAGCAAATGCGGATCTTTATGCAAGCGATACGGCGTTGTCCCTCTTTGACACGCTGGAAGGCATAGCGGAGCTGGAGGATTTTTCATTTGAAATGCCCGTGTATGCCCTGTCGGATTCAGACGGCACGCAGGGGGATTTGATCTATACGGTATCCGGTGTCAGTTATGCCAGCACCCAGCAGGCCTATGTCTCCTTGACGGATGGCGATGGTGAAGCGATCACAGAGATCTATGTGGACGGGGCTACCTGCTATATCAACTACTGGGCTGCCATCAACTATGTCAAATCCGGCTACGAGAGCACGGACGCCGAGGCGCTGAGTGAAGATATTGAGGCCATGGAGGCCGTTGTGGAAGAATCCAGCGAATATTTAACGGTTGAACTGCAAGAGGACATATGGACCACGTTGGAGGGGGATTCCTTTTCATCCCTCCGGGAGCGGCTTGTCAAGCTCTACAAATCCATCAGGCGTGATATGGCCGAGAAGTCCAAGGATGGTGACCACACCAGTTCCATTACGATCGCCGGGGCGGATCTTCAAACCCAGCTTTTGAAGGTGCTGGACAGTTTGATTGATCATTCCAGTGACTATACCTCCTTCCTGGAAGCGTATTTGAGCGATAATTTCGAGGAATTCATGGACATCATCGGATGGACGGCGGAGGAAACGGTCGATATCTACTGGGACGCGTTTGAGAACCTCTCCGTTGAGCTGTATGCACTGGAGGCAAACGGGGAATGGAACGATTGGAGCGTTTATGTGATTTCCTGCGGGGATGAGGAAAACGGCTACACAATCGACCTGACCAGCACGGGCTCTTATAACCGCAACATCTGCCTGAGTGTGTATCCCGCAGAGGCGGAGACGCTGGAAATGCCAACGGATACCACGGATTATCTGTCGGAGCTGGAAAATGCCACATACATTTACCAGGCATTTCGGGGGTATTTCAAAACTGTCCTGGCGGGCTACAGCCTGGATACGGATGATGAGGACGATGCCGATGAGGACGAAGACGACGACGATGACAGCGTCAGCACCGAGCTGACAGTCAGCGCCATTGACGGATATGAGCGGATCGGCTCTGCCCTGGCGGCCACGGAGGACGGGGTTGACCTGGAAGTCCCTGTGTTCACCAACTACACCAGCGGGGAAATCGTCGCTTCTGAGCAGTCCGGCGGCGCCACCGATATTTATCAGGTGGGAGAGGGATTTACACTGGAATGGTACAGTCTGGATTCCACAACCCGGACGCCGGAGGAGATCATAGAGGATAATGTCACCGGTTATGAAGAGGTTTATGAGGATGAATGGGGCTACGAGATTGTAACAGAGCCCGTTTCAATTGTCGTATCCGATGACGGCGAGAAAGCCGTCGGCGCATTTGCCTATTACGATGAAGAAGAGGAAACGGAAGTCACCATGATCAACGCAGCCGTCTGGGTGGATGACAGCGAATATGCGCTGTGCGTGGAGATCCGGTTTTACGCGGACACGGTCATGAACCGTGACATCAACTCGGCAAAAGATTTGCTGGCGTATTTAGGGCTGGAACTGCCCATTGACGTGATCCAGAACTGAGCGTCCTCGGCGCATTTGATTGGCTGCCCGGATGGTGAAGCGGGGGAAAGCTCTGTCTGCGGCTTTGTGAGCGCACAGTGCCGTCTGGGCGGCGAAATGGAACGAATCGCGAAGGGTCGCAAAAATCGAATCCCGGCCGGATACAAGGTCGGGATTTGTTTCTGAAAAGCTGGAAAAAATTTGCGGAACCTCTTTCCAAAAAGGGGAAAATAGGGTAGAATGTATATGGCATATCATACGGGTACAGGTAAGTCCCAATCACCCAATCAGAACAACAAAGGAGCTGGTCAATCATGGAAACACCTGCTTATAAACGGGTGCTTTTGAAAATCAGTGGCGAGGCACTGGCAGGCGATCTGAGGTGCGGGCTTGACTTTGAGGTCATTGGTCACGTCTGTGACGCAGTCAAGAAATGCATCCAAATGGGCGTTCAAGTTGGCATTGTTGTCGGCGGCGGCAATTTCTGGCGGGGAAAGAAAGATGGCGGCGATGATATGGTCCGGGTTCGTGCCGACCATATGGGCATGCTGGCAACGGCGATCAACGCGCTGGCGGTTGCGGATGTTCTGGAGCAGAAGGGCGTTGAAGTCCGCGTCCAGACCGCGATCGAAATGCGCGCCATTGCCGAGCCGTATATCCGTTCGCGCGCCATTCGCCACCTGGAAAAGGGCCGTGTGGTCATCTTTGGCTGCGGTACCGGAAATCCCTTTTTCTCCACGGACACCGCTGCGGTTCTGCGCGCCGCTGAGATTGACGCGGACGTCATCCTGCTGGCCAAGAACATCGACGGGGTTTACTCCGCCGATCCGATGAAAGATCCCTCTGCCACGCGCTATGACACCATCTCTTACGATCAGGTTCTGGCACAGCACCTGGGGGTTATGGACTTTACCGCAACATCCCTTTCGATGGATAACAATATCCCGGTGCTGCTCTTTGCTCTGAAAGATCCCGAGAACATTGTCCGTGCTGTGATGGGAGAAAAAATCGGCACGGTTGTCAGTTAAAGGAGGACGTTACCATGAATGAATTTCTAAATAGCTACAAGATACGAATGGAGAAATCCGTCGCATCGGTCAAGTCTGATTTCGCTTCCATCCGGGCAGGCCGCGCCAACGCGCAGGTTTTGGATCGGATCAGCGTTGAGTACTATGGCACGCCTACGCCGCTGAACCAGGTGGCTTCCATATCCTCTCCGGATCCCCGCCAGCTGGTCATCCAGCCCTGGGATCGCAGCCTGTTGAAGGAGATTGAAAAGGCGATCAACATCTCGGATCTGGGAATCAACCCCCAGAACGACGGCCGTGTCATTCGGCTGAACTTCCCGCAGCTGACCGAGGAGCGCCGAAAAGATCTGACCCGTCAGGCCCACAAGTATGGGGAGAACGGCAAGGTCGCAATCCGCAACATCCGCCGGGACGCCATGGATAAGATCAAGGGCATGAAGAAAAAGGGCGAACTCACCGAGGACGATGTGAAAAATTACGAAAAAGAGTTGCAGGCCCTGACGGACAAACAGTGCAAGGAAGTGGACG
>CAYWAP010000010.1:0-36454 GCA_964456525.1 uncultured Oscillospiraceae bacterium
TTCGAATCCCTTCTTCTGCGCCAGATTGAATCCCGAAATCGAAACGATTTCGGGATTTTCTGCATTTACACAGGATTTTCCCAGGGTCGCTGCGGAACGCGCGCATGGGAACAGCACTCCATCTTTTTGGGAAAACTTCTCTTGTCCCATCCTGCCTGATCCTGTATACTAAACCATATATCCCATTTTTCAGGAGGCACAGTGATGGAACATCGACTTTTAAAGAACAAGTACTTTCTCTATTTGACCGAGTTCTTTTCCGGCATGTCCGTCATGGCGGTGGAACTTGGAGCAAGCCGTCTGATGGCGCCCTACTTCAGCTCCTCTCAGATCGTGTGGACCGTCATCATCGGCGTCATCATGATCGCCATGGCCATCGGCAACCTGTGGGGCGGGCGAATGGCGGACAAGAGCAAATCTCCGGACAAGCTCTATGGGCGGCTGATTCTGGCCGGGATCTGGATTGCCCTGATCCCCTTTGCCGGCCGCTGGATCATTGCCGGCATCACGGTGCTGCTGGCGCTGTTTGTCACAAGCAACTTCCTGGTCTGGGCGGCCTTAATCGCCTGTCTGCTGATTTTTGCCTTTCCCTGCGTGCTGCTGGGCACGGTGACCCCCTCCCTGTCCAGATTTACCGTCGACAAGCTGGACAACACCGGCCAGATTGTCGGCCGCCTGAACGCCCTGAACACTGTCGGCAGCATTATCGGCACCTTTTTGCCCACATTTGTCACCATCCCGGCGGTGGGCACGGCGGCCACCTTCCTGATCTTTGCCGCTGTATTGACCTGCATTGGACTGGCCTATTTTATCGCGGCACATAAGCGGGTTCTCAAGGGGATCCTCGCGATCATCCTCATTGCGGGCCTTTGCTTTGCAGTCCCTACGTACAGCTTCGCCTTTTGGCAGAATGACATCATGCTGGAAGATGAGTCCATCTACAATTATCTCCAGGTCACCAGCGATGAGGAGAAGACCGTACTGTCCACCAACGTGCTCTTTGGCGTTCAGTCCATCCAGATGAAGGACGACGGCTTCACCGGAATGTACTACGATTATGCCCTGGCGGCGCCGGTGATGGCCGGGATGACCGGGACGGACAACGAGGAGCGCTCCATCATGGTTCTGGGCATGGGCTCCGGCACCTTTGCCTCCTACTGCTCCCGCCTGTTCCCCGGAAGCCTCATTCAGGGCGCAGAAATTGACGAGAAGATTGTGGACATCGCCAGGGAGTACTTCGACCTGCCCGAGAGCGTGGAGGTGGCAGTGGCCGACGGCCGGGCCTATCTGACCGCCTCAGAGGAGCTCTATGACGTCATCATGGTGGATGCCTACCAGGACATTACGATCCCCTTCCAGCTCTCCAGCGTGGAATTTTTCACCGAAGTCTCCGAACATCTGAAGGAGGGCGGCGTCATGGTGGTCAACCTGAACATGGCCTCAGATCAGGAGGGCTCCATCAATGAGTACCTCTGTGACACCATGGCTTCGGTGTTCCGCTGCGTCTACACGGTGGACGTCCCCGGCAACACCAACCGGGTGGTCTTCTGCACCAACTCGGACACCATGCTGGAGGTGTTTGAGAGCAGCCGCACGCAGCTGGAGCAGGAGGACTATGCGGAAATCATGTCCACTGTCAGCCAGGAGCTGACGGAATACCAGGCCGGTGACTGCATTCTGACGGATGACAAGGCCCCGGTCGAACTGCTGGGCATGCAGGCGCTGGACGAGATCATCGCGGACCAGCTGGCCTATTATAAGAGTCTGCTCAGCAGCGGACAGCTGAGCCTGGACACCCTGTTTGGATAAGAACCAGACCTGTTTGGAAAACGTCAACATGCCCAAATGACAGGTCTTTTCTGCGCAGGCCCTTGGGATGTCCGCCCCGGACATCCCCCCTTATCCCCTTTTTTCAAAGAATCTCCGTGTTTTACCTTGTTTTTTCGGAAAAACATTGTAAAGATTGCGCCTGTGTGGTAAAATACGACCAGAAATAATGATAGGAGGGCTCCGTATGAGTGAGGAATTTGCGTTCCGAACCGCGGCCTTTGGTGGTTTTAACCGAAAAGATGTGTTGGAGTATATCACCGCTGCTGCGCGAAAATACCGCAGAGAAATTGGATATGCACAGGAAGAAAATGTGGAGCTGCGGGAATCTCTTGACCGCGTCAACGCCGAAAATGCAGACCTTCGGGCGGAAATTTCCCACATACGGGAAGAAAGTGAAACTGCGCTGGCCGAGCTGCGCCGCCAACTCTCCGAGACGGAGGAAATGGTCACAACGCAGTCGGACATCCAAGCGCTAAAGGCCGCCTGTGAGGCCAAGTTAGAAGAAAATCGCGCCGAGTATCAGGCGGCACTGGAGGAAAAATCCGCAGCCTTTGCCGCCGAGCTGGCCGCCTACCAAAAGGATGCGGAGGCCTATCGCATCATGCGGGATCGTGTGGGCCAAATTGAAATGAATGCCCAGGTGCATGCCATCTCGGTGGAAAAAGAGGCGGATGAAAAAGCGGCCCAGACCGTCAGCGCCGCCCAGGCGAAATCGGATGCCATCATCGGCAGCATCCGGCATGAGGCGGAAGCCCTCAGGGACCAGATCAACGCGCTGCTGAACAACGTCTGCGACAATTTCAACTCCGTTCACTCCGATGTGGCTGACTCCATCGCCAAGGCGATGGGCGAAGTGGATCACGTTCACGACCTGCTGCTGGATCTGAACGCCTGCATGGAGGAAAACGCAGGGGCCATCAACAGCATGGACGTGCCGGATCTGCCGGAGGATATGCTGACGGAGATTGAGAGCCATGAGTAACACCTATCACCTTCACACATCGGATCTGCGCGCCATGCAGCCAAAGCTCCACGCCGGGGATCGGGTGATCCTCTCCGGCACGATTTACACCGCCCGGGACGCGGCGCACAAGCGGATGTTCGCCCTGCTGGACGAGGGCAAAGCCCTTCCCTTTGATGTGAAGGACGCCATCATTTATTACGCCGGCCCCACCCCGGCCCAACAGGGAATGGCCGTGGGGGCCTGCGGCCCCACCACCGCCAGCCGTATGAATGGCTTTGCCCCCCGGCTGCTGGATCTGGGTCTGGGGGCCATTATCGGTAAGGGCCAGATGAGCGACGCGGTGGAGGCCGCCATGCAGCGCAATCAATGCTGTTTCTTTGCCGCCGTCGGCGGCGCCGGTGCGCTGATCGCCCGATGTATCAAGACTGCCGAGGTGATCGCATTTGAGGACTTGGGCTGTGAGTCCATCAAACGCATGACCATTGAAGATCTGCCCCTGACCGTGGCCATTGATTGCCACGGCGGCAATCTCTACAAAACGGGCCGAAGGGCGTATGAAACGCCGTCCTAACCGGGGACATCTTCCAAATAGACACCATTTTTACATGCTTTACATGACAAAACGCCTCTGAATCAGAAGTTCAGAGGCGTTTTTACGCATTGTTACGGGATTACTCCACCCAGACCTTGCCAATGTCCGTGCGGAAGTGCATATCTTTCCAGGTGATGGGCTTGGCCGCTTTGTAGGCGTTGTCCACGGCTTCCGCCAGATTGGCGCCCCTGGCGGTGACGCCCAGCACACGGCCGCCGCTGGTGACGAACTCACCCTTTTCATTCCGCTGGGTGCCGGCATGGAACACATAGGCCCCTTCCACGGCGTCCAAACCGGAAATGACGTTGCCCTTTTCGTATTGGACGGGATAGCCGCCGGAGGCGAGAACCAGGCAGCACGCAGCGCCGTCCTTCCACCGGATATCCAGTTGGTCCAGCGTGCCATCCACGCAGGCGTTAAAGATGTCAAAGAGATCGCAGTCCAGCATATACAGCAGCGGCTGGGTCTCCGGGTCCCCAAAACGGGCGTTATACTCCACAACCTTGGGGCCGTCGGGCGTCAACATCAGTCCGAAGTAGAGCACACCCTGGAAGGGCCGGCCCTCCGCCTTCATGGCTGCCATGGTGGGGAGGAAGATCTCCTCCATGCAGCGCTGGGCGATTTCGGGGGTGTAGTTGGGAGAGGGGGTAAAGGCGCCCATGCCGCCGGTGTTGGGGCCCTGATTGCCGTCAAAGGCGCGTTTGTGATCCTGGGAGGACAGCATCGGCACAACGTGCTCGCCGTCGGCAAAGGCCAGAACCGTGACCTCCGGGCCGGTCATGCACTCCTCGATGACCACGGTGGAGCCGGAAGCGCCAAACTTCTTTTCCTCCATCATCTCTCTGACCGCCTGCTTGGCCTCTTCGACCGTGGCCGCAACGGTCACGCCCTTTCCCAGGGCCAGTCCGTCCGCCTTGATGACGATGGGAGCGCCCTGTTCCTCGATGTAGGCAAGGGCCTCTGCCTCGTCGGTAAAGGTGCGGTATTTGGCGGTGGGGATGCCATACCTGGCCATCAGATCCTTGGAAAAGGCTTTGGATGCCTCAATTACGGCGGCGTTTGCACGGGGGCCAAAGGCCTTGATGCCTTCCGCCTCCAGCGCGTCCACCATGCCCAGCGCCAGAGGATCATCCGGGGCCACTACCACCAGATCCATGGCGTTCTCCTTCGCCCACTGAACCATGTTGGTCACGTCAGTCGCCCCAATGGGGACGCAGGTGGCCACAGAGGCAATCCCCGCGTTGCCGGGCGCACAATAGAGCTTGTCCACCTTGGGCGATTGGGACAGCTTCCAGCAAATGGCGTGTTCGCGGCCGCCGCCGCCGACTACTAATACATTCATTCAGGTACACTCCTTACTGTTGTCATGCAGTGCCGCAAGGCATGCCAGAGATGAAGCAACATTTCCATATTGGTTTCACAGGGCAACCTGACCGGAGGCCACCAGCTTCAAAAAGGCGGTGTCCTTGGGCGGATACCGTTTGGGGGGCATGCTCTCATTGGTGCGGATGATGGTATCCAAATCCGCCCAGGCCAGATGGAACCCCATCCGTTTTTCGCTGAGCGTCAAAGAGAGGGGGACGGTTTGCTCCTCGATGTCACAGCCGAAATAGAGGGTGTGGCAGATGTACTTAACGCCTTTCGAGAAAAGGTCTTCCCGCAGCTCCAGAATCTCCCCCAGGGGGCGCAGGGAATCCGGGACGATCAGAAGGCCCGTCTCCTCCCGTACCTCCCGCTGCAAGGTTTGGAGGTGGCTCTCCCCCGCCTCCACGCCGCCGCCCGGGATTTTATAGTCTCCCTTGCGGCTTTGCTGCATGGCAAACAGTTTGCCCCGCCGGATAATGGCCCGAACCGTGGTCTTTTCGTTCACCGGCATATGATCCGTGTAGTTTTTCGAGTCAAATACCAGAAGCTGTTTCATACCATCGCCTCTTTGCGTTGCAGTTCCGGGAGTCCCTCGATTTTCTCTGTCAGTGCCGTTTCATGCGCCGCTTTGCGGTGAGCTGCTGGACTTTCAACTGAAAGACGGCAGTGCTGGGAAGGATGCCGGTCCCAAAGGGAAAGTCCTCATGGCGGTAGTGCCCCATCAGAATCCGCAGCGCGGGAAGTTTCCTCTCCTCCGGGACAAATTCTATCCTGCCGCGGCCCATGACGCTCTCATATTCCATGGTACAGCTATGTTGACCGTCGTCCAACACCAGACGATGCGCACAGTCCATTTCAAAGCTGGCCCGGGGATCTGCGGCGATCAGTTCCAGCTTTTTCCCCTCCATGGCGCCGTGGAAATAGAGCGTAATCCCGCCCTCTTCCACCGCCATGCCGAAATTCAGCGGCAGGATATAGGGATAGCCTTCCCCATCGTTCAGCCCCAGACGGCAGACATCGCAGCGCTCCATGATCTGTATGATTTCGTGAAAATCGGTAACCTCTCGGTCGTGACGTCTCATAAGCGTCCTCCATTTGATGTCTTCTATTATAAACCAGGTTGGAAGAGAAAGCCAGACCAAACCGATCGGATTCTGAAGAAAAGATCAGGCCAAAGCTCCAACCCACGGGCAGAGCGATCAGTGGTGGAACAGGCGAATGCCGGTAAAGCACATGGTGACGCCGTGGTGATTGCAAGCCTGGATGACGTTGTCATCCCGGATGGAGCCGCCGGGCTCCGCAATGTACTTGACGCCGGACTTGACGGCCCTCTCCACGTTGTCCCCAAAGGGGAAGAATGCGTCGCTGCCGCAGGAGACATTCTCCAGCTTGGCGATCCAGGCCTTTTTCTCCGCCTCCGTCAGCGGCTCCGGTTTGACCTTGAAGCTCTCCTGCCACACGCCGTCGGCCAAAATATCCTCGTACTCATCGGAGGTGTACACGTCAATGGCATTGTCCCGGTTGGGGCGGCGGATACCGTCCACAAACTGCAGGCCCAGGACCTTGGGGTGCTGGCGCATCCACCAGTTGTTGGCCTTGTCCCCCGCCAGACGGGTGCAGTGGATGCGGCTCTGCTGGCCCGCCCCCACGCCGATGGTCTGTCCGTCCTTGACATAGCAAACCGAGTTGGACTGGGTGTACTTCAACGTAATCAGGGCCAGGATCAGGTCAATCTTTGCGCTCTCAGGCAGCTCTTTGTGTTCCGTGACAATATTTTGCAGCATGTCCTCATCAATTTTCAGGAAGCTGTGTCCCTGCTCAAAGACGACGCCAAAAATCTCACGGCGCTCCTGGGCCTTGGGGACGTAATCGGGGTCCACCTGAATGACATTGTAGCCGCCTTTTTTCTTGGTTTTCAAGATCTCCAGCGCCTCATCGGTGTAGCCGGGGGCGATAATGCCGTCGGATACCTCGTATTTCAGATAGGTCGCGGTGGCCGCGTCACAGACGTCCGACAGGGCAGCCCAGTCCCCATAGGAGCACAGCCGGTCCGCGCCCCGGGCGCGGATGTAGGCGGCGGCAATGGGCGTGATCTCTGCCTTCGGATCGACGAAGTAGATCTGCCGGTCGGTCTCGCTGAGCGGTTTGCCCACCGCAGCGCCAGCGGGAGAGACATGCTTAAACGAGGCGGCCGCCGGCAAACCCGTGGCCTCCTTCAGCTCTTTGACCAACTGCCAGGAGTTAAAGGCGTCCATAAAGTTGATATAGCCGGGGCGGCCGTTTAAAACGGTGATGGGCAGCTCCCCGCCGTCGGCCATGTAGATTTTGGAAGGCTTCTGATTGGGGTTCAGGCCGTATTTCAATTCCAGTTCCGTCATTGTGCAAACCTCCGTTCACGTGATGGAGAGACAACCCGCCGGGCGGGTTCCCGTTCCATCTTACGCATTGACATTTTTGATAATATCCTCTGTCTCCCCTGTGGCGAGGTCGATATAGCGGACAAACAGGGAGACCTTATTTTCCCCGTTCAGGCTGCCCCACACCGCATCGGCAAAGGCGGCGGCGGTGTCCATGGGGATGCCCACCAGTTTCGGCTCGCCGGAGAAGGAGGGCAGCGGATTGCCGTCTCCCTGATAGGTGTGCAGAAAATGGCCGCAGCCCGGGATGGGCGCGTCGTACTCATAGAAGTAGCGGCAGCAGCAGGAGGGGTCCCCATTGAGGCTCTTGAGAATGGACAGGTTGTAGCTGTAATCCGGCTTCATGACGCCGGAAATCCGGGGGGTGTAGTTGGGTGCATCCGGCTCAAAGGTCCGGGTGAGCAGCGCGTGGCGGTAGCAATGGCCCTTTTGGAATCCCTCCCAGATGGTATCCGTCTGGTCGCCATTGGTGACAATGGTCTTGCCCTGATAAAAACGGACGGGATGATAGATAATCAGGCTGGGATCCACCATTTTGGAGGGGTCAAAGGCCTCCGTGCGGATGCCGTCCTCTGTGGTGGTAAAGATGCGGTTTCGGCTGTTGACACTGCGGCCCATGATGAAATAGGCGATCACGGCCTTTTGGTTGTCTGCGCTGCGGCCCATGACAATGCCCCGGCCGGGGTAGGCGTTGGTCTCCAACAATTCAAAGAGGTTCAAAACTTCCATAATTTCCTCCAAATCATGCGTGTATCAGGCGCTCACCTGACGGAATGCGTCCTCACCGGATGTGTACAATGCGCCCCTCAACGTGGAGCCGCCCCTCACAGAAGAGGCTCACGGCCCGGGGCAGCAGCTGCCACTCCGCCTGCTCCATAATGCGGCGCTGGAGCGTGGCAGGGGTGTCGTCCTCCTCCACCTCGACTGCCTTCTGCAAGATAATCGGCCCGCCGTCGCAGGTCTCCGAGACAAAGTGGACCGTTGCCCCGGACAGCTTGACCCCGTAGGCCAGTGCCTGTTCGTGGACGCGAAGCCCGTAAAAGCCCTCGCCGCAGAAGGAGGGGATCAGCGCCGGATGAATGTTGATGATGGCGTTGGGATACGCCTGAATCAGCTCATCGGTCAGGACGTACATAAACCCGGCCAGAACGATCAGCCCGATATCCAGCTCCTGGAGCTGCCGGGTCAGAGCGACGGTCATCTCCCGGTTGGAAGCATAGGCTTTCCGATCCACCACAAAGGTGGGGATTCCGGCGTTGGCCGCGCGCTGGAGGGCATATGCCTTGGGCGAGGAGGAGAGGACGGCGGCAATCCGGCCGTTTTGGATCTCTCCCCGGCTCTGGGCGTCAATCAGGGCCTGGAGGTTGGTTCCCCCGCCGGAAACCAGAACTGCGATGTTTACCATGCCGACACCTCAAAATCAGTAGGAAACCTGGACGCCGTCGTCCCCCGGCTTGACGGAGCCGATCACATAGGCCCGATAACCAGCGGCGGTGGCGGTGCTCATGGCCAGATCCGCCTGCTCTTTGGAAAGGGCCACCACCATGCCAATGCCCATGTTGAAGGTGTTATACATGTCCCGGGTGGGAATGCTGCCCGCTCGCTGAAGGATGTCAAAGATGGGCGGGCAGGGGAAAGCGGTGGTGTCAATGTGGGCGCTCAGCCCCTTTTTCATCATGCGGGGCACATTTTCATAGAATCCGCCGCCGGTGATGTGGCTGACGCCGTGGATATTCACGCCCGATGCGAGCATCTGACGAATCGCGTTGACATAGATGCAGGTGGGGCGCAGCAGCTCTTCTCCCAGGGTGCAGCTCAGCTCGTCCACATAGTTTCCATAGGTGTGTTCCACATCCAGGACCTTGCGGACCAGCGAGTAGCCGTTGGAGTGGACGCCGCTGGAGGCCAGGCCAATCAGGACGTCGCCGGCCTGCATGCGCGCTTCCCCGTCGATGATGTCGGGCGCGTCCACCAAGCCCACAGAAAAACCGGCCAGATCGTACTCGTTCTCCGGATAAAAACCGGGCATTTCAGCGGTTTCGCCGCCGATCAGGGCACACCCGGCCGACTTGCAGCCATCGGTAATGCCTTTGACAATGGCCTCAATGCGGCTGGGGATGTTCTTTCCGCAGGCAATATAATCCAGGAAAAACAGGGGCATGGCGCCGCCGCAGATAATATCGTTGACGCACATTGCCACACAGTCAATGCCGACCGTGTCGTGCTTGTCCATCAGGAAGGCAATTTTCAGCTTGGTGCCCACGCCATCCGTGCCAGACACCAGGACGGGCTTGGTCATGCCCTTGACGTCGGGGGCAAACAGGCCCCCAAAACCGCCCAGGCCCCCCATAACGCCGGGAATATTGGTCGAGGCCACCAGGGGCTTAATGCGGTCAACGGCCTGATAACCTGCGGTCACGTCAACGCCGGCAGCGGCATAGGATGCGGATTTGCTATTGTTGTTCATAGAGGACCTCCTCAATTCTTGTGTTCGCCAACGGGAAGGGGAAGGATGTAATTTCCAGTGAAACAGGCGTCGCAGTGGCTCACCTTGAGATGCTCGGACAGGAGTTGCAGATCCGGCAGAGACATATATTGCAGGGAATCTGCCCCGATCAGGCGGCAGACATCCGCCACCTCCCGTCCATGGGCCACCAGATTCTCGGAGGCCGGAATGGCGGTGCCATAGTGGCAGGTGTGCAAAAAGGGCGGCGCCGTAATTTTGACATGGACCTCCCGGGCGCCGGCCTCCCGGAGCAGGCGGACAATGCGCTCCATGGTGCCGCCGCGGACAATGGAGTCATCCACCAGGACAATCCGTTTGCCCCGAACCACGGCCGCGTTTGCGTTCAATTTGATGCGGATGGATTTCTGCCGCTGCAAATACTGGCTCTGAATAAAGGTGCGCTGGATGTAGCGGTTTTTCATCAGGCCCATGGCATAGGGCAGGCCGGACTCCTGAGAGTAGCCCATGGCCGCCGCAATGCCGGAATCGGGGACGCCGATGACAAGATCCGCGTTTTGCGTCGTGCTCCGGCGGGCCAGCATCCGCCCCGCCTCCTGGCGGAACTGGAAGACGGACGTCCCATCCAGCATGGAGTCCTGACGGGCAAAGTACAGCAGTTCAAACATACACAGCGAACGGCGCGCATGGCGGATGTTGCTGTGATAGCTCTTGAGTTTGCCATCCTGGACGACCAGAACTTCTCCCGGCTCCACGTCCCGGATAAACGTGCCCCCCAGGGACTGGATGGCGCAGGACTCGGAGGCGAAGACGTAGCTGTCCCCCACCTTGCCCACGCACAGGGGGCGGAATCCGTTGGGGTCCCGAACCGCGATCAGGTTATGGTAATCCATAATCACGACGGAATAGGCGCCCACCAGATATTCCATGGCGTTGAGCACCGCGTCCGCCAGCGTGTAGGTCCGCAGATGTTCGCGCACGATGAGATAACTTAAAATCTCGGCGTCGTTGGTGGTCTGAAAGATGGCGCCCCGATTTTCAAACTCGGTCTTGAGCTCTGTGCTGTTGACCAGCTTCCCGTTGTAGCACAGGGCCATGGAGCCTCTGGCCCGGTGGACCAGAATGGGCTGTGCGTTGACCGGGCTGTTGTTCGCCAGGTGGGTGGCGTGACGGACATGGCCGATGGCGGCGGAAGCGCCGGCGAACTGGCGCAGTTCCTGTTTGCTGAACACTTCCGGAACCAGCCCCTTGTCCTTGTGGACCTTCAGGTGTCCGTCGGCGGTCAGGGCGGCGATGCCGCAGGAGTCCTGACCGCGATGCTGCAGCGCAAACAGGGCGTTATAGGTGTCAAAGACAGGGTCGCGGAAATAGCTGGGATCGCTTCCGCTGCCCTCTCCGGTTTTGATGATGCCAAAAACGCCGCACTCCTCATGCAGTTTGTCATCGGTGTAAAAATCGCATTGTGGCATAATCGCCCTCCCGAGAAAAGTTGTGCAGGAAATTGGGGCCTTGATCACAGTTTACTCTGAATGCTTTCGTCCTTTGCGGCGACGGAGGCGGCCATTTCGGCCTTGAAGCCGGCCAGTTTCGCCGCCAGCTCAGGCTCCTCCAGCGACAGCATCTGGGCCGCCAGAATGCCGGCATTGGCGGCGCCGTTGACGCCGACTGTGGCGACGGGAATGCCGCTGGGCATCTGGACGATGGACAGCAGGCTGTCCAGCCCGCCCATGAAAGACGTCTTGATGGGCACGCCAATGACGGGCAACGTGGTGTAAGCCGCCAGAACGCCGCCCAGATGAGCGGCCTTCCCCGCCCCGGCGATGAGCACGCCAAAGCCCTTTTCCGCGGCGCTGGAGGCGAACTGCTCAGCGGCGGCAGGGGTGCGGTGCGCCGAGATGACGCGGACCTCATAGGGAATGCCAAAATATTTGAGCTTGTCCACCGCTTCCTTCATGACGGGCAGATCACTGTCCGAACCCATAATCACAGCAACTTTTTTCATATAAAACCCTCCTAAGCGATAAAAACAAAATAACAGCAGACGGGATAAGGCTGTCCCGGCCTGCTGTGCTTACAGTGTTGACAGAAAAAACATCGAAAAAACGGATGCATACGAAACAGCAGTCAAAAACACTCGATTCATGAAAACACCCACTTTCCGATTATACTGGTATTTTATCGTACAGAAAACAGAATTTCAATAGCCAAAGGATCTACAGAAACAACTTTGTATGCTTGAACAATCCGGTGCGGAAAAATCGAAACCCTCTTGACTGAAACAACCAACGCAAAAACCAAAACCGGGGAAAAAGCTGAACTTTTCCACCCATCTGGCCCGGGAAAAAGCGCTATAGCAGGCCACTGTAATCCAAAATATGCCCAAGGGTTTCCGCCCGCCCGGCCCAGTCCGCCTCCTGGGCATACCTGCGGCGCAGCGCGGCGATGTCCGGGGATTGCTCCTGCAGGGCGAGACGGCAGGAGGTGAGAAATTCCACGTCAAAACCGGCATCGTAGACGACGTCGGAAAAGTCGGCCTGTTCCCTGGCCCGCAGAGCCACAATGGGACGGCCGGAGGCCAGATACTGATAAAGGCGCTCCGAAACCAGCTCCGGGTTGTACTCCCGCTCGTTGCAAAGCTCCAGACACACGTCAAACCGGCTCAAATAGCGCGGGAGGGTGGTCTCGGACTTGGCGCCGAGCATATAGACATTTTCCAGCCGCTTCAGCCCGGCATAGGAGGGATTGGTTTTGGAGAAGGGGCCGACAAAGACAAAACTCCAGTCCGGAGAATTGCCGGCGGCATAGAGGACGCAATCCGCCCTGGTAAAATCGTCCACTTCGCCGAGAAAGCCAAAGATCGGCCTGGGCAGGCCGGAAATATCCGCCGGGTAAGAGGGAAAGTCATTTGCAGCAATCTGAAACCGGCCGTAATCCGCGCCGTTGGGGAGCAGCACCACATTGGCGCTGAGCTGGGCGAGGTCCTCTTCCAGGGAAGGGGTGGCGGCAAAGACGATGTCGGCGTCCTGGCACAGGGCGGCCTCCCACTCCTCCAGCGAGTAGGGCCAGGCCCGGTCGCAGTCGTAAACCAGGCCATCGTGGGGCACCAGATCCGCCAGACCGGCGTTGTTGGGGCTGCACAGCCACAGGAGCGGTTTGGTAAAGCCATTATGAGCCATACACCCGCGGATGTATTTGGCGTTGCGCCCCGTGTAGTGCTCTGCTCTCAGCAGCAGATCTTCGCTCCCGGCCACATCGCTGGGAAGGGTGAACGCGATCACGTTTGGAGCAACCTGTTTGCCCTCCCGCGGGCGGCGCAGACCGGAAAAGAAGGGCGCAGCCGGTTCAAAGAACAATATTTCTGTATCACGCAGCCCCTGCACCAGATGGGCGAAGCGCCGGGGCGCTTCCTCCCAACTCGAACAGGACACACAGACGATCTGACGCAACGGCGGTCACCACTCTCCACATAAATTCATATCGTTTCTTTTATTTTACCGTATGCTCCCCTTGATTGCAAGGGAAAAGAACGAAATGCGCAGAAGGAACGGATTCCTTTGGGAAATCATGGATTTGCAGTGGACAATCGGGGACGCGGATGCTAAAATAAGGTCTGCAAAATCCCCCTGGAAAGCGAGGCAGAGCGATGCGAATTATGGCCATTGACTATGGCGATGCCCATACCGGCGTGGCGATTTCCGACCCTTTGGGCATGCTGGCAGGGTACACCACCGTCATCAACAGTTGGAGCCGGGAAACCGTTGTGGAGGAACTGCTGCGGATTATACAGGAACACAACGTGGAGGAGCTTGTGCTGGGCTATCCCAAAAACATGGACGGCACCAAGGGAGAACGGGTTCAGAAAAGTGAGGCATTGGCCGAGATCTTAAAGGAAACGTCCGGGCTGCCCCTGACTTTGTGGGATGAACGGCTGACCACCGTGGACGCCCATCGCATTCTGACGGAAAATGGCCGCCGGGGCAAACGCCGCAAGAAGACGGTGGACGCGGTAGCTGCCACGCTGATTTTGGAAGGATATCTGCACTTTCGGAAAAACCGGAGCTGACGAAAAAATACGGAGGCCTAAAATATGCTTTTTGACACAGACGACAACTCGGTTCTCTTGGAACTGACGGATGCAGAGGGCAACCTGACCCTTCATGAACTGCTGGACATCGTGGAGTACGAAGGGGCTGCCTTTGGCATTTTCCTGCCCGCCGAAAACCATCAGGGCGACGTGGCCATCCTCCGCCTGGTGGGCGAGGACGCCCAGAAGGCGGAACAGTATGTGCCGGTCAACGACGATGGGCTGGAACAGGCTGTTTTTGATCTTTTCCAGATCAAAAACATGGACGCCTTTGATTTCGGAGAAAATGCATTTGAGGGGAACGATTTGCTCTTATAAACCCCAGCTACATGTGCCTGTGATGGTGTAGGAAACTGATTGTACCTGTCAAGGATGTGATTTTCTGTCTTTTCTTTACGCATTGGATTCCGGCATCCTGCTGTTTTTGCAAACTTATGTGCGCTGCGCGCCGGTTTCCGCCATTCTGGTCCCCCTGACAACCATCGGGGAGGCCGGTATTTTATGGATTCTACTTTGCATCCCCCTGCTGTTTTCCCCCAAAACGAGGAAGACGGGCTGGATGGCGCTGCTCACCCTGCTGCTGTGCTATTTGTTCAATGACCACGTGCTGAAGCCCCTGATAGAGCGAACCAGACCCTTTCTGTCGATCAGCACCCTGGACACCCTTGTGACGTGGCCCACGTCTCCCTCCTTCCCCTCCGGCCATGCCTGCTCCTCCTTTGCGGCGGCCACCACCTTCTGGCGGGGGCTGAAGGGAAAGGGAATGGACTGGTTTTGCTATTTAACCGTGGTGTTGGCCCTGTTCATGGCCTTTTCCAGGCTGTATGTGGGGGTGCATTATCCCACCGACGTGTTGGCCGGCAGTCTGGTCGGCATCGCAGGCAGCAGCCTGATCTGGATCGGTCTAAACCGCCGGTATGACCGGATTGAGTCCCGGGTTCTCCGCCGGCGCAGGGGGTAAAACTCCATTTAAAATCAAAAAACAGAGCCGCTCCGTACCATCGGATCTGGCTCTGTTTTTTTCACAGCGAAGCGCCGGGTAAAACAGAAAGGCGGCGGCCACGTGCTGTGACCGCCGCCCATTGATTTCGGGAAGGTGAAATTACTTCAGCTCGACCTTGCCGCCGACTTCCTCGACCTTGGCCTTGAAAGCGTCCGCGTCCTCCTTGGAAACAGCTTCCTTCAGAGTGGTGGGAGCCTCCTCAACGGCCTTCTTGGCATCAGCCAGACCCAGGCCGGTGATCTCACGGACAACCTTGATGACCTTGATCTTGGCCTTGGGATCAGCCAGGCCAGCCAGGACGACGTCAAACTCGGTCTTCTCCTCGACGGGCTCAGCAGCAGCGCCAGCGCCAGCAGCGGGGCCGCCCATAGCGATTGCCTCGACGCCGAAGGCTTCCTTCAGGGCATCGGTCAGCTCCTTAACCTCCAGCATGGACAGAGCCTTGATTTCTTCCACAATAGCAGTGATCTTTTCAGACATGGTATTTACCTCCTAAAATAGAGCATCAGTTAAAAAATAGTTGCGTAGTTCACACAAAATGGAATGGCTGTGCTTATTCGGCAGCAGCTTCTCCCTCGCCGTCCTTTTCTGCAATTGCCTGGACGACGGCAGTCAAATTGGCGATGGGCGCCAGCAGCGTACCGACCAGCTGTGCATACAGATCCTTCTTGGAAGAGAGGGTGGACAGCTGAGCGATCTCAGCCTGAGACAGAACCTTGCCTTCCATAAAGGCGGCCTTAATACGGAACTTGTCCTCTCCCATCTTCTTGGCAAACTCGGAAATGACACGGATGGGTGCAATGGGATCCTCCGCACCGGTAGCCAAAGAAGTGTTGCCGTTGAGAACATCCGCCAAATCGGTCAGCTCAGCGCCATCCAGCGCACGGCGAACCATCGTGTTCTTGACAACCGCGTAGGAGATACCGGCCTGACGCGCATTGTTGCGCAGCTCCGTATCCTCTTCCACGGTGATGCCGGAATAGTCAACCAGAACGCCAGCCTGCGCGTTCTTCAGCTGCTCCTCCAGGGCCGCCACAACCGCTTTCTTGGACTCTAAAACCTTTGCATTGGGCATTTTGTTTTCACCTCACAAAAAGAAAAATCCTCCGCGTTGAAGACAGGAGGATCATAGCAGCAAAACAGTTCAATTGTCTTGTTGCACTCTCGGCAGGTGGTTAAACCGTTACTCTTGCGAACCTGCTGTCTCTGAACGCAATGCTTATTTTATATCCGGGATCGGGATTTGTCAACCCCTTTCCCGGATATTTTTCGTCAATCGTTTCAAACCTTTGCCATCCTTCACCGGCTGCGCGCCGGAAGGATGCCGCAGCTCCCTTGCGGAGCGGCAGACGGCTTAGCTCAGCTTAGCAGGGTTGACGCGGACGCCAGGGCCCATGGTGGAAGCCACCGTGCAGCTCTTGACGTACTGGCCCTTGGCGGCGGAAGGACGGGCCTTGATGATGGCGCCGATCAGGGCGTTGAAGTTCTCAGCCAGCTTCTCCTCGCCAAAGGAGACCTTGCCGATGGGGCAGTGGATGATGTTGGTCTTGTCCAGACGGTACTCCACCTTACCGGCCTTAGCGTCCTGGACGGCCTTAGCCGCATCCGGGGTGACGGTGCCGGACTTGGGGGAGGGCATCAGGCCCTTGGGGCCCAGAACCTTACCGAGACGGCCCACAAAACGCATCATGTCCGGGGTGGCGATGACGACGTCAAACTCAAACCAGTTTTCCTTCTGGATCTTCTCGACCAGATCCATCTCGCCCACGTAGTCGGCGCCGGCCTCTTTGGCCGCATCCGCCTGGGCGCCCTTGGCAAAGACCAGAACGCGGACGCTCTTGCCGGTGCCGTTGGGGAGGACGATGGCGCCGCGAACCTGCTGGTCTGCATGGCGGCCGTCCACGCCGAGCTTCACATGCATCTCTACCGTTTCATCAAACTTGGCCTTGGCGGTCTTGCAGACCAGGCTCAGGGCCTCATTGGTATCATACAGATTACCTTTTTCGATCAGCTTCAGGCTGTCATTATATTTCTTACCCATTCGTCTTACCTCCTTAGTCGCCGACGACAACGCCCATGGAACGGGCCGTACCTGCGATCATGGACATGGCAGCTTCCAGAGAAGCGGCGTTCAGGTCGGGCATCTTGGTCTCTGCAATCTTCTGCACATCTGCCTTGCTGATCGTAGCAACCTTGACTTTGTTGGGGGTGCCGGAAGCGGTCTCGATGTTGCATGCCTTCTTGATGAGGACTGCAGCGGGAGGCGTCTTGCAGACGAAGGTGAAGGAGCGGTCAGCATAAACGGTGATGACAACGGGGATGATCAGACCCATGTCCTTTTTGGTAACTTCATTAAACTGCTTGGTGAAGGCAGCGATATTCACGCCGTGCTGACCCAGAGCGGGGCCAACCGGGGGGGCAGGAGTTGCCTTGCCTGCGGGAATCTGCAGCTTCACATAGCCAGTGATTTTCTTTTTCGGTGCCACGAGGATTACCTCCTTAAATTCTCAGAGAAAAATAATTTCAAGGGAAGAATCAATCTTCCTCAATCCGTTCCACCTGGTCCAAATCCAGTTCAACGGGCGTTTCGCGCTCAAACATGGAGACCGCCACACGGACTTTATTCTTTTCGACGTCAATCTCTTCCACTCTGCCGAGGAAGCCGGCCAGGGCGCCGTCTTTGATCTTCACCCTGTCGCCCTCACCGTAGTGGACGGTGACTTCATGCTTTTCAACGCCAAGGGCAAGGATCTCTTCATCAGACAGTGGAATGGCCTTGTTTCCAGACCCTACGAAACCGGTGACTCCCCGAATGTTGCGGATAATATGCCAGGTTTCGTCCGTCAGTACCATCTTCACCAGCACATAGCCCGGAAAGACTTTCCGCTCAACGGTTTTGGGACCATTGTCCGTCATTTCAGTAACCGTCTCCATGGGAATGGAAACTTCCTGAATCAAATCGTGCAGGTTGCGGTTGTCCACATGTTTGATAATCGTGCTGGCCACCGTATTCTCATAGGCGGAATACGTGTGCACTACATACCATTTTGCGCCTTCAGCCATACTGCACACCTCAGCTCTGGAACAAGTTGATCAGCGCACGGATGACCGCGGCAGCCACCGCGTCAAACACCCATACGCAGACGCCAACAACCAGAATACAGATCAAAACCGAAAGACAGTTCTGAATGACGTCCTTTCTGGGCGGCCAATGAACCTTCTTCAGCTCGACCTTCATGTCATGAGCCCAGGATTTGATGGATCGCCAGGTGCGAACCAACCAGTTGGGCCGCTTTGCGCCCTTAGTCTTATCCTTAGTCTTTTCTGTTTTGGAAACTTTTGTTTTCTTAGCCATGGTCACACACCTTTCCTAATCATTCTGCCGGACCATTACTTCGTCTCGACGTGCTCGGTGTGCTTCTTGCAGAACGGGCAATACTTGCTCATCTTCAGACGATCAGGGGTGTTTTTCTTATTCTTCATCGTGTTGTAATTCCTCTGCTTGCACTCAGCGCAACGCAGGGTAATCTTCAAACGTGCACCGCCTTTTGCCTTCGCCATATTCGGCACCTCCTTATAGAGATTGGTTATACTTGTTTCTGGGGAAGGTTGGATCTCATCCGCCTTCTAAACGTCAAAACGCCGGACTCCGACAGACGCCCCGAAACAGGTGGATTCTGTCGAACTCCAGCGCAATATCCCGCAGTGCCCTGCGGTACCATTGATTTGTGAGAAGTTCGGCAGAGCGATCTGCCTCCCTGCGCTGGCCGGACAAAGCCGCCGCGGGAAGCCGCTTTCTGCGCTAAAAAACGCACAAAGGATAGACCTCCTCACGCAGGTAGAGTTACTATATCATCTCTGCCGCAAAGTGTCAAGCATTTTTTGATAAATTTTGGACGTCATGTTACGTCTTCGGCCAGCTCCTGCAATCTGCGCAGGCGGTGGTTCAGACAGGACTTGGAGACGGGGGGGTTGCAGATGCCTGCCAGCTCGGACAGGCTCAGCTCAGGATTTTCCTCCCGAAGACGGGCCGTCTCCCGCAGCTTTTCCGGAAGCTGTTCCAGGGCGCCGCCCTGACGCAGGCGGCGAATGGCCTCGATCTGTGCCAGGGCGGCGGTGACGGCCTTGTCCACATTGGCCACATCGCAGTTATACTGCCGGTTCACCCCGTTGAGCACGTTCTTCTCCACCCGGGTGCGAATGACCTGTCTGGCTGCTTCCGGCGCGCCAATGGCCGTCAGGAACGCGGCGATGGCGTCGCTCTGCTTGAAGTAGGTCAGATAGTTGGACTTGCGCACCGTGGCCCGGGGGGCCAGCTGCAGCTCGGGCAGCAGGGCCTGAAACTCCCGGTGGGCATAAAAATGGTTGGTCACCAGTTCCAAATGATAGCGCTTCGCCGGATCGGTGACCGAGCCTCCAGCCAAAAAGGCCCCTCTGCAAAAGGCCGCAATACAGGGCTGCTCCTCCAGCATGGCGTAATTGATGTGGAGGGAGACGGCGCTATCATGGCTGTAACCAAACGTCTCCAAAATGGCGCTTAGCGACTCCCCGGAGGTGATGCGAAACGTCATCTTTCCATGCCCGACCCCCTCGGCTGGCTCCTCATCAAAGGGAATCCCGAACGCCTCCTGAAACAGGGGGGGCAGCCGCCTGGCAAAGGCGGCGGACTGGGTGCTGATCCGAATGCCGCCAGCGCTGAAGCTGTTGCAAAACAGCAAAATGCCGTAGGCCTCCGCCTGCGCGCTGGCCAGGCTGACAGGCCAGGACTGGCAGATCTCGTCTTTTACGTCGGAAGAAAATGACATGGTTCTCTTCTCCTGTCTCTCGTCCCGGATATTTACCGTTCCAGAATATAGCGCAGCTCCCCGCGGATCCAGGTGCGAACGAAGCGCTCCTGCACCAGGTCCCGGATTGCGGCGGCCAGCTTAATGGGGTCATGGCGGGCCATCGTCCCGCAGCTTTCGTCGGCCAGATCCCGTGTGACCAGATCCACACCCAGGCTGGCCACCTGGTTCTGACTCAGCGTGGTCGGCTCCGCGTTTTCACTGCGGTAAAGCACCTGGGTGGATTCCGGGATTTCCGCACAGTTGGCCAGACACACGTCCACCAGACCGGGGCAGGCGTGCAGAAAGAGGGCGGAGAGATGGTCTGCCACAGAATAGCTCTCCGTCTCCCCCTCCTGGGTCATGATATTGGCCACATATACCCGCAGCGCGTTGGTGTTGGCCATAATGGCCTCCACAATGCCCTTCACCAGCAGATTGGGGATGACGCTGGTGTACAGACTGCCCGGGCCGAGCAAAATGACCTCCGCCTGCCGGATTGCCTCAAGGGCCTCGGGCAGGGCTTCCGGATTTTCCGGAACCAGACATACACGGTCAATCCGGCATTTTTGCGCCCGCTTAAAGGCAGAAATGCTGGACTCCCCCACGATTGACGTGCCGTTGGCGAAATGCGCCACCAGATTGACATTGGCGTTGGTGACCGGCAAAACCTTGCCGGTGATGGCGAGGACGTCCCCCATCAGGGCAACCGCCTGGTCAAAGGTCGGGGCAATGCCGTTCAGGGCGGCCAGAAACAGGTTGCCAAAGCTCTGCCCGGACAGCGAGCCGTCCTGAAACCGGTAGTTCAACAGGGCCCGCATGGTTGGCTCGGCGTTGGCAAGGGCCGAAATACAGTTGCGGATATCGCCCGGGGGCGGCATCCCCAGATCCTGCCGGAGCACGCCGGAGCCGCCGCCGTCGTCCGCCACCGTCACAATGGCCGTCAGATTCCGGGTGTAATGCTTTAGCCCCCGCAGCATGGTGGAAAGGCCGGTTCCCCCGCCGATGGCGACGATTTTAGGGCCTTCCCAGGGATGTACATCTTGGTTCATTTGCGCTCCTTTGTCGCGTCCCGATGGTATTCGCTCACCGGATAGCCCAGGGATCGGATGATTTCCGCAATGGCATGGCACATGGCCACGCTGCGATGCTGCCCGCCGGTGCAGCCGATGCCGATCACCAGCACGCTCTTGCCCTCCTCGGCGTAAAGGGGCAGAAGGAACTCCATATTCCTGCGGTAAAGGGCCAGAAACTGCCGCGTCTCATCATATTGATTTAAGAAGTCCTGCACTTCCCGGTCCAGACCGGTCATTTTCCGCAGCTTTGGAATATAAAATGGGTTGGGGAGAAAGCGCACATCCATCAGCAGGTCGGCTTCCAGAGGAATGCCGTATTTATAGCCAAAGGACAGGAGCTGAACCTTCATGCTCACCCGGTTGCTGGAGCCGAACAACTCCAGCAGGGCATTGCGCAGCTGCCCGGTGGTGGCAAAGTTCGTGGAGTCCAGAATCAAATCCGCCTGTGCCCGGACGTCCGCAAGGAGCTTCTTTTCCAGCTCAATGGCGTTTTCCAGGGAAGCGGCTTTCCCCTCCGCGCACAGCGGGTGGGTGCGCCGCGTCTCTTTATATCGCTTGATGACCGCCGGAGTGGAGGCCTCCAAAAACAGGAGGAGACAGGAGCAGCTCATGGAGCGCAGCTTTTGCAGGGCCTCCAGAAACGGCGTAAAGTCCACCCCGCCGCGAATATCGCTGACCAGAGCCACCTTCTCATACTGGGGGCCGGGATTGTCCAGACAGAGCTGGGCAAAGGGCAGCATCAGCTGGGCAGGGATGTTGTCCACCGTGTAATAGCCAGCATCCTCCAGAAATTCGCTGGCCTTGCTCTTGCCAGCGCCGGACAGGCCGGAAATAATGACAAACTTCATAGGATTCACCCCTTCTTTGCATGGTGCATTCCGTCAGGGCAGCCGCTTGATCTCCAGCTGCAGCTCAATTCCGGTCTGCTCCAGAACGACGGCGCGGATTTTGTCCGTCAGCGCCAGAACATCGGCACAGGTGGCGCCGCCGGTGTTGATGACAAAGCCCGCATGCTTTTCGCTGACCTGCGCGCCCCCCACCGACAGGCCCTTCAGCCCGCACTGGTCAATGAGCGCCGCGGCAAACCCGCCCACAGGGCGCTTGAAGGTGCTGCCGCCGCTGGGGAACTCCAGAGGCTGCTTCTGACGGCGTCTCTGGTTCAGCTCGTCCATTCTGGCCCGAATGCGGTCGGGATCCCCGGGGGTCAGCTGGAGCAGGCCGCTGGTGATGATCTTGCCGCCCCCCTCAAAGGCGCTTGTGCGGTAGCCAAAGCCCTGGGCTTCCCCGGAGAGGACGCCGGCCTCCCCGTCCAGCGTGATATAGGCGGTCTCCACCAGCACGTCTTTCAATTCGCCCCCGTAGGCGCCCGCGTTCATCACGGCGCCGCCGCCCAGCGTGCCGGGAATCCCGGAGGCAAATTCCAGCCCTGCCAACCCGTGTTTCTGGGCAAAGGCGGCCAGCTGAGAGAGCCGCACCCCGGCGCCGCAGCGGATCCGATGGCCATCCAGCAGCTCCAGCTCATTCAGGCCGTCCAGCGTTTTGATGATGAACAGCTCCATCGGCTCGTCCTGACACAGGAGATTGGTGCCGTTCCCCAGCGGAATCGGGGATATGTTCACCTCTTTTGCCCCTCGCAGGGCGGCTATCAGTTGCTCTTCGCTCTTTGGCAGTGCCATGAGCCGCACCGCTCCCCCAATGCGGAAGGAGGTGTGGCGGGCCATCGGCTCGTCCTGCCGGAGCTCCAGCTCCGGGCAGCGGGTCTGTAACAGTTCCTGTAATATCGTAAAACGGTCCATAAAAGGCCTCCAACAGTGATTCACGCGGCCCCGGCCATGCCATCCTGTCAAACGACTGCCGTTTCCAGGCGCTGCCGAAACCATTTTGATTCGTATCCTTCGGTTCCGTCTATATAAGCGGAATCAAAACAAGATATATGCGGCATACAAAGCCGCACTTATGATTAAGTATAGCATACTCAAATACAAAATAGAACGGTTTTTTGAAAATTTTTGCGACTTTTCCCGGGACGGCTGGGCGGCCAAAAAAGAAGAGACAGATGCACAGCCTATCAAAAAAGCAAAGCATCTGTCTCTTTTATTCCTGCGGCAATTCCCAAGGGGAGCCCCATCAGTGCCCCAGGCCCCTCTGCCCGGCCTGGTAGCGTTTGTAGAGATTGACAAGCCCGTCCAGAATCAGGTTGCCGTCCACCACATCGATCATATGGGTGTTCGAGGCGATCAGGCGGGCCAGACCGCCGGTGGCAACCACTTTGACCGTGCTGTCCTGCTCCCCCAGCTCATCCACGCTGCGGCGGATCAGATACTCGATGGCGCCGATGTATCCCCCCATGCCGCCAGCCTGTATCTGGCTGATGGTGTCCATCCCCAGCATTTTATCCGGCACCTCCAAGGTGACCTGGGGCAGCTTGGCCGTTTTGGTAAACAGGGCATTGGTGGAAATCTGGACGCCCGCCAGAATGGAGCCGCCGCGGTACACCCCTTCCCGGTCGACAATATCCAGCGTGGTGGCTGTGCCAAAGTCCACCACCACCAGAGGGGCGCCGTACTTTTCCAGCGCGGCCACAACCGCAACCTGGCGGTCCGCGCCATGGGTGGAGTATTTCACATGGGGCGGGTAGAGGATGCCGGTATCCACATCGTCATTGACGATGATCGGGGGTTTATTGATATACTTGATGATCGCGCTGCACAAGGTGTGCATAACGCCGGGCACCACCGAGCAGATCATCACATCCTGCACCTCAGTGGCGTCCAGATTGAACCGCTGGAAGTGATCCCAGATAAAGCTGCCAATTTCGTCTGAAGTCCGGTTGGCGCCGGTGGTCAGGCGGAAGCTGCTGATCAGCTGACTGCCCTGATAGACGCCAAAAACCATGTTCGTGTTGCCCACGTCTACAACCATTAGCATGGGTCAGTCCTCCTCAAAAATTTTCCGGATCTGACAGGTAGCCGTTCCGTTTTCCACCGTCAGTATGCCGTAGGTAGGTTCCATTCCCATCCCGCAGCTGCCCGGGTTAAAAAGCTGCAAGGAACCCCGCCGCGACCAGTGCGCCCGGTGCGTGTGCCCGAAAAGGGCCACTTGCACCCCCTGTTCGGCCCCATGATAGGCCAGGGCGCCATAGCCCGTTTTCACGCCAAAGGTGTGTCCGTGACAGAGAAGGAGGGTGCAGCCCTCCAGAGTGAGGATGCGCTCGGCGGGCTGTGTGGAGCGCCAATCGCAGTTGCCGGGGACCTTGTCGATCGTCAGCTCCGGATAGGCCCACTCGATCTCCTCCGCGTCCCGCCAGTGATCGCCCAGATGGAACATTCGGTCGGGCTGTTCCCTCTCAATCGCATTCGCCATGTTGGAGAGATCGCCATGAGAGTCAGAAAACACAATAATCTTCAAAGCAGTCACTTCCTGTTTCTCTCGCGCATATAATTCCGTAAAGGAACTGCTGAGCCCGGTGCTTTTGCCCAACTGACAGCCCGCCCGATTCACGTCCGAACCGGAGCCTTTGCTGTTAAAACGGGGGCCAATGGCACACCTCAGCCCTTCCTGAAAGGGGGAATTATCATGCCACAGAACATTGATATGATGAACTCGCCGGAGGCAGCTGCACTGCTGAAAGACAAAGCGGCGCTGAAAGCCCTGCTCAACTCGCCGGAGACCAAAAAGCTGATGTCTGCGCTGTCCAGCAAGAACGGGAAACAGCTGCGCGCCGCGGCGGATCAGGCGAAGAACGGGGATATATCCGCGCTTTCCGCAATGGTAAATGATTTTGCTGCGAGCCGGGAGGGCAGCATGCTTCTGAACAAAATTCAGGAGGGGCTACCCAAATAAGGTCAAACCATCCAACCGGTGGGAGAAGGTGGTTCCATGGAAGATTTTGAGGAAAAACTGAATACCATCCTGTCTTCCCCGGAGGCGATGGGACAGATCATGGCCCTGGCGAACTCCCTTTCGGGAACGCCGAAGGAGGAGGTGCAGGAGTCAGGCGCGCCCAGCGAATCCAACCGGGATAGCCCCCTGGGCTTTCTCTCCGGGCTGGACCCGAACCTCATCCGCAAAGCGAGCACCCTTTTGGACGCCTACACCCATGACAACGACCAGCGGATCGCGCTTTTGGCCGCTATGAGCCCCTTTTTATCCGAGGAACGGCGGCCGCAGCTGGAAAAAGCGATGCAGATTGCCCGGCTGGCCCGGGTAATCCGGTATGCGTTCCGGGAATTCGGGGGGGATTCATTTGTATAACCGATATATATCCGAAGAGGAATTCGTCCCGGTGGAGCCGCCTGAAACCAACGCAGGCGGCAGCCCCTTTTCCGGCTTGCTGGAGCGGCTGCTCTCCGCCCTGTCCTCCTTCGGGGGCGAGCGTACAAAAAATGCCGGCGGTACCGGCATTTTGGGGAAACTCGGCCTGGAGAAGCTGGACAAAGGGGATATCCTTCTGATCCTGATTCTGATCTACCTGTTCCGGGAATCCGAAGACGATGAATGGCTCATCATCCTGGCGCTGGTACTCTTGATGGGGCTGTAAATGCGGCGCTCTCAGCGCTTACGCCGGGCCAGAAAGGCTTTCATTCCCACAAGCCCTGCGGCGGCCAGCGCCAGAAAGACGACCAGCGCCCGGGCGAGAGAGGTGGTGCAGATGGTGACGGCCGTCACACCGAGAATGGCTGAGCAGATATACAGCACCGCCACGGTTTCCTTCTTGGAAAAGCCCATGTCGATCAATCGGTAATGGACATGCTTACGGTCCGCTTTCATCGGATTTTCTCCATGGCTGATGCGGAGGATGACGGCGTAGCAGATATCAAAGATGGGAAGGCCCAGCATCAAAAAGGGAATCACAAAGGAGATGACGGCGTAAAACTTGAAAAGGCCCTGAATACTGCCCACCGCCAAAATATAGCCGATGAAGGTGGACCCGGTGTCCCCCATAAAGATTTTTGCCGGCGTGCTGGCGTTATAGGGCAGAAAACCGATGCAGCTGCCGGCCAGCGCGCCCATGACGAGGGCAACCGAGGCGTTGCTATACGCCAGGGAAATGACCACCAGACTGATGGCGGAAATGGTGGAGATGCCCGCCGCCAGACCATCCAGGCCGTCAATCAGGTTGACCGCGTTGGTGATGAGGACGATCCACAGCAGCGTGACCGGGATGGACAACAGGCCCAGATGAATCCGGCTGTCGTCGCTGAGAGACGTCAGGCTGCTGAAAAAGGTGATCCGGTTTCCCCCTGCCACCGCAATTCCGGCACAGATCAGCTGTGCAATGAGCTTGTGTGTGGCTTTCAAATCATGAATGTCATCCAAAATCCCCACCACGACGATGATCGAGGCGCCGATCATCATGGACGCCATCTTCTGCCCCATGGGGATAAAGAGAAGAATGCTGAAACAGCAACCCAGATAAATGGCAAGGCCGCCCATGCGCGGCGTGGGCCTGGCGTGGAGATGCCGTTCACTGTCCGTGCCCTTCACCCCGGGCATGTCAATGGCGCCCAGCTTGTTTGCCAGCGTCATGGCCACCGGGGTTGTGGCAAAGGAAACCACCAGTGACACAACCAGTGCTATCCCGACCCGGATGACTGCGCTATAATTTGTCAGCATGATTGCCACTCCTTACTTCTGGACAAAACCGACCTTTTTATAGACCTTACGCAGGGTTTTATTGGCCACATAGGAGGCCTTTTCCGCACCATTGCGGTATACGTTTTCCAGATAGCCCTTATCGGCAAGCAGGCGCTTTGCCTCTTCCTGAATGGGGCGGCACAGCTCTACGACCGCCTCGCCCACGGCGGTTTTGAAGGCGCCGTAGCCCTGACCGGCAAATTCCGCCTCAATGGCGTCGTAATCCCTGCCCGTTGCGCAGGAATAAATCTGCATCAGGTTGGAGATGCCGGGCTTATTCACCGGGTCAAAGCGCACATCCATTTCGCTGTCAGTCTTGGCCCGCTTAAACTTCTTCGCGATGACCTCCGGCCTGTCCATCAGATAGACGCAGCCGTTGGGGTCGTTGTCCGACTTGGACATCTTATTCTCCGGGTTTGCCAGGCTCATGATGCGGGCCCCCACCTTGGCGATATACGGTTCAGGCACCTTAAATACGTCGCCGTAAATGCCATTGAACCGGTTGGCGATGTCCCGGGTCAGCTCGCAGTGCTGCTTCTGATCCTCCCCCACGGGGACATAGTCCGCCTGATAGAGCAGGATGTCGGCGGCCATCAGGCTGGGGTAGGTAAACAGGCCCGCGTTGATGTTGTCCCCATGCTGGGTGCTTTTGGCCTTGAACTGCGTCATGCGGGCGAGTTCGCCAAACATGGTATAGCAGTTGAGCACCCAGGCCAGCTGTGCGTGCTGGGGGACATGGGACTGAATGAAGAGGGTGTTTTTATTGGGGTCCAGGCCGCATGCAATGTACTGGGCCAGCTGCTCCACCGTGCGGCGGCGCAGGTCTGCCGGATTCTGCCGGACGGTGATGGTGTGCATATCCGCCATAAAATAATAGCAATCAAACTGATCGGCACGCTGGGCCCAGTTTCGGATGGCGCCCATATAGGAGCCCAAAGTCAATTCGCCACTGGGCTGGATGCCGGACAGGATTCTTTTTTTATCGTCCATACACAGTAACACCACTTTCCAATTAAGACAATGTGATCCAACAGGATTCTTTTTCCAATTGGCTTCAGAATTGACATACATTTTACCATAGCGGTCCTTTGATTGCAAGAAAATTTCAACAGTCCGCCGCCCTGATCGCAAATCCCGGTTCACAGGGGAATTTGTGCGGGAACCCGGCCCCATTTCCCAATGAAAAACCGGAACCCTCTGTCCCGGGGCAGATGATAGAAAAAATCGGAGCAAGCCACACAAGGCTTGCTCCGACATGGTGATCCAACGGGGACTCGAACCCCGGGCCCTCTGCTTAAAAGGCAGATGCTCTACCGGCTGAGCTATTGGATCAAGTTGCACAGTCATGGAATTTGGCTGGGATGGCGGGATTCGAACCCACGAATGAGGGAGTCAAAGTCCCTTGCCTTACCCCTTGGCTACATCCCATCATAAAATTCCAACAAACGGAAAGCCAGACCGGAAGCGATGCCACCGCTCTGACTGGCTCCAAGTAAAATGGGGTGGATAGACGGATTTGAACCGTCGGCCTCCAGAGCCACAATCTGGCGCTCTAACCAACTGAGCTATACCCACCGTATCAATCCCGGAGTGTAACAAAGAGATCTGCTCGGCAAAATACAATGAATCGGGCAGACATGGAAACCAGAATACAAAATCGAACCGGCAGCTTTGACTTTCCTTCGCGGCACCCAGCGATACATTCTGTGGTACGGCTGAAGGGACTCGAACCCCCGGCCCACTGCTTAGAAGGCAGTTGCTCTATCCAGCTGAGCTACAGCCGTATATCAGAAACTGGTTATCCATGCAACCCACAACTTGGAGCGGGTGATGGGAATCGAACCCACGCGACCAGCTTGGAAGGCTGGGATTCTACCATTGAACTACACCCGCAGGTCAATTGTCAGCTTGGTTATATTACCACAGGAAAGGAAACTTGTCAACTATTTTTTCCAGCTTTCCGAAATTTTTGGCAGCACTGGCCCGGCCGGCCCCTCCTTGAAAATGGAACCTGCGGCCAATGGACGGAAACAGAAACCGCCATTGGGGCATGTTGATTTCAAGCGGGGTCTGTGAATGCTCACAATTCCTTGTCGCAATAGGCGCAGCACTCCACCCCGTTGATCCACTTCGTCAGCGGGGGCAGGTATCCCTCGCTCTGGGTCACACAATTTCTGTTATGGCACACCGAACCGCCGCCGATCTCCACCGGTGCGGGCATCTGATGCCCCTGATTGGCCAGGTCAATCAACAGGGCCATCCGGGCATACATCCCGCAGCGGGCCTGCTCAAAATAAAAGGCTCTGGGGTCGTCGTCCACGTCCACCGCGATCTCATCCACCCGGGGCAGCGGATGGAGAACCATCAAGTCCTTCCTTCCCCGCTGCAATTTCCGGCGAGTCAGGACATAAATCCCCTTGTTGCGTTCATACTCCAGCGGATCGATAAACCGTTCCCGCTGAATCCGGGTCATGTACAGCACATCCAGGGCGGGGATCACCGCCTCCAAACCGGTGACCTCCACAAACCACATGTTGTTCTCCCGCATAAACGAGCGCATATACTCCGGGACGGCAAGCTCCCGGGGGGCGATCAGATAAAAGTGAATGTTGCGGAACTTGGCCAGCGCCTTAATCAGCGAGTGAACCGTCCGCCCGTTCTTCAAGTCGCCGCACAGGCCGATGTTCAGATCGTCGATCTTGCCGCGATAGCGCTGAATGGTTGTCAGATCCGCCAGGGTCTGGGTGGGGTGCATATGGCCGCCGTCACCGGCGTTGATCACCGGCACTTCCGAGTACAGGGAGGCGGCCTTTGCCGCCCCTTCCTGGGGCGTGCGCATGACGATGGCGTCCGCATAGGCTCCCACCATTTTGATGGTGTCCTTCAGCGTCTCGCCCTTTGCGGTTGAGGAACTTTTGGGGTCCGCAAAGCCGAACACCTTGCCGCCCAGCCGCATCATCGCCGTCTGGAAGGAAAAATTGGTACGGGTCGAAGGTTCAAAGAACAGGTTTGCCTGGATTCGGCCACGGCACGCCTCCATATAGTCCTCCGGATGATCCATAATCTGATCGGCCCGGGCGTAAATCTCTTCCCACTCCGTCCGGGTCAGATCACCAAAGTCAATCAAGTGTCGAAAACTCACCGTCGTACCTCCGCCGATTATCTCACCTGCATGCCTGTACAGATTGTCAGCCGTTTCTTTCCCAAGTATTATACCATCTTCCATAAAACTCGACAACCGATTTTTCTGTATGAGGTTGCATTTTTCTGTACATGCTAAAAGTCGGGTGATTTGATGGATTTTATTTGGTATATTTTGATCTACAGCTTTCTCGGTTTTCTGCTGGAACTGGTTTACGCCCGGATGGTCTGCCACTCCAGACGGGTTCGAAAATGTCTCTTCCTGCTGCCAATGTGCCCGGTGTACGGACTGGGGGCCTGGCTCATCCTCTCCCTTCCCGCCCCGGTGCTGCAAAATGTGTGGCTGCTGATGCCCTGCAGCGCCCTGGCCGCCACCGCTGTGGAATATTTGGCGGGCTGGTTTTATGAAACCCTCTGGCACGTCTCCTTTTGGAATTATCAGGGCCTTCCCGGCAGCATCCAGGGCCGCGTCTGTCTCCCCTTCTCTCTGATCTGGTGCCTGATCAGCCTGTCTCTGGTCCTCTGGATTCACCCCTTCGTGACCCAGTTGGTGTCCTGGATTCCCGGTTTCCTCCTTTTTCCGGCTGCGGCTCTCTTCGCCGCCGATTTTGTCTGGACGGGCCATCTGCTGCGCCGCTCGGGCAGCACCGAGGTTCTGCGCTGGTATCGCAAACTCCATTAGGCCCAATTGACCGTTGCCCTTTCCGCCTCCAAATGCTACAATCAGGCAAAAGGAGGTACGCCTTATGATCGTTAAGCCTTACAAAAAGCGTTCACCCAAGCTGGACCCCACGGTTCGGATGGCAGAAAATGCCGCCGTCATCGGTCAGGTGACCTGCGGCGCCCACGTGAACATCTGGTATAACGCCACCCTGCGCGGGGACACCGACCGCATCACCGTGGGCGACGGCTGCAACATTCAGGAGGGGGCCGTGCTCCATTGCGACATCGGTTATCCGGTTCACATCGGCTCTGACTGTGTCATCGGCCACGGCGCCATTGTCCACGGCTGCGAAGTGGGCGACGGGACGTTGATCGGCATGGGCGCCATACTGCTCTCCGGCTGCAAGGTCGGAAAGGGGTGTATCATCGGCGCCGGCGCACTGATCACCGGAAATATGGTCATCCCGGACCGCTCGCTGGTGATGGGAACCCCTGGGCGGGTCGTCCGGGCAGTCACCGATGAGCAGGCCGCCGCCATTCCGGCGGACTGCCGGGCCTACTATGCCATGGCAGAAGAGGAGCTGGAGGGCGTATCCCCTGCCAGGGCGGTGCTTCTTTGACCACCCCGGTTTCCCCCGGCGGCAACAGAAGCCCTCAATCAAATTAGAAATATTTTCCAGCTGCGCCATGTTTCGCCTGTCCCCCATCTGAACCTTGAAACATGCACAACGGCGCGATTTTTCGCCAAACAAGGCCATTGGGCGGGGCAATATTGATTTTCACCCCGGCGTGTATAGTTTCTCCCCTCTTTGCGCATACTCCCTGTGTACCAAAAACAGAGGAGGAACTCCAAAATGGAAAAAATCAACCATAACATCGAATGCAGCGTCACCTCCTGTGCCCATCACGCAGGGGATCGCAATTACTGCACCCTGAACTCCATCCGGGTGGGCTGCTGCGGTGACACACGTCCCAAGAGCTGCGACTGCACCGAGTGCGCTTCCTTTGCAAACGGCTCCGGGAGCTGCGGCTGCTGATCACGCGGCCCATCGCTGAAGCACAACCACGGAAAAGAGCCTGCCGCGTCCCTTGTGGCAGGCTCTTGGTTTATGCAGCCTTCAGGCGAATCCACTCCGAATCGTACAAATCCAGAATATCCTGGGGCAAGTTCGTGTAAATTTCACAGGTTGCACGGACATCTTCCGGCGCGTAAAGCAGCTCACTGTTTTTCAGATCGTCGTCCAACAGCTCCCGAGCCGCAGAGGAGGGCGGAGCATAGGTGTTATAGGTGGAGTTGGCCGCCATGACCTCGATTTCACACATATAGTTGATAAAGGCCTCGGCATTCTCCTTGTTTTCCGCCCCTTTGGGAATACACCAGGCGTCCACGTAGTAATTGGAGCCCTCTTCCGGATAGACACAGGCCAGGTCGGAGTTCTCCGCCATCATGACCACGGCGTCCCCTGCGTAGTAGGGGCCAACCGCCGCTTCACCGGCCTCCAGCTTATCAAAAATCTGGTCCATCACATAGGCCTGCACCAGGGGCTTCTGCTCGATCAACTTGTCCACAGCCTCGGTAATTTCATCGGAATCGGTGGTGTTGTAGCTGTAGCCCAGCAGCTTCAGGGCAATGCCGATGGCGTCCCGGCTGTTGTCAAACATCAGAATCTGACCGGACAGATCCTCATCCCACAGGACATCCCAGCTGGTTGGCACATAGTCCAACATCGTGGTGTTGTAAATAATTCCCACTACGCCCCACAGATAGGGCACGGAATAAGCCCCCTCCGGATCATAGTCCATGCCGGAGCGGAACTCCTCATCCAGGTTCTCAACGTTGGGGACGTTGTCAAAATCGATCTCCTCCAACAGATCTTCCTCAATCAGCCGGGCGATCATATAGTCGGAGGGACAGATCACATCATAACTCGTGCTTCCGCTTTTCAGCGTGGAATACAGGGACTCATTGTCGGAAAAGGTGGAGTAGTTGACTTTGATCCCCGTCTCCTCCTCAAAGGCTTCGAGCACATCCTCGTCAATATAATCTCCCCAGTTGCAGACATTGACTTCCCCGGCAGACGCGCTGCTCCCGCCGCAGCCAGCCAGCGCGAGACACATGGACAAGGCCAACAGGATGGCCATCGCTTTGTACCAGATTTTGAATTTCATTTCTTACCTCCTCGCAAACCGCAAGGTTTGCCGCACAGTTTTTTTCGATCAGGCGCCGGGCAAAGGGGTTATCTGCCGGCGTTGATCTCCCTCCCAACGGCGAATCAGGCCGCTTTCAAGCGGATCCATTCCTCGTCGTAAAGATCCAGAATTTCCTGAGGCAAATTGACGTAAACCTCCACATTGCTCATAACGTCCTCGCCGGGATAGGCGATCTCGGACGCCTGCAGCTCCTCGTCCAGCAGCTCTTTTGCCGCGCTCTCCGGGGTGGAGTAGTAGATATAGTTGGCGTTTGCCGCAGAGTTCTCCGGGTCGCACATGAAGTTGATAAACGCCTCCGCGTTTTCCTTATTGGCCGCGTTCTTGGGGATGCACATGGCGTCCACATAGTAGTTGGAGCCTTCTTCCGGGAAGAAAAAGGCCAGATCCGGGTTTTCCTCGATCATGGTGATGGCGTCGCCCGCATAGTAAGGCCCGACGGCGGCCTCACCGGCCTCCATCTTGTCAAAAATCTGATCCATGACGTAGGCCTGCACCAGGGGCTTTTGTTCAATCAACTTGTCCACCGCCTCGGTGATCTCCGCCTCATCGGTGGTGTTGTAGCTGTAACCCAGCAGCTTCAGGGCAATGCCGATGGCGTCCCGGCTGTTGTCAAACATCAGAATCTGACCGGACAGGCTCTCATCCCACAGAATATCCCAGCTGGTAGGCGTCCCCTCCACCATGGTGGTGTTGTAGACAATGCCCACCACGCCCCACATGTAGGGAACAGAGTACGTATTGGTGGGGTCATAGTCCAGATTGCGGAATTCTTCGTCTACGTATTCAAAGTTCGGGATGTTATCGAAGTCCAGCTCCTCCAGCATATCCTCGTCAATGAGACGCGAGATCATATAGTCGGAGGGGATGATGACATCGTAATCCGCGGTGCCCTTTTTCAACGCGGCATACAGACTCTCGTTGTCCGAATAGGTGGAGTAATTGACGCGAATCCCGGTTTCCTCCTCAAATTGTTCCAGGAGATCCTCGTCAATATACTCGCCCCAGTTGTAAACATTCACCTCACCGTTATCCGTATCCGTGGAGGCACTGCCGCAGGCGGACAGGACCGACAGCAGCGCCAGCGCCAGGATCAGAGCAATTGTGCGCTTCATTCTCCCATTCTCCCTTCTTCATCGAAGCTGCGAAGTGAGATCACCCGTGCATGTCTCACTTCTTATCCCAGCGGATTCATCACTTGTTTCGCAGCACTGCCGCGCGTTTCTGGGCGGCCCGTTCCTGCCGGGCGGAACGAATATTCACCAACGCCAGCAGGGAAAGCACCACCACAAACATCAGGGTGGAAAGGGCGTTGATCTCCGGGCTGATGCGCTTGCGGGTCATGGAGTAAATTTCCATGGCCAGCGTGGAACAGCCGGACCCTGCGGTAAAGTAGGAAATGACGAAATCGTCAATGGACATGGTAAAGGCCATGATGGCCCCGTTCAGGACGCCGGGCTGAATCTCCGGAAAGACGACCTTTGTGAACGCCTGCCAGGGCGTCGCCCCCAGGTCCAGGGCAGCCTCCTCAATATTGGGGTCGCACTGGTTGAGCTTTGGCAGGACCGAGAGGATCACATAGGGGATGTCAAAGGTAATGTGGGCCAGCAGCAGCGTGCCAAAGCCCATTTTGAGCTGAACCCCGATCACATCGCCAATGGTTGCGTTAAAGGCCCCCAGGGCAAAGACAAACAGGAGCATCAGGCTGACGCCGGTGATAATATCCGCGTTGGTCATGGGAATATTGTTCACCGCCATGCAGATGGCCCGCTCGCGCTTGCGCATATTGTAAAAGCCAATGGCCGCCATCGTGCCCAGGACGGTGGAAATCACCATGGCGAGCAGAGAGACCTCCACCGTGGTGGCCAACGCGCTCAGGATGCGGCTGTCCTCAAACAGTTCGGCGTACCACTTCAGGGAAAAGCCGGTCCAAACGGTACGGCTTTTGGAGTTGTTGAAGGAAAAGATAATCAGCAGCACAATCGGCGCATACATGAAAATTGTCACCCCGATTAGGCAGACGCGGGCAAATAAACCGTTCTTTTTCACAGGTATACAGCCCCTCCTTCCTCTTCACCTTCCCCAAAGTGGTTCATAACCGCCATACAGGCCAGCACAATGACCATCATCACCAGGGAAATGGCGCTGCCCAGATAGGGGTTATAGGCGCTGCCATAGAACTGCATCTCAATCAGATCGCCCAGCAGGAGGGTCATGCCGCCGCCCAGCAGCTTGGAGATGGCAAAGGTGGACACAGAGGGGATAAACACCATGGTCACGCCGGACAAAACCCCGGGCAGGCTCAGGGGGAAGATCACCTTCTGAAAGACCTGCCGGCTGTTGGCGCCCAAATCCTCTGCCGCCTCAATGATGCTGGGGTCAATCTTGTCGATGACCGTGTAAATGGGCAGGATCATAAAGGGAAGGTAGTTATACACCATGCCGAGGATGACGGCCCCGGAGGTGTTAATCATGGGGAAATAGGAAATGTCGGTGCCGAACACCCGGTTGATCAGATCGAACACCCCGATGCTGGACAAAAACGTGTTGATGACCCCGGTATTTTCCAAAATGCTCATCCAGGCGTACGTCCGCAGCAGGAAGTTCATCCACATGGGGAGCATCATAACCACCATGGCAATCCGCTTGACGCCCGGCCCTTCCCGGGAAATCCACAGCGCGATGGGATAGCCGAGGAGAAGACAGATCACCGTCGCCAGGATGGCGAGCTTGAAGCTGGTGACAAACACCTGCCAATACTGGCCCAGACTCTCGAAGTTGGACAGAGTAAGACCGCCGTCACGGGTCGTCAGGGCATAGCCCAGAACCAGAAACAGCGGAACGACGACAAAAATTGCCATCCATGCCACATAGGGAATCGCAAGGAGTTTTTTTCTCATGGCGCCACCTCAGCTCTTGTGCATGACCTGGATATTGTCCGGCCTCACACACAGGCCAATGGGCTGGCCAACCTGCGGCGCATGGTTCATCTGCACCTTCCAGGTGAAGTGATCCACATCCACCATCACTTCATAGTAGATTCCCTTGAACCATATGCGCTCTACCGTTCCCACAATCTGCCCCTCTTCGGGGGAAGAGACAATCAAATCCTCCGGCCGGATGACCACGTCAACCGCTTCTTTGGGGGCAAAGCCTTTATCCGCACAGTCGAAGGTGCGGCCGGAAAAGGACACCAGATAATCCTTCTCCATGACGCCGTCGATGATATTGTTCTCCCCAATAAAATTGGCGACAAAGGCGTTCTTTGGCTCGTTATAAATATCAGTCGGTGTGCCGATCTGCTGGATGCGGCCCTCGTTCATGACCACGATGGTGTCAGACATGGTGAGTGCCTCCTCCTGGTCGTGTGTCACGTAGACAAAGGTGATGCCCACCTGCTGCTGAATCTTTTTCAGCTCCATCTGCATTCCTTTGCGAAGTTTCAAGTCCAACGCACCCAAGGGCTCGTCCAGCAGCAGAACCTTGGGCCGGTTGACAATCGCCCGGGCAATTGCCACCCGCTGCTGCTGTCCGCCGGAGAGGGAGTTCACTCTCCGCTTTTCAAAGCCGGACAGGTTCACCATATTCAGCGCCTCATCCACCCGCTTGGCCACCTCATCCTCGGGCACCTTGGAGATGCGCAGCCCAAAGGCAACGTTTTCATAGATGTTCATGTGGGTGAACAGCGCATACTTCTGGAACACGGTGTTGATTTGACGCTTATAGGGCGGCACATCGTTGATGCGTTTCCCATCAAAAAACACGTCGCCGCTGGTGGGTTTTTGAAATCCGCCAATGATACGCAACGTCGTGGTTTTTCCGCAGCCGGAGGGCCCCAGCAACGTTAAAAACTCTGCATCGTTGAAATACAAATTGATGTGGTCCAATACCACCGTGTCCTCGTCAAATATCATAGACACATCGCTCAGACGAATCAGTTCCTTGGACATTTATCCTCCTCCTCACTCTTAGCACAGAGATCCGCCCCAGGCAAGCTGAATTCAGGCTCCCCTCTGCACAGAAACCGTTTCCGCAACCAGGCAATCCGCCAAACCCGACGGCTGTACCTCCGCCTCTATTGCCCTGCGCATTGCCTGTCATATTGCAGTGAACCAATTTGAGTGTATCAGCTTACAGAACAAACGTCAATATTCTCGCCGCAATTTTCGACTGTGAATGGGAAAAAA
>CAYWAP010000010.1:36554-51557 GCA_964456525.1 uncultured Oscillospiraceae bacterium
GGAAAAGAGAAAATCCGACGTACTGGACGCCGGATTTTCGAAATAGCATGTCCTTTGTGCCGGGAAAAGACGGATCCCCGCTCCCGCGGCGGACTGCATCCCTTTAGGCCGATGACGCTGCCCCTTCCCTGCCCCTGACGGGGCAGGTGCATCAGTCCGGCAGGTCACATTCCGGGATGTTATTTTCCAGATTCTCCAGGGCCAGGTCGTTGTCAAAGGCCGGATAGGCGCTGGAGGTGGGCGTCTCCCCAAAGGAGCGGCTTCGCCGGTCCTCCTGATTGTGGGAAGCGGTTTGGCGGGACTGTTTGCGTCGTTTAGACATGATGATCACCTCAAGGACAGTATGTCCGAAAGGCGGGGCGCTTATGCAAGACCGGGTCTTGCCAATGTGCTCACTTCGCCCTGTCCCGCTCGATCAGCAGCTTCAGGGCCTCCACGCCGGTGCGCACGGCCCAGGACGTATCCTCGTCCTCCATCTGATCCAGACCTGCGGCCTGACGCTCCTGGTTCCAGATCACGTGGAAGCAGGAACCTACCCGCACGCCCCGGGCATTTCCGGCCACAAACAGGGCCGCAGACTCCATCTCGCTGGCCAGAACGCCAAGACGTTTCCAAGCCTCCCACTTGTTTTCCAACTCGTAGGAAACCGGCATCCGGCCGGGAGAGTGCTGACCGTAAAAGGAATCTTTGCACTGAACCACGCCCGCCTTGCAGCACCGGCCCAGTTTCTGCCCGGCTTCCACCAGGGCGTTTGTGACCTCCAGATCCGGCACGGCCGGGTACTCAATCGGCGCATACTCCCGACTGGTTCCCTCCATCCGGATCGCCCCAGTGGCCACAACCAGGTCACCGGAACAGACATCCAACCGGATTCCGCCGCAGGTGCCCACCCGGATGAAGGTGTCCACGCCGATTTCCGCCAGCTCCTCCAGGGCGATGGAGGCCGACGGGCCGCCAATGCCGGTGGAAACGGTGCAGACCGGCTCGCCCAGCAGGGTGCCGCGCCAGACGCAGTACTCCCGGTTCATGCCGACATACTCCGGGTTGTCAAATAGCGCCGCAATGGACTCGCACCGCCCCGGGTCCCCCGGGAGGATACAGTACCTGCCCAGGCGATCCTCTTTTGAGCGCTGAATATGAAATTGAACCTCTCTTTTGGTTTGATCCACAGAGAATCCCTCCTTATAATATCAATCAATATTATCAGTGTACCCGATTTATCTCTCTTTTTCAACTGCAATTCCCGGTTTTCCACCCCGTTCATTGTATAAAAAGCACTGCCCTTTTTGAAATTTTAACGTTTGTGGTTGTCATTTCTGTGAAAAAGTGTTAAGATAAATTGACCTGTTATGTCAGTGGAAAGGAAGTGATCGGTTGAATCAACGAGCCTGTATTGCCCTTGCGGCGGGAATGCTGTTCGCCGGCCTGGCGATAGGCTTTATTCTCTCCAATTTGATAGACTATCGCGTCTCTCTCACCTCTGTCAGCACCAGTGCCGCCCGTTCTGCCGTGTCCTCCACCGATGCGGATAACACGGAACTTCTGGCCCTCTCTGCCGACATCCTGTCCGCCTTAAAAACGGAGGACTGGAGCACCCTCTCTACCTATGTGGACACAGAGCGCGGCGTCACCTTTACCCCCCAATCTACCGTGGATTTCACCACCGACCTGACCTTTAGTGCCGACGCCTTGAAAACGGCTGCCCAGGACAGCACTACATATGTCTGGGGCGTCTCTTCCGGCACCAATGAGCCAATCCGTATGACGATAACCGACTATTTCCAGACCTATGTCTGGGATCAGGACTACTCAGCCGCCAGCGAGATCGGCCTGGACACGGTGATCCACACCGGAAACGCCGTTGAAAATGTGGCCTCTGCCTACGAGGACTGCCGTTTTCTGGATTTTTACTTCCCCGGCTCTGAGGAAAGTGGCGAAGACTGGTCCGCACTCAAACTGGTCTTTACCTGGTCCAATCAGCAATGGTATCTGGTTGGAATCGTCCACAGCGAGTGGACTTTATAGACCGCCACGTCAAAAACCGCCGAATGGGTTTTGAACTCCATTCGGCGGTCTCTTTTTGTCCAAATACCTTTCCAGCGTACCGGCGATAGAGGCAGCTTACAGGCAGGTATATCCCATCAGATACTCATCCACCTCACGGGCGCAGGCACGCCCTTCCGCAATGCCCCAGACCACCAGCGACTGGCCGCGGTGCATATCTCCGGCGGTGAACACCTTTTCCACATTGGTCTGATAGCGGCCTTCCTCTGTCTTGACGTTGGTCCGCCCATTCAGCTCCACGCCAAATGCCTCAGACACATACTTCTCGTTGCCCAGGAAGCCCGCGGCGATCAACAGCAGTTCACAGGGAAGGGTCTCTTCACTGCCCTCCACCGGAACCATCATGCGCCGTCCGGACTGGGGATCCACCTGGGATTCCAGATGGACGATGGTCACTGCGCAGAGCCGGCCGTTCTCGTCCTTGTGGAATTCCTTGACGGTGGTCTGATACAGGCGGGGGTCATGGCCGAACACGGCGATGGCCTCCTCGTGGCCGTAGTCGGTCTTTTTCACCCGGGGCCACTGGGGCCAGGGATTGTTCTCCAGGCGCTCAGCCGGCGGCTCGGGCATCATCTCCAGCGCCGTGATGCTCTTGCAGCCGTGGCGGACGCAGGTGCCGATGCAGTCGTTGCCCGTATCGCCGCCGCCCACAACAACGACGTTTTTACCCTTTGCGGAGATATTCTTTCCGTCCGTCAGGTTGGAGTCCAGCAGGCTCTTCGTGTTGCGGCGCAGAAAATCCACGGCAAAGTAAATGCCTTCCGCGTCCCGGCCGGGCGCGCTCAGATCCCGGGGATTGGAGGCCCCGCAGCACAGAACCACCGCATCATAATTGTCCATCAGCTCCTGAGAGGAGACGGTATTGCCCACATCCGCGTTGGTGACAAAGACCACGCCCTCGGCTTTCATCAGCTCGACGCGCCGGTCAATGATCGACTTCTCCAGCTTCATATTGGGGATGCCGTACATCATCAGGCCGCCCACCCGGTCGAAGCGCTCATAGACGGTGACGCAGTGCCCCCGGCGGTTCAGCAGATCCGCCGTGGCCAGACCGGAAGGGCCGGAGCCAACCACTGCAACGCGCTTGCCGGTGCGGACTTCGGGAATCCGGGGCTTCACCAGATCGTTCTCAAACCCGTACTCGATCAGCGCCAGCTCGTTTTCTTTGACGGTGACGGGATCGCCGTTGGCCCCGCAGGTGCAGGCGGCCATGCACAGCCCCGGGCAGACCCGGCCCGTGAATTCGGGAAAGCTGGCCGTCTTGGTCAGGCGGGACAGGGCGTGCTCCCAGTTGCCGCGGTAGATCATATCGTTCCACTCGGGAATCAGGTTGTGCAGCGGGCAGCCGGAGAACATGCCCGCCAGCTGCACGCAGCTCTGGCAAAAGGGCACGCCGCAGTTCATGCACCGGGCGCCCTGCTGCCGGCGCTCCTCCCAATCCAGCTGGGGATGGAATTCGTTAAAATTTTGAATACGCTCCAGAGGTTCAATCGCCGGGTTCTCCTTGCGCGCAAACTCCAGAAATCCAGTCGGTTTACCCATGATTTTCTCCTCCCTTATCCATTCACGGATGCATAAAACGCATCGATCTCAGCCTGCTCATGGCTCAGGCCCTTTTCTTCTGATTTGGCGATGGCCTTCAACATCCGGTTGTAATCATTGGGCATGATCTTCTTAAAGAAGGGGATATACTCCTGGAAATGCTCCAAAATCTCTTTGCCCTTCTCAGATCCGGTGGCTGCCACATGCTCTTCAATCATGGCCTTGATTTCACTGACGTCGTGCTTCAGAGACACGGTCTCCATGGTGACCATATTCTTATTGACGCGCATATACAGATCCCGCTGTTCATCCAGGACGTAGGCGATGCCGCCGGACATACCCGCGGCAAAGTTCTTGCCGGTGCGGCCCAGGACGACCACCCGGCCGCCGGTCATATACTCACAGCCATGGTCTCCCACGCCTTCCACCACGGCGCACGCGCCGGAGTTGCGGACACAGAACCGCTCACCGGCCACGCCGGCGATAAAGGCCTTGCCGCCGGTTGCGCCATACAGGGCAACGTTACCGATAATGATATTTTCATCCGCCTTGAACCGGGAACCCTTGGGGGGATAGACGACGATCTTACCGCCGGAGAGGCCCTTGCCCAGGTAGTCGTTGGAGTCTCCCTCCAGCTCCATGGTCAGGCCCTGGGGGATAAAGGCCCCAAAGGACTGGCCGCCGCCGCCATAGCATTTGATGCGATAGGTGTCCTCCGCCAGGCTGGTTCCGTAAAGCCGCGTAATCTCGCTGCCAAAGATGGTGCCCAGGGTGCGGTCTGTGGAGCTGATCTTCAGCTCCATGGAAGCGCCCTTGCCCTTCTTCAGCGCTTTTCCCATCTTCTTCAGGAACACGGCCTCGTCAATGGTCTTTTCCAGCTCAAAGTCGTAGGCTTTGTCCGCCTCAAAGTGGCGCTCGGGGCTGTTAACGTAGGGGTTATCCAAAATCCGGGACAAATCCACCGTTTCCGCACGCTCGGTAATGCGGTGGGCCCTCACGGAGAGCATATCGCTGCGGCCAATCATCTCTTCCATCGTGCGGAAGCCCAGCATGGCCATAATCTCACGCAGCTGACGCGCAATAAAGAGCATATAGTTCTGGACGTATTCCGGCTTCCCCTGAAAACGCTTACGCAGCGTGGGGTTCTGGGTGGCAATGCCCATGGGGCAGGTGTCCAGATTGCAAACCCGCATCATCACGCAGCCCATGGCGATCAGCGGGCCGGAGGCAAATCCAAACTCCTCGGCGCCCAGCAGGCAGGCAATGGCCACATCCCGGCCGGTCATCAACTTGGAATCCACCTCAATGGCGACCCGGGAACGCAGGCCGTTCTGGATCAGGGTCTGATGGGTTTCCGCCACGCCCAGCTCCCAGGGCAGACCGGCGTTATGGATGGAGCTCTTGGGCGCCGCGCCGGAGCCGCCGTCATAGCCGGAGATCAGAATCACCTGGGCGCCGCCCTTGGCCACGCCGGCGGCAATGGTGCCCACACCGGCCTCGGAGACCAGCTTGACGTTGATGCGCGCCTTCCGGTTGGCGTTTTTCAGGTCGTAAATCAGCTGTGCCAGATCCTCAATGGAGTAGATGTCATGGTGGGGCGGCGGGGAGATGAGGGACACGCCGGGGGTGGAGAAGCGGGTTTTTGCCACCCAGGGATAGACCTTCTTCCCGGGCAGATGGCCGCCCTCACCGGGCTTGGCGCCCTGCGCCATTTTGATCTGGATCTCATCGCCGCTCATCAGGTACTGGGAGTTGACGCCAAACCGGCCCGAAGCCACCTGGACAGTGGAACAGGCCTTCTCGGTGCCATAGCGCTCCGCAGGCTCTCCGCCCTCGCCGGTGTTGGAGTGCGCCCCCAGGCGGTTCATCGCCACAGCCAGGCACTCATGGGCCTCGGCAGACAGGCAGCCATAGGACATTGCCGCGCTCTTAAAGCGCTTGACGAGCTCATATTCGCTCTCCACCTCGTCCAGCGGTACGCTCTTCTCCGGATCGACCTTAAACTCCATCAGGCCGCGCAGGGTATGGGGCACACCGGCGTTGTCCACCGAGGCGGCATACTCCTGGAAGGTCTCATAGCTGCCGGTCCGGACGGCCTGCTGCAGCAGGGCGATGGTCTTTGCGTTGTAAAGGTGGTCCTCACAGCCGCTGCCCGCCCGGGACTTGTGGATGCCGGGGGAGTCCAGCGTGGTGTCGATGGTCAGGCCCAGGGGGTCAAAGGCGTGGTTGTGGCGGTATTCCACCACATCTTCGATTTCCTTCAGGCCGATGCCCCCCACCCGGGAGACGGTGTTGGTAAAGTACTCGTCGATGACCTCCTGCGAGATGCCGATGGCCTCAAAAATCTGAGCGGACTGATAGGACTGAATGGTGGAAATGCCCATCTTGGAGGCGATTTTGACAATGCCGTTCAAAACGGCCTTGTTGTAATCGTCAATGGCGACGGAAACTTCCTTGTCCAGCAGCTTTTTCTCCACCAGCTCCTGAATGCACTCCTGAGCCAGATAGGGGTTGATGGCAGAGGCGCCATAGCCCAGCAGCGTCGCAAAGTGGTGCACCTCCCGAGGCTCCGCCGACTCCAGAATCACGGACAGGCTGGTGCGCTTCTTGGTGCGGACCAGATACTGCTGCAGGGCAGAGACGGCCAGCAGCGAGGGGATGGCAACGTGGTTTTCGTCCACGCCCCGATCCGAGAGGATCAGAATATTCGCGCCCTGGCGGTATGCCCGGTCTGTTGTCACAAACAGGTGGTCCACCGCCCGCTTCAGCGGGGTATTTTTGTAGTAGAGCAGGGAAATGGTCTCCACCTTAAACCCTGGCTTCTTCATGTTCCGGATCTTCATCAGATCGATGGAGGTCAAAATCGGGTTGCTGATGCGCAGGGCTTTGCAGTTTTCTGGCTTTTCCTGGAGCAGGTTGCCGCCGGAGCCGAGGTGAACCGCCGTGTCGGTGACGATCTCCTCCCGGATGGCGTCCAGGGGCGGGTTGGTGACCTGGGCAAACATCTGCTTGAAATAGCTGAACAGGGGCTGATGCTTCTCAGACAGAACCGCCAGGGGAATATCCACGCCCATGGCGGCGGTTGGCTCGGAGCCGTTCTGCGCCATGTCCAGGATGGACTCCTTGACCTCCTCATAGGTGTAGCCAAAGGCCTTGTAAAGCCGGTCGCGCTCCTCCTGGGAGTAGGTGCGGATGCGGTGGTTGGGGATGTTCAGATCTTTCAGATTCAGCAAATTGGCGTCCAGCCACTCGCCATAGGGCTGGCGGCAGGCATAGCTTTCCTTCAGCTCATCGTCATCGATCAGGCGTCCCTTGACGGTGTCAACCAGCAGCATACGCCCCGGCTGGAGACGGGATTTCAGCGCGATCTTCTCCGGCTCGAACTCCAGAACGCCCACCTCAGAGGCCAAAATCAGCTGATCGTCTACGGTGACATAATAGCGGGAGGGCCGCAGGCCGTTTCGGTCCAGAACGGCGCCCATAATGTCGCCGTCGGAAAAGATGATGGAGGCAGGGCCGTCCCATGGCTCCATCATGGTGGCATAGTAACGGTAGAAGTCCCGCTTGGTGCGACTCATGTACTTGTCCTTGCTCCAAGGCTCCGGAATGCACATCATGACGGCCATGGGCAGCTCAATGCCGTTCATGACCAGAAATTCCAGAGTGTTGTCCAGACGGGCGGAGTCGGAGCCATTGGGATTGATGACGGGGTATACCTTGTCCAGATCCTCCTCGCTCATGGTGCTGGACTTCATATTCTCCTCCCGGGCCAGCATACGGTCCGCATTGCCCCGGATGGTGTTGATCTCACCGTTGTGCAGGATAAAGCGGTTGGGATGGGCCCGCTCCCAGGCGGGGTTGGTGTTGGTGGAGAAGCGGGAGTGAACCATGGCAATGGCGGAATCATAATCCTCATCCAGAAGATCGCAATAGAAGTTCCGCAGCTGATCCACCAGGAACATGCCCTTGTAGACGATGGTACGGCTGGAGCAGGAGACCACATAGGTGTTGTCGTTGGACTGCTCAAACTCCCGCCGCGCGATGTACAGTTTGCGGTCAAAATCCAGCCCCTTGTTCACCTTGGGCGGGCGGGCCACAAAGCCCTGCTCAATATAGGGCATGCAGTCAACCGCCTTGCTGCCCAAAATGCCCGGGTTGGTGGGCACGGTGCGCCATCCCAGGAACTTCATCCCCTCTTTGCGGACGATGACCTCAAACATCTTCTTGGCCTGGGAGCGTTTCAGCGTGTCCTGCGGGAAGAAAAACATGCCAATGCCGTAATCCCGCTCGCCGCCCAGCTCGATGCCCAGCTCAGCGGCCACTTTGGAAAAGAAGGTGTGGGAGATCTGGAGCATAATGCCGACGCCGTCGCCGGTTTTGCCCTCGGCATCCTTACCGGCGCGGTGCTCCAGTTTTTCCACGATTTTCAGTGCGTTGTCAACGGTTGTATGGGTTTTGCGGCCCTTAATGTCCACCACCGCACCGATTCCGCAGGCGTCGTGTTCAAATCGCGGGTCGTACAGGCCGTTGGCAGACATTGTGGTTTCCGTTCTGATTTTTTCCATCGTTTGATTTCCCCTTTCACAGCCGGATGCTGAAGACAAAAATGCAAGTGGGCAAGCTGCTTCCGCAGCCGGATACAGACAAAGAGGATCGGCAGGCGTCATCTGCTTTTCGCCTGAACTGCTCCTCTTTTATCTCTGCTCAACCGATGAATATAATTCCCCCTCCATTGAGAGATTCATCGGACTGTGTATACTTGTATGTCATTTTAAGACGCGCCTGCCGCCCGCAATCGGGACGGCAGGCTCCCTTAAAGGCGGATTCTCACCTGGACAGCAGGGCGACGACCCGGTTCACCGCCTCCACCGTTTCCTCGGCGTCCCCGAAGGCAGTCATCCGGAGATAGCCCTCGCCAGAGGGGCCAAACCCGGCCCCGGGCGTGGTGGCCACATTGGCCTCCTCCAGCAGCTTGTCAAAGAAGGCCCAGCTACCCATGCCCTCCGGGGTCTTTGTCCAGATATAGGGGGAGTTCTGGCCGCCGTAAACCTCCAGCCCCGCCTGTTTCAGTCCCTTGACGATGACCTGGGCGTTTTTTCTATAGTATGCGATGTTCTCCCGCACCTGCTTCTGGCCTTCCTCACTGTAGACGGCGGCGGCGCCCCGCTGCACAATATAAGAGGTTCCATTAAACTTGGTGGTCTGATGGCGGTTCCACATGGCGTTCAGGGAGACGCCGCCGCGAACCAGCTCCTTGGGAACAACCGCATAGCCGCAGCGGGTGCCGGTAAAGCCGGCGGTCTTGGAGAAGGAGCGGAACTCAATGGCGCAGGTCTTGGCGCCCTCCACCTCAAAGATGGAATGGGGGACATTTTCGTCCTGGATAAAGGCCTCATAGGCGGCGTCAAACATAATCACGGCGTCATTTTCGTTGGCGTAGTCCACCCAGACCTTCAGCTGCTCTTTCGTCAGCGCCGTGCCGGTGGGGTTGTTGGGCGAACAGAGATAGATGACGTCCACCTTTTCCGTGGGCAGGGCGGGAACGAAGTTGTTCTCGGCCACGGTGGGCATGTAGTAGAGATTGGTCCACGCCCCGGTCTCCTTGTCATAGTCCCCTGCCCGGCCCGCCATTGCGTTGGTGTCCACATAGACGGGGTAAACAGGGTCGCAGACGGCAACCTTGTTGTCAACGCCCAAAATATCACCGATATTGCCGCAGTCCGACTTGGCTCCGTCCGAGATAAAAATTTCATCCGGCTGAATGTTGACGCCCCGGGCCAGGAAATCGTGCTCCACGACTGCGTTTCGCAGGAAGTCATAGCCCTGCTCAGGGCCGTAGCCCCGGAAGGTCTCGGCCTTGCCCATCTCATCCACGGCCTCATGCAGCGCGGAGATGACCGCAGGCACCAGCGGACGGGTCACATCCCCGATGGAGAGCTTGATAATTTTCCTATCGGGATGGGCCTGTGAATAAACACGGATGCGGCGGGCCACTTCACTGAACAGATAGCTGCCGGGCAGCTTCTGATAATTGGTATTGACAGTTGCCATTCAAATTTACCTCCAAGATGATTTTTCATATTATCCCAGCAGATCGTCTAACACCAGCTGGGCAGTTTGCACCATTTTCGAACCGGAATTCATGCTCCGCTTTTGAATAAAGCGATGAGCCTGGTCTTCCGTCATACCGTGACGGTCCATCAGCAGATGCTTGGCTTCCTCCACAACTTTCTGGTCTTCATCGCTGCGGCGGGGCTTGACGAACTGACTCAGGCGGCGGCTCATCTGGAAGAGCATCTGGACCGAGGCAATCAGAGAACTGCGGGAAATGGGAGCCGGCAGCCGGAACATCTCCTCCGGCAGGCAGTCCAGCTGGGACTGGGCCGCCACAACCAACACGGTACAGGTTTGGGGAAGATCCTCGAACAGCTGCTCTGCAGAGCCATCCGACAGCTTATAGCCGCAGACGACGATATTGATGCGGGCCTTGTTGATCATGCGGCGCACCTCGCCGCAGCTGTGGACGCAGGTACACATGGCAGTTCCGGACGACTCCAGCATTTCGCTGATACGGCGACAGGTTGTAACGTTTTCAAATGCAACAATTATTTTTTCCAACGATACCACACCTTACTGTTGTGGGCTTCACAATTGTTCCGAAGCGGTCGCCGCTCAGACAATCATATATCTCTCCCGTTCCCACTGACTGACCTGCATACGATATTCGTCCCATTCCTTTTCCTTGCCTTCCAAATAGGCTTTGGCCACATGGGTGCCCAGGACATCCATAATAAGGGGATCCTTTTTCATCTCATCCAGCGCCTCTCCCAGGCTGGAGGGCAGGGCGCGGATGCCGAGATAGTTGCGCTGTGCCTGGGACATCACATAGAGATCCTCTGTCGTCTCACAGGGAGGCGTCAGTTCGCGCTCGATGCCATCCAGACCGGCCGCCAGGCATACCGCCAAACACAGGTAGGGGTTAGCGGAGGGATCCGGAGAGCGCAGCTCCACCCGGGCGCCCGCACCCCTTGCCGCCGGGATGCGGATGAGCGAGCTGCGGTTGCGGGCAGACCAGGAGATATAGCACGGGGCCTCAAAGCCGGGAACCAGGCGCTTATAGCTGTTCACCATGGGATTGGTCAGGGCGCACATGCCGCTGATGTGCTCCATAATGCCGGCGATAAAGGAGTACGCCTCCCGGGACAGCCCGTGTACGCCGTCGGGATCGGAGAAGATATTTTTGCCGTCCCGGAACATGGACATATTGACATGCATCCCCGAGCCGCTGATGCCGGTGAGCGGTTTGGGCATAAACGTGGCATAGAGGCCGTTGCGCTGGGCGATGGTCTTGACGGCCAGCTTAAAGGTCATAATATTGTCCGCAGCCTCCATGACCGGGGTGTATTTGAAGTCAATCTCATGCTGGCCGGGGGCCGCCTCATGATGGGAACACTCAATTTCAAAGCCCATTTCCTCCAGCGCCATGCAGATCTCACGCCGGGTCGCCTCTCCCTGATCCAGGGGGGAGAGGTCAAAATAACCGGCCCCGTCGCTGGGTTCGACGGTGGGCATCCCCTTGTCGTCCGTGGTAAAGAGGAAGAACTCGCACTCCGCGCCAATGTTCAGCGTCAGCCCCATGGAGGCGGCTCTGGCCTCCACCCGGCGCAGAACCGCCCGGGGATCGCCCACAAAGGCGCTGCCGTCCGGGTTGCGCACATCGCACATAATGCGGGCCACCTTGCCCCTGCTGGGGCGCCAGGGATAAATTGCAAAGGTGGAGAGATCCGGATGCAGGTACTGATCCGACTCGTTCACTCTCACGAAGCCTTCGATGGCACTGCCATCAATGATCACCTGATCGGCCAGGGCGCGCTCCAGCTGTTCCGCCGTGATGGCGACATTCTTCAGCTGTCCAAACACATCTACAAATTGCAGGCGAATAAAACGAACGTCTTCATCCGCGATAATGCGCGCGATGTCTTCCTTCTTATAGGCCATAGTGATTCCCCTTTCGCCCCATCTGGCATATTTCTGCCATATCCGGGGTGTTATAACCAAAAAATGAATTTCCTTCTTGCTCGACATTGCATTTTGTCAAAACAGCAAATATCATTTTAAGTATACACTACTTCACAAATCTGTCAAGTTCTTTCCCGGTTATTTCCTTTTTACTTTACAAAAGAGGTTGATTCCGTTCATTTTGTATAAAAGCGCCCGTCCAAAATCGCCCTTTTGCATAGATTTTGAATGAAAGAAAATTTTCTCTTGCAAATCCCTTGCATTATCCATCAAAATGCTGTATAGTAACGCTAGTGATGAGGGCACTGTGTGCCGGATCGCTTGTTATTGTAAGTTTGCAAAACAGCCAACAATTCAAAAAGCAATATGAGAGAGTCAAAGAGACAAAGATGTCCCATTCCAACCGGCGGGCATATTGTCTCTTTTTTCATATTGCCAACAATTGAAAGGGTGGAAAACACATGAGCATCTCTGACATCTTTGGTTCCAACGTGTTCAGCCGCGCTGTCATGAAGGAACGCCTTCCCAAGAGCGTTTACAACGAAGTCGTCTCCGTCATGGAGAACGGCGGCATGCTGAGCAGTGCCTCTGCCGACTGCGTTGCCGACGCCATGAAGTGCTGGGCAGAAGAAAAGGGCGCGAACCACTATACCCATTGGTTCCAGCCTCTGACCGGCGCCACCGCTGAGAAGCACGACTCCTTTATCACGCTGCCTGATTCGGAAGGCCATGCACTGACCCAGCTGAGCGGCAAGAAACTGATTATGGGTGAGCCGGACGCTTCCTCCTTCCCCTCCGGCGGCCTGCGTGCCACCTCCTATGCCCGCGGCTACACCGCATGGGACATCACCTCTCCCGCCTTCGTCAAAGAGCAGACCTGCGGCGCTGTTCTGTGCATCCCCACCGTCTTTGTCTCCTACACCGGCGAGGCTCTGGACGCCAAGACGCCGCTGCTGCGCTCGGTGGAAGCCGTTTCCAAGCAGGGCATCCGTCTGCTCCGCCTCTTTGGCAACACCGAGGCCAAGAAGCTCAACGCATTTGTCGGCCCTGAGCAGGAGTATTTCCTGGTTGACCGCAAGCTCCTGGAGCAGCGCAAGGATTTGATCTACACCGGCCGCACGCTGTTCGGCGCCCCCGCCCCCAAGGGTCAGGAGCTGGACGATCACTATTTTGGCAAGATCCGCACCCGTGTTGGCCACTTTATGAAAGATCTGAACAACGAGTTGTGGAAGTACGGCATTACGGCCGCCACCCAGCACAACGAAGTTGCCCCGGCCCAGCATGAGATGGCTCCCATTTTCTCCTCCGCCAACGTGGCCGTGGATCAGAACAACCTGGCAATGGAAACCATGAAGCGCGTGGCTTACACCCACGGCATGTCCTGCATCCTGCACGAGAAGCCCTATGCAGGCGTCAACGGTTCCGGCAAGCACAACAACTGGTCCCTGGGCACCGATACGGGTGAGAATCTGTTCGAGCCCGGCGACAAGCCGGAGGAGAACCTCCAGTTCCAGCTGTTCCTCGCCTGCGTCATGAGCGCCATTGACAAGCACGCAGATCTGCTGCGCGAGTCCGCATCCAGCGTGGGCAACGATCACCGCCTGGGCGCTCAGGAAGCTCCCCCTGCCATCATCTCCATCTTTGTCGGCGACCAGCTGGAGAGCATGATCGAGAACATCATCGATCAGAAGGATGAGACCGTTGTGGCCGGCGATCTGGACACCGGTGTCTCCACTGTCCCCGTCCTGCATAAGGACGCCACCGACCGCAACCGCACCTCCCCCTTCGCCTTCACCGGCAACCGGTTCGAGTTCCGTATGGTCGGCGCCAGCGACAACATCGCCGCTCCCAACACCACTTTGAACACCATCATGGCCGAGGCGTTCTGTGACGCAGCGGACGCCCTGGAGGGTTCTGCCGACTTTGAAGCGGACTGCAAAGCCTATGTCAAGGCGTTGATGACTAAGCACCGCCGCATTATTTTCAACGGCGACGGCTACTCCCAGGAGTGGATCGAAGAAGCTGCGAAGCGCGGCCTGCCCAACATCCCCTGCATGGTGGAGGCCATTCCGGTGCTGACGAAGCCCGAGGTCGTGTCCATGTATGAGAAGTTCGGCGTCTTTACCGCCGCTGAGCTGGAGTCCCGGAAAGAGATCCGCTATGAGAACTACTCTCACAAGATCGCCATCGAGGCCAAGACCATGATTCACATGGCCGGCAAGCAGTATATCCCCTCTGTGATCAGCTACGCCACCAGCTTGGCCAACGCCGTTGCCGCTGTGGAAGCCGCCGGTGCCGACGCCTCCATTCAGAAATCCCACTTGACCAAGGTCACCGAGCTTTTGAAGAAAGCCCAGGCCGCGCTGGACACCCTGAAGGCTGTCTATGCAGAGGCAGATGCGCTGGAGTGCATGGCCGAGATGGCTCGTGCCTTCCGCTACAAGGTTCTGCCTGTCATGGATGAGCTGCGCGCTCCCATTGATGAGCTGGAGATGATCGTGGACAGCGACTTCTGGCCCGTTCCCTCCTATGGCGACCTGATGTACGATGTGTAATCTATCTGATCGATAGTACCATCCATTATCAAGAATAAAACATAAGCAGCCACATCGACGCAGGTGTGGCTGCTTTTTGTTGAATCCCAAATCCGTGTAAACACCACGTTGGGAGACCGATCACGTAAAATCGACCGAGAGGCAGCAGCAGATGAATCCGGCTGCCGTCTTGTGGTATAGGGTTTTCAAATGGTTCCAGCGGCTTTCCGGCCGGGCGAGCGGTTTGCGCCCCGCTCTTTTGGAGAAAATAAAAATCCGAACCTGTTCCTCTTTGGAAACAGATTCGGATCTGGTGCGCAAGGCGGGAGTCGAACCCGGCGCTACTCTTTAAAAACTGTTGAAATATCAACGTTTTTTGGTGTCACACTCTTATCATGTGATATTTTGTGTGACAAGCAACCTATTTTTTTGCCGTTTTACGATGCCAGCATACTCGCCCAGGTATTCTTACCGACAATGCCATCCACACTCAGGCCATTGTCCGACTGGTAGGATTTCACCGCGCTCTGGCAGCCGCTCCCGAAGATGCCATCGAAACCATTGGGGTCGTAGCCGTAGCCATAGAGCAGGCCCTGAATGGTGCGGGTCAGGTTGCCGGACGCGCCCTTTTTGACGTTGACACAGGCCGCCTTTGTCTTACTGCCAAAGATACCGTCCACGGTCAGCCCGGCAGAAAACTGGGTATTCAACTCGGTCTGCAAAGCCTTCGTCGCGCCAGATTTGGTCTTGGAGCCCTGAATGCCGTCCACGGTCAGTCCGGCGCTGTAATTGCTGTTCAGCCACGTCTGGAACTTCTTCACATAGGTCTTCTGCGTGCTGTCCG
>CAYWAP010000011.1:0-12625 GCA_964456525.1 uncultured Oscillospiraceae bacterium
TATGCCTTCAAGTCCTCTGCCGTTCCGCCGCGGATGGCGCCCTTGGGGAGGATGTAGTATGCTTTTCCGCGGATCACGAAGTAGAAGCACTTTGCCGTCTCATAGAGACCGTAAATCTGGGAAAATTTACTTTGGGCGTGCTTTTTCTGCCCCGCAATTTTCAGGTAAACACCGTCTGCGTCAATGCGGAAATGGGCCTCTTTTCCCGTATAATGTTTTCTGTATTTGGAGACCGTCTCATCATGTCTGTCCCGCCCGGCCGAAACGGCGACCAGGAGCAGCAGCGAGCACACGACCAGATATCCAATCCGGGCGATGCTGGCCCCCTCATTATAGAGTTGAAGGCCAAAATAGATCACACCGGCAAGCCCGATGACACCGCAAAGGATGCGCTTCGCCGGGGATAGCTCCTTTTTCTGATTGTAAAGGGCTTCAAAGTCCTGCAAAATCTCCTCTGTGTAGGTGAATTTTGCGGAAAATGGACCCGTTGATTTTTTTGCCTCTGCCATCATGACACCTCGAAGGATTTTTGTGTGGGTAGAATTACAGATTTTTAAACATGGCCACGGCGGCGCTCACGTCTTCCGCGTCGAAGATCGCGCTGCCTGCTACCAGAGCGGTTGCCCCGGCCTCTACGCACTGGGGACCGGTGCTGTTGGCTTTCACGCCCCCATCCACCGAAAGAATGGGATTCAGACCCCTGCGCGCGCACTCTGCGCGCAGCTTACGCAGCTTCTCCAGCGCGCTGGTGTGGAAGGCCTGCCCGCCGTGCCCGGGGACGACTCCCATAACCAGGACCAGGTCCAGCCGGTCCAGATAGGGGAAAACCGCCTCGGCGGGCGTGTCCGGGTTGATGGCAAGACCTGCCCCGCAGCCGCTGGCGGAGATGGCGGCCAGCGTGACGGACAAGTCGTCTGGGATCTCTGCGTGAACCGTGATATAATTGGCGCCCGCCTCCTGGAACCGTTTGATAAAGCGCAGGGGGTGTGAAACCATCAGATGGACGTCCATGACGGCATGGGGCAGCGCCTTGTGCAGCCCCTCCAGAACGGGAAGGCCGAAGCTGATGTTGTCCACAAAATGGCCGTCCATGACGTCAAAATGGATCATGTCCGCCCCGGCGTCCAGGACATTTTGGCAGTCTGCGCCCAGATGGGAAAAATTGGCCGAAAGGACGGAAGGACACAACTGAATCATAGGATCTTCCTTTCATAAAGGGGAGGGGGGAGCGGCCATTCCGCTCCCCCCTGGAAACGTGGCTTACTTGCCAACCAATTCCTTTGTAACTTTCACGATGTTGTCCGCGCACAGACCGAAGGCCTTCAGCAGCTCCCCGGCGGGGCCGGAGTGGCCGAACTCATCGTTGACGCCAATCCGCTTGACGGGGACAGGGCACTTCTCGGACAGGACGCTGCAGACGGCCTCGCCCAGACCGCCAATGACGGAGTGCTCTTCCACCGTCACCACTTTTCCGCATTCCTGAGCGGCGGCCAAAACCAGTTCCTCGTCCAGAGGCTTGATGGTTGCCATGTTGATGACGCGGGCCGAAATGCCCTGGGCCGCCAGGGCCTTGCCAGCCTCAATGGCCTCGGGAACCATGATGCCCGTGGCGATGATGGCCACGTCCGTGCCGTCCTGAAGCACTTCACCCTTGCCGATCTGGAAGTCAAGGCCCTCATCGTGGAACACAGGGGTGGCAGCACGGCCAAAGCGGATGTAGACGGGGCCTACATGCTCATAAGCGGCCTTGACCATGGCCCGGGCCTCCACATCGTCGGAGGGGCACATGACGACCATGCCGGGAATGGTGCGCATCAGCGCAAAGTCCTCGCAGCACTGATGGGAAGCGCCGTCCTCGCCCACGGAGATGCCGCCGTGGGTGGCGCCGATCTTCACGTTCAGGTGGGGATAGCCGATGGTGTTGCGGACCTGCTCAAAAGCCCGGCCGGCAGCAAACATGGCAAAGGTGGAAGCAAAGGGAACCAGACCCATGGTGGAAAGACCGGCGGCCACACCGATCATGTTGCACTCTGCGATGCCGCAGTCAAAATGACGGTCGGGATAAGCCTTCTGGAAGGTTCCGGTTTTTGTGGCGCCAGCCAGGTCGGCGTCCAAAACCACCAGGTTATCAGCGGTAGCGCCCAGCTCTTTCAGAGCGTTGCCGTAACTGTCGCGTGTTGCGACTTTTTTCATATCAGCCATGATTTACGCCTCCTCGATCTGCTTGCGGATGGCAGCCAGCTCAGCCATGCCCTGCTCATACTGCTCGTCGTTGGGAGCTTTGCCGTGCCAGCCCGCCTGATTCTCCATGTAAGAGATGTCCTTGCCTTTGACGGTCTTCATCAGGATAACGGTGGGTTTGCCGGATCCCTTGTTTTCATGGAACTTGGCAAACGCAGACTCCAGATCGTCAAAGTCGTGGCCGCTGATCGTGACCACATCGCAGCCAAAGGCCTCAAATTTAGCGTCCACAGGGGCCGTGTTCATTACGTCGCAGGTCTTGCCGTCAATCTGCAGCCCGTTGATGTCAACGATGATGCAGAAGTTGTCCAGAGCATAGTGGGCGGCAAACATGGTTGCCTCCCAGACCTGGCCCTCAGCCAGCTCGCCGTCGCCCAGCAGGGTGTAAACATTGACGTCCTGGCCCAGGAACTTGGCGCCCTTGGCCATGCCCGCCGCAGCGGAGATGCCCTGACCCAGGGAGCCGGTGGACATGTCCACACCGGGGACGGTGTTCATGTTGGGATGGCCCTGGAGATAGGAGTCGATGTGGCGCAGCGTGGTCAGATCCTCCACGGGGAAGAAGCCGCGGTGAGCCAAAGCTGCATACAGACCCGGGGCCACATGGCCCTTGGAGAGGACGAAACGGTCCCGATTCGGATCCTTCGGGTTCTTGGGATCGACCCGCAGCTCTTTGTTGTACAGATACGTGAACAGCTCGGTGGAGGACAGGCTTCCGCCGGGGTGGCCGCATTTGGCGCTGTGGGTGCTGGTCAGGATACCCTCACGGATATCCACAGCTTTCAGCTGCAGCGCTTTCTTTTCAGCAGGTGTCATTGCGTATACGCTCCTTTGTATGTTAAATTTACTTTTTACCCTGACCGTAGTAGGCGTTGGGGCCGTGCTTGCGCATGTAGTGCTTGTCCTGATAGCGCTGGGGCGCAGGCGCGGCGCTGGGATCCACCTGGCGGGTGAAGATGCCCATCTTGGCAACCTCTTCCAGAACCACGGCGTGATAGACGGCCTGGGCCGCATCCTTGCCCCAGGTGAAGGGGCCGTGGCTGTGGCAGATGACAGCGGGGACGGCAACCGGATCGATGTTGCGGCTCTGGAAGGTCTCGGCGATGATCTTGCCGGTGTTCAGCTCGTAATCCTCGTCCAGTTCCTCCTGGGTCAGGTGCCGGGCGCAGGGGATGGGGCCATAGAAGTAGTCCGCATGGGTGGTGCCATAGGCGGGGATGTCCTGGCCAGCCTGTGCCCAGGCGACAGCATAAGGGCTGTGGGTGTGGACAATGCCGCCGATCTGGGGGAATGCGTTGTAGAGGATCAGATGGGTCTTGGTGTCCGAGGAGGGGTTCATATCGCCCTCCACCTGATTGCCCTGCAAATCCATGACCACCAGATCGGAGGGCTTCAACTCGTCATACTCCACGCCAGAGGGCTTGATGACAAAAAGCCCCTTTTCCCGGTCAATGCCGCTGACGTTGCCCCAGGTGTAGGTGACCAGATTGCGGCGGGGCAACTCCATGTTGGCCTCATATACCTTCTGTTTCAGTTCTTCCAGCATTGTGATTTTCCTCCCTGATTATTCGGTGATGGTGTACATCGCAGCCTCGTCAATCTCGCGGTTGGTGCACACGACAACATCCTTGCCTTCCTTGTTGACAAAGTGCAGGGCATTGGCGCAGCCGGTGTTCTGGTCGATGAACTCCGTCTGATAGGTGCCGGCCTCGGCGTCCCAGGTGATGGCGATGGTGTTCTTGGTGCCCTTGCGCCAGCCCACAATCCAGGTGGGCTTGCCCAAAAGCTCGCAGGCCCAGGTGGCGTGGATCATTTCCGTCTCTGCCTCGGGGCGGTCATACTTCCACTGGGGCACATAGTTGCCGTGCTCGTCCAGATGATAAATGGTCAGGGACGCGCCGTGGAAGGGGCTGATGACGCCCAGCTCCAGCTTGCCGTCGCCGTCAAAGTCGATCAGGACGGAGTCGCTGGAGGGCACGCCCAGGAGCTTCTCCACTTCCCAGTCCGCGCCGGGGACGGCAGGGGGGCTAAAGAGGAAGGTGCCCTCTTCGCAGCCGACCAGAGCCGCGTCGTGGCCGCCGTGGCGAACCAGGCTGTAGCCGTGGTTTTTCAACATGCCGCCCTGAATCAGGGTCAGAGGCAGCGGATTTTTCTCGTTGTAGGGGGTCAGATCGTCGGGAAGCCGGGCGCCGAAGCAGGCGCCGGGGAAGCGCCAGTCATTCTTGTACTCGTGGCCGGTCTTCAGGCAGCAGACGATCAGATAATTTGCCCCGCCCCGGTTCAAAATGCCAAAACGGTGGACAAAAGGCGCGTTGCACAGGGTGCGGACATCCCACTCGCCGTTCCCCTTGGGGGTGACAATGACGATTTTGGCCTCTGCGGAATCGTTGGGGGAGTAGAACTTGTGCGTTGCCAAAAACTGGCCGTCCGTGCCGGGAACCTGGGCCATGGTCATGACGCCGCCGGGCTCCGTCCAGACGGTTTCCAGCTGGGTGCCGTCCTCAGAGAAGAGATAACAGGGATCGTGCTTCTCAGCGGCCACCAGGAAGCAGTGCTCGCCGCGGTAGGTGAGTTCTGCCATGGCGTAGCACTTGTTCAGGTTGGAGATAACTTTCTTTTCAATTTTCATGATACGGACTCCGTTTCTTATTAGGCTTCTCTTCGATCATTATAGCTTAAATGAACAAAGAATGTAAAGAGAAAACTGATTTAATTGTTTTGATTCAACAACTCGCGCATGTGGGCGTTTGCAAATTTGATGTCGGACTTCCAGGTGTCGTCATTGCCCACATACCACATTTCGGTGACAAAGCGGCGGACGCCCAGCTTCCACGCCAGGTCAATGACTGCGGGGAAGTCCACGTGGCCGGTGCAGAAGGGAACCTCGCGGAAGACGCCGGGGGTGGTCTCCTTCAGATGCATGGCCACGATATGGCCGCAGCCGGATTCCAGGTCGGTGAGCACGCTGTTTTTGTAAGTGAGGGCGGCGTTGGTCAGGTTGCCGGAGTCGGGATAAACGCCCAAGTAGGGGCTGTTGACCAGGTTGACATAGAACATGGACTTCCACACGGTGTTCATGAACTCCGTCTCCATGGTCTCAAATCCCAGCATAACGCCCTTCACAGCGGCCATAGTCGCCGCCTTTTTCAGATTTTCAATGAAGCGTGCCTGGCTCTCCGGGTCGCTCTCCTCATAATATACGTCATAGCCGGCCAGCTGAATGATGCGGATGCCCAAATCGTCCGCCAGCTCAATGGCTTTTTCCATAATCTCCATGCTGCGCGCCCGGACAGCGGGGTCCGCGGAGCCCATGGGATATTTTCTATGGCCGGAAAGGCACATGCTCCGGATGGGCAGGCCGACCTCCTTCATCAGATTGACCAGTTCCCGGCGCTCGCTTTCCGTCCAGTCCAGCCGCGCCAGCTTCTCGTCCTTCTCGTCGATGCTGATCTCCAGAAAATCGTAGCCGCATTCCTTGGCGCACTCCAGTTTCTCTCTCCAGGACAGAGCCGGGTGCATGGCCTTTTCGTAAAGACCGATGCTGTACGTTTTCATGTTTGTTCCTCCTTACATGGTTCAGTGTTTGTTCGCGCGTAGATTGCTCTTGCCTTTGTATGTTTGATTATAGAGCATTTTTTTTCGTTTGGCAAGCATTTCCAAACATTTTTTCGATCGCATTTCAAATGGGGTGGGAATCTCGAAAAACGTCATTTTCACCAATTAGTCAAGACTAACTCCAGTTGATTTTCGATAAAATGTCATTTTTTAGCCGATATACACGAAAAAATAGGGGATTTTTCTTATAAAAAAGTTTTTGTCATTTTAGACAAAAACGAACAAAATGAAAAAGAAAAACAAACATAAAACGGGAAAACGAACGTAAAGGTTCCTTGCAATTGCCTATCATTTTTGCTATCATAAAGTTGCAATGTAAACGAGCTGTTCCACGCAGCGTGTACGCATATCTATCACAAGGAGGAAATGCAATGAGCAAAATCTCTGAAATGTCCCGCGAAAAGTGGATCATGTCCACGTTTCCTGAGTGGGGCACCTGGCTGGTCGAGGACATCGAAAACGAGGTTGTCGAACCGGGTAATGTAGCCATGTGGTGGCTGGGCTGCACCGGCATCTGGTTCAAGACCCCCGCCAACACCAACATTACCATTGACCTGTGGTGCGGCAACGGCAAGCGCACCCATGGGGACGGCAAGATGAAGGTCGGCCATCAGATGGCCAACATGTGCGGCGCCCGCGCCATGCAGCCCAACCTGCGCAACGTTCCCTTCGTCATCGATCCCTTCGCATTCAAGCATGTGGACGCCGTCCTGGCCACCCATTACCATCAGGATCACATGTCCGCGGAGTGGGCTGCCCACGTGATCCAGAGCGGCATGACCACCACGGACGACAAGGGCAACGAGATCCCCGTCCCGTTCATCGGCCCGGCGAAGTCCGTTGAGACCTGGGTAAAATGGGGCGTGCCTGAAGATCGCTGCATTACCGTCAAGCCCGGCGATGTGATCAAGATCAAGGATCTGGAAATCGTCTGCCTGGACAGCTTTGACCGCACCTGCATCGTCACCACCGACTCCACCGGCCCCGACCGTGAGGAGCTGACCGGCAAGTGCCCCACCGATATGGATGAGAAGGCAGTCAACTATCTGGTCAAGACCCCCGGCGGCAACATCTACCACTCCGGTGACTCCCACTTCTCCATCTATTTCGCCAAGCACGGCAAAGACTACGACGTGGACGTGGCCTTCGGCTCCTTTGGCGAGAACCCCATCGGCATGCAGGACAAGATGACCTCCACCGACATTCTGCGCATGGCAGAGAACCTGCAGTGCAAGGTCGTCGTCCCCATCCACTGGGACGTTTGGACCAACTTCCAGGCGGACTGCGAAGAGATTAAAGTGCTTTACGATTTCAAGAAGGACCGCAACGAGTACAAGTTCCATCCGTTCTTCTGGCAGGTTGGCGGCAAGTATGTCTATCCCCAGGACAAGGATAAGATCTATTACCACCACCGCCGCGGCTTCGAAGACTGCTTCGAGGCTCCCCAGAACATCCCCTATCGTTCCTGCCTGTAATCCGTCTGACGCGGCAGGAAAGGTAGCCTGATTGCCTGTGAGGTTTGGATGCTGGCCTTTGTAACATGCGGAAGGGCGCAGATGAGGCGCGATTCCTTCCGGATGAACTGGGATTTGCCAAAGGTGGCTCCATAACCTCTGTGGGTTGGGCAGCATTTCCGCCGCTGTGAATGTAAAAAGGAGAATCTTAGATGGCATCTATTTTGCAGAAAATTGTAGAGCGCGGCCACTACAAGTTTGTGGACGCGGTGGATTCCTGGCAGGAGGCTGTGAAGCTCTCCACCGAATCTCTGGTGAAGACCGGCTACTGCGATGCGGACTACTATGAGCAAATCGTCAAGTGCGTGGAGAAGTATGGCCCCTATGTGGTGTTCGATCACTATGTCGCCATGCCCCACTCTCAGGAAGGCGCTTCCGGCGTGCATCAGACTTCTGTCGGTTTCATGCGCGTGAAGCAGGATGTGGACTTCGGCGTGGACGAAGACGGCGAGCAGAAGATTGCCCGGCTGTTCTTCACGCTGGCTTCCTGCAACCCGGATGAGCACCTGGAAAACATTCAGTCTCTGATGAGTGTTTTCACCAATGAGCCCCTGCTGGACGCCTTGATGGAGGCGAATACGCCGGAGGACATCCTGGCGGCAGAGGCCAAATATCCTTGTGACGAGTAAGCATTACGAAGTTTAAAAGAAAGGAAATGTTATGGTAATTATCGATGTTCTAAGCGCTATATGGAACTTTTTTGCAACGTATGTGTTGCAGCAAGCTCCTTACATGGTCGGCTTCCTGACTCTGTTGGGCTACTGCCTGATGGGCAAAAAGTGGTATGACACCCTCGGCGGCACCCTGAAAGCCATCATCGGCATGCTGATTCTGAGCGCCGGCTCCAGCGGCCTGACCAGCACGTTCCGTCCCATTCTGGCCGGCCTGAGAGACCGCTTCAATCTGACCGCGGCGGTCATCGACCCCTACTACGGACAGAACGCCGTCACAGAAGGCGTGGAAGAAGTGTTCGGAAAGAGCTTCTCCCAGGCCATGACCCTGCTGCTGATCGCCTTTATCGTCAACATTCTGCTGGTTCGTTTCAACAAGATCACCAAGTGCCGCGCACTGTTCACCACCGGCCACGTCCAGGTGCAGCAGGCCGCCACGGCTTACTGGCTGATTATGTTCGCAATGCCCTCTCTGCTGGACAACAATGTTGCCCTGATGATCGTTATGTCCGTCATTCTGGGCGCTTACTGGGCAGTGGGTGCAAACCTGACCATCAAGCCGATGCAGGAACTGTCCGACGGCGCTGGCATTGCCATTGCCCATCAGCAGATGTTCGGCATTCGTCTTGCCCACTTCCTGGCTGACAAGTTCTTCGGCACGGACGGCGGCAAGCGGAAGGACCGCAAGATCAAAAAGGTCGGCGATCTGGAAATGCCCGGCTTCTTCTCCATCTTCAACGAGAACATGGTTTGTACTGCCATCCTGATGACCGTCTTCTTCGGCGCCATCATGGCCATCATCGGCAAGCCCTACTTTGTGGAGAGCGGCGCTACCACAGAGAGCGAAAACTTTGTGTACTACTGCTTCAACACCTCTCTGAACTTCGCCGTCTATCTGGCCATCCTGCAGCTGGGCGTCCGTACCTTCGTCACCGAGCTGACGGCCTCCTTCCAGGGCATTGCTGACAAGCTGCTGCCCTCCTCCATCCCCGGCGTGGACTGCGCGGTCTGCTTCGGCTTCGGCGATGCAAACGCGGTTACTTACGGCTTCCTGGCCGGTCTGGTCGGTCAGATCATCGCCATCCTGACCCTGATTGTCATCGGCTCTCCCACCATCATCATCTGCGGTTTCGTGCCCGTCTTCTTCGACAACGCCACCATGGGTCTGGTCGCCAACGACAAGGGCGGTCTGAAGGCCTGCTTGATTATCCCCTTCTTCGCCGGACTGATCGAGGTCTTTGGCGCCGCGCTGATCTCCGGCTGGGTTGGCTTGGCTGCTTACGGCGGCTACCTGGGCATGTTCGACTGGGATACCGTCTGGCCCGTCTTCACCGTCATTATGCGTTACGGCGGATACATCGGCGTGGCAATCGTCGTGATTATCCTGCTGGCCATTCCCCAGATCGAGTACCGCATGGATCCCGAGGGCTACTTCCTGATCACCGAGGATTACGAGGCCTACAAAGAGCATAAGGGCATTGTCACGGACGACTCCATGGTCTAATTCCCCTTCGCTCAAAGAAGTGCTTTCACCTGTTTTCCCATCGGGAGGGGGCCGGTTGTAAAACCGGCCCTCCCCCGGAAATATGATGTATTCAACGTCCCCATTCATTCCCGATTGACTAAAAAAGGAGTATACTGCTATGTCTAAACTGGACAACAAGAAATTCATGGTCTGCTGCGCAAACGGCGCCGGTTCCTCCCTCATGATGAAGATGACCCTGCAGAAGGTTCTCAAGAAGCTGAATGTCACGCCCGCTTCCCTGCACCACTGCGCTCTGTCCGAGGGCAAGTCTGCTGCTGTTAACTATGACATCGTGTTCTGCGCTCGCAACTTTGTCAACACCTTTGCAGATGCCGAGAAGAAAGGCACTGTGGTTCTGGGCCTGCGCAACATTATGTCCCAGCCCGAGATGGAAAAGGCTCTGAAGGACGCCGGTCTGTTGGACTAATCTGATCCCAGGCTGCCCGCGCCAAACGATTCCAATAGCCCGGAATTCCTGCGAGAGGATCTCTGCTGGATTCCGGGTTCTTTTTATACGCGCAGCAGTTCCCGACTGCTGATACACTCCTTTTGAGCAAGTTCAATTGGGCAAAAAATGCGGATAAATTTGCTTGATTCTTATTTTGTTCAGTGCTATTATGGTTAAGGCATTAAACTTTCGCCTTCCAGATGCGCTTTATGGCGATGAAGCTGCATACCAATCCGTTCCCCCCGTTCAGGGGCGGACGGGTGCGAACATGCCGGACGGGAATCCCCTGTCAAGGCTCGGCGGAAGAAACCGCGCATGAAGCGAGCCGGTTCCTTTGCAGAGCCTCTGAATTGAAGTGTGATTTTGGGCCTTGCTTGAACGATGTCAACATACCCAGATGATGGGCCTTTTTCCGCCATATGGCGTCAATTTTCCCTTTTTCAAACAAGACCTGGATAGAAGGAGTTCATTTGATGAAGAAAGACCGCCAGTCCGTAAATAATCGCCACGCAAAAATGCTTTCCATCATCCGAGAACGGCAGGAGATCAAGGTGGATGAACTTGCCGAGCTGTTTGGTGTTTCGTTGATGACCGTTCGCCGGGACTTGCAGGTTCTGGAGGACAAAGGGCTGATAAACCGTTTTTATGGTGGCGCGACGATGGGGCGGCATCCCTCCTCCTCTGTAAAGGAGGACGATGTGGCGCCTTACCGTCAGTTGATTGCTCGATACGCGGCGTCGCTGCTGTTGGATGGAGAGTATATTTTCATCAACGGAAGCACCACCGCGCTGAACCTCCTGGACTACATCGGGGACAAAACACTCCACGTTTTTACTAACAACGGCCTGGCCGTCAACCGGAAGTTCCCCCCGGGGGCCATCATTACCCTGTCCGGCGGGGTTGTGCGCAACGGAGGCCACATCATGACCGGTGACTGCGCCATGCGCAACCTGCTGATTACCCAGGCGGAAAAGGCGTTCATCGGCTGCACGGGAATTTCCCCCGGCGGTGAGATTCTCTGTGGGATTCCCACGGAGCTGGGCATCAACGAAACTATGATTTCCCATGCCTATGAGTACTACATTTTAGCGGATCACACAAAAATCGGCAAGACCAGCAGCTATGCCAGCTTTTCGCTGGAGAAATCCGGCACGGTCATAACGGACGAGCTGGCGCCCGCAGACGTGCTGGAACAGCTGAGGGAGATTGGAATGAAGGTCATTCAAGTCAAGCGGAGCGATTTTCCGGAGGAATCCTGAAGGCGCCCGGACGTAAAAAGCACACAGCGTTCCCAATGGAACGGGCTGTGTGCTTTTTTGGTGTGAACGGGTTTATACGGATACGGTCTGCGCGTTCCGAATGCTCTTTTTGGTGTAAAGCAAGATGGTGTCTCCGGGGAGCAGCGTCAAGGAGCCATTGGGAATCAGAACCTTCCCATCGCGCCGGACCATGACAATCAGGGTCTGCCGGGAGATGTCCAGGTTTCGGATCTCCTGTCCGGCCCAGGGGTGGTGTTCTTTTAAGGTGAGCTCCTTCAACGTGATTCCCACATCGTCCTGATACCCCTCCGCGCCCAGCACGATGCGGTCGCCCTGCTGAATGATGGTGCTGCCCCGGGGGACTACCACATCGCCGTCCCGGTAGATGACCGCGAGAATCAGACCGGGGGGCAGGGGTAAATCCATGACCTGCTGGTTCAGCCAGGGGTGGTTTTCCTGGACCTCCAGCCGGACAAAGCGGATGTCGGCCTCCAGCGAGTAGTCGTTAAAACTTTTCAAGCGGGTATACTGCTCGACGAAGCCGGCGGACAAAATACCGGTGGGAATGGCCACGATGCCCACCCCTAAAAAGGTGATGACAATGCCCAGGATGCGCCCCGGGGTTGTGATGGGGTAAATATCCCCGTAGCCGACGGTCAGCAGGGTGGACACGGCCCACCAGAAGCCGGAAAAGGCGTTTTGAAATACGTCGGGCTGGGCGTCATGTTCCAGACTGTACATGCACAGAGAGGCGGCCATCATCAGAACCAGAAGGATAAAAGTAGAGGACAGCAGTTGATCCCGTTTGCTGCGGATGACATCGCCAATCACGTTGAGGGCGTCGTAATAGGCATTGATCCGAAACAGCCGGAAGATGCGGATGAGCCGAAACATCCGAAAGGCGACCATGCCTGAGGGGAAGAAAACGGGCAGATAGTAAGGCAGAAAGGAGAACAGGTCAACAATCCCATTGAGGGAAAAAATATAGCGGAAAGGGGCCTTTTGGCGGCTGACGGTGGTATATAGATATTCCGCCGTCCACACCCGCAGGATGTACTCCACCGTAAAACCGATTACCGTCACCCATTCGATTCGGCTCAGCACCGTTAAATAGGGAGCTGAAGCGTCGAAGGTCTCAAAAATGGCGATAAACAGGTTTGTCAAGATCAGGGCAATGGATAAAATGTCAGAGAGCCTGCTGATCCAGTCTTTGTCGCTGCCAATTCGAATGATCTCGTAAATTCGTTTCTTTTTTGCTGCCAGCATCGTTCCGGTCACCTCACATCGCTTCCCGGTGATATGCAGTATTGTACTAGAATCTGACCCTTTGTGCAAGGCCTTTTCGCCACCGG
>CAYWAP010000011.1:12725-49508 GCA_964456525.1 uncultured Oscillospiraceae bacterium
GACGCAGCCGTCCTCACCCAGTTCCTCAGAATTCAGGGAGAGGTCATAACCTGCCACGTCACGCCACTCTTCTCCCGTGTAGTAGTGGTAGTAGGCAGAGCGGCGTTTATCTTCCACGCGAATGTGCTTGGCGACCTCCCGCTGGCTCCACGCCATGGAATAGGAGGAAACCCGGGCCATCCGGGCCTCTAAGGGCGCGTGAATGAACAGCCGCAGCACATTGGGGCGGTTCGCCAGCAGGTAGTTGCCGCACCGGCCCAGGATAATGCAGCTCTCCATATCCGCCAGCTCTTTGATAATCTTGGCCTGAAAACTGAACAGATTGCGGGTGGAAATGTAGTCATCGCTGTCAGGGGGCAAAATTTCGCCGGTGTAGACCTTTTCCGCAGCGGAGAGCATTTCTCTCAGACCAATGCGCTCATCCACTGCGCCAAACAGATCTTCATTAATGCCGCTGATGTCGGATGCCTTTCGCAGAAGTTCCCGATCATAGTAGGGGATGCCCAGCGCGGCGGACAGCTTGCGGGTGATGTTGTGACCGCCGCTGCCAGTCTCACGGGCCACGGTGATGACGAAGTTTTTCATCCTGTTTCCTCCTCACGCTCCAAGGTATGCCTTGCGAACCCGGTCGTCTGCCGCAAGATCGGAGGCTTTGCCCTCCATAGAGATCGTGCCCGTCTCCAGCACGTAGGCCCGGTCGCTGACCGACAGCGCCATCTTCGCGTTCTGCTCCACCAGCAAAATGGTGATTCCGCTCTTGTGGAGATCTTCGATAATGGAAAAGATCTCCTTTACCAGCAGGGGGGACAGGCCCATGGACGGCTCATCCATCAGCACGATCTTGGGGTCTGTCATCAGCGCCCGGCCAGTGGCCAGCATCTGCTGCTCGCCGCCGGAGAGCGTGCCCGCCAACTGGCGGCGCCGTTCTTTCAGACGGGGAAAATGGCCGTAGACCTTTTCCAGATTTTCCGCAATTTTCTTCTGATCCCGCATAATATAGGCGCCCATACGGAGGTTTTCTTCCACAGTCATACGGGAAAACACGTGGCGGCCCTCCGGCACGTGGGCCAGCCCCATGCGGATGATGCTATTGGCGGGAACCTTTTGGAGATTTTGGTCATCCAGCATCACCGTGCCAGAGGCCGCCGTCAACAGTCCGGAGATGGTGTGGAGGGTCGTGGTTTTTCCGGCGCCGTTGGCGCCGATGAGGGAGACCAGCTCGCCATCGCCCACGGTGAGGGAGATGCCCTTTAGCGCGTGGATGGCGCCGTAAAAGACGTTCAAATCTTTGATTTCCAGCATACGATTCCCTCCTTATTCGCCCAGATAGGCGGCAATGACCTTGGGATTCTTGGCGATCTCCTCCGGCAGCCCCTGGGCGATGGTCTGGCCGTAATCAAGGACATAGATCCGTTCGCAGACGTTCATAACCAGGGACATGTCGTGCTCAATCAGCAGGATTGCCACGCCAAACCGCTCTCGAATGGTGTTGATGCACTCCAGCAGCTCCGCCGTCTCGGTGGGGTTCATACCGGCGGCCGGCTCATCCAGCAGCAGAACTTTCATATTGGTCGCCAAAGCCCGGGCAATTTCCAGCTTTCGCTGCTGGCCGTAAGGCAAGCTGGAGGCCAGAACATCTGCCTTGTCCTCCAGATGACAGATGGACAGGAGCTCCATCGCCTGCTCGGTGGTTCTCCGCTCCTCTTCCCAGAACTTCGAGGTGCGGAAAACGGAGTCCAGCAGGTTATAGTGGGTATCCTTGGTACAGGCGACCTTGACGTTTTCCAGCACGGTCATTTCGGAAAACAGACGGATGTTCTGGAATGTACGGGCAATACCGGCCGCGACAAATTGATGGGTCTTTTTTCCGTTCAGGGGCGTTCCCTCCAGAAGGACGGTTCCCTCGGTGGGCACATACACGCCGGTGAGCAGGTTAAAAACGGTGGTTTTTCCAGCGCCGTTGGGGCCGATCAAGCCGACGAGCTCGCCGGAATGAATCTGGATGTTAAAATCCCGGACCGCTTGCAGGCCGCCAAAGGAGATGCCCAGGCGCTTTGTCTCCAAAACGGGAGTTCTCTCAGTCATGACTCTCTGCCTCCTTATGGGCGGTTTTTCCTGCTGCGCGGGATTTCATATAGTTCCTGATCCATCCGGGCCATTTGGGGACGTCAGATATGGCAAATTCCCGGCTGCCCATAATGCCGCGGGGACGGAAGATGATGACGATAATCAGGGCGATGGAATAAACCAGCATGGGATAAGTAAAGATGTTTTGCAGGAAAGCGGGCAGCGCCGACACCCAGGCGCCGTTTTTAATCGTATAGTTCAGCAGGAACAGCACCACTGCGGCGATGACCGAACCGGTGAGGGAGCCCATGCCGCCCACGACCACCATGACCACGATGAACACGGAGTTCAGGATAGAACCGTTGGTAAAGGAGAAGGAGGAGGTGGCAAGAGAGGCGTTGCAGCAGGCGTACAGGGCGCCAGAAATTCCGGCAAAAAACGCGGAAATGGTAAAGGTAATCACCTTGTAGTAGCTGACGTTGACGCCGGAAGCGGAGGCGGCAATTTCATTGTCCCGGATGGCCCGAATGGCCCGTCCGTACTTGGAGCGGACAAACATAAACATGGCCGCCATACACAGGATCACCACCAGGCCCGCCACCCACAAATACTGCATTTTCTCATCGTTGGAAAAGCCCAGACCTGTGGCGTAAAGGGCGGAAGAGGCGGAGCCTTCCGAAAGACCCTGCTGGCCGCAGAAGGGAATGTTGTTGATGAGGTTGACAATAATCATGCCGAAGCCCAGGGTGATAATGGCCAGATAGTCGCCCTTTAGACGCAGGGCGGGAATGCCGACCAGCAACCCCATCAACGCCGCCAATACGCCGGCGAAGAGAATGCTCAGCACCAGCACCAGGTAAAAGGTGGGGCCGGAGTGATCGGTGTAAAAGCCGGACCGCTGGAGCCCCAGGGAAAACAACGCCGCCGTATAGGCGCCCACGGCCATGAAACCGCAGTGTCCCAGGGACAGCTGGCCCAAAAAGCCCAGAACCAGGTTCAGGGACGCGGCCATGACAATGAGGTAACTGCACTGCCAGATGGAGGGCGCAACTTTCAGCTTCAAGGAGTCTCCGCCAGCCAGGCCAAGGATCATGACAACGAGAAAGAGCACCACAACGGAGATGAAATTGACTAAATAGCGGCTCTTAAGGTTCTGTTTCATACTTTTTCACCTACATTCTTTCCGAGGATACCGGCGGGCCGGATCAGCAGGACCACAATGAGGATCAGATAGACAAAGGTATCGGACATGGAGGAGCTGATATAGGTGTTCGCGCCAGACTGGACGATGCCGATCATCAGGCCGCCGATCACGGCACCGGGAAGAGAACCGATGCCGCCCAGCACTGCTGCCACGAAGGCATAGATGCCCAGGGTGACGCCCATGGTGGTGTACACCTTGGGATACTGGGCGATGTACATCAGAGCGGCCACTGCCGCCAACCCTGCGCCGATGCCAAAGGTGGTGATGATGGTTTTATTGACGTTGACGCCCATCAGCGTCGCGGCCTCCTTATCCTCGGACACACAGCGCATGGCGCAGCCGATGCGGGACTTCTGGGTGAAGAAGTACAGGGCGATCATAATAATGGCCGAGACGACCACCGTGATGATGGTGGCGTAGCTGATGGAGACGCTGCCGATGGAAATGGTGCTCGAAAAGAGCGTATAAGGCACTTTGGGGTCCGGGCCGATGGCCGGGATGGCCTGGGCCAGATTTTCCAACACAAAGCTCATGGCTATGGCGGTAATCAGCGACGTCAGGTTGTTGCCGGTTTTACGCACAGGCCGGTAGGCCAGCAGCTCCACCAACATACCCACGCAGGCGCAGATGACAATGGCTGGAATCACTGCCGTCCAGCCGGGCAGCCCCAGCCCCATCATAACGGGAATGAGAAAGAACAACGAGTAGCCGCCCACCATGATGAAGTCGCCGTGGGCAAAGTTGATCAGCTTGATGATGCCGTAGACCATGGTATAGCCCAGGGCGATCAGCGCGTAGACGCTTCCCAGACGCAATCCTGTAATTAAAAACTGAATAAAGGTAATCATAGGGGATTCCATCCCTCCTTCCATGAAATCAACACGCGGGAATATCCGAAAGGGGAGGCGAGGCGCCTCCCCTTAAGTCGTAAGACGATTTCTAGAACACGTAGAACACGATTAGCTCACGCTCAGTGTCTCGATGGAGATCTTGCTAACCTCAGAATCACCCTCGGTGTAGCTGTAGCCCATCAGCACGCCGCTCTTGATGGGAGTGCCGGTTTCATCGAAGGAGAACGTGCCGGTAGACACTTCATACTCGACGCTGGTGTCGGCCAGAGCAGCCTGCACGCTGTCGGCATCGGCGCTGCCGCAGGCCTCCATGGCGGCCTTGTAAACATAGACGGCGTCATAAGCCAGCGCGTCAAAGTTGTTGGGGGTCTCGCCGTAGGTTTCCTCGTAGCTGGAGACGAAGTTGACGGACACATCGCTGGTGGCCAGCTCCGTGGAATAGTGGTTGACAAACAGAACGTCGTTGTAGACAGAGAGATCTGCGCCATCGGGGATGGTGGTCTCGGTGTTGTCTACGCCGTCAGCGCCCAGCAGAATGCCGGTGAAGCCAGCGCTGCGGGCCTGGGGCACCAGGTAGGGACCCATTACGTCATAGTAGAAGGGGGTGAATACCAGCTCAGCGCCGGCGGAGACCATGCTGGTGAACTGGTTGGTGTAGTCCACCTCGGTCATCGTTGCCACAGATTCCTCTGCCACAACTTCCAGACCCAGCTCTGCACAGGCCTCAGCAAAAGCGTCTCTCAGACCGGAAGAGTAAGTATCGGCAGAGCAGTATACGATGCCCACCTTCGTGTAGCCTTCGTTGGCGGCATACTGTGCTGCCAGCTCGCCCTGGAAGGAGTCACGGAAGCAGGTGCGGAACACGTAGTCCATCTCCGTGGTCAGGGAGTCCGCCGTGCCGGAGGGAGTAATCAGAACAACACCCTCAGAGTTGGCGATGTCGGTGATGGCAGCGGTGCAGCCGGAGGTGGCGGAACCGATGACAAGCTCAATGCCGTCGGAAATCAGAGCGTTCATTGCGTTGACGCACTCCGTAGAGTCACCCTGGTCGTCCTTGACTTCCACCGCCAGCTGGTAGTTGCCGTCGCTCAGGGTCACGCCGCCGGCCGCGTTGATCTCCTCGATGGCCAGCTCCACGCCCCGCTGGTTATGGGTGCCGTAGACGGCCAGGCTGCCGGTCAGGGGGCCAATCATGCCTATGGTAATGGTTCCGACGAACTCGGAGCTATCCGAGTCCGATGTGGTCTCGTCTCCGGATGTATCGCCCGTCCCGGCCGTCCCGGTCGAGCTGCTGCCGCAGGCTACCAAGCTGAGCGCCATACAAAGGGCCAGCAAGAGACTTAGCAGTTTCTTCATTTTCATCATACTTCCTCCTCGATTGGTTGTTTTCCAAAAAACATAAAGGAATGTGGACGAAGAAAATCGTCCGCACTCCTTTGTGTTGAACCTATGATACTAGGATTTAACCGTTTTGTCAACCACTATAACGCCTAAAAAAAGCCATGAGAAGGATTTTCTTTTGTGGTTTGAACCATATTTTGCAAAAAACTTGTGTCCTGGAGCCGTTGTTCTCCCCACGCTATGGGTCAGGCCGCGCCCCGGACGGATTTCCAAAACGGGGAAACAGGGCGCCTATTTCTCACTTGGCGCCTGATCGGGCAAAATGCGAAAGGCCACTTCATGCCCGTTGATGAGCTGGGCACGGTGGGTGAAGAAGACCCGGCCCGAGCAGTCCGCCACAAGCTGCTCCAACACCGAACAGGTGCAGGGGTTTAAAATCTCCCCCAGCACATCCCCGGCTTGAACCAGATCCCCCGGATGGCAGTGACGCAGCAGCAGGCCGCCGGAGGAGGAGAGCCGGTTGTGGAGGCCGCTCTCCTGGAAAACGAGGGGCTTTGTCTGGGGATCGGGCACCGCCTGACGGGAGAGTCCCTTGGCAAACAGGAAGCGCCGGATGGCGTCGATGGCCTGCTGGGCGGCCTGGGAGTGAATCCGCTCCGTCTCATGGGTGTACACCGAGAACGCCTGTGTGTCCCAGATCTGCCAGTTGTAATTCAGCGTGGTGGTGTCGTAGGGGTGGGGCTTTCGCAAAAGGACATAGGGAAGGCCAAAGGCCAGCGCCTCTTCCGCCCGCTGGTAGCCCGTCTCCATAATGCGCACATGGGGCAGCAGATCCCCGGGGAGATACAGGCTGGCGAAGTGGACGCCATAGCAATAGCCCTGGAGGGCATGGAAGACCCGGGCGGCGATGCGCTGGGTGGTTTCCCCCTGATCATAACCGGGAAACATGCGGTTGATGTCGGTGTTATCCGCCGCCCAGAAACGCCGTCCCACGTTCATGGAAAACTGGTTGGCGCAGGGAATGACAAGAATGCCGCAGTCCGGGGACAGTTGACCGGCCTCTTCCAGCGTTTGCAGCCTTTGGATTAACCGGCCGCAAATGTACATCTGCTGGACTTCATTTCCCCGCAAGGCCCCCATCACAGCCAAGCTCTTTTTTTCCGGATTGCCGAAAAACCAGCCCTTCACCGGCAGAGAGCGGCGATAGGGGGTGTCCACAGTGAATAAAATTTCCTCTCTCATAAATGGCCTCCCAAAATGCGGGCGATCAGGGATCCCTCGTATACCACAGGATACTCCCGCAGGGTAAACAGCAGCCCTGATGTGGGACTTTTCAACGTCTCACAGATCTCTCCGGAGAGCGGGTCCACCACGCTGCCCAGAAGCTGCCCCTGCTCCACATAATCGGCATGGGCCACGGCAGGGATAAAAATCCCGGGGCCGGATGCGTTCAAAAAGGACACATGGCCATCGCTGCTGACGATGGGGGGCGCTACGGGCATGACCGGGGCGTTCCACATCCCCAGATGGGCCATCAGAGACAGGATGCCCGTGAGAAGCCGGTCGCCGTAAGAGCGGGTCAGCCGCATCCCCACGCCCATTTCCACCACCAGCGTGGGGGTGCCCAGGGCGTTCAGGCTGTGCGCCAGGGTGGACTCCAGCACGGTGGCGGCGGCGTGAACCCAGATGAGATTCATGTTCAGCTCCTTGGCCAGCGGCACCAGACGCTCTGCGGTATTTACATTGATGCGCACCTGGGGCAGTTCCCGGAGAAAAATATTGCTGGCGTGGATGTCAATACACGCATCTGCCCCTTCGATATCCTTTATGAGGCGGGACGCCACAAATTCGGACATGGAGCCCTGCTCACTGCCCGGGAAGGTTCGGTTCATGTCCAGATCGCACAGGGGAATGCCCCGGGTCATGGTGCTGATGCCCAGGGGATTTAAAGCGGGGTAGATGTCCACCGTGCCCTGAAGCTGCTCCGGGTGCGCGTTCAAAAGGCGGGCCAGGCGCCAGGCCACATATTGTCCTTCCAGCTCGTCCCCGTGGGTGCCGGTGACCACACATAGGCGCTTGCCGCCGCTGCCGATACGGTTTTTCTGGATTGTCAGGTCCTCACCCACAGCCAGGGGAACCTGCACCACTTGTTCAATCATAATAAAAAACGCCTTTCCAGCCGCAGAGCCGGCGGGAAAGACCCTTCTACCGCGCCGTTGCGGCTATGTTGGATTGTCTTGCAGGAGAATCCATTGTGGAATCGGAAAATCGGCGGAAAACGCCCTGGGGTTTGAAGGGCTACTGTTGGCAGACCCGGACGAAGACGGTCTGACACTGGGCCGTCCGGCCGAGGAAAACGCCCCGTTCGATGGGGCAGTCCCCAAAGTCCCGGCCAACGCCCAGACGGATATACCCCTCGTCTGCCCATTGCCCCCGGGTGGGGTCAATGCCGGTCCAAACGCCGTCCAGCCAGACCTCACACCAGGCGTGGCTGACGCCCTCCCCCTCGGGCAGCCCGTTGACGTACCGGGCGGTCAGCCCTGACCGCCGGGCCAGGGCCAGATAGATATGGGCAAAGTCCTGGCACACACCGTTCCCGGAGGAAAAGGCCTCCGCCGCGGTGGTGGAGATCCCGGTGGCGCCGGGGGAGTAGGTCATCCTCTCATACACGGCCTGGGACAGGGCCCAGGCCCGCTGGGCAGGCGATTCGGGCAGCTGAAGCCCCGTAAGGTATTCCTCCATGGCGCCGCTGACCGCTGTGTAGGGGGACGAATAGCGGAACACGGGGTGAGCCGGTTCCGCCCCCCGCCGGGACAGATCCAACAGGGCCGTGCCCTGAACCGTGTATCGAAAGTGGTCGTGGGGCCCTTCGATCCGTCCAATTTCCAGGAGATTGCCAAAACCATCCCGCTGCTGGGCAAAGGACACCTGAGGATCCAGCTTTAAGGTCACATCCAAAATTTCCTGCCCGGGGAACGAGGGCGGCACACACCGCAAAGCAAAGGCGTGATCGGACACGCTGTGCTCAAATTCCAACAGGACATCATAAAAGAATGATAACCGTTTGCTCATATCAGAAACAGTCCCTCTACAGACTGTAAGAGGAGCGCGGGGTCTACCGGTTCCTCACACACAGCCCAGCCTTCCACCACCTTCAGTGCGTCGCGGTTCACCGGCAGACCGGTCTTGTAGAGACGGTTCAACATCTTTTGCGTCTCCCGCTCCAACTGCTCCGTCCGCCAGTTCAGCCGGAGAATCAGGCTGATGCGTTCCACGCAAATGCCGGATTTGGTGATGTTTCGGGTGCTTTCCTCCAGCACAGAGTCGTCAAAGCTGCCCCGAAAGGCCATAATGTCGTCCAGCACCCATTGCAGCTCCACATTTGGGCCGTCGCTGCGCTCGGCTAGGATGATGGCGCTCTGCGCCATCTGTAAATAGGCCAGGGTGGGGGTGGAGATTGTCTCCCGCAAGACGATGCCGTTGCCCAGCATGGCGTCCACGCTGGCGCGCACCGAATTCGGGTTTGCGGCGTCAAAGAGATAACGGCGGAAAAAATCTTCCGTGTCTTTGTAGTCACAGTCAATGCCCATTTTCTGGCAAAAAGCGGCGTAGTCGATGGCCTTCCCGTCAATGAACTGGTCATACTCCCGCATCATAATCTGGACGGTTGTGTATACCCGCTCGGCATACCGGCCCAGCCAGAACAGGTGGTTTTGTTTGCTTAGCGTGATAGTACCCATGTGTCTTTAAAACCTCCTCCTTGCGAAGAATTGACGATGGCGCTGTCCGGATTCCGGGAGAAGCGGGTCAGGCCGCAGGGCCAAACCACCGTGTTCTCCGGCTCAGAGAGGACAAAGGCGCGCAGATCGGCCTTCCGGAGCACCTGCTCTCCGTTTTCCATAATCGGCAGGTCCTGGAAGTCGACCACTTCCTGGGCGATGAAGCGCCGGGGCTGGGCCAAAATGGCAGCCTTTAGCGACTCCAGCTCTTCTGCGGACAGCTTGCTGCCAAACACCACACCGTAGCCTCCGGCCTCCGCCACGTCTTTGATGACCAGAGAGCCGATGTTCTCCAGCACATACTTCCGATCCTCTTCGTAAAAAGGCAGGTAGGTGGGGGCGTTGCAAAGGATGGGGTCCTCCTGCAAGTAGTATTGTATCATCTTTGGCACAAAATAGTAAATACCTTTATCGTCCGCCACGCCGTTGCCAAAGGCGTTCAGCACCGCCACGTTGCCGGCCCGATAGGCGGCCATCAGATTGGGGATGCCGATGAGGGACGATGGCTCAAAGGCCAGGGGGTCCATATACTCATCGGACACGCGGCGGTAAATGGCGCCCACCCGCTGGTCCCCTGTGGTGGAGCGGTAATAGAGGACGTTGTCCCGCACATAGACGTCCCCGGCCTCCGCCAGCACGGCGCCGGACATCTCCGCCAGATAGGAGTGCTCAAAATAGGCCGCGTTATACCGGCCCGGCGTGAAGACCACGTTGATGCCCCCTGTGTTCACGCTGTCCATAGCGTGGCGCAAAAGGGCGCCGTAATTCCGGTTATCCACCACATGGTTCTGCCGGAAGGTCTCCGGATCACACCGGCGGCACAGTTCCCGGGCGATATACGGATAGGACGCGCCGGAGGGAATGCGGAGATTGTCCTCCAGAATGTACCATACGTCATCCTTCCCCTTTACCAGGTCAATGCCGGAGATGTGGCTGTACACGCCTTTCACGGGCAAGATCCCCTCGCACTGGGGTAAGTAGCCGGGGGAGCGGTAGACAAAATCTTCCGGTACAACGCCATCCGTCAGGATGCGTTTTTCCCCATAGATGTCCTTTAAAAATAAGTTGAGCGCTCTCACGCGCTGGATCAGGCCCTTTTCCAGCTGGCTCCACTCCTGGGGGGAGATAACGCGGGGAATGGGGTCAAAGGGAAACAACCGCTCGTGAAATTCCCCGTTTTTATAAATGCCGAACTTGACGCCATAACGGGCGAGCTGCTGGTTGACCTGTCTCTGATGCTGAATCAAACCGTTCATTCTCTTCACCTTTCTCATAAAAACATGGCAAGGGTGCCAAAGCGGCGCCCTTGCCATGTTTACTGTAAATAATTATAAAAGAAAAGAGAGAAAGCGTCAAGCAGAAACAAGAGATCTGTCGTAAAATATTTCCGGCGGCCAATATGCGACAAAGCGTTTTTTCATGGTTGACAACGGGGGAAGGATATGCTACTATATAATTAACAATTAGGTTAAATGTTAAATAGTGAGGGATCAACATGGGACTGCAACAAACCTTAAAAGCCCTTGCCGATCCGATTCGCCGTGAGATCTTGAATCTGCTCAAAGGGGGCAGACTATCTGCCGGAGACATTGCCGGACACTTTTCGGTGACAGCGGCATCGATTTCCAGACATCTTTCCGTGCTGAAAGAGGCGGATTTGATTCGGGACACGAGAGAGGGCAAGTTTATCTTCTACGAACTGAATACCTCCGTTCTGGAGGAGACCATCCTCTGGATCACCGATTTGAAAGGAGAGGTTGACCATGATCAGGAATAACAAATGGAACCTGCTGCTGTCTTCCATCATCATTTTGCTCCCGGCGTTGGTGGGGCTTGCGCTCTGGGAGAAGTTCCCGGAGCAGACCATCACCCATGGGGGGAGCGGCAAAGCCCTTGCCGTGTTGGGAGCGCCCCTCATGATTTTGGCGCTCCAGTGGATCAGCGTGTTTTTCACGGCGAGGGATCCCAAAAACCGCGTGCAGAGCCGGAAAGTGGTTAGGGTGGTGCTGTGGATTTGCCCGATGCTCTCCCTCTTTGTGAGCGGCGTTACCTACACCATCGCGTTTGGCGCAGCACACAATGTGAAATCGCTGACATTGTTTTTCCTCGGGCTGCTGGCGATTCTCCTCGGCAATTATATGCCAAAATGTAAGCCGAACCATACCATCGGCATCCGGACGAGATGGGCCCTGTCCAACGAGGAAAACTGGAACGCCACCCATCGCTTTGGCGGTAAGGTGCAGGTGGCCGGCGGCCTGCTCCTGATGATTTGCGCCTTTTTGCCGGAGGCGGTGTTTCCCTGGGCTTTGGTCGGCCTCCTTCTGGCCGTCGCAGGACTGCCAACCCTTTACTCCTATTGGTACTATAGACAGCAGGTGCGCACCGGAACGGCGAGGCCTGTCTTCGTGAGCAAGTGGCACAAGGGAATTCTGGCGGCGCTGGTGATCGGGCTCATTGCCATAAATGTGATCGGGGACGTGACGATTCAGTACGGGGAAGACGCCTTCACCGTCCAGACCATCGGGGGGTCGAACCTGACGGTTGCATATGAGGACATCGACAGCGTTGAATACCGGGACGAGTTCGATATTGGCCTGAAAACCAGCGGTTTTGGCAGCCTGAAGCTGTGTCTGGGCACCTTTGAAAACGATGAATTTGGGTACTATGCCTGCTATGTTTACAATGGATGCAGCTCCTGCGTGGTGTTGCAGGTAAAGGGGGAAGCGCTTGTTATCAACGGGTCAGATGAGGAGCAAACCCAGGCCATCTATGCGGAAATACAACAACGTGTCCTGGACGCCCAGGCTTCATGAGAGATCGAGTGAAGTCCACGCCGTGACGGGCCTGTTTACAGGACGCACCCATACCACCCATACATAAAATTCGCTGGCAGCGCTCTGATAGAGAAGCTGCCAGCGAATCTTTTTCCTTTAGAGATTGATCTGTTTTAGCAGGTGGGCCTTTCCCGGTCAAACTTCCATAATAATGGGCAAAATCATGGGGTTCCGCTTGGTCTTCTTGTAAAGGAAGCTGCTGAGCTCGCCCTTAATCGCGCCTTTGATGGTGGACCAGTCGGAAATGTGGCGAACCTCGCACTCCATGGCGACCTGGCTGGCCAGACGCTGGAGTTCCTCCATCAGGGCCTCGGACTCTTTGACGTAGACAAAGCCCCGGGTCACGATGTCCGGGCCGGAGAGCAGATGTCCATCGGCGGCAGACATGGTCATAACGACGATGATGACGCCGTCCTCTGCCAGGTGCTTGCGGTCCCGAAGAACCACACTGCCCACATCGCCTACGCCGTAGCCGTCCACCAGAACCTTGCCGGAGGGGACGGAGCCGTTGACCCGTGCGCTGTCCCGGGTCAGCTCAATGACCTTGCCGATCTCGGTGATGATAATGTTGTTGGGGTTCATCCCCATACGCTGCGCCAGTTTGGCGTGCATTTGCAGCATGCGCTGCTCACCGTGCACGGGAATGAAGAATTTGGGCTTCACCAGCGCGTGGAGAATCATCAGCTCCTGCTGGCAGGCGTGGCCGGAGACGTGGAGATCCAGCTTGCGTTCGTTCACCACTTCGGCGCCTTTGCGGTATAGCTCATTGATAACGGCGCCAATGGCGTTCTCATTGCCGGGAATGGTGCTGGCGGACATGATGATACGGTCGCCGGGCTGGATTTCAATCTGGCGATGGGTGGAAAAGGCGATGCGGGTCAGGGCGGACATGGTCTCACCCTGGCTGCCGGTGGTGATGATGCAGATCTGGTTTTTGGGCAGGCTCTTGATCTGTGACAGATCGACGATGATGCCCTTGGGAATGCTCATGTAGCCCATCTCTTCCGACACCCGCAGCGCGTTTTCCATGCTGCGGCCGGAGACGGCAACCTTGCGGCCATAACGGGCGGCCACGTTGATAATCTGCTGAATACGGTCAATGTTGGAGGAAAAGGTGGTGACGATGATTCGCTCGTCGCAGCCTTTGAAGAGGGCGTCAAAACTGTCCCCCACGCTGTGCTCGCTCTTGGTAAAGCCGGGGCGCTCCACGTTGGTGGAGTCGCACAGGAGGGCCAGAACGCCCTTTTTGCCCAGCTCACCAAAACGGGCCAGGTCGATCATTTCGCCGGAGACGGGGGTAGGGTCAATTTTCCAGTCGCCGGTGTGAATGCAGATGCCCACAGGGCACTTGATGGCAAAGGCCACTGAATCTGCGATGGAGTGATTGGTGTGAATGAATTCCACAGAGAACTGGCCGGCACGGATCACAGTCCCGGCCTTGCAGGTGTGAATCTCCGTGGAGTTGAGCAGACCGTGCTCCTCCAGCTTGAGCCGGACAAGGCCGGCGGTCATTTTGGTGCAGTAAAGGGGGGCGTGGATGTCCCGCAGCACATAGGGAAGGGAGCCGATGTGGTCCTCGTGGCCGTGGGTCAGGAAGATGCCGCGGATTTTCCCCTGATTTTTGATGAGGTAGCTCACGTCGGGAATCACGACGTCAATGCCGTACATGTCGTTGGTGGGAAATCCCATTCCGCAGTCCACAACGATGATGTCGTTTCCATACTCAAAAACGGTGATGTTTTTACCAATCTCATCCAAGCCGCCCAGAGAAATAATCTTCAATTTTTCTGACATAATGTCTAATAATCTCCTTTTTAAATTTCATTATGTAGAACCGCGTCCCGTCCCCAGGGCGCTGGCAGGGAGTGAGAGAGGGCATCCGGACCCCGTTACGTCCGGATGCTGCTCTGACCGGCCAGCTGCGCTGGGGGAGAGGGGTTCCTTTTTTTGTGGGTTGCCGTGCAAAAAGAGGCCCGGACTTCACCGGCAGACCTCTGATGGAAACAGTATATCATAAGGAAGCGGCAAAGTATACCAACGGAATCCACAAAAATGAATTTTCATATTGCCGGAAACCGGGGGATTTTCAGGAGTATGTCCCGCAGAAAGTGGTATCGGCGGCTTGCCAGGGGCGAAAGGGCCGATTCAGCGGCCGGTTTCGCCGGAGGCGGATTGGTCCAGCTCCTTTGCCTGGGCTTTCACAAAGCCGCAAAGTTCCTCAGCAGCTTCGGCGCTTGCCGCTTCTGCGGCGATCTTCAGGGCGGAGTAGCGGTTTCTGGGGACGAGATACACCGTGCCACCGCCCACCTTCACCCGGATGCCGCTGCCCAGGCTCTCAGCCTGGGGATAGACGCGGTGAAAGGCCTCCATGAGCTGCCCCCTGCCGGAGGACAGCGGAACCTCTGCCGTCCGGAGCACGCAGCCGGGGAGACGGGAGGTCAGCTGTTCCAGCCGCTGGCGGGAACGGGACAGCTGGTGAACCAGATAGCAGGCGGTAAAGACGCCGGCGCGCAGCGCCCACTGCTCTGCGGCCAGGGCGTCTGCCGGGGCGCCGTCCCGGCCAATGCGCAGCACCTTGCCCCCGCAGCTCTCCGCCACCTGTTCTGCCGCCGCAGGGGCGCTGGGGGGCAGGGCAAAGACGGTTTCCCCCTGATCGGCCATCAGCAGAATTGTGAGCATCTGAAGCTGTTCCGGCGTGACGGTGCGGCCGCTCTCATCTGCCCCGTAGAGCAGCCCCAGCCCCTCCGCCATGGCAAAGAAGAGGGTGCCCCTGTCGGGGCTGACGTGCATCCCCATGGACCGGAGGGCCCTGGCCAGGAGGCGGTTTTCCGGGGTGTTGTCCGGCACCTGCAGCGACAGCTGACCCAGAGGGCCGCTGCCTGCGGCGCGAAGGGCTGCATGGATATAGGCGTGGTCAATGCCGGCAATGGCCTCCTGGGTTCCCATGTGTTCGGCGGAAGCCCGCCGGATCTCCATGCGCAGCAAGCCGTTTTCCAGCTTTCGCTGTCTGGGCCGGGGCAGGGGCAGTCCGTGGCGATCCGTCAGGTGGAGGGTGATTGTGTCCCCGGATTGGGCGATGAACAGGGAGACGGGCAGCCCATAAGAATGCGCCATCCAGGCGGCGGCGCCGGGGGTGGAGCCGTCGTGTACCAGCGCCGTGCCGCCGGAGGCGGTGATGCCGGACTCGGCGGCCAATCGGAGGGTGTTGGCTGCGCTGCCGCCAAAGGCGGCCAGGCCGACGCGGCCTTCCTCGCCCAGGAGGCTGCCCAGGGTTATCAGGGTTTCCGGGGTCAGCTCCAGACCGGCGGCGCCGGAGAGTGTGCCGTCGTCCTCAAAGAGCAGCTGTCCGGAGCTGTAGCCGGAGGTCAGGGAGGTGTTGAGCCGGGCCCCCGCCGCCACATGCATTTCCGGCCAAATCCGAACTCCCTGCCGCAAAATGGCGTTTTGCCCCACGGACGCCCCGGCGCCGATGACCGTCCCCCGGTTTAGAACCGCACCCGGTTGGATGTTTGCCCTGGGGCAAACGATTGTGCGCTCCAGTGCGGCGCCTGTCCCAATGGAAGCGCCCAGCACAGCGCTGCCCTGCAAAACAGCGCGTTTGTCCACCGTGGAGCCGTGCTCCAAAACGGTGTGAGGCCCGATGACGCAGCGCTCGTGCAGCTGCACGTTTTCGCCGATATAGCAGGGCGGGATGAGGGTGACCGTCTCCGGCAGCTCCGTGCCGGACCATACGCCGGGGAAAATCTGGGGGAGGTAGAAATCACACTTCCATTTCCCGTCCAGGGCGTCCCGCAACACCTGCAAATAGGCTTCGCAGCTGCCAATATCTTTCCAATAGCCGTATGGCAGCACGCCGCAGAGCCGTTTGTTCTGCTTCAGCAGGGCCGGGAATAGATCCTGGGCAAAGTCACAGGGCGTTGCGTCCGGAGCGGCCTCCATGGCCTCCGGCGTCAGGACATAGATGCCGGTGCTGATCTGGTTGGTAAATACCTGCCCCCAGCCGGGTTTTTCCACAAAGCGGGTGATGGTTCCCTCCGAATCCGTCAGTACCAGGCCGTATTCCGTGGGGGAAGAGGTTCGGGTGAGCAGAATGGTGGCGGTGGATTGGTGCTGGCGGTGAAAGGCGACGGCTGAAAGAAAGTCAAAATCACAGACCACGTCTCCGGGGAGCACCAAAAAATCGGATTCCCCCTCCCAGAACGCCTTGCAGGCGCGAACAGAGCCAGCCGTCCCCAGGGGCTGCTCTTCCCGGAACCAGGTGAGATGCATGCCCAGTTCCGAGCCGTCGCCAAAGACCGACGCCGCCGTCTCCGGGAAGTAGTGCAGCGTGATGGCCACCTCGGTAATGCCGCTGCGCCGTAGGTGTAACAGAATATGTTCCAAAATGGGACGGTCAAAGAGCGGCACCATGGGTTTGGGGAGCTCCGCGGTCATGGGGCGGAGCCGGGTGCCCTGACCGCCGGCAAGAATAATTGCTTTCATATTGAAAAAACCTCCGTTCGGGTTGTCACAGCCGCTCAGGCCCCTCAGCGGTTCCTTTCGGCGGGGGGCGGCTGGCTTTCGGTTCCCGCCTTTGGGGCGGAACAAAACGGTTGAAAATCAAGTGGAGAGGGAACCCGTGCGGCACAGCGCCGCACCCCCCTTTTACCGGAACCGGGAACGGAGAAATGGAGACATTTAAAATCCGCCCACACCGGAATCAATTCCCAGTATGGACGGATTTACATGGTTTTATTCGATTTGGCCAGTTTTACTTGGGGATGGTGTCGTCTTCCCGAACCCAGTCCTCCACGTGAATCACAGAGTAGGCCGTTTCCGTGTTGCGGATGATGACCTTCTCGATGCCGGCGTTGATGATCTGCCGGCGGCACATGGAGCAGGAGGTGGCGTCAGGCAGCAGCTCGCCGGTTTGGGCATCCCGACCGGCCAGATATAAGGTGCTGCCCAGCATGTCCCGGCGGGAGGCGGAGATGATGGCGTTGGCTTCCGCGTGGACGCTGCGGCACAGCTCATAGCGCTGGCCAGAGGGAACTTGCAATTCCTCCCGGGTGCAGCGGCCTAAATCCACACAGTTGCAGCGGCCTCTCGGCGCGCCGTTATAGCCGGTGGAGACGATCTCATCGTTTTTCACGATAATGGCGCCGTACTGCCGGCGCAGACAGGTCGAGCGCTCCAGCACGGACTGGGCAATATTCAGGTAGTAGTTGACTTTATCCACACGTTTGTGGTCCATATCGCGCCTCCTTACGGTGTCGGATCCTTTACTCGTCTCTATTGTAGCAAAAGGGGGAAGGGGCTGCAAGGAAAATCAGGCTGTGAGACCGGCTGTCAAATCCGCCATGGCCTGGCAGGTGTCGTCATCCACCTGATAGGTGAAGCCTTTGACGGTGAGGTAGGGGGAGCGGTCCACAACCGTCATTTGGATTCCGGTGCCCTCGGTAATGGTAAAGGTGACCTCCTGGTCAGAGGCGGAATCCACAAAGAAAAGGGGCTGGGAAAACGTCGCGCTGTGGAGAATCTCCAGCAGACGTTCCACCTGGTCTTCGCTGAGGATGATGGTCTCGTCCTGGGAGGAGAACTCCGCCGTGACATAGGCGATCTCAGAGGCCTCCAGCCCCTGAAGGGTGCCGGCGGGGTTCAGGGCGTTGACCAACAGCACGCCCGCCAGCCCCAGCGTCAGGACAATGACAAATGCCCAGCGCAAAAGAACGGTTTTTCCCTTCATTCCGCCACCCCCGGATAGGGGGCGTCAATCTGGAAAAAAGAGACGCCGTTTTCCCAGCTCATGCGTTCCACCTCTTCCTGGGAGATGCCCCGCCACTGGGCGATTTGGGCGGCAACCCGGCCAACCTTGGCGGAATCGTTGCGCCGTTCCCCCTTGGTTCGAGGGTAGGGCAGCATGTAGGGGGAGTCGGTTTCAATCATAAAACGGTCTGCGGGAATCCACTTCAGAATCTCCGGCGCTTTTCGGTTGTTTTTATAGGTGATGGAGCCGGTAAAGGACAGATTCCATCCCAACCGGATCAGGGTTTTCGCATCTTCCAGGGAGCCGGAGTAGCAGTGGAAGACCCCGCGCAGGCCGGGAAATTCCTTCACCGCAGCGAGACAGTCGGCATGGGCTTCCCGGTCATGGAGAATCACCGGCAGGTTCAGCTCCTGAGCCAGGGCCATTTGACGGCGCAGAACCGTGTTCTGCACCTGACGGGAGGGATACCGATCCCAGTAGTAGTCCAGGCCGATCTCGCCGATGGCCTTTACCCGGGGATTTTGGGCCAGCTTCCGCAGTTCCGCCTCGGCGTCGTCGTCATAGTCCGCCGCGTCGGAGGGATGGAACCCCACTGCGGCGTACATAAACGGATACGTCTCGGCGTAGGAGACCGCTGCCTGGGAGCTTTCCAGATTGCAGCCCGGATTGAGAATTAAGCCCACCCCGTTCTCCGGCATGGAGGCAAGCAGGGCGTCGCGATCCTTGTCAAACCAGCGGTCATCGTAGTGAGCATGGGTATCAAAGAGCATGGAGTTCACCTTCGTTTGTGATTCAGATTTTGTATCGGGTACTGGCTGCGGCCAGTGATTTCTGTGCGGGGCCGGGTGGGCCAGGTGTCTGGGGGGCTGTGGGAACCTGTTCTCCTAGACAAAAATCCCCTTGCCCACCTCATAATGGGGATGGGAGGGGATGGATTTTTGTCATTCCTCCAGAGCGGGCCGGTCAAAGACCTTTTCAAACTCGTCCCGGCTCATTGTCTCATGCTCCAGCAGGAACTGAGCCACGGTTTCCAGCTCGGCGGAATATTTCTGGAGCAGCCCGGTGCAGTCCGCATAGGCCTGATCCAGAATGGCGCGCACTTCGGTGTCGATACTGGCCGCCGTGGATTCGGAGTAGGGCTTTGCCTCCGCCATGGAGCGGCCGATAAAGACCTCGCCCTTGCTGCTGTCATAGACCACGGCTCCCAATTTTTTGCTCATACCATATTTGGCGACCATGCTGTGGGCAATGCTGGTCGCGCGCTCCAAATCGTTGGAGGCGCCGGTGGAAATATCGCCCAGCACCAGATCCTCCGCCACGCGGCCGCCCAGCAGGGCGACAATGTCCTCGTAAAGTTCGGTGCGGCTGCGGAAGGACTTATCCTCCTCGGGCAGCGAAATGGTCATGCCGCCGGCCTGCCCCCGGGGGACAATGGTGATCTGGTGGACAGGGTCATGGGTGGGCAGCTGCTTCATGACCACAGCATGACCGGCCTCGTGATAGGCGGTGAGTTTGCGGGCGTGAGGGGTGGTCACACGGCTTTTCTTCGCGGGGCCGGCAATGACTTTGATGATGGACTCCTGCAAATCCTCCATGGTGACGGCGGGCCGGTTGGCTCGAGCGGCGGCCAGAGCGCCCTCGTTCATCAGGTTTTCCAAATCCGCGCCGGTAAAGCCGCCGGTGGCCTTGGCCAGATCACGCAGGTTCACGTCCTCAGCCAGGGGCTTTTTGCGGGAATGAACCTTTAAAATTTCCTCCCGGCCCTTGATGTCCGGATATCCCACATAAATCTGACGGTCAAAGCGGCCGGGGCGGAGGATGGCCGGGTCCAGAATATCCACACGGTTGGTGGCCGCCATGACGATGACGCCGGAGTTGCCCTCAAAGCCGTCCATCTCCACCAGGAGCTGGTTGAGGGTCTGCTCACGTTCATCGTGGCCGCCGCCCAGACCGGTGCCGCGCTGGCGGCCCACGGCGTCAATCTCGTCGATAAAGACGATGGAGGGCGCGTTTTTCTTCGCCTGCTCAAAGAGGTCGCGGACACGGCTGGCGCCGATGCCCACATACAGCTCCACAAAGTCAGAACCGGAGATGGACAGGAAGGGGACGCCGGCTTCCCCGGCCACGGCCTTGGCCAGCAGGGTTTTTCCGGTGCCCGGCGGGCCAACCAGCAGGGTACCCTTGGGAATGTGGGCGCCGAGGGCGGTGTACTTGCCGGGGTTTTTCAGGAAGTCCACAATCTCGCCCAGCTCGGCTTTTTCTTCCTCAGCCCCGGCCACGTCTGCAAAACTGACCTTATGGGACAGATCCTCCACGCTGATGGTGCGGGCCTTGCCAAAATTGGAAAGGCCGTTCCCGCCGCCGGCATTTTGGCGCATCCAAAAGAGATAGAGCAGGAAGACCATCAGGCCGATGGAGACCAGACTGGGCAGCCAGGTCTGCCACCAGGGGGTCTCGGTGTCGGCTTCATAGCTGTAGCTCGTGATGATTCCAGAGGCGCTTTGGGTCTGGACCAGGTCGTTTAGATCATTGTAAAAGAAGTCGGCGCTGGTGATGCTGCATTGGACGATGTCCTCGCCCTCGTACTGGGAGGACAGCATCATGGTAACCGTGTTGTCCTGAACGGTGAAGGAGAGAACCTGCTCGTTTTCAAAAAGCTGTACCATTTCACTGTAGGTAATAACGCCGGTATTGGCGGTATTGCCATAGTAAAAGACGAAAAACAGGACCATAAACACGGCGAGTGCGTAAAGCAGGAGATCTCTTGCACGGCGTTGGTTCAAAAAATCACATCCTTTATGGCGATTGGGTCCGGAAATACGAAATCACACTCTCAGACAGGGGAGAGGGCAATTTTCTCAGGCATTTTCGTAAATTTCCGGCTTGAGAATGCCGATATACGGCAGATTGCGGTATTTCTGGTCAAAATCCAGACCGTAGCCCACCACAAAGGCGTCTGGAACTTCAAAGCCGGCATAATCGGCGGTAATGGGCTTTGCCCGGCGGGCGGGCTTATCCAGCAGCGTACAGATCGAGATGGAGGCGACTTTACGGGCCCGGAGCATTTTGGTCAGATAGTAAAGGGTGTTGCCGGAGTCCAGAATGTCCTCCACGATGATGACATGATAGCCCTCCAGGTTCATGGAGATATCCTTCCGGATTTCCACCTGGCCGCTGGACCGGGTGCCGGAGCCGTAGGAAGAGACGGACATGAAATCAATGGTCACCGGCAGGTCAATTGCGCGGCTCAGGTCGGCCATGAAAATGTAAGAGCCCTGGAGCACGCTGACCAGCAGGATGTTTTCCTTGTCCTGATAATCCCGGGTAATGGTGGCGCCCAGTTCGGCCACCCGGCGGTGAATCTGCTCTTCGCTGAACAAAACGCTTTCAATGTCTTTGGACAGTCCCATAAATACTTCTTCCTCTCTGTTTATAACAAATGGCGGATTCCCTCAAGGGGCACTCCGCATGGTGATGTGCCAGCACCGCTCCCCAGGCGCGGGCAGCGCCCCCTGGTCCGTGCCAAACAGGCCCAGGGCGATGACGCGCCCCTCCGCCTCAAAAACGGGGAGCCGGTCCCGCGCTTCCCTGGGAATGCGGGAGTCAATCAGCAGCTTTTTGATACGTTTGCGGCTGCGGGCCGGAAGGGTGATTTCATCCCCGGGCTGGCGGCTGCGCAGCGTCACCGGACCGGCGGCGCGAACATAGAAACTCTCGGGCCGGTTAAACTTGCCGGGAGGGCAAACCGCCTCTTCCGACGTAATGGCCCATCCGCCCCAGAGGATGTGACCGGGCAGCGGCAGGCCGCGGGGCGGGGGAGGCGCGGAAAGGTGCGCCCTTCGGAGGACAAAATCGTCAAAAACCCGCACAGCCTCCAGATGATCCGGCAGCTTTACGGACTGAGAAGACCGGCCGTTCCGGCACAAGGCCAGAGCCGCTTCTCTGTGGACGGCGGAGAGCACCGTTTCCGGCGAGATTGCCGCTGCCATCTGCTGGATGGCGCGAAGCCCCAGCGCGTCCGGCGCATTGGCCAGCACAGCGGCGGGGAGGGAGATGCGCTCGTTGGAGGCGGCGGCCTGCCTCCACAGATCTGCCGCCTGCTGCTCCAGATAGTCGCTGTCCCGGCGAAAAGAGGCGGCGCTGCGTCCGATGGTATCTACAACGCCGGGATTGCGTGCCGTGAGCAGGGGCAGCACGTTGTGCCGAATGTAATTTCGGGTATAAGCGGTGTCTGCATTGGTGGAATCTTCCACGTGGGGCAGGTGATGCGCGGTGAGATAGGCTTCAATTTCCCCGCGGTGGGTGGTCAGCAGCGGGCGGATCAGATCGCCGGTTTTGGGGGCAATGCCCCCCATGCCCTTCAGCCCGGTTCCCCGCAGCAGGTGGAGCAGAACCGTCTCCGCATTGTCCTCTGCGTGGTGGGCGGTGGCAATGGCGGCGGCTCCGATGGCGGCCGCCGTTGTTCGGAGAAACTGATAGCGCTCTGCCCGGGCCGTCTCCTCCAGCCCCAGGCCGCGAGCGGCGGCCAGGGCGGGAATGTCCGCGCTGCCCACGTAACAGGAAATCCCCCGCTCCCGGCAAAAGGCTTCGCAAAAGGCGGCGTCCTGCCCGGATTCCCTGCGAATCTGGTGATTAAAGTGGGCTGCGGCCACAGTAAAGCCGCCCTGCCGACCGGTTTCCCACAGCAGGTGGAGCAGTGCGACGGAGTCCGCGCCGCCGGAAAGCGCGCAAAGCACAATGCCGTGACGGGGCAGCAGATGGTGCTGCGCGCACAAACGGGAAAACGCCTCCATCATGGCTCGGAGTGGTAGCGGTCCACGCTGGAGAAGGTGGTATATTCGGGAATCCACTGCAAGTAGACCTTTCCCGTCTCACCATGGCGGTTTTTGGCAATGATCAGCTCGGCCTGATTGCGGTTTTCACTGTCCTCATTATAATAATCGTCGCGATAGATAAAAAGAACAATGTCCGCGTCCTGTTCGATGGCGCCGGACTCGCGCAGGTCGGAGAGCATGGGGCGCTTATCCTGCCGGGACTCATTGGCTCGGGACAGCTGGCTCAGGCAGAGAATGGGCACATTCAGTTCCTTGGCCATGATCTTTAGGCTGCGGGAAATATCGGAGACCACCTGCTGGCGGTTTTCGCCGGAGTATTGATTTTTGGGGCCGGCGGACTGCATCAGCTGCAAATAATCGATGCAGATCAGGCCCAGATTGTCCACCCGGCGGCACTTTGCCAGCATATCCGCCACGGACAGAGAAGGGTTGTCGTCAATGAGGATGCTGGTCTGGTTCAAAGCGGCGCTGGCCACGGCGATGGTCGCCCAGTCGTCCTCGGTCAGATCGCCCAAAACCAGCTTTTTGTTGTCAATAAAAGCCTCGTTAGAGAGCAGGCGCATGGCCAGCTGCTCCCGGCTCATTTCCAGCGAGAAAAAGACAACGCTCTTGCCGGAATGCTTGCCCGCGTGGAGCAGGATATTCAGGGCGAGGGAGGTTTTTCCCATGCCGGGGCGGGCGGCCAGCAGGATTAAATCCGAGTTGTTCAAGCCGGAAATCGCCCGGTCCACATCCGAAAGGCCGGTGGAGATGCCGGGGACGGCGCTGTCGCTGGAGGCCAACTCCTCCAGACGGGTGTAGACGTCCTGCATGACGGCGGAGATATGGATCAGTCCCCCGGAGACACGGCCCTGGCGAATGGCATAAATCCGCTGCTCAGCGGCCTCCAGAATGTCCTGGCCGTCGCCGTCTCCCCGGGTCACCATGCCGGTGATGTCGCTGGCTGTGGTGGCGATTTGCCGCAGGAGGCTCTTGTCCTTGACGATGGACACATACTCCATGACGTTGGCAGCGGTGGGCGTGATCTCCAGAAGCTGCATCATATAGTTTCTGGAGGCGTTTTCGTCATAGGTGCCGTTCAGACGCATCTGATCCAGCGTCGTGACCGGGTCTACGGGTTGGGAGAGGGTAAACATGCCGTAAATGGCCTCGTAAATCTCCCGATTTTGCTTCATGTAGAAGTCATCCGGCTTCAGGGCCTCCACCACATTGGGGATGCAGCGGCTGTCAATGAGCATACTGCCCAAAACGGCCTGCTCCGCCTCCAGCGAATGGGGCATCTGGCGGGCCAAAAGGACGTCGCTGCCGGTGTTCTCAGGCATGGTTTCCCTCCCTTCCTTAGGGTGTCAGAGAAGCGCAAAAACAGATGGAAACGGGAGGGAGCGAAGAACGCCCGTTCCCATTTCGCATCACAGGGGGTTATAGCGGTTTACTGGGCCTCTTTGACGTTGACCCGGATGGTGCTGGTGATCTCATAACCCAGTTTGCACTTGACGTCGTATGCCCCAAAGGCTTTGATGGGTTCGCTGACCAGCTTGGTTTTGGCGATCTCAAAGCCCAGCTGCTCCTTGATGGCAGTAGAGATCTCCTTGGTTGTGACGGAGCCGAACAGCTTTCCCCCCGCACCGGCCTTGGCGGTGACGGTGACGGAGGCGGCTTTGAGCCGTTTGCTCAGCTCCAGAGCCTCGGCGCGCTCAGCGGCCTCCCGCTCACGGCGAACCTTTTCCTGTTGCTGCATGGTGTTGATGTTGTCAGGGGTGGCTGCAAGGGCCAGCTTCTTGGGGAGCAGGAAATTGCGTGCATAGCCGTCGGAGACCTCAATCATCTGGCCCTTTTTGCCCTTGCCCTTGACATCCTGCTGTAAAATCACTTTCATCGGACTACCTCCTGGTAAATCAGGCGTTGACGGAGCGTCAAACGCTGTCAGAATCGTTGCTGTAATAGTTGTGAATGGCGGTCTTTAACTCCTTGGAAACCGTTTCCAGGGACTTGGACTTGATCTGCGCCCCTGCCGCCGCCGCGTTGCCGCCGCCGCCCAGATCTTCCAAAATGACCTGGACGTTGATGTCGCCCGTGCTGCGGCCGGAGATGTAAATCGTCCCGTCCTTGCGGTAGAGGACGAAAGACGCCCCGACGCCCTCAATATTGAGCATCTCATCCGCGGCCTGACCGGCAATGATGCGGCTGATGGGGAAGTCCACCGCAGATACGGCCACCCCCTCATGGTAAAAGCGGACGGCCTGAAGCACTTTGTATTTGGTGATGGTGTCGTCCAGGTTGTTCTGGAAGAGCCGCTTGACCTCCACGGTGTCCGCGCCGCAGCGGCGCAGGAAGGCGGCGGCCTCAAAGGTGCGTCCGCCGGTGCGCATGGTAAAGTATTTGGTGTCCAGCACAATGCCGGCCAGAAGCGCCTCTGCCTCCGCACGGAGCAGATCCGACGGCTCGATGGTGTACTGGATCAGTTCGGTGATCAGCTCACTGGCAGAGGAGGCGTAAGGCTCCTGATAGTTCAAAACTGTGTTTTGAATATAGTCGGCCGCCCGGCGGTGGTGGTCGATGACCGCGACCTTCTTGCAGGCGTCCAGCAGGGCCGGTGAACAGACCTGGCTGGGGCGGTTGGTGTCCACCACGACCAGCAGCGTGTCGTCCGTCCGGTTGGCGAGTGCGTCCTCTTCCCGGACAAAGACGTCCTTATATTCGGGGACCTTCCTCAGTTCCTCAAGCATAATGGTGCCGGGGACTTCCTGATGCTCTTTGAGAATGTGAACCTCCGTGTTATGCTTGCGGCAGATGGCGACAATTCCAGCGGCTGCGCCCACGCAGTCCATGTCGGCAAAGTTATGACCCATGACATATACCAGGGGAGAGGCGGAAATCAGCTCTTCCAGAGAGCCGGCTGTGACCCGGCTTTTCACCTTGGTACGGCGCTCCTGCTCCCGGGAGCGGCCGCCGTAGAACTCAAAGTTGAAGCGGTTTTTGACCACTGCCTGGTCGCCGCCCCGGCTCAACGCCATGTCCAGTGCCTGGGAGGCGTACTTGAACATATCGTCGAAGCTGGCGTCGATGCCAATGCCGATGGAGAGGGAGACAGAAAGGCCGTTGGGGCTGACAATTTTGTGAATGGCGTCCAGAATGGAGAACTTTTCCTTTTTGAACAGGGCCAGATACTGGGATTCAAAGAGGAAGAGGTAGTGATCCCGGTCATAACGCAGCACCAGACCATTGGTGGATTCCGCCCAGTGGATCAGCTCCAGCTCAATGTTGGCGCGCAGGGTGCTCCGGCTGCTGTCCGGCAGGTTGCGCATCAGGTCCTCATAGTTGTCGATGCTGATGATGCAGACCTGGGGACGTGTGTCCCGGTACAGCTCGCAGCACTGGGATAGCTCCGTGATGTCAATCCAGTAGGTGGTCGCCAGGATGTCGGTGCCGTGCTCCACCGAGGTGGTAGAGCCGAATACCAGATAACGGCGGTCCCCCACTGCACACTCAACAGGGGAACCGTGGTTTTCCTCTTTGAGCCAGGCGTAGTCAAAATCGGGGAGGGCGACGGATATTTTGGTGTCAAAGAGGTGGTGTTTCTGGCCGGTGACGGCGAGAAACAGGTCATTGCTCCAGATAATTTCCTCCGTATTCAGGCGAAAGATCACCATGGGGAAGGGCGCGTTCAGCAGCATCTCTTTGTTCATCTGGCTCAGCTGATCCAGCAGACTGCCGATGATGGCGGCGGCCTTCCGTTTGCGGTGGTTGCGCATCAAGCGCAGGTAGACGACCAGAAGGACGACCACCAGCAGTTCAACCAGCGCCAGGGGCGGGCAGAAGATCAGATCCAGGAGAACAAGGACGAGAAACAGGAAAAAATAAAGGTTTAGATGGGGCTCAATCAGCTGATTCAGTTTCTGATTTATGGTCATTCCCCTCCAATCTAAAAAGGTAGGATTCTCATGATATGAAGTCATTATAACAAATTACAGGAAGATTTCAACCGTTAATCCCAAATAAAACCGGCTGGGGAGACAAAACCCGGCCCAATAGATGGGCTGGGCATGGGAAAATGCACCGGCGGTCTGTCAAACGCCACGGCTCGACAGGCGGGGAAAAGTGTGGTAAAATCAGTGGGCAATTTGATGTTTCGGAAAGGATACCTTTATGAAAATCGGGACTGTCACCTTTGAAAATCCACTGATCCTCGCACCCATGGCGGGGGTCACGGACTATGCGTTTCGCACGGTTTGCAGGGAGCTTGGCGCGCAATACACCGTCACAGAGATGATCTCCGCCAAGGCGCTGTGCTTTCAGGACAAAAAGACGCTGCGCATTATGGAGCTGGGAGAGCGCGAACACCCGGCAGCGGTGCAGCTTTTTGGAAGCGACCCGGCGTGCATGGCGATGGCCGCGGAAAAGGTGATGCGCATTGAGCACCCGGACGTGATCGATATTAACATGGGATGTCCGGTGGGAAAGGTCGCGGGCAATGGCGACGGTTCGGCTCTGATGAAAGACCCGGACAAGGCGGTGAAGATCGTGGAGGCGGTTCGAGGGGCCGCCGGCGTGCCTGTGACCGTCAAAATCCGAAAGGGATGGGATAAGGGCAGCGTGAACGCAGTGGAGTTCTCCCAGGCGATGGAGGCTGCCGGCTGCGCGGCGGTGGCGGTCCATGGCCGCACAAGGACCCAGATGTATGCGGGGAAGGCGGACTGGGACATTATCCGGGCGGTCAAAAAGGCCCTGTCCATCCCGGTGATTGCCAACGGGGATATTTTTGAGCCGGAAGACGCCGCGCACATCCTGCGCTATACCGGCGCGGACGGGGCCATGGTGGGCCGGGGGGCCTTTGGCAACCCGTGGATTTTCCAACGCGGTTACGCCGCCATTCGGGGGGAGGAGATTCCCCCGCTTCCCCCGCTGCGGGAGCGGATGGAAGTGGTTCGCCACCAGTTTGAACTGGCAATGGGGCAAAAGGGCGAGCGGATCGCCTGCCTGGAGGCCCGGAAGCAATTCTGCTGGTACTTGCGGGGCGTCGCCCACTCCAGCTATTGGAAGGAGCAGATTGCCCATATCACCGTGGCCGAGGACGCCTTCCGGGCCATCGAGGGGGTTCAGCGGGAGCTGGAGTAAACCTGTTAAGAGGAAGTCTGGGCCAAACCATTGAGAAAAGCCGCCGTCTGTGCCAGCGCAGACGGCGGCCTGTTGCTTTACCCGGATGAAGGCCCTTATTCGTCCAGCTTCAGCACGGCCATAAAGGCCTCTGTGGGGAGCTGGACGGAGCCGAGGGTCCGCATTTTCTTCTTGCCCTCTTTCTGCTTTTCCAGCAGCTTCTTTTTACGGGTGATATCGCCGCCGTAACACTTGGCCAGAACGTCTTTGCGCATGGCGCGCACGGTCTCGCGGGCGATGATTTTGCCCCCGATGGCCGCCTGAACCGGCACCTCAAAGAGCTGGCGGGGGATGTTGTCCCGCAGCTTTTCACAGATCTTGCGGGCCCGGGCGTAGGCCTTGTCCTTGTGGGCGATAAAGGACAGGGCGTCCACCTGTTCCCCATTCAGCAGCAGATCTACCTTCACCAAATTGCTGGGCTGGTAGCCGGAAAACTCGTAGTCCAAAGAGGCGTAGCCCTTGGTGTGGGCTTTTAATGTGTCGAAGAAATCGTAAATGATCTCGTTCAACGGCATCTGATAGTGCAGTTCCACCAGATTGGCGTCCAGATACTGCATGTCGTTGAACTGGCCCCGGCGGTCCTGGCACAGGGGCATAATGTTGCCCACAAATTCCTGGGGGGCGATGATGTTCACATTTACAAATGGCTCCCGAGCTTCGGTGATGCGGCCCGGGTCGGGGTAGTTGTGGGGGTTGTCCACGTGGACGACGGAGCCGTCGGACAAAACGACCTCATAGATGACGCTGGGCAGGGTGGTGACCAGATCCAGATCGAATTCCCGCTCCAGCCGCTCCTGGATGATCTCCATGTGGAGCATGCCCAGGAAGCCGCAACGAAATCCAAATCCCAGGGCAGCTGAGGATTCCGGCTCAAAGGAGAGGGAGGCGTCGTTTAGCTGGAGCTTTTCCAGCGCGTCCCGGAGGTCGGGGTATTTGGAGCCGTCTTCGGTGTAAATGCCGCAGTAGACCATGCTGTGCGCCGGACGATAGCCGGGCAGAGGCTCCAGGGCGGGACGGTCCACACCGGTGACGGTGTCGCCCACGCGGGTGTCCCGGACGTTTTTGATGCTGGCGGTGAAGTAGCCGACCTCCCCGGCGGACAGCTTTTCGCAGGGCTCCATGCGGGTGGGCAGCATATGGCCGCACTCAACGACCTTGTAGGTGGCGCCGGAGGCCATGAGCTTGACCTCCATGCCGGTGTGAATGGAGCCTTTCATGATGCGGAACAGGACGATCACCCCCCGGTAGGCGTCATACAGGCTGTCAAAGACCAGCGCTTCCAGCGGGGCCTCCGGGTCGCCCTCCGGGGCGGGGATGTTTGCGACCACGTCCTCCAACACCGCGTGGATATTGATTCCCTGTTTGGCGGAGATCTCCGGGGCGTCCATGGCGGGCAGGCCGATGATGTTCTCAACCTCCTCCTTGGCGCGCTGGGGATTGGCTGCGGGCAGGTCAATTTTGTTAAAGACGGGCAAAACTTCCAAATCGGCATCCACGGCCAGATAGGTATTGGCCAGCGTCTGGGCCTCCACCCCCTGTGAGGCGTCCACCACCAGCACGGCGCCTTCGCAGGCGGCCAGACTGCGGCTGACCTCGTAGTTGAAGTCCACATGACCCGGCGTGTCAATCAGGTTCAGCATGTAGGTTTCGCCGTCGTCGGCCTGGTAGTGCAGGGTGATGGCGCGGGCCTTGATGGTGATTCCCCGCTCCCGCTCCAGGTCCATGTTGTCCAGAATCTGGCTGGACATCTCCCGCTGGGTGACGGCGTTGCACGCTTCAATGAGCCGGTCGGACAGGGTGCTCTTGCCGTGGTCAATATGGGCGATAATGGAAAAATTGCGGATATTTTCCTGTTTCATCTTGTGTTCTCCTTCTTCTAACGGTCAACTGCCGGGGCATATGCCGGTTTTTTAAGGTTTCTTTTTGGGGTCGCGTTTTTTCGAGGCCGCCTCCAGGAGGAAGCGCTCGGTGATGCGGCTGTCGGTGGCGTGGAGCACCTGCAGCAGGGACTGGTACAGCGAGCGGTATTCCTGCTGGAGCATGGCTTCGTTGATGGTGAAGAGCTGAGATTGCAGCTCCTTGTCCTGGCGCATTTTGTTGACCTCCATGCAGAGAGTGTAGTGCTCCTGGGCCAGATCCGCCTGCACCAGACCGCTGCGGAAAGACGCCTCCTCCAAGCTGAAAAAGCGCTCCGGGTTGTTGACGTTGCCGGAGTAGAGCTGGCGGAACACCAGGTAGAGCGCGTCGGAGAGGTAATTGGAGACGGCGATAATCAAAGGCCGGTTGCCCAGCTTGCCCAAAAGTCCGTAGATGACCGCGATGGCGTTGACCAGCAGTTTCTTATTCAGCTGGGCCATGACGCTCCCCCGGAGGACATTGTCCTTGTGCTCGCTGACGTCATACAGTTCCTGGGCGTCGATCATGGAGCCGTCCTTGGCGAGGGTTCGGCCCAGGAGATAGTCGGCAGAAACCTGATAATAGTCGCAGGCCTTGACCACAAAGGCCAGACCCGGCTCCCGGATGCCGTTTTCATAGTGGGAAAGCAGTGCCTGGCTGATGCCCAGTTCACTGGCGGCGGCGCGCTGGCTGACGCCCTTTTCCCTGCGCAGAAGGGAAAGGGTGCGGGCGAAATCGGTCATCATAAAAGTCCCTCCGTTTCTATCTATGCACGCTGCCGGGGCGGCAGCGGGGAGTTTTCTAAACAAACGGTATTATTATACCGTAGAATATACATCTTGTAAAGTGAAATGCCGAATTTGAAAAAAGGGGATAGATCTTCTTGCAATTTCGAATGCCAGCTGGTATGATGGAGCAGGAGTGTAATACATGCTGGTTTGATTTTGTTTTTTTAGAATAAAATGGGAAGGATGAGTCATCCATGAAAAAAGGAATGCTCTCTCGAGTTCTGGCGTTGGTGATTGTGCTGGGGATGTTGACCGGCTGCGGAAGCAGCAGCGGGGATTCCAGCGCGGCCGATGACAGCTCCACCACCGACACGGTTCTGGCTGCGCTGGATGCGGCCGCACGGGAAGATGTTGTGAGCTATTTGACCGATGAGGCGATGAAAAGCGACGATGTGGCGATGACGGTCAACGGGGAAGAGGTTTCCGCAGGCTTTTACCTGTACTGGGTTGCGTATGTGATGACCTCCCTGGAGTCCAGCGGGCTCACCGCCGATATGCTGGACAGCCAGCTGATGGGGGATCAGACCGTCTCCGAATATCTGCTGGATGTGGGCAAAAGCTACAGCACCTATTACTATGTGATGGAGCAGATGGCCGCAGAGGAGGGCCTCACGTTGGATGATTCGGAAGAGGAGGAGACGCAGTCCTATGTGGACAGCCTGGACGCGGCGATGCTGCTCTACTATGCCTCCTCAGCAGAGGTTCAGGAGACAGTTTACAGACAATACCTGCTGGGCAGCAAACTGCAGGAGACCCTGTATGGAGAAGGCGGCGAGCTGGAGCCCACGGAGGAAGATATCGAAGCCTACGCGGAGGAGAGCTACTATACCTGCCGTTATATCCTCTTCCCCCTGACGGACGGAGATGGCAACGAGCTGGATTCGGACGAGCAGCTGGAGAACTGCAAGGCGGTCTATGAGGAGCTGCAGGAAGTCAGCGCCGAAGATCTGGAGGAGACCTTCCAGCAGTATCAGGAGGAGTATAACACCACGGAGAACGGCGCGGACGGCAACACAGACCGGTATACCTTCTCCAGCGGCACAGTGGTTTCCGGCTTTGAGGACACCACCAGCGAGCTGGGAGAAAATGAGCTGGGCATGACCGAAGAGGCCACCAGCTACGGTTACTTTATCATTTTGCGCCTGCCCCTGGAGGTGGACGACGATCTTTTGTCGGAGATGGAATCGGATTACATCTCAGAGATGTTCAACAGCGTCATTCAGGAGAGCATTGACGGGGCAGAGGTCGCCCTTTCCGATGAGATGGAAAATCTGGATGTCACCGCGTTCTGCACCAATCTCATGGACTTCCAGAGCGAGATTCTCGCGGCTGAGAGCGCAGCGGCGGAGACGGCAGACAGTTCCTCCTGAGCGTACTTTGCGCCCGGCGTTTCCAAAGACGCGGGGAGACAGAAAAAACTTGTAATTTTGGGAAAAGGCATGGCCCCTCGGGGTCATGCCTTTTTTGTGCCGGATGCCGCCTGATGGCTTTGCCGGGTCAGCACTCTGCATAGGTCTCTACAAAATGTTTTGCCCAGCCCAGGGGCGGCTCAGAGCCCTTCAGCCGCAGAATCACTGTGGGCTTTTTGCTCTTGGGGTCTATCACGGTCCGCTTTTGGAACTCATCCATCGCGCAAAGACGGGAGAACCGTTTGAAGTCAAAGTCCCGCAGGGTGAAGGTGATTTGAGTGCCCCGCTGGACGATGTCGCAAATGCCGCAATTGGCGGCGTCGGTGCGCAGAACGGCGATCTGAATCAGATTGTCCACGGCCTTTGGAGGGTCGCCATAGCGGTCGATCAGTTCGTCAATCATGTCCTCGGCGTCCTGTTTGGTGCGGACATGGGCAATTCGCCGGTACAGATCCATACGCTGCTCTGCGGCGGGGACATAACTCTCCGGGATGTTGGCCGGGATGTGCAGATCTGCGCTGACCTCCTCGGTGCGGACGGCGGGGCGCTCGCCGCGCTCCTCCAGAACGGCCTCTTCCAGCAGCTTCAGATACAGGACATACCCCACATTCGTCAGGTTGCCGGACTGCTGGGCGCCCAACAGATTCCCCGCGCCGCGGATTTCCAAGTCGCGCATGGCGATTTTATAGCCCGCGCCGAATTCGGCAAACTCCCGGACGGCGGAAAGGCGTTTGGCGGCCACATCGGACAGGATTTTGCCCTTGCGATAGGTCAGATAGGCAAAGGCCCGGCGGCTCGAGCGGCCCACCCGCCCGCGGATTTGATGCAGCTGGGCCAGACCCATGCGGTCGGCGTCCTCAATAATCAAGGTGTTGACATTGGAAATGTCAATGCCCGTCTCAATGATTGTGGTGCAGACCAGCACCTGGATGTCGCCGGACACCATTCCCTGCATGACCTGGGAGATTTCCTCCTGGGACATCTGGCCGTGGGCCACGCCGATGGCGATGGTCTCATCGTCCAGCCCCTGCTGCAGGCGGACAGCCGTTTGGTAGATGGTCTCCACCCGGTTGTGCAGATAGTAGACCTGACCGCCGCGGCCAATTTCCCGGCGAATGGCGTCGAACAGCACGCCCCAGTCGTGTTCCAGAACGTAGGTCTGGACGGGCTGCCGGTCCTGAGGCGGCTCCTCCAGCATGGACATGTCCCGAATGCCGGAGAGGGCCATGTTCAGAGTGCGGGGGATGGGGGTGGCGGACAAGGTCAGGACGTCCACCTGCTTAAAGCGCTCCTTCAGCTTTTCTTTCTGGCTGACGCCAAAGCGCTGCTCCTCGTCCACAACCAGAAGGCCAAGATCCTTGAACACAATGTTCTTTGCCAAAAGGCGATGGGTGCCGATCAACACATCAATGAGGCCGTTTTGGGTATCCTCCAGAATTTTTTTAGCGGCTTTTCCCGTTTGAAAGCGGCTGATCATGGCGATTTTAACCGGAAATCCCTCAAAGCGGTGGAGCGCCGTCTGATAGTGCTGAGAGGCCAGGACGGTGGTGGGCACCAAAATAGCGGCCTGTTTGCCCTCCAGCACGCACTTCATGACGGCCCGCAGGGCCACCTCCGTTTTGCCGTAGCCGACGTCGCCGCAGAGGAGCCGGTCCATGGGGATGCTCTTTTCCATGTCGCGCTTGACCTCTTCGACGCAGCGGAGCTGGTCCTCCGTCTCCTGATATTCAAATTTATCCTCGAATTCCCGCTGCCACGGATCGTCCGGATGGAAGGCGTAACCCGGCTGCCGCTGCCGCTGCGCATAGAGCTGGATCAGCTCTTTTGCCAAATCCTGGGTAGCCTTTTTAGCCCGGGCCTTGGCCCGCTGCCAGTCCTTGCCGTTGAGCCGGGAGAGCCGTCCAATCTGAACCCCCTCAGAATCGTCCCCGCTGCCCCCAATGTACTTGCTGACAAGGTCCAGCTGTGTGGCGGGCACATACAGGGTGTCTCCCCCGGCGTAGGCCAGCTTGATATAGTCCCTGTCGGCGCCGTCCACCTTCATCTGGGTCATCTCCACAAAGCGGGCGATGCCATGGTGTTCGTGGACGACCAGATCCCCCGGAGTCAGGTCTGTGAAGGATTGGAGCTTTTGCCGGTTGCTCCTTGTCTTGCGGCTCTGGGCGCTGCGGGGGTTGCGCCGGACGGCCCGGGTGTGTCCCTCCGTCAAAATGGCGTAGCCGGTATACTCGGCCCCGGAGGACAGGGAACCCACCGATAAGAGCACCTGACCGGGTTGGGGAAGCGTTTTGAGATCCCAGTCCAGCTGGGCGAAAACACCCTCCTCCCGGAGCAGGTCGTTGAGCCGTTTGACCTGTCCCTGGGTCTGGCACAAGATCACGACGCCAAAGCCCTTGTTCTGGTAGTGCTTCAGGTCGGAAACGGCGGTCTCCAGACTGGTTCCGAAACTGGGGAGCTGCTTGCAGGGGATATTTGTCAGATAAATGGGGTCATAGGGGTGGACGGACGTCTGAAAGCTGTCCAAGTAGACAGAGGGGAAATCCTGGGTCAGATGTTTTGCTACATCCTCCAGCGGGGCGGCATACCGGGCATTGACGCCCCACAGGATGCCGGCGGCGGACAACGTGTCCACATCCGCATGGAGCCGCCACAGGAAGTGGTTGGCGGCGTCCACACAGCGGCTGGACTCCGCCCAGAGCACAAGGGCGTTCTGGGGCAGGTAGTCGCAGGCGGTGGCAAACTCCGGATAAATCCGGTCCATATAGCGGTCCGCGGCGGGGAACACCTGCAAATCAGCCAGCGCGTGGCTGTCCTCATCCAGAGTCCGAAGGAGGACGGTATGATCCGTCTGATCCGAAGAGCGGGACTGGCTGGCGCTCCGCTCCACTTCCAGACGCAGGGCTTCCAGCTCCCCAACCAGCCCCAGGATACCGCCCCGGGTCATCTGGGGAAGGGTCTCGGCGGCGGGCAGCAGCTCGGCGTCATCGATAGATTCGGTGCGGCGCTGGGTGTTGGGGTCGAAATACGCGATGGTGTCCACCTCATCGCCCCAAAATTCCACGCGGACTGGCGCCTCGGCTTCCGGGGAGTAGACGTCCAGAATGCCGCCGCGAACGGCGAACTGGCCGGGGCCTTCCACCTGCATGGTGCGGACATAACCGGCGCGAACCAGCATCCCGGAAAGCGCTTTCAGGTCATATTCCTCGCCGGTTTTCAGGGAAAAAGCGCACGTTTCCAGCACCTTTGGCGGCATGGTGCGCTGCAGAAGACCCTCCGTGGTGGCAATGACGATTCGGGAGCGGTTCATCTGCATGGAGCGCAGGATGGCCAGACGGCGGTGTTCCCACTGCCGGGAGGCGGTGGCATTGTGAAACACAAACTCCCTGCCCGCCAACAGGGGAACCGGCTCCCCGGTCAGCAGGAGCAGGTCGCTTTGGAGCTTTTGGCCCTCCGTCTCGTCCGGGACAATGAGCACCACCGGACGTCCGGTGGCCTCCCGCAGAGCGGCGGTGAAATGCGCCCGGTGGACGGTCAGAAGCCCTGCCGCAGCGACCGGGCTGCGCCCATTTTGGATGCGGGTGAGGATGTCCTGAAATTCCGGCAGTTTTTTGACGATTTCAGTGAGTTTTTTCATAGAAATCTTCCTTACTTGGAAAACTGATTGCTGGCCCGGTCAAAGCCCTCGCTTATGATGCAGACAATGGCGTCGGCGGCCCGGCGGGCTGCTTCATCCATCTTTTTGCTGTCCTCAGGAGAAAATTTGCCAAGCACCCAGTCAGCCAGGTCGTAATCTGGATGGGGTTTGTTGCCTACGCCCAGTTTGATGCGGGGGAATTGCTCCGTCCCTAACTGCTGTATGATGGACTTTAAGCCGTTATGACCGCCGGCGCTGCCTTTTCTGCGCAGACGGAGGTGGCCGGGGGCGGCTGTAACGTCGTCACAGATGACCAGAATATGGTCGGGCTGGATTTTGTAAAAGGCCGCCGCCTCACGGACGGCGTTGCCGGAGAGGTTCATAAAGGTCTGGGGTTTCATGGCCAGAATGCGGTGGCCGCCGCATTGGAAGTCCACCACAAGGGCGTGGAATTTCAGCCGGTCAATCCGGCTGCCCGTCTGCTGGCAGAGGGCGTCCGCCACGCGAAAGCCCGCATTATGCCGGGTGTTCTCGTACTTGGGGCCGGGGTTGCCTAAAAAAACCACCAGCCACTCCACGGGGCCGGAGGATCTGGAATGAAAAAACATGGGAATACCTCGTTCACGGATTTCAAATCAGGTCTTGTTTGAACATCAGAAATGCGGCCAATGGGGAGGAATTTTTTCGCCAGACAAGGGGATTTGACGCCCCAATCCATGCAGTATGGCGGAAAAAAGCCCCGGCATTTGGGCCTGTTGACTTTTTTCAAACAAGGCTCAGGTGGAACAACGCCAACATGGGGCCGCTGAACGTCAGCGGCCCCTGAAAAGGATGGCGTCAGGGAACCACGGGGGCAATGGCACAGGTGGCTCCCTATGAGTATATAGGGAAAGGGATTAAAAATCAGTCGTAAATGGTGTTCATGGAAGTGTCGTTGTGCATGCGGGAGATCGCCTCTGCAAACAGGGAGGCCACCGAGATATAGCTGATTTTGCCGGTAGCTTGGACGCCCTCGGGGGCGGGAATGGTGTTCAGCAGAACCAGACCGTCCAGATGGGAGTTCTGGATGCGCTGCAAAGCGGCGCCGGAGAGAACGCCGTGGCTGGCGCAGGCAGTCACGCTGCGGGCGTGTCCGATTTCCATCAGGGCCTTGGCGGCGCCGCACAGAGAACCGGCGGTGTCGACCATGTCGTCCAGCAGGATGACATGCTTGTCCTCCACGGTGCCGATAATGTTCATGACCTC
>CAYWAP010000012.1:0-47643 GCA_964456525.1 uncultured Oscillospiraceae bacterium
AGTTTGACATATCTTGTCCGTTTGTGCAACTTTTATTTTTCAAACAAGGCCTAATCGTAAGATAAGAACAGAGTCCTTTGAGGTGGAAAAATTCGTACGGTCCACACGCCGATGGTAAAGACAGGGGAATCCCGAGAGATGCAGGAGAAACGTACGCCTGCCAAAGGACTCTAGTTCTTTTCTTTTAAGGTGAATCTGAAACGCAGACGATAACCGTATACGATATTGATGGTGATATCATCCAGACGTACTCCGGAAAGTTCGATATCGATTATGATTCAAACCGGATCAAATTCGATGACGAGGACGGCAAACGGCATATTATTTACCCCCTCTGCCAATTTGTCTGGCAGAGGGGGTACTCTTATGTCCCCATTCGGATGAGATGCCAGCCTTACCGATGTTGACGGATGACCTTTAAGAATTCGCCTCCGTATTTTTTCGCCTTTACCGCGCCAATGCCGGAAACCTTCAGGAGGGCTTTGCTGTCCATCGGCAGGATCCGGCACATATCCCGCAGGGAGGCATCGCTGCAAATGACAAAAGCCGGAACACCCTCCCGCTTTGCCAGCTTCATCCGCAGCTGTTTCAGCTCCTGGAAGAGGTCAGGATTTACCGCCTGTTTCTCCCTCCGGTCCGGCTTCGCTTTGGACGCCGGACGGCGCACCACCAGCCGCTTTTTGCCTGCCAACAGGTCTTTTGCCCGGTCTGTCGGGAGCATCATGGGACAAAAATCGCCGGAAACGGTCAGATAGCCGCAATCTGCCAGCCGCTGGGTGATTTCCTCCAATTGGGGCACGGTTTTGTCCTCCATAATGCCGAAGGTGGACAGGGTATGTAACTGCAAAAGGGTCACGGTTTTGCTCGTTTTTCCCTGCACAATCTCATAGATCAGATCTTTCCCCGGCTGATACCCCTGCCGGAGGACACGGTAGACACAGGAGAGCAACTTTTGGCTGTCCACCGTAAGGTCTACATCCACATAGCCCTTCATACAAACGGAGCAGTTGCCGCAGGGCGTCTGCAACTCCTCCCCAAAGTACTTCAGTATCCGCTGGCGCAGGCAGGTTTTGCTCTGGCAGTAGTAAACCATGTGCTGCAGCCGGTGCAATTCGCTTTGGCGCAGCTGTTCGGCCTCCTGCTCGCTGAGCGCCTCATTGTCCCCGCCCTCGTTGATGAGGAACTGATGGATGCGAATATCCCGTGGGCTATACAGCAAAATGCAGTCCGCGGCGCTGCCATCCCGCCCGGCACGGCCCGCCTCCTGATAATAGCTCTCCATATCCCGCGGCATGTTGTAATGAATCACATAGGACACATTGGATTTGTCAATCCCCATGCCAAAGGCGTTGGTGGCCACCATCACCGGCATTCTGTCACAGAGAAATTCCTCCTGGTTAAACTGCCGCTCGGCGGCGCCCAATCCGGCGTGATAGCGGACGGCGCCGATGCCATGCCTACAGAGCAGCTCGCAGACCGCTTCCACATTTTTTCGGGTCAGGCAGTAGATAATGCCGCTCTCCCCTTTTCGCTGTCTCACCAGTTCCAGAACGGCACTGTCCCTGTCCTTCGGCTCCTGCACTTCAAAATACAGGTTTTTCCGGTCAAATCCCGTGACTGTGACCTCCGGACTGCGCAGCCGGAGGGCGTGGACAATATCCTGGCGCACCCGTCTGGTGGCCGTGGCAGTGAAGGCGGAAATCACCGGGCGCCTGGGCAGCTGGGCGATAAAATCTGTGATTTTCAGGTAACTGGGCCGGAAATCCGGCCCCCATCGGGAGATGCAGTGGGCTTCATCCACCGTCACCATAGGGATTTCCACCTCGCTGGCAAAGGCGAGAAAGGATTCGCTCATCAGCCGCTCCGGCGCCACATAGAGCAAGCGGTACGCCCCCTTCCTGGCCCGGCGGAGCACCTCGGCCTGCTGCTGGGCGGAGAGCGAACTGTTCAGGTAGGCTGCCGGTATGCCGCTGTGCACCAGCGCCATCACCTGATCCCGCATGAGGGAGATCAGCGGCGAGACCACCAGCGTCACGCCATCCAGCATCAGGGCCGGTATCTGATAGCAAATGCTTTTCCCCGCGCCGGTGGGCATGATTGCCAGCACATCCTTTCCCGACAGGATGTGTTCAATGACCCTTTTCTGGGCCGGGCGGAACGCATCGTGGCCAAAATATTTCCGGAGCAGCTCTTGACCATCCATATTCTCACCTCCCGGCCCTATTGTAGCACAATTGTTCACGCGGGGGAATGGGAATTTCGCTGTCCGACCGAAAGCGCCCTTGCATCGAATCTCCGGTTGGATTATAATATCCCCAACTGAGGAAAAGGAGTATTCCATATGGAGCTTTACCGCGGCCGTCCGGAAGACTGTACCGGGCGGCTTGAAAAAGAGGTGAGGACGTACGATTTGCTGGATGCCCTGGACATCCCCTTCTATCGCACGGATCACGAACCCGCCTGGAACATGGAGGTCTGCAACGTCATTGACGCCGTTTTAGGGGTGCTGATTTGCAAAAACCTGTTTCTTTGCAACCGCCAGAAGACCAGGTTCTACCTGCTGCTCATGCCCGGCGACAAGCCCTTTCAAACCAGGAATTTGTCCCGGCAGCTGGGCATTTCCCGGCTGTCCTTTGGCAGCCCCGAGGATATGGAGCGGCTGCTGAACCTGTCCCCCGGCAGCGTGTCGGTCATGGGCTTGATGAACGACACCGAAAACCAGGTGCAGCTGGTGGTCGACCAGGTCGTGCTGGAGCAGGAGGAGTTCGGCTGCCATCCCTGCATCAACACCTCCAGCCTGAAAATGAAAACGGCGGATCTGGTAAAGAAATTTCTCCCCGCCGTACACCACGACTACATTTCTGTCACGCTTTAAAGGAGTTTCCCATGTTAAAACTGGAACTGGAACTGACCGACCTGAATTACGATGTCATGCTGGAGCAGCTGCTTCCCCGTCTGACGGAGCAGCTGCGCAACAGCGGCAACCCGGTGGGCATGCTGCTCACAAGCGGCATGGGCAGCGGAATGGCAAAGAAAATCATCGCCGGGCTCTCCCAGGAGCAAAAGGACAAATTGCTGGCCGACATGCTGAACGCCAACAGCGCCGCTCTGATTGCCAAGGCGGAGGGCTTTGCCGCCCAGAACGGGATTCAGGGCAGAGTCGTCAGCATAAAAGCCTCCGCGAAATAGGGCGTCCGGGAAAACCGCCCGATTTTTCCGGCATCTGATAGGGCTGACCCATCACAGCCCGCACCGGCAACGGAAGGGCGGCGGGCGTCCGTGAAACTGCTTCGCAACATCTGAAAGGTTTACCATGAATTCACCTGTTAACATCCGCATCGCCACGGCAGAGGAGGTTCACCGCCTCTACCGGGAGCACATGTCCCACGACTTTCCGCCCAATGAGTTGAAACCCCTCCCCCTGCTGCTGACGCTCATGCAGCAGGGGATCAACTCCATTTGGCTCGCCACGGCGGAGGACGCCTTTGTGGGCTATGCCGTCCTGGCCGCCGGCCCCAATCCCCGGGTGCTCCTGCTGGATTACCTGGCGGTGGACGCTGCCCGGCGCGATCAGGGCTGGGGCAGCCTGATCCTCCAGACCTTGCAGCGGCAGTGGAGGGACTGCACCCTGCTGATCGAATCCGAACACCCGTCAGGGGAACACAACCGGGCGGAGTACCAAAAGCGATCCCGCCGGATTGCCTTCTACCGGCGCGCAGGCGCGCAGCTCTCCGGCGTCCGCTCCCTGCTCTTCGGCGTGGACTATGACCTGTTGCAGTTGGGAACCACTCTTTCCCCCGAGTCCCTCCGGCGCGAATACCTCGCCCTTTACCAAAACATGTTGCCGCCGGAGCGGCTTTCGGCCAACCTGCGCATCATATCATCCAAATAGCATTGTTCGGTTCCCTTCAAGGCCAAAAAGCGCCTTTTTCCCTCGCCAATCGGTTGACAGCGCGCGATTTCGGCGCTACAATGGAAGCCTACAATTTCCAAACATTTCGGCAATTGCTTCAGAAAGGAATGATCTTACATGCCGTATAAAATTGGCACCAAATGTGTCCAGGGGGGCTATACGCCCGGCAACGGAGAACCCCGTCAGATTCCCATCATCCAGTCCACCACATTTAAATATGACAGCAGCGAAGACATGGGCAAGCTGTTTGATTTGGAGGCCTCCGGTTACTTCTACACCCGTCTCCAGAACCCCACCAACGACTATGTGGCTGCTAAGATCACCGAGATGGAGGGCGGCACAGCCGGTATGCTGACGTCTTCCGGTCAGGCGGCCAACTTCTTCGCCCTGTTCAACATCTGCGAGTGCGGCAGCCACATCGTGGCCTCCTCCACCATTTACGGCGGCACCTATAACCTGCTCTCCGTCACCATGGCCAAGATGGGCATCTCCACGACGTTTGTCTCCCCTGACGCCACCGAGGAAGAGCTGAACGCCGCTTTCCGCCCCAACACCCGGGCCATGTTTGGCGAGAGCATTGCCAACCCCGCTCTGACGGTGCTGGACATTGAAACCTTCGCCAAGGTGGCCCATGCCCACGGCGTCCCCCTGATCGTGGACAACACCTTCCCCACCCCGGTCAATTGCCAGCCCTTCCAGTGGGGGGCGGACATCGTCACCCACTCCACCACCAAGTATATGGACGGCCACGGCGCGGCGGTGGGCGGCGCCATCATCGACAGCGGTCATTTTGACTGGATGGCCCATGCGGACAAATATCCCGGCCTGTGTACCCCTGACGAGTCCTATCACGGCATCACCTATGCGGACAAGTTTGGTCAGGGCGGCGCCTTCATCACCAAGTGTACCACCCAGCTCATGCGCGACCTGGGCTCGATCCAGTCCCCCCAGAACGCCTACCTGCTGAACCTGGGTCTGGAGTCCCTCCATCTCCGCATGGCTAAGCACGTGGAGAACGGCCAGGCTGTGGCCGAGTTCCTGTACAACCACCCCAAGGTGGGCTATGTGAACTATCCCGGTCTGCCCACGGACAAATATTACGCCCGCGCCCAAAAGTATCTGCCCAATGGCGGCTGCGGTGTGGTCTCCTTTGGCCTGAAGGGCGGCCGGGCGGCTGCCGCCACCTTTATGGAGCATCTCAAGCTGGGCGCCATCGAGACCCATGTGGCCGACGCACGCACCTGCTGCCTGAACCCGGCGACGACCACCCATCGCCAGATGACCGATGAACAGCTGAAAGAGGCCGGTGTCCCCGCCGAACTGATTCGAATCAGCCTTGGCATCGAGGACAAAGAGGATCTGATTGCCGACATCGCCCAGGCACTGGACGCCATCGAAGCCTAATCCCCTCCTGAAAAACCAAACGTCCCTTTCTCCCGTCAATCATGGGAGGAAGGGACATTTTTCATTGGGGGCAGCCGCTCCGCCTACGGCGTATCTTCGCCGCCGTGAAAGTGGGTGTAGACTGCCATTGCCACGTTTTTCGGCACCACGTTACAAAGCGCCTCATAGTCGGCCTCTTTGATGTTTTTGATGCTCTTGAAGTGCTTCATCAGCGCCTTACGCCGGGCCTCTCCTACGCCGGGAATGTTCTCCAGCGTGGATGCAATGCTGTGTTTTGCGTGGCTCTCCCGGTGGTAGGTGATGGCAAACCGGTGGGTCTCCTCCTGGATGGAGCCGATCATGGCAAAGACGGCCTGATTGGCCTGAATCCCGATCTCCCGGCCATCCGGCGCCACCAGCCCCCGGGTGCGGTGACGGTTGTCTTTCACCATGCCAAAGACCGGAATTTCCAGCCCCAGCCGGGCGAGCACCTTCATCGCAACCCCCACCTGGCCCAGGCCGCCATCCATGAGCAGCACATCCGGCAGGACGCTGAACCGGTCATCCCCCTCCAGATAGCGCTTGAAGCGCCGGGAGAGCACCTGATCCATGGAGGCGTAGTCGTCCGGGTTCATCAGACCGTTCACGCGGAACCGGCGGTAGTCCTTTTTCACCGGCTTTCCGTCCACAAACACCGTCATGGAGGCCACAATATCCGAGGCCCCGGTGTTGGATATGTCATAGGCCTCCATCCGGTGGGGCGTAAAGGGAAGCCCCATCATCTTGCCCAAAAGGGCCATTTTCCGGTTGACGCGCTCCTCTTTCGTCGTGGCCCGCTCGGCCTCATCGGCGGCGTTTTTCCCCGCCATTTCCACCAGGCGCACCTTCTCCCCCCGCTGGGGAACCAGCACTTCCACCTTGCGCCCGGCATTTTCCGTGAACAGCCGCGCCATGGCCTCCCGTTCCTCCACCTCGCAGGGAAGGAGAATGGTTTTGGGCAGGTTGCTCCGGCCGCCGTAATATTGGTTCAGCAGGGAGGACACGATCTCGCTCGTCTCCTCCTCCATCGGGGTGGGGATAATTTCCGTGTCCCGCTCGGCCAGTGTGCCCTCCAAAAAGTGGAGCACCACAAAGCAGCATTTGGCGTCGCCCTGATAGAATCCCACCACATCGGTGTCCGCTCTGGCCCCGGCCACCACTTTTTGGCGAGTTCCCAGCAGCTGAATGGCCTGCAAACGGTCCCGGAGCTGGGCGGCCTGCTCGAAACGCATTTCCTCCGCCGCCTGGTGCATGTCCTCCTCAATCTCCTTTTCCACCTGCTCAAAGTGGCCGTCCAGCAGACGGATTGCCTGCCGGATGCGCCGCCGGTACTCCTCCGACGGCATATCGGGACGGCACCAGCCGTCGCAGTTGCCCAGATGATGGTTCAGGCAGGGGCGTTCCTTCCCGATGTCCCGGGGGAATTTCTTCTTACACGTCGGCAGGCGCAGGGCCTGGGATACGGTTCGGATGATCTCCCAGGTGCTGCTCCGGCCGCCATATGGCCCAAAATAGCGCGCCCCATCCTCCGCCGCCCTGGAGGCCAGGGAAAATCGGGGGTACGGCTCCTTCACGCTCAGGCGGATATAGGGATACCCCTTATCATCCTTCAGGAGAATATTATAGCGGGGTTTGTGCCGCTTGATGAGGGAGTTCTCCAACACCAGCGCCTCAAATTCGTTGTCTGCCAGAATATAGTCAAAGTGATCGATCTGGCTGACCATGGCTCTGGTCTTGCTGTTGTGGCTGGCCAGATTGGCAAAGTACTGGCTGACCCGGTTGCGCAGCGCCCGGGACTTGCCCACGTAGATCACCTGGCCGGACTGGTCCATCATAATATAGACCCCCGGCTGCAACGGCAGGGAATGCGCCTTTTCCTTCAATTCCTCCCGGGTCATTTCGTCCTCCTCCCCTGAGATTCTATGAAAAAAGCGCCGCGATGCGGCGCTTTAACATGCGTACGGCTTTGGGTCAGTTGTCCCCGGACAGAACCTGAACCAACGTCTCAACGGCACGCTTCTCATCCGGACCGTTGGCGATCAAACGAACGGTGGTGCCCTGCACAATTCCCATAGAGAGAATTCCCAACAGGCTCTTCGCGTTCATCACGCACTCATCGGCCTCAACGCGGATATCGCTTGCAAACTCATTTGCCTTCTGGACAAAATAAGTAGCGCTACGGGCATGCAGGCCAACCTTGTTGCAAACAACAGCTTCTTTAACGGTCATCGAAAGTACCCTCCTCCAGGTTTCTACCAGAGTAGATGATTGTATCATATCAAATTTCCAAAAATTCCGCAACGGCATTTCTCACAAAGATCACGATAGATCTCCCGCTGAATCTGGCCTTTTCACACGAGCGCAACCGCAAAGCCCCTTTGCGCCCCATTCACTTCAATTCCACGACGGTAACGCCCGCTTCCCCTTCGCCAAATTTTCCCAGGCGGTAACTCCTGACATATTTGCTCTTTTTCAGGTGCTGCTGCACCGCCGAACGCAGGGCGCCGGTGCCCTTTCCGTGGATGATGGTGACGGTATTCAGATGGGACATGACGGCGCTGTCCAAAAACTGATCCACCGCTGCCAGCGCTTCGTCGCTCGTCATGCCCCGCAGATCGATCTCCATGCTGGCGTTGCCCCGGGTGACCTGATGCCGGGCGGCAGTTTGCCTGCCGCCGGCGCGCTGCCTGGTCTGGGCGGGCTTTTTCGGCGCGCTGCCAACCACCCGAACCTCCTCCTGCTTGGCCGTGATGTTTAAAATGCCGGCCCGCAGCTGCAAAGAGCCGTCCTTGTTCACCGCCGTCACGGTGGCACGGGTGCCGATGCGCAGCAGCTCCACACTGTCCCCCACTTGGGCCGGACGGGTGGACGGCCGCGCCTCCGCCAGAGGCTGTCCCAGTTTGTCCTGGGAGCGGTTGATTTTCCGGCGCAGCTCTGCCCTGCGGGCGTTTTCCGTCTCGGCGTCCTGCTGCCGCTGCCGCTTTTTCATGTTGTCCAGCTCGTGGAACACCTGATTGGAGGTGGCCCGGGCCTCGTCCAGAATCTGACGGGCCTCCAACTTTGCCCGATCCACCACCTTGGCACGGGCCTCTTCCAGCTCCCGGCGCAGCTGGTCCGCGGCTGCGGCATCCGCCTCCAGCTCCCGGCGCAGGCGCTGCGCCGCGTCCCCCTCGCGCTCCAGCTGCTGGCGCTGCTCCTCCAGGCGCTCCAAAATATCCTCAAACTGGATGCTGTTGCTGTCAATGCGCCGATTGGCGCTCTCAATGACGTGCTCTCCCAGCCCCAGCCGCCGGGCAATGGCAAAGGCGTTGGATTTGCCGGGAATCCCGATCAACAGGCGGTAGGTGGGCTGGAGGGTCTCCACATTGAACTCACAGGAGGCGTTTTCCACCCCCGGTGTGGTCATGGCATACACCTTCAGCTCGGCATAGTGGGTGGTGGCCGCCACTCTGGCGCCCAAATTCCGGGCCTCCTCCAGAATTGCCACGGCCAGGGCAGCGCCCTCAATGGGGTCGGTGCCGCCCCCCAGCTCGTCGAACAGAACCAACGTCGCATCGTCCGTTTCCTCCAAAATCTGAATGATATTGGTGATGTGGGAGGAAAAGGTGGACAGGCTCTGCTCAATGGACTGTTCATCGCCGATGTCCGCCAAAACCGCCCGGAAAACGGAAAAAGAGCTGTCGTCCGCCACCGGGATGTGCAGGCCGCACTGGGCCATCAGGGTCAAAAGTCCCGCCGTTTTCAGCGTCACGGTTTTACCGCCCGTATTGGGGCCGGTGATGACCAGCGTGTCAAAGTCCTCCCCCAGATAGACGTCGATGGGCACCGCCTTTTTGGGGTCCAGCAGCGGGTGGCGGGCTTTGCGGAAGCGGAAGCTGCCGTCGTGGTTCAGCCGCGGCTCCATCCCCCGCATTTTATAGGACAGCTTGGCCCGGGCAAAGATCACGTCCAGAGAGATCAGCAGGTCGTAATTGTTCAAAATCTCATCTTTACAGGCCGCCGCCTCGGCGGAAAGGGCGGCCAGAATGCGGGCGATCTCCTTTTCCTCCTGGGAGAACCACTCCCGCAGCTCGTTATTGGCCTGCACGGCGGCCATCGGCTCGATAAAGAAGGTGGAGCCGGTGGCGGACACATCGTGAACCAGTCCGGGAACCATTCCCTTGCACTCGGCCTTCACCGGAACCACAAACCGGTCGCCCCGGATGGTGATAATGGCCTCCTGCAAATACTTGGAGGCGCTGGAGGCGATCAGCTTTTGCAGCACCTCCCGGGCCTTGCCGGACGTCTGCCGGATGTGGCGGCGAATGTCCGCCAGAGCCGGACTGGCGTTGTCGGCGATCTCATCCTCGGACAGGATGGCGCCGGTAATTTTCCCCTCCAGAAAGGGATTGGCTCTGAGACTGCGAAACAGCCCGTCTACCGGCGTGCGCTTCTCCCCCGGCCCGGAATAAGCCGCCACCTCCCGGGTGGCGCGCAGCACCAGGGCGATGTGCAGCAGCTCCGCCGGATTCAGCGCGCCGCCCAGATCGGCCCGCTGCAAAGACGCCGCCACCGGATGCAGCCGGGCAAAGGCGGGGGCGCCATGCAGGTCCATCATGTCTCGCGCAGCCGTCGTCTCCCCCAGCAGGCGGGCCACCTCCGCCTCGTCTGTGCTGGGCCGGACCGCCAGACAGCGCGCCCTGGCATCGTCGCTGACCGCCTGGGCCGCCAGCTGCTCCAGCACTTGTGGCAATTCCAAAATATGAATGCTCTTTTCAAATAAGTCGGTCATAAAACCCCTCTGTGAACTCATCTTTGAATGGATGCGATTTCCCGATTCCCATGCGCCATTATGTATCCGTCCCGGGCGTCTGGCTGGCGGAAATCTGCTTATAAAAATCCAGGGTCTGGAACCCCCGCTCCAGCTGGGTCAGCACAAATGCCTCGCACACATCCCCCAGCTGCCTTAAAGACGCCTCGTCCAGCCGGAACCCCAGCACCTTCTTCGGCTCGCAAAACAGAATGTGCCGCATGGCGGCAAGGCAGGCCGGGCCAACAGGCATGGAGATCCCCGCCCCCACCTGACAGTCCCGGCAGTGCAGGGTTCCCTCCCGCAGATGGAAGCGGGCGTCCGCCGGTTCTTTTTTTCCGCAGACCGCGCAGGTCTCCAAAAAGGGGGCGTAGCCCGTGAGGCACATCATACGCAGCTCAAAGGCCGCCTTCACCAGCTGGAGCGGCTTGTCCATGGTGTCCAGCGCATACAGGCAGTTCAGCAGCAGGGAGAGCACATCCCCCGCCGGAACCGCTTCCTCGGTCATGCAGGCGCTCAACTCGGCAAAATAGGAGGCCAGCGCCATCTTGTCCAGATCCTTCCGAACGCCCCGGAACTCCATTTCCGTGGACGCGTCGGTCAGCGTCCAGCGGCCCCGGTACTCGCTGAGCGTCATTTCCGACCAGCACAGCAGTTGAGAGGCGGCTGAAATGCCGCCTCCCTTTTTTCTCCCCCCGCGGGCCGTCACGGTCATTTTCCCCTCGTCACGGGTCAGAATGGTCAAAATACGGTCGGACTCCTTGTATGTCACTTCCCGCAGGACAATGGCTTTCGTGGTTCGCTGCATGGCCCTCCTCCTGTTCTGCCGCTTTGGCAAATAGATAGACTTCCGGCAGGCCCGTCCGGAAAAACAGTTCCCAGCTTCCCTCGTATGACATCGCGCACCCTCCTCCGCCCTTAGGTTCTGCACTCCGTCCGGGATTATAGCTGGAAAAGAATGCGCACCGGCACACCGCCCATGCCGCCGCTTTTGGCAACGCCGGCTGCCTGCTACAGATTAGCCACCTGTTACAGATTAGTCGTTTCGATAGCCAAAGTTGTGGATGGCGGACAGATTGTCCCGCCAGTTTTCCTTCACCTTGACCCAGGTCTGGAGAAAGACCTTCTCGCCCATGAAGCGCTCCATATCCTTCCGCGCCGCAGAGGAAATGTCCTTCAGCATGGCCCCGTTTTTGCCGATGATAATCCCCTTGTGGCTGGCTTTTTCGCAGAAAATGGTGGCGTCCACGTCGATCACGCCGCTCTCCCGCTGGGAAAACCGGGTGATCTCCACCGCTGTGCCGTGGGGAATCTCCTGATTCAGACGCAGCAGCATCTTCTCCCGCAGGATCTCCGCCATCATCTGGCGCTCCGGCTGGTCTGTGGTCATGTCCTCCGGGAACAGCTGGGGGCCGGGCTGCAGGAAACCGCTCAGCGTGTTCAGCAAGTCCTCCACACCCTCCCCGGTCCTGGCGGAGATGGGGACGTAGGCATCAAAGGCATGCTCCGCCCGATAGGCGTCAATGACCTCCAGCACGGTTTCCTTCTGCTCCAGCGTGTCCACTTTGTTGATCACCAGCACCGAGGGCACCTTCAGCGCCCGTATCCGCTCCATCAGCTCAAGCTCCGGTTCTCCCGGATGGGGAACCGGCTCAATGACCAGAACGGCGGCATCCACGTCGGCAATGCTGGCGCGGACCACGCCTTCCATGTATTCCCCCAGCCGGTTGCGGGCGTGGTGCAGGCCGGGGGTATCGGTAAAGACAAATTGTTCCTCCCCACGGGTGACGATCCCGCTGATGCGGTTCCGGGTGGTCTGGGGCTTGTGGCTGACAATGGCGACCTTCTCGCCAACCAGCGCGTTTAACAGGGTGGATTTGCCCACGTTGGCGCGCCCCACAATGGTAATGATTCCGGATTTTTTGATTTCCATGAATTCTCCTTTATACGTTCCAATTCCAACGTCAGTCCGGTTCGGCGGCCTGCACCTGTCTGGCGTCGCCCAGATAGACCCAGCACAGCCCGCGCAGCTGTTCCTGGTCTTCCTCATCCAGGTTGTCCATACAGACCGCCACCAGCTGTCCGCCAACTTCCAGCAGCAGGTAGCCTTCCTCTTCCCACCAGCAGGTCAGCTCGCCCCAGCCAAAGACGCCCTCCTGGCCCCCATTGATGGCGTTGTGTACGCCCTCGTCGTCAAACCGATAGGACCATTTCTGGCCCAGAAAGGGGCGCATACGGCTTTCCGCAATGACGGCGGGGGGTGTGCGCAGATACCGCAGCAGGAAGCTGGCCATAACCACCATCAGAAGGATGATGACCGGCCCCCGGCTCCCGGTTTCCGTAATGTAGTAGGTGTAAAACCAGTAGACCGCCAGCGCGTACATCAAAACCACCAGAGCATAGTAGTAACGGGCCTTTTTGCGGCTTTTGATGTCCTGGCGCGCCGTGACCGCCGCCAGCAGGTGAACCAGCTTCTCGTTGATCTCCGTGACGGTGGAGAGAGAAACCTTCTCCTCGTCCTCTTCCAGAAATTCTTCCCCGTCCTCCACCGGCTCCACGGTGGCCTTCATGACTTCTTGTTCGTCCATACCCATACCTCTCATTTGTATAACTTCAGGTTGTCCATAATTTCTTTTTCCCGCCTGCGCATCTGGCGCTTCATGGGGCCGTCCTCCCCGTCCATGTGGTCATAGCCCAACAGATGCAGCACAGAGTGCACCGCCAGATAGCCGAGCTCCCGGTCAACCCCGTGTCCAAATTCCTCCGCCTGAGCTCTGGCCCGCTCATAGGAGATGGCCATGTCGCCCAGAGGCAGCCGGCCCGTGGCCGGGTCCAGCTGGGCCTCGTCGTCGCTGTCCTCCGTCACAGGCTGGCCGGGGATGAGCTGAAACATGGGAAAGGACAGCACATCGGTGGGGCTGTCCACGCCGCGCTGCTCCCAATTGATCTGCCGAATGCCCGCGTCATCCGTTATCAGGACGTTGATCTCACACGGCAGCGCCATCCCTTCGGCCCCCAGCGCCGCCGTGATGCACTGCTTTAACAGCGTCTCGTAGGGGAAGTCCCCCACTTCGGACACCAACAGGATGTCGTGATTCACCGTCCCTCTCCCCTTCTCCGCGGCTTGTCCGCCGGCTTTTTCGGCGGCGTATTGTGCCGCTGCTCATCTTCTTCATAGGCCCGGATGATGCGCTGAACCAGGGCGTGGCGCACCACGTCCTCCCCGCTCAGCAGGCAGATCGCGATGTCCTCCACCCCTTTCAGGATGCGCATGGCCTCTTTCAACCCGGAAATCTGATCTCTGGGCAGGTCGATCTGGGTGATGTCCCCGGTGATGACAATTTTTGAGCCAAATCCCAGCCGGGTCAGAAACATTTTCATCTGCTCACGGGAGGTGTTCTGCGCCTCGTCCAAGATGATAAAGGAGTCGTCCAGAGTCCGCCCGCGCATATAGGCCAGCGGGGCCACCTCAATGTTGCCGCGCTCCACATATTTCTCATAGCTTTCGCTGCCAAACATTTCAAACAAAGCGTCGTACAGCGGGCGCAGATAGGGGTCCACCTTACTCTGCAAATCCCCCGGCAGGAAGCCCAGCCGCTCGCCGGCCTCCACCGCCGGCCGGGTCAGAATAATGCGGTTGACCTCCTTGGCCTTAAAGGCGGCCACGGCGGCAGCCACGGCCAGATAGGTCTTGCCCGTGCCCGCAGGCCCCACGCCCAGGGTGATGGTGTTCTTTTGAATCGCCTTGATGTAGTGGCTCTGTCCCACCGTCTTGGGCTTGATGGGCTTGCCTGCGGCGGTCACACAGACGACATCCTTGGCCACCTCGTTTACCTTGTCCTCATGGCCCGTCTTGGCCAGGGATATCATGTATCGAATCATTTGTTCATTCAGCTGCTCTCCCCGGGCGAGCAGGCTGATCAGCCCGTTCAGCGTCTTGACCGCGTGCATGACGTTTTCCGCCTCGCCGCTGACCTTCAGTTCCTCATCCCGCATGAGGATTTGAACTTGAAGTTCCCGTTCAATCAGATGAATGTTTTCATCAAAGGAGCCGAAGAGGTTGGCGGTCTCCTCCACTCGTTCCAGGCTCACACTCTGATGGATCAATAGGGTCATCTCCTTCGTGCATGTAAGATTCCGGCACGTTCGTCTCATGAGGATCGGAAACGGCTGCTGTCACTCCAGCAACAGCGTCCTGGCGATGTCCTCTGTGCAGGACGCCTCCAGCGTGACGGTGAGAACCCCGTCCTCCACCTCGCTGCTCCACTTCTGGGAGAGAACCGTTCCGCCCTCCCCAATGAGACCGGACAGCCGCTCCTCCAGCGTCGTCTGCAAAAAACGCTCCGCCTGTTCCTCATCCAGCGTCCCCTCCCCTGTCTCATACTGGGTAAACACCCATTTTGTCAGCGAGACGGGCAGCGTCACCCCGCCGGGCAACGTCAGCGCCGAAGTCGTTTTTATTGTATCACACCTCCCATCAAAAATGCTACCGTTTTGCCAAAATTTGATGTTATGTTTCAACACGCGAAGAGAGTATCGGGTTTTCTCCCCTCCGGTGGCCGTTTTTGCGGTCACCGCCAGCGGTGTGCAGGCCGACAGCTCCCGCCTGGTGATGGCCCAAACCTCCCCCGCAGCATGCTCCTGCCGGGTGGACAGGATGGTTCCGCTGCCGTCCCCGCTCTCATAGGTATTCGTGCCCGAAATCAGTACCTCCCCTGCCAGCACCGCCTGTCCCTCGCTGACGGCTGCCTGCCCTGCCAGCAGATTGATGTCCAGGACCACGCCGTCCGTGGCGGCCACCACGTCTGCCGGAGTGGTCCAGTCCTCAATCTCCGGCGCCTGGGTCCGCTCCCGAACCTCCACCTCGGCGTAGATTCCCCGAATGTTGATGTTCAGATAGCTCAGCTCCTTCAGATCCAGCAGAGCCTGGTTGGCCAGTGCGCGCTCGTCCACAGAGGGGCCATAGCTGCCCACGCCAAACCCCAGCTGTTCCAGTTCAGTCAAAATGACGAAATCTGAAACCGTCTGATTTCCCGTGACATTGACAACCAGGATGAATTGTGATAGGAAACAGGCCGCCGCCACGGAGAGCCCCAGGCCAACCAGCAGGGCATATCGCTTTCGGAAGCGGGCAAAAAAGGCCGGAAATCCCATAAACCCTTCGCACTCCAGCTGGCATCCCCCTTTTTGCGCCAGCACCCGTGCGCGTTTCAAAAAAAGGCTTCCGATGGTGACGCGCAGCTGTCCCGCCTCACCCCGTTTTACGTCCCAAAACCCCAGGTTCTCCTCGCCGCACAGATTCAGGAATCGCTCTGGGAAGGGGCCTGTCACCAGAATCCGTACCGAACCCAGCAGGAAATTTACCAATTTCCTCACTTCACATTCTCCCTTCCTCTCAAAGTCCCTTTATTGGAATGCTACGGATTCGATTTTCCCCGTGATGAAAAGTGCCCCGGCGCTCATGGCCGCGATTTCCAGCCCTTCCCCCCGAATCATCACCAAAAGTTTTCCGCCGCTGACGCTGATCTCCTCCCTGCTATAGGATAAAATTCCATGATGGTTTTCCATGTGCAGCTCCTTCCTTCCCACCAGCTCAATCAACGGCGCCCCTGCTACGACCTCCGCCGGAAGCTCCAGCGCCTCTGCCGCCGCCGAGAGAAAATCTGTCCGCTCCCGTTTCCCCATTGACATCACGCTCCTGAGGACTTTCTATGATGGGGCGGGCAAAAGGTTGCCTGTCCTCCCCAAAAAAGAGGGCCGGGAGCACATCCTTCCCCCTTTTGTGCAAAACGTAGAATTTTCAGGAAACCACAAGATGGTGTGCCCACCTTTTCTACAGCACAAGATATTGAATTCAAAGCGAAAATCTGGTATAGTAGAAAGCGTTCTAAGGGAGGGAGTTATTGATCTGCATGTTTCAGCTACACATTTGTTTGAAAAGGGAGGAATCGCGATGAAAGTCATCAAACGGGACGGCAAAACGGTGGATTTTGATCGCGCCAAGATCATTCTGGCCGTCCAAAAGGCCAACGCGGCTGTGCCCGAGCACTGCCGCATCACGGATGCGGAGATCAAGGCCATCGCCGACACCGTTGCAAACACCGACCGTCCCCGTCTACTGGTGGAGGATATCCAGGATATGGTGGAAAACCAGCTGGTTCAGCTGGGCCGCTATCACCTGGCCAAGACCTACATCATCTACCGCTATCAGCGCAACCTGGCCCGAAAGCGCAACACCACGGACGAGGACATCCTGAAGTTGCTGGCCGGCGCCAACAAGGAAATGGCCGAGGAAAATTCCAACAAGGACACCACCGTGGCCTCCACCCAGCGCGATTACATTGCCGGCATCGTCAGCCGCGATCTGACCCGGCGCCTGCTGCTGCCGGAGCGCGTCTCCAAGGCCCACGATGAGGGCATTTTACATTTTCACGACGCGGATTATTTCGTCCAGCCCATCTTCAACTGCTGCCTCATCAACATCGGCGACATGCTGGACAACGGCACCATGATGAACGGAAAGCTCATTGAAAGTCCCAAGAGCTTCCAGGTGGCCTGCACCGTCACCACCCAGATCATCGCCTGCGTGGCCTCCAACCAGTACGGCGGCCAGAGCGTAGACGTCAGCCATTTGGGCAAATACCTGCGCAAGAGCCGTCAAAAGTTCCGCAAAAAGATTTTGGACGCCGCCGATGGCCAGATCTCTCCGGAGTTGCTGAACCACCTGGTGGAGGAGCGTGTCCGCACCGAGCTCTCCAACGGCGTTCAGACCATCCAGTATCAGATCAACACCCTGATGACCACCAACGGCCAGTCCCCCTTTGTGACCCTCTTCCTCTACATCCGCAACGACGATCCCTATGTGGAGGAGAACGCCATGATTGTGGAGGAAATCCTGCGCCAGCGCCTGGTGGGAATCAAAAACGAGGAAGGCGTTTACGTCACCCCCGCGTTCCCCAAGCTGGTCTACGTCCTGGACGAGAACAACAACCTGACCGGCGGCAAGTACGATTACCTGACCAAGCTGGCCGTCGCCTGCTCGGCCAAGCGTATGTATCCGGACTACATCTCCGCCAAAAAGATGCGTGAGAACTACGAGGGCAACGTCTTCTCCCCCATGGGATGCCGCAGCTTCCTGCTCCCCTGGAAGGATGAGAATGGCAACTACAAATTTGAGGGCCGCTTCAACCAGGGCGTTGTCTCCATCAACCTGCCCCAGATCGGTCTGGCCGTCCACGGCAACATGGACAGGTTCTGGGAGGAATTTGACCGGCGTTTGGAGCTGTGCAAGGAGGCGCTGATGTGCCGCCACAACGCACTGCTGGGCGTCACCAGCGACGTCAGCCCCATCCACTGGCAGTATGGCGCCATCGCCCGCCTGGAAAAGGGCGAGACCATTGACAAGCTTCTCTATGGCAGCTACTCCACCCTGTCCCTTGGCTATATCGGCCTGTATGAGCTGACCTATCTGATGACCGGCCAGAGCCACACCACCCCCGAAGGGGAGGCATTTGCGCTCAAGGTCATGCAGCACCTGAAAAACACCACTTCCAAGTGGCGCGCGGAGACCAACATCGGCTTCTCCCTCTATGGCACGCCGGCGGAAAGCCTGTGCTACCGCTTTGCGGAAATTGACAAGAAGAAATACGGCACCGTGAAAAACGTCACCGACAAGGGCTATTACACCAACTCCTACCACGTAGACGTCCGGGAACCCATTGACGCCTTCAGCAAGTTCATCTTTGAGAGCCAGTTCCAGCAGCTCTCCGGCGGCGGCTGTATCAGCTATATCGAGGTTCCCAACATGGGACAAAATCTGACCGCCATGGCCGATATTGTCCGTTTCATCTATGACAACATCCAGTACGCCGAGTTCAACACCAAGAGCGATTACTGCCAGGTGTGCGGCTTTGACGGCGAAATCATGGTGAACGACGACTTGGAGTGGGAATGCCCCTGCTGCGGAAACCGCGACCACCACAAGATGAATGTGGTTCGCCGCACCTGCGGCTATCTGGGCGAAAATTTCTGGAATGTGGGGAAGACCAAAGAAATTCGTGCCCGCGTCCTCCATGTGACCTGACGTTCCCGCGCCTCCCCAGCGCCCATGAGGGTGCATGTCCCGAAACGATTCACATCTTCATACGCAGTGCCGGGGATCGGTCCCCGGCACTGTGCCCTTCATGTGACGGAGGAAATTGAGTATGAACTACGCAGGAATTAAAAAATGCAACATTGCCAACGGCCCCGGCTGCCGGACTGCGCTCTTTGTCTCCGGGTGTACCCATCACTGTAAAGGCTGCTTCAACCCCGAAACCTGGGCCTTTGACTATGGCGCCCCCTACACCCGGGAGACGGAAGATGAGATCATCGAGAGCCTTCGTCCAGCCCACATCCGGGGCCTGACCCTGCTGGGGGGCGAGCCCTTTGAGCCATCCAATCGGGAGGGGCTGCTGCCGCTGCTGCGCCGCCTCCGCACGGAGATGCCCGAAAAGACCATCTGGTGTTACACCGGCTACGATTACGAGCGGGATCTGCTCACCGGCAAAGTGGGCCCCTTTGACACCACCCGGGAAATGCTCTCCCTGCTGGACGTGCTGGTGGATGGCGAATTTATCCTGGCGGAAAAGGACATCCGTCTCCGGTTCCGGGGAAGCGCGAACCAGCGCATCATCGATATCCCCGCCTCCCTCGCCTCGGATCAGGTGGTTTTGTGGGACGGGAAAGAGGAGTTCTAACGCACCTGTTCTCCCCTGACACTTTTTCGGCATCACGCCAACGCCAAAGGCTGCCCTCCCGACGGGGCAGCCTTTTCTTTGTCCGGCGGCGCGCCGGACGGCCCATTCATATCTCCCCTTTTGTCCACATAGGATGGCGGGGAGGTGATGATGGGATGAAATATCTGCAAACAGCCGCCACCGCCGCCCTGCTGCTCGTATGGGGAGCGGCATTGCTGTGCTGGCCCTCCCAGGCGGCCGCAGCCGCCTATGAGGGGCTTCGTCTGTCCGCAGAGGTGATTATTCCATCCCTCTTCCCCTTTTTTGTGCTGGCATCCCTGGTTGTCCTGCTGGGCCTCGGTGCGCGGCTGGGACGGATTTTCAGCCCCGTCATGGAACCCGTCTTCCACATCAGCGGCGCAGGCGGCGCGGCGCTGGCCGTCGGCCTGATCGCCGGTTATCCCGTGGGCGCACGGACCGTTCGGGACTTGTATGAGGCGGGAACCCTTTCCAAAGGAGAGTCCGAGCGGCTGCTGGGCTTTTGCAACAACTGCGGCCCCGCCTTTCTCATTGGCGCGGCGGGCGCCGGCGTCTTTGGCAGCACGGCGGCCGGTCTGCTGCTGGTGCTCTGCCACTGGTTGGGCGCCCTTTCGGTGGGGGTGCTGATGGGCCGCATGGCCCCGAAGTCCCGTCACAGATCGCCCAAGGCCCCGGTAATCCGGTCTGTCTCCTTCGCCAAAGCCTTTACGGACGCCGTCCGCAGCGCCCTGTCCAGCACCCTCAACGTGTGCGCCTATGTGGTGCTCTTCAGCGTGCTGCTGTCCCTGATGCAGCTGAGCGGGGTGTTGGCTTTTTGCAGCGATCTCCTCTCCAGCGCCGGTCTTCCAACGGCCGGCGCCGTGGTCACCGGCGTCATCGAACTCTCCAACGGCGTGGCTGCGCTGGACAGCGGCAGCCTGTCCGCCCGTCTGATAACCGCCTCCCTGATTCTGGGCTTTGGCGGCCTGTCCGTCCAATGCCAGACGTTGGCCGTTCTGGATGGCAGCGGCCTGTCTGTCCGCTATGAGCTGTGCGGGAAGCTGCTCCACGGCCTGTTGGCCGCCCTCTGGACCTGGGGCATTTTGAGCCTGTTCCCCCAGGCGGTTCCCGCCCTTGCCGTCCGCAGCGATCGCACTGCCGCCGGATGGTTGGCCAGCAGCCTCCCCGCCGCCGGGTGGGGGTGCATCGGCGCGCTTCTGGTTCTTTGCTGCGCCGCCTGGCGCGCAAAACGTTAATGCCAGTTTACTTTCCGGAAAAAGCGGCGTATACTATAGGCGAATCCCATTTTTGGAGGTAACCCTATGCCCTGCCCACACTGCCCCGGATGCAATCCCGGTCCCCTTTCCGCCCAGGAGCGCCATTTGCTGGACCTGCTGGCCCAGAACGCCTTTCTGCCGGTGGCACGGTTTTTGCTGCAAAGCCCGGAGAATCCAGAGCTTTCCTTTGTAATGTCTGCGCCGGTCTTTCTGGAGTCCGGCGAGGCCTCCGCCCCCTCCGTTCAGGCCGCCGGAGACGCGCTGCTCTCCCTCCAACGCCGCCGGTATATCACGGTGGATTACGGCCTGCCGCTGCACGGTTTCAACTATGGCGACTGGGAAACGTCGGAGCACTATCAGGCCTTTGCCTTCTCCAGCGCCTCCAAAGACGCCGTTCCCGTGCTGGAGCGGGGGAGCATTGCCCTGACCTTACAGGGTCAGCAGGCGCTGGATGAACTGGAGTAACCCCTTCCCAAAACAGACAGCAGCCCCGATCAAACGGGACTGCTGTTTTTTTGCCTGCATGTTTCCGAACGTAGTTGCGGCCTGCGGGATGCTTATGGAAGCCGCTGGCCCAGGGCGTTTGCCAGACGGGCAAACTCATCCAGCCCCAGCGTCTCCCCCCGAACCGTTTCCGGGAGGCCGCAGGCGGCGATGGCCGCCTTCAGCTGGTCTTTATCCAGCTCCCGAAAACTGCTGCTCAGTCCGTTCAGGAGCTTTTTTCGCCGCTGTGAGAAGGAGGCCCGGATGGTCCGAAACAGCAGCTCTTCGCTGTCCACCTGCACCGGAGGCGCGGCGCGCACCTCCATGCGCACCACAGCCGAGGTCACTTTGGGGGCAGGGAGAAAAGCCTCCTTGGGAACCTGAAAGAGCAGCTCACACTGGGCATAGTACTGGCACAACAGGGTGAAAGCGCCGTACTCCGAGCTGCCGGGAGTTGCGCAAATGCGCTGGGCCACTTCCTTCTGAATCATCACCGTGATGGAGCGAAACAGGCCGGATTCCAGCAGCCGCGTCAGCACCGGCGTTGTGATGTTATATGGGAGATTTGCGCAGACGACGGGGGCCTGATCGCCGAACTTTTCCCGCACCAGCGCAGACAAGTCCAATTTTCCAACATCCCCCGACACAATCTCCACATTGGGGTACTCGGCCAGCGTCTCCGCCAGCACGGGCAGCAGCGTCTGATCCAGCTCAATGGCAACGACCCGGCCAGCCTGTTTTGCCAGCTGGGCGGTCAGCGTGCCAATGCCCGGTCCAATTTCCAGCACCCCGGTCCCTTCATCCGCCTGCGAGGCCCGGGCAATGCGCACTGGAACCGCCGGGTCGATGAGAAAGTTCTGCCCCATCGATTTGGAGAAATGAAAGCCGTGCCGGGCCAGCAGCGGCTTGATCTGATTGCAATCGCAAAGATCCATAAACATCACCTTTCACGCCTTTTACGGTCAGTATAACAAAGGGATCGGAAAAAGAAAAGAGGGAGTTTGCCAAATTGCGGCAATCCCACAAAGGCGTCTGCCCATATCTTTATGGCGTCTTTCCCTTTCCCCTCCACGGCAAACACCCCTGAGGACTGAGCGTCATCAGGGGTGAAAGCGCCCATGCCCCTGGGCGTTTTTTGGCAGCTGCTCCCACAGGGAACCGCCGCTTGACCGGATAGGCGTCAATGGAGCATGAGATGGGACCTTTACGGCCTCTGCCCCCGGCTGACCGGTGGTTTCAGGGCAAGTTTGGCGCCCTCCATCGGCAGACCTCTCCCTCCGCCTGGATGGACGCGTCCGGCCCCTCCGGGCACGGCGAGGCCAGCTGCAACACTTGCATCGTCATAATCGAGACCTCATAGGCCGTCTTTTGCACCTCCCCGCCATTGATCATCTTGATGTATGCCCGGGATTGAAAACGCCCCTCCAGGCGAATCCCGGCACCGGTGTCCATCTCCGCGCACTCCCGGGCCAACGTCCCCCAGGCGATGCAGGGTAAGTAATCCGCTCGCCCATAGCGGCGGTTGACGGCCAGAATCAAGTCCGCAATCTCCCGCCCCAGGGGCGTCCGCCGGTAAACCGGCTTCCGGCAGAGGGTTCCGGCCAGGGTCAGGCGGTTTTCATCCGCCCCCACCAGATCCCGGCTGAGATGTTTGGCGTAGAGGGTCAGCACCAGCCGGCTTCCCGTCCCGGAGCGGTTGTTGTAGGAGCGCACTTCTCCCTCCACCGTCACCCTGTCTCCCTGACAAATGGCGCACTGATCCAACACCCCCCGGGACAACATCACATTGATGACATCCTCTGCCCCGGAAAGCCGCAGGCTTTTCACCGGAACCAGAAAATAGTCCTCCCCATGGCTGGCATGGGAAAATTCCGGGGCGTGCAGCACCTCCCCGGTTAACAACGCTCGATTCTCATTCCACTCTGTTCTCATCGTTTGCACCGCTCCTCCTGTTGTTCTGCCTCAGGATATGAGCGGCGGGGAAAAAGCAGAACCATTTCTCAAAAAGGGATTTCATGCAACGTTTTCCGCCAAAAAACAGCACAAGCTCCTTGCCATCGGATGATACCGGTGCTATAATGCTGAACGTTGGTAGCCTTTTCAGTTGGATTTCCCTTTATCAATAGAAAGTACCATGATTCACGCCGTCGATGCAGTCCCCCTATCGCCCCCGGCACGCAGTTTGCACCCCGCCGGTTCAGGGGAAAACCGGCGGTTTTCGAGATCATTTGGAGGATTTTTATGAAGTATATGAAACATGCAATCGCGCTGCTTCTGGCCCTTTGTATGGTGTGCCCTCTGCTGAGCAGCTGTGTCTCCTCTGGAGGGGAAACCTCCTCCGTCAGCAGCGGCGCCTCTTCAGAAGAACAATCGGCCGAACCGGAAGATATTCTGGAGGAGACGTCTGCCTCCGCAGAAGATCCCGATACCAGCCAGATTTCCGACGAGGAGGAAGAACCCTCTGTGGAAGAATCCACGGTGGAGGAATCCTCTGTGGAATACGATCTCTATGACTACACCGTCCAAATGGATGTGTCCAATGTGGATTTTGACTATCTGTCCACATTGGATAACACCAGTGTCACCTATGATTGGAACACGGCCAATCTATCCATTTATCCCAAGAATGCATGGCCCAATTATTACGATTGGAGCTATAGCGATTACAGCGGCATCACAAAATTCGACACTGATGAAAAGGTCATCTACCTGACCATGGATGAAGGTTATGAGAACGGCTGCACTCCGGAGATTTTGGACATCCTGGAGGAAAAGGGCGTTTCTGCCGTTTTCTTTGTCACCAAACAGTTTTATGACTCCGACCCGGATCTGATTCAGCGGATGATCGACGAGGGCCATATCCTGGGAAACCACACCTGCTCACACCCCTCCGCCGGCATGCCCAGCCTTGGTCTGGAGGCCGAATACGAGGATATCAAATGGCTGAACGACGCCGTCTATGACACCTTTGGCTACCAGATGAAACTGTTCCGCTTCCCCACTGGCATAGCCAGCCAGCAGTCCATCGCTCTGGTGGAGGAGATGGGTTACACAAGTGTGTTCTGGTCCTTTGCCCATTTCGATTACGACATCGACAACCAACCCGATCCCGACAAGACTTTGGAGAAATGTATCAACGCGCTGCAACCCGGCGCCATCTATCTGCTCCACGCCGTCTCCACCGCAAACACCGAAATTCTGGGGGATTTCATCGATCAGGCCCGTGAGGCCGGCTATGAGTTTGGCGTTTTCCCGGTGGAATAATACGAAACAACGTTCACCCATTTGATAACCGTAAACTGCCATTGGAACGGAATGTCTGCATTTCGCGCCAATGGCAGTTTGCTGTTTTATGGGATGAAAAGACGAATCACAGGTTGACTGGTTCCCATTTCATGCCCGTTGTTTTCATGTAAACATAAATCCCGCCCAGCGCGGCAAAGACAAGGCGGGAAACGGGGCGGAAGCCTTGCGGCGCTCTGCCCCTTCGTTTCACCCCAATTATTCCGCTGCCATGCCCAAAGGCAGACCTGAGGGTGGAAACCCGTCCATACAAACGGAAAGGGCTGACAACGATCACGTTGCCAGCCCAAAAATCAGGTGGTATCAGGGATGAACCTCAGCAAAACGGTCGAGCATCGCCGCGCCAATCTTGCAGCCGCGGATGAGCAACTCCACGGGCACATTTTCGTTCGGCGCGTGGTCATGCTGCTGGGCATCGGCAAAGGGGACAAAAATGCAGGGCGCCTTGAGAATCTGGTTGAACACCGTGAAGGGGCCGGAGCCGCCCAGACCCGGGTAAATCAAAGGCTCCTCACCCCAGAGCTCAGTGACGATCTGAACCACAGGGGCCACGAAGGGATTTTCAATGGGGGTGAATGCCGCATCGGAGCCTACGCCCTCCACATGGACGCTCTCCCCGCCCAATTTGGTGAGGAAGTTGGTAAAATCCTCCCGCTTCTTTTCAGAACTTTGGCCGGGACCAAGACGCATATCCACCCAGCAGGACGCCTCATGGGGAACGATATTCTTGGTTCCCGTCACATTTCCCGCGGTGATGCAGCCGATGTTAATCGTTGGCTCATACATGAACCTGGTGAAGAACTCCACGGAATCCATGCTGCCGTCAAAGTCCGGGCTTTCCCAAAGTTCCACGAACGGAGTCAGATCCGATGGGATCTTTCGGATTTCCTGAAGTTCCCGCTCGGTGGGGAGCCGGAGGTCGTCATAGAACCCGGGAATCGTGACCTTTCCGTTCTCATCTTTGAGGGCGCTTAAGAGCTTGACCAGCTTCCACACCGGATTGGGGAGCACCGACCCCCACTGGGAGTGGACATCGCTGCTGGGGCCCTGGACGGTAACCTTCATGGAGCTGATCCCCTTGAGCCCGAGAATGATGACGGGCTTGCCGCTTGCGTGGACGTTGCTGTCGGACCAGATCGTAATGTCAGCGCGGAGCAGATCCAGGTGGGAGGAGACAAAATCCGCGAGATCCACGCTGCCAATTTCTTCCTCACCCTCGACCAGGTATTTGAGGTTGACATTGGGTTCCCCTTTGACTGCGCGATAGGCCTGATAGGCCTTGATATGCGCATAGATCTGGCCCTTGTTGTCGCCCACGCCGCGGGCATAGATCCGGCCGTCCCGAATGACCGGCTCATAGGGGTCGCTGTCCCATTCCGCGAGATCCCCCTCCGGCTGAACATCATAGTGGCCGTAGATCAGAACGGTCGGGCGGCCGGGAATCTGCGGGCCTTCCCCATAGACCACAGGGTTATGGGCTGTGGGATAGATGGCGGTCTTCAGACCGCACGCCTGCATCATCTCCGAAAATTTCTCGGCACAGGTCTGGATGTCCGCCTCATGGCTGGGCAGCGGACTGACGCTGGGAATACGAACCAGCTCGAACAGGCCGTCCAGGAATTCGCCCTCATGGGCTTCAATGTAATCATACACTTTTTGCATACAGATACGCCTCCTTTATAAATTCATTTGATACCACGGTCCGCACTTGGTTTTCTCGATGTTTGCGCCGGTGTCCTCAATCCAAATTTCGGCCATATTTTGCACGACCCCTTCCAGCAGGTGCCCGCCAAATACGCTGTTTGTGCTGTCGGCAACGGTGGCGTGGAGATGGGGAAACGCCTTCCCCTCCACCATGGTCACATTGCCCACCAGCGCCGTCATTTCCATATCCGGATCTGTGCCGACTTTGGTATGATACCGGCCGATGCTGTTTCCCCATACGCCGACCTTCACATGCTGAAGGCCGCCAATTCCCGTCACGATGGCTGCCCGAATGTTTTCACAATCGCAGATCTCACCGATCGAGGAGAGAATATCATCGCCTGTTTCCAGCTTCACGCAAACATAGTTTCCAGTTCTTTGATAATTCATGTTTTATCCTATCCAATTTTCTTCAGAAAATCGCCGAGATCATGGGTAACTTACGCAAAAATCATCGGCCCAACGATGGCGGCAACAAAGACGGAGGCAATCGTGACGGTGACGAAGCCTGCAATGACCATCTGCGGCATGACAAAGCCCAGCAGTTTGTCGGACTCCTCCTGATCGAGATGCATCCCGCGAACCACGTCCTCACAGAGGAACTGGGAAAACGGGTAACCAAACATCGCCGCGGGGCCGAGGGACGCCGCAAGCCGCCAATCCACTTTCAAAATAATCCCCATGATCATGCTGCCCAGTGACAGAGAGATCACGCCGACCGTCAGCAAAACCACCAGCGGGAGAATGAAGCTGATCAGATTTTCCAGCGTCAGGGAGGAAAATGCCCCGATCAGCATGGCCATAAAGGCGAACATAAAGAAGTCATAAAATTTAGACTTTTGCAGGGAATTGCGATCCAGGAAGCCGATCTCGGTCAGGATGACGCCGAGGAGCAGCGCCGCAATCGCAGAGGGGAAATTGCCGCCGGTGGCGCTGTTGATGAACTGCGCGGCAAAGCCCACAAGAGCGAGCTTGGCGAGGATTAAATACTTGGTGTTGAAATGCTCGGGCACCGGCTTCAGGAGGCAGATGTTGAACTGCCGGATCTCCTTGCTCTCCTGGGCAATCACGCCGTCAATGCCAACGGAGGTGGCATGGACGCAGTATTTGCGCAGCAGGAAGGAGGAAACCGGAACGCCGAACAGAAGCTGCACCACATTGAACAGCATCGCAAGGGCCGCCAGATCAGCCCGGCCCGCGTCCGTCGCCACTTCCGCGACCATGGCAGAGGCCACGGCGCCGCCCGAAATCGGGGAGATGGCGAGAAGGCCAATTTCACGGCCAAAGAGCGCCACGCCGACCACGCCAACGGCTACGCCCATAACCACCAGGGAGAACAGGCACATCAGCACCGTCTTCCACTGTTTGAGCAGGTCATTCAAGCTGACCATTGTGCCCAGGTTTGCGACGATGACCATCTGGCCAAACAGGCTCGTCATGGCGGCGAGACCGAGATCCGCCGGCTGGGTGGTCGGAATGATTCCCGTCAGGTATCCGATGATGTAAATCGCGGATGCCGTCAGCAGGCCGGAGATGACGCCTTTTGTTTTGCTGTTGCAAAGATCTCCGATCCAGAACGAGACGCATAGGACGAGCAGCCCAAAACAACCATAAGTCCACATAAATTTTTTACCTCCATTTCTTTTTTCTGCACTGAACTATGTACTAGAACAGGTTCTAATACTTGTTTCACATAATATCACGTTAAAGCGAAGATGTCAAGCAAAAATCTTTTTTATTTGACTTTTTTTCAAATGTGTGATACATTTTTACAGCATGATATCAGATAAGGATGTGCTTTCATAAAAATGGCGAAAGAAAAACGGGGAGCGAATACCCGTCAGAAAATTCTGGACGCAGGCATCGAACTGATGAAAACAGAAGGGTTTGAAAGCCTGACCATTCGAAAGATTTGTGAGCATGCTGGCGTATCCGTCGGCTCTTTTTATCATTTTTTCAACTCAAAAGATGAACTGTTTGCTGAATTCCAAATGCACAAAGACGCCCAGTCCGCAAACCTGCTGGAGGAACACGGGCTGCTGGAGTACATCGTCGCCCTGTACTTGCAGCATATTGATAACTGCCGGGAGATGGGCGTTGAATTTACATCCAATTACTACAACCCCAGAAACAGGGCCTTCAACATCCACACCCGCCGCCCCGGCAGCTACCCGGCCTCCCTTTACGGCCCCCTCCTGGCAGATGCACAGAGCAGAGGGGACGTGAAAGGTCTGCTGCCGGCCTATGCCATCGTGGAGGATCTCCGCGCCATCGTGGTCGGAAATGTGTTCATCTGGTGCTCCTCGGATGGGATGTGGGACGTCCGCTCCAACACGGAACGGATGCTTCGGACCTACCTGCAAACGATTTTCACCGATGCGTACTTTGAGCGCTTTCCCGAAAGCAGATACGAGTAGTATGCCCCGCCTTTGCCCAAATTGCCCCCGGATTGCAAAAATAAATTGCCCCATCCCTCGCGATTGAGGGATGGGGCTTTGTTTTGGTTGGGCCGGTCAGCCGATTCCGGTTCCGTCTGGCGGAGCAGGCCGGGGTATATCATCCGCCGCCTTCCTAGAAAAAGAGGATCGGCCAACTGATATGAACCACCGCCAGCAGCAGGATGAGCAGGCACAGGCTCACGAGCACAGAAAGGCACACTCGGATGTATTTACGGCTGCGGATGCGCCGGACGATCGCCTGGGTATCGGCGGCGGCGAGGTAGTCCTTCACCGCCTGCTGGGGCGGGCCAAAGGCCTGCGCAATGGCCTCCACACTCTCCGGCGGCTGCTCCGAAAAATAGTCGGAAATGGACTGGGCCAACCGAACCAGATAGTCCCTTTCCGCCTTCCCCAGAACGGGAAAAAACAGGGCCGCCTGTTGGATATAGGTTTGAATGGTGCTGTTCATGGAAATCCACCCGCTTGTTTACGAAAATTGTCCTGGGGCGGCGGGGCAAAGGCTCTCTTCCCCGCAGCCCTCATCCGATCGCCGTAGAAGTACCCTTCATGCTATCCAGAGCCTCTATCAGGCCGGTATACTCTTGCCACATCAACACAAAAAAGAGAACGAGCGCCAGGAGCAGCACAACCAGCGCGCAGAGGGAAATCCGCCGCCACCGCCGGGCCTTTTTCATTCGCTCCATCAAATACTCCGGTTTGGCGGCGTCCAGATAGCTGACCACCACATCCTCCGGCGGCCCGTACCGGGCGATCACCATCTCTATATAGGCCGGTGTCCGCTCCCCAAAGCAATCCCGGATGTTGGACTCCATGTGGGCCAGGTAGGTCTTCTCCGGCCGGCCCAGAATGGGAAAGAGTGCCCGGGCCTCCCGCATGTATGCTCTAATTCCGTCAGTCATGGTTTCCCTCCGGCGCCGCAGTGTCCAGGGTTTGGAAAAACTGGTTTACCCCCTGGCACACCTGCTGATATTGCTGGGAGATCGCGGCCAGATACTCCCTCCCCTGAGGTTCCAGGTGGTAGTAAATCCGCCTCCGCTTCCGGCCCACCAGGACAGAGTGCTCGCTGATCAGCCCATCCTGCTCCAGCTTATAGGCCACGGTGTAGATGGTGTTGGGAGAGATGGTCAGCAGACCGCCGGAATAGTCTTCAATTGTCTTGGTGATGTCGTAGACATAGCTGTCCTTTCGGGTCAGAAGAGACAAAAACAGAATCTCTGTGACGCCGGTGAGGAAGAAATTTTTATTAGACATATCACGGAGTTCCTCTCGCCATCTATGATAATTGATTATACCAGCAATCAAATGGAAACTCAATAATCCGGACACCAAAATATGTGTTGACAAAATAAATGAGATATGGTAATCTAAATTACGACAAGGAAATGATTTTGACAAATATCATTTCTAAATTCTATTTGCTCTCTGCCTGCCGGCACAACATGTCATTTGGAAAGGAGCGGGTGAGTATCATGAAATCTTTTCAGTACGCAAAAATCCATTTCATCCGAAACAGGAAACGGAATCTGGTCATTTCCCTGATCATCGCCGTGATTTTGCTGGCCGAGCTGCTGTGCTTCTGCCTCTCCTCCGCCGCGACCAGGGGGGAACAGGATGCGTTCATTTACAATGGAGCGGCCTTTCAGATCGACATCGACTCAGACCACTCCCTGACCGACTCGCTGCGGGACGCCATCACGGAGATCGACCACGTCACCGGGCTTTCGTGTTGGAGTCTCATCAACACTCCCGACACGATGACGGCGGAAACGCTGGTGCGCTCGGAGGATCACACCGGCTACACCTTTGAGGAGACGGACGTCATGCGGGAACACGCCCATCAATTTGTGCTGATCGCAGACATTGATACCTCCGTAAGCTACCATATGAACGATCCCCATCTCTCCCTGACAGAGGGCGTCTTTCCAGACAGAGAAAACCAAGGGCTTCTGATCGAAAGCCGGGTGGCAGCGGCCAACGGCATCCAGTGCGGGGACATGATTACATTTTCACTGGGTGAGGATGACACCCTGTTCTCCCTTCCCGTATGTGGAATTTACACAGCGGACACCGATTTTGAGATTGCCGACCCAAACGAGTTTGATTATGAAGAATATTTCGCCGACGACGACGAACCCTTTGACCCTTACTGGGTCAGCCCATATAACTACATCTATGCCAGCTATGACGCCATCGCCGCCTTCACGGGGGAACCCATCGGGCAAGATGGAACTGCACGCGTTTTTGTGGACTCCTATGACAGCATCGAGATTGTGTTGCCCCAGCTGAAGGAACTGCTGGGGGACGAGTACGAGCTCTATGATTCCGGCTCGACCTATTTGGAGGATTGGGGTTCGGTGCTGATTCTGGTGCGGAATTTCTCCCAGATCGTCTCGGGGCTGGTTGCGGTCACGGGGATCCTTTTGGTTCTGATCATCATGACCTACTTTGCCATTCATTTCCAGTACGAGTGCGGCCTGATGATCATGATTGGCCAGTCCCGGCGGTCCATCCTCCTGCGCTACCTGCTGGTGGTTTTGATGATCGTCCTCTCCGCCGGGCTGCTGGCCACCCTGCTGTACTTCATCCTCGGGCCAATCCTGATTCAGATGATCGTGGATGCGGCCAATCTGTACGCACAGGGGACGGATGGATCCTACGGTTATTATGAAACCTCTCTGTCTGAACCTTTTTCGATGACCGCCAGCGTGTTGGATCTGTTCACGCCGGCATCCCTGCTGGCGTTTCTCGGGGTGGGCTGTGTGATTTTGGCCAGCACGGCGGCCATCCCCATCTGGTGTGTATTGCGTGCCCAGCCGAGACGGCTGTTGGAGTAAAGGAGGCAGCGAAAATGCTTAAAATGGAACACGTCAGTTTCTCCTATCCCAGGAGCAGAAAACATGCCAGCCGAACCGTTTTTAGCGATGTTTCGCTGGAATTTCACCCCGGAACGGTCTATGGGCTTTACGGCCCCTCCGGAATTGGAAAGACCACCTGCCTGGCCCTGCTGGGGGGTCTGGAGCAGCCCACGGCGGGCCACATCATTCTGGACGGAACCGACATCAAAGAAATCGGCGGAACCAGGCTGCGCAGTGAGCATGTCGCCTTTGTTTTTCAGGAGTTTCACCTGTTCCCCTACATGACCGCCATAGAAAACGTCATGATGGCGGTTCACGGCGACCGCTCCGCACGAGCTGACCAGCAGAAACGGGCAAAAGAACTGTTAACCGAATTGCAGATTCCGGAGGAAGATCAGGACCGGCCCACCTCCCGGCTGTCCGGCGGGCAAAAGCAGCGCGTGGGGATTGCCAGAGCGCTGATCACCAACGCCACCTATATCTTGGCAGATGAGCCGACAGGAAATCTCGACCGGGAGAACACGGAAATTATTATGGGGATTTTGAAACGGCTTGCCGCGGAGCAGAACAAGTGCGTGATCATCGTCACCCATTCCGACCGGGTCAAGGAGATCTGTGACCAAATCATCTTCCTGGAAGACCTGTAAACGGGGGAAACGCGCCATGCTATACATCAAGAATGTTTTGTTGCAGCTGCGGCTGCGCCTTGCACGCAGTCTCATTCTCACCATTTTCCTGCTGGTTACCGGGATTCCCCTGATCATTGGCGTGTATTTGAAGACCACGGTGCAGGGTTATTTTGACATCCTTGCCGAGGAGATCGGAAACAGCATCTATGTGTGGCGGACGGGCGAGTTTGACGAGACCCCCTTTGACACCACGGTGCTGGCGGAGCTGCTCATGTGTGACCATGTGGTTGGCTACAATCAGAGCGCTACCTGCACCGGCCTTCCCATCAGCTTTTCCAACACCGGTTATGAGAATGAGACCATGTACAGTGCGGAGCCGGAGACGGAGGAAATCCAGCTCATCGGCAACCACGACACCGGGTTTTATCCGTCCTTCCGCACGGGCAACATGGTGCTTGTGGAGGGGGAATATCCCTCCCAGCAGTCCCCCGGCGTGTTGATCGACCAATATCTTGCACAGGAAAATCAGCTCGCCCTGGGAGACAGCATCACCTTCTGGAACGAAACTCAGGAGCAGGAAGTGACCGCCACCGTCCGCGGCATTTATCAGACCCTTCAGCCGCCAAAGGTGGATTACGGGGACTATTACGCCATTGCATCCACCAGTTACCTGTTTTGCGATTGGGAGGTAACCTACCGGCAGGCGGCGGACTATTACGACATTGCGGCCCCGGTGACCATCTACATTGACGCATATCAAAACATGTCGGGTGTGCTCCAGAGCTTTCACGATATTTTATCCACATACAGCACGGACGACCTGGAATACGACTGTGCGGATTTGGTAAAAGCGCGTTCAAATGATGAATCCGACACCGGCGGATTCCTTGATTTTCAAAACCTGCTCAACCTGATCCTGCTCTTTTTGCAAGGGGTTCTCCTTGTGCTGGATATGTTCATGGTTCTGCTCTGGATTCAGGATCACCATCAGGATATCGGCATTTATCGGGTGCTGGGATGGAGCAGGGGCAAAATCATTGGGACGCTGCTGTGCGAGGGGCTTGTGATTTTTCTGGCAGCCGGGATTCCGGCAATCCTCATCGGCACGGTGTTATTACATCAACTGGGTGGGGCCATCTTTGAAACGTTTCGTTCCATCATGAACGGGAACGCAGGGAGCATGGCACAGCTAAACGACGCCATTGCATCGGCCATCAGCGTCAAGACCGTTCTTCGCTCCGTGGGGGTGCAGGGTGCTCTGTACGTCCTCATGATCCTTTTGCAGGTTCTGCGCACGCTGCGGATGCGGTGTACAACCCTTCTGACCGATCAAAAAGCCCTTTGATGCGGATATTTCCGGCCCGGTATCCCGGGCCAAATCAGACAACGCCGCCGATGGATTCCCACATGGGTTCCGTCTGGCGGCGTTTTGGCGCGCAGAAACAGGATGCCCGTCGGCCTTTCCGAGGCAAAAGAAAAAACTCAGATCCCAGCTAAAAACCAGAATCTGAGTTTGGTGCGCGAGGCGGGAGTCGAACCCGCACGCCCGCAATGAGCACTGGCACCTGAAGCCAGCGAGTCTACCAATTCCACCACTCGCGCATCGCATGTAATGAACATCTCTTGCTCACCACGAGACTTAGAATAACACAAATTACCCCCGTTGTCAACCGCAAATTTTCATTTTTTCAAATATCATCGCCAGCGCATCCATGTTCTGTTCCCTTGACAGTCCGGATTCCCGGCTGCTATAATGCGACCAGGAAAGCGGCCGCCGCATCCACGCCATGGAACGGGGCGGCTGCGCCGTTTGGACATATAAAGGAGATTTCTATGACAATTGAAGTGATACAGGGCATTTGGATCCCATTTCTCGGGACCGTGCTGGGCGCTGCCTGTGTGCTGTTCATGCGAAACCAGTTGAATCTGGTGGTGCAGCGGGTGCTGGTGGGCTTCGCGGCCGGTGTGATGGTCGCCGCGTCGATCTGGAGCCTGCTGATTCCGGCCATGGAGCAGGCGGCGGATATGGGGCAATGGGCCTTCCTGCCGGCAGTTATTGGTTTTTGGCTGGGCATTTTGTTTCTGCTGCTTCTGGACCGGGCGGTTCCCCATTTGCACCAGGGCAGCGACGAGCCGGAGGGGCCAAGGGTCGCCCTGCGAAAGACCACCATGCTGGTTCTGGCCGTGACGCTGCACAACATCCCCGAGGGGATGGCAGTGGGCGTGGTGTTTGCAGGCTGGATGTCCGGGAATGAGACTATCACCTTTGCCGGCGCTCTGGCTCTGGCCATCGGCATCGCCATTCAGAACTTTCCGGAAGGCGCCATCATCTCCATGCCGCTGCGAGCGGAGGGCTTGAAAAAGCGGGAGGCCTTCCTCTGGGGCAGCTTGTCTGGCGCCGTGGAGCCTCTGGCCGCGCTGCTGACCATCGGGGCGTCCCGGTGGATTGTCCCCGTCCTGCCCTATCTTTTGAGCTTTGCGGCAGGCGCCATGATTTACGTTGTGGTGGAAGAGCTGATTCCGGAAATGTCTCAGGGACGGCACTCCAACCTTGGCACCCTGTTCTTTGCCCTGGGGTTCACCGTCATGCTGACGCTGGATGTGGCTCTGGGCTGACGGAGACCCCTCCCAATCCGTTCCCTGTTCTCCCAAAAGGCTGGCGCCGTAAATGAGCGCCAGCCTTTATCGCGTCCTCCAGAGGAACACCAACGTATAGATGAGGTTCACCGTCAGCACAATGGCGGAGCTGGCCACGGCAATGCCCCCTGCCAGGGTAATCCCCCTCGAAAGCAGCAATCCCACCAGCGCCGCCCCGAAGAGCAACACACTCAGCCCGGCGCGCCACTGTGCCAGCCGCTTCCAGCGACGGGACACATTCCAGCGCCCCTGCGCCAGAAAGGCGATGCTGGCCAGAGTCACCACCTGAAGGGACAGGGCCAGGGCCAGCAGCAGGGCCACCGCGGCAAGTTTCCAGCTGTCCCGGAAAAAGATCACGATCAAACTCAGGATCTCCACCGGGAGAGAGGCGATCAGCAGCAGCTCCGGCACCCACAGCATCACATTCGAGGCGCCCTCCAGATCCACAAATTGACTCCTGGGATGGCCCTTTTGATCCGCGTAATCGTTCATTAAGTTCCAAAATTGCTTCGCCGCCTGGGGATATGTCTGCTGGAACGCGCTCCAGCCCCTGACCTCTAACCGCTTGGGGAGTCGTGCGCCGGTGAGAAGCGCTTCCCGTAATGCGCTCCAGCTCTCCTGCCCGCGCTCCGGCATTCCCACGGCCTCCCAGATCACTTGGGCAAGGCCCTGCTCCCCGGCCGCGCCGGTCAGGTCTATTTTCACCTTTTTGGGCGTTTTTGGTTCCTTTATGTTTCTCACAGTACACCCTCACTCACCACAACAGGCTCTTTCCGAACCTTTTTCCAGTCAAATTCCGATATGAGCTCCGCCGCCTCAACCGGCTCCGGCTTTTCCAGCAGCCCGGCCCAGAAGGCCAGCTGCCCAACCACCGCCTCCGAGCGCTCACCCCGGTCCCGGAGCGTGCCCAGATCCATGTCCCGCTGCCGCTTGGACAGGCGGTGTCCGTCCTCCCCGTAGAGCAGGGGCACATGGTAATATTCCGGGGCCGGATAGCCCAGCACCTGCTGGAGCCACAGCTGACAGGGGGTGGAGGAGAGCAAATCCTCTCCCCTGACCACCTGGTTGACCCCCATGCACCCATCGTCCACCACCACTGCCAACTGATAGGCAAAGATGCCATCGCTGCGCCGCAGGATGAAGTCGCCCCAGTCACGGCTGAGAACCTGACGATATGTCCCCTGAAGGCCGTCCTCTACCGTCACCTGAACATCGGGCGCCCGCACTCGCACAGCGGGCCTGCGAACCCTGGCGCGCTCCAGCCGCTCCGCCGGCGACAGCCTTCGGCAGGTTCCGGGATAGAGCGGCGTTCCGTCGCTGCGGTGAGGGGCAGACGCCGCGTGGAGCTGGCCCCGGGTGCAGAAACAGGGGTAAACCCACCCCGCCTCCTCCAACTGCTGGAGGGCCTGCGCATAGAAATGGCTGCGGTTGGATTGATAATAGCCGTCGCCACCGGCGCTGCCCCCCTCATCCCAATCCAACCCCAGCCAGCGATAGTCCTCCTCGATCTGGTCGCAATAGGCGCGTTTGCAGCGGCCCCGGTCCAAATCTTCCAAGCGCAAAATCATGTGTCCGCCCGCCGAACGGACGGACAGCCACGCCAAAAGCGCGGAAAAGGCATTGCCCAAGTGCATCCGGCCGCTGGGACTGGGGGCAAAACGTCCAACGATCCTCTTGTTGCTCTCTCTCATCGGTCAATTCCTCGGGTCAAATCAAAAAGGCCTGCTGCCGGAAGGGAGTCCGGCACGCAGGCCCACGTGTCATGGAATGGGTCAGCGATGGCCACCGCTGCGTCCGCCGCCGCCAAAGCCACCGCTATGGCCGCCACTGCGTCCGCCGCCGCCAAAGCCACCGCTATGGCCGCCGCTGCGTCCGCCACCAAAGCCGCCGCCATGACCGCCACTGCGCCCACCGCCAAAGCCGCCGCCATGGCCGCCGGGACCACCGCCAAAGCCGCCGAAGCCACCGCCATGACCGCCGGGGCCGCCATGTCTGCCGCCAGGCCCCGGGCCGTGACCAGGCCCGCGAGGCGGGCGGTGACGGAACCACGGACTGCCGGGCCGGTGCCAGAACAGGATGGGGACAAAGGGGACGGGGGGATGGGGCATATACCCATAGCTGCGATACCAGCTGTCATATCTGGCTCGGTCAATGGCATTCAAAATCAGAACCACTACCACAATCAACAGGATAATTCCCAAAAACATACTTCCTCCCGCGGCAATCACGCCAAAGCCCTCATCCGCATAGTAGTACTCCGCTTCATCCCAGTCGTCTTCCTCAAAGACGGTCTGTGAATCGCTTTGCACGGCGGATGCTTCCTCGGATAGATACTGCTCCATCCCTTCCATCAGGTTGAGCACAGCACTGTCATAGTCCTCTTCGTAAAAGCTGGGGTCCACGTAAGAGGCCAACATGGACGCATAGTCAAAATCGCTGTAATTTTCACCGTAATAGAGGTAGCTGGCACGTCCGCCCACATCTAAGATCAGCAGAAAGTCATTTCCGCCCAGCGTCCAATTTTCGTAGACTTTCTGTGCAAACTCTGTCTCATCCCAGTTCCGTTCGCTCTTCACGGTTAAGACCGCCACATAGGCCGCGTAATCCGCGTCGAACTGGCTGTTATAGGTGCGGACCTGCTTCTCCGTGTCCTCCGAGAGGACGTTGGCACTGTCACACACCCAATCCCCGACGGTGGTGTCCGGCAGGGCCGCCGGCGCCGTCCAGGCGCTATAGCCCAGACACAGCGCCACCACCACAGCCGTGATGGCCACCGCAACGGGAAATTTCTTCAAAATTTTCATGTGAATCACCTGTCACCCGTTTCCTGGGCCGGTTCAGCGAAGCTGCAGCAGCTTTTGGCGCAGCTCCCCTTCCAGGCGGCCCAACGCAACCTCAGCCTCGGCCCGCTTCTGCCGGCCTTCCCGCTGAATCTGCATCACCTCATCCAGCGTGGAAATCAAATCCTCATTGGTCTTGCGCAGCGTATCCAGCTCCACAATGCCCCGCTCCGCTTCTTTGGCCGTGGCAATCGTCCCCATTTTCAGCATTTCGGCGTTCTTTTTCAACAGCTCATTGGTCATGTTGGTGACCGCCGTCTGCGCCGCCGTGGCCTGACGGGAGCGCTCCAGTCCCAGCGACAGCACCATTTGACTCTTCCACAGGGGGATGGTGTTGACCAAGGAGGTTTGAATCTTCTCGATCATGGCGGTGTCGTTGTTTTGCAGCAGGCGTGTCTGGGGGCCCATCTGCAGGGAAATCATACGGGTCAGCTCCAGATCGTTCAGCTTTTTCTCAAAGCGCTCGACCATATTGGCCATATCATTATAGGCCTGGGCATCCTCAGCGGCGCCCGTTGTCTCGGCCTTTTTGCGCAGTTCCACCAGCTCGCTGGCTCTGACCGCCTCCAGCTTCTTCTTGCCGGCGATGATATACATCGTCAGCTCCTTATAATACTGCTGGTTCAGCTCAAACATCTGATCCAGCATGGCCACATCCTTCATCAGATTGACCTGGTGCTCCTCCAAAATGGCGGTGATGCGGTCCACATTGGCCTCCGCCTTGGCATACTGGGCCTGAAGCTCATCCTTCTTCAGCTTTGCCCGGCCAAAAAGGCCCTTCTTCTGGGGCTGGGAGCCGGGTGCGCTGTTCTTCAGCTCCACAACCAGACCGGCCAGAGTGTCGCCAATTTCGCCCAGGTCTTTGGTCTTCACCTTGTTCAGCGCGTTTTCGGAGAAGGAGGCAATGTTTTTCTGCGCCGCAGTTCCGTACAGCATCACCTGTTCGGAGTCGGTAATGTCGATTTTCTTCGCGAAATCATCCACAACCTTCTTCTCCGCTTCGGACAGCATGGAATCGTCGATGCCGACGGGTTCGGCCGCCTCTGCCGCCGGCTTCTCCGCCCCTAACGTCAACGCCGGAGCTGCAGGGGCAGCCGCAGCCGCTTCCTTCGCAGGGTCCAGTGTCAGGCTGGGTATTGTCACTTCACTCATAATACAGTTCCTCCATGATGTCGATGATTAAAAGTCATGGCCGCTCAGGCCCTCCTGCTTCATCATATTTTGCAGGACAGTGACATCGGCGGTGATGTCCATGGCAATGTTGGCAAACAGAGCGTCCAGCTGCTTATCAAAGGCGGCGCACACGGTATCCAGCATTTCCTCAATTTTCCGCTTGGATGCGTCGATGTTGCTCCCGGAAACGCCCAGGTTTTCCATGCGGTCATACTCGTGCAGCAGCTTGATGGTGGTCGGCAGATAGTAGTTCATAAAACGGCGAATCTGGCCCTTTTTCTCCGGATTCTCCATGACGTGGTCAAAAATTTTCCCCGTGACCATCTCGATGTGGTCAATCTGGGCAGAGATTTTTTCATCCGGAATGTGCTCGTTGATGCGGTGCATCTCGCCAATGGCCCGGTCCCGCTCCTTTTTCAGGGCGGCCACTTCGGCGTCAGCCGGTTCCGGATCGGGCACTTCCTCCTCCACCACCAGAACATCGTCCGGCAGAACCAGCCGGGCCAGCAGGTAGGCCGCAGCCGCCACCACCGCCACAATCACCCAGCCCACCACAGAGTGGACGCCAATCACAAAGGCGGCCAACAGAAAAACCACGCCGATCACATAGACCGGATAGCCGTTGCGCACCTTTACCTGTTTTGTCACTTTCATAAAAACCTCCTGTACATACAGGTAGAGATCATTATCCAACTTTATTGTAACCGTTCAAATGAATCCTGTCAAGGAAAATGCAGGAAGCCCAAGCACCTGCAGCGCCATGGAACGCAAAAGCCTCCGGAGGCCGATGGGCTTCCAGAGGCTTGTTTTCAGACAGGGAACCGTGACGCAGAAGGAGCGCTCACAGCGGCGGCCCCTCTCCGGGAACCCGGCGTCTCACTTCGTCGGGAAGGGAGGCCAGCCCATATCCTGACCGGACAGGACGTGGAAGTGCAGATGCCCAACGCTCTGACCGGCCTGCTTCCCGCAGTTGGAGACGACGCGGAAATCGGTAAAGCCCAACTGCCTAGCACATTTGGCGATGACCTCAAAGCAGTGCGCCACCGCCCCAGAGTTCTCCGGCGTAATGGCCCCGGCGGACTCGATGTGCATTTTGGGAATCACCAGAAAGTGCACCGGAGTCTGCGGTTCCAGGTCGTAAAATGCCAGACACTGATCGTCCTCATAGACCTTGTTGGAAGGAATTTCGCCCTTTGCAATGGCACAGAATAGACAGTCCATCGTTTTTCCCCCTTGATGATAATTTTTCGGTCCCGTCCCTCTGTCCCCGTGGGTCAGAGGGATTTTCGGGAAACAGCTTTTTACAGCCCCAGCTTGCCTGCGACAAAATCGTCCACAGCGGCCAGCGCATCGTCGATTTTGAGCTTGTCCTTGCCGCCGCCCATCGCCGAATCGGGCTTGCCGCCGCCGCTGCCGCCGCAGATTTTGGTGACGTTTTTGATCACCTCTCCGGCCTTGACGCCAGCCTTGACCGCCTCTTTTCCGCAGACGCAGAGGAAGGAAATCTTCTCCCCGTTGACGGCGCACAGGACGGCCACCACGTTGGCCTGCTTATCCCGGAGGAAGTCGCCCATCTTGCGCAGCTCCGGCACCTCGATTGCGCCCAAATTGGCGGTAAAGACCTTCAAAGCGCCCACGTTCTTGGCTGAGGCCAGGAAATCCCGAACCTCTCCCAGGGCCTGTTTGCTCTTAAACTGCTCAATGGACTTTTTCATCTCCCGCATCTCGGCCAGATTGCTCTGGATGCGCCCGGCCAGGTCGTCCGGCTTCACCTTCAGCAGCGCCGCCGCCTCAAAGAAGTGGCGCTGCATCTCCAGCCGCTCCTCCACGTTGCGCTTGCCCGTGGTGGCCTCAAGGCGCCGGACGCCGGAGGCGATGGATCCCTCACTGATGATGTGGAAGGAGCCGACCTTGGCCGTGTTGTCCAAATGGGTGCCGCCGCAGAACTCAATCGAATAGTTGCTCATATTGACGACACGGACAATATCGCCGTACTTTTCTGAGAACAACGCCGTGGCGCCCATCTCCTTGGCCTCTTCAATGGGCATCTCCCGGGTTTCAATGGGCATGCCCGCCAGGATAGCGTCGTTGACCATCTCCTCAATCTTTTGCAGCTCCTCGGGCCGGATGGCGGCAAAGTGGGTGAAGTCAAAGCGCAGATAGTCCGGCTCGACCAGGGAACCGGCCTGATGGACGTGGTCCCCCAGAACCTTCTGCAAAGCCGTTTGCAGGAGGTGGGTTGCCGAGTGCGCCCGGCCAATGGCGCTGCGGCGCTCCATATCCAAGGTGGCGGTGACAGTATCCCCCAGAGTGAAGGCCCCCTCTTTGACCTCGCCATAGTGGAGATATTTGCCGGCGTTGGTCTTTTGGGTGTCCGTGACCAGGAAGAGCGCGCCATCCTTGGCGATGACGCCGTGGTCGCCCACCTGGCCGCCCATCTCCGCATAGAAGGGCGTCTGATCCAGGACGAGGATGCCCCGCTTTCCCTGGGTGAGGGTTCCGGCGTGCTCGCCTTCCTCCACGATGGCCAGAATCTTGCCCTGGGCGCTGGTCTCGGTATAGCCCAGGAAATGGGTGGGGGTCTTGTCGATCTCGCCCAGGTCGATGTGCTCCCAGCCCAGGTCGCCCAGGGCCTTGCGGGCCTCCCGGGCGCGCACCTTCTGCTCTTCCATTGCGGCCAGGAACGCCTTCTGATCCACAGTCATGTCCTCGTCTGCGCACATTTCAATGGTCAGGTCAATGGGGAAGCCGTAGGTGTCATACAGCTTAAAGGCGTCCGAGCCGGAAAAGACCGTCTCCCCCTTGGCTTTGTGGCTCTCCAGCATGTCGGCAAAGATCTTCAAACCGGCGTCAATGGTCCGGCCAAAGGACTCCTCTTCCATCTGGATGGTGCGGACAATATAGGCCCGCCGGGCCACCAGATCGGAGTATTCGCACTTGTTGACATCGATCACCGTGTCGCAGACCTCATAGAGGAAGGGATGGTTGACCCCCAGCAGGCGGCCGTGCCGGGCGGCCCGGCGCAGGAGACGGCGCAAAACATATCCCCGCCCCTCATTGGAGGGCAGAACCCCGTCCGAGATCATCATGGTGGCGGAGCGGATGTGGTCGGTGATAATGCGCAGGGAGACATCCTTCTCATAGCTCTCCCCATAGTGCGCGCCGGTGATTTCGGACACCTTGTTGGTGACATGCATGACGGTATCCACATCGAACAGGGAGTCCACGTTCTGGCAGACCACCGCCAGACGCTCCAGACCCATACCCGTGTCGATGTTTTTCTGCTTCAGCTCCGTGTAGTGGTCCTGGCCGTCGTTGTCGAACTGGGAGAAGACGATGTTCCAGACCTCCATATAGCGGTCGCAATCACAGCCCACCGTGCAGCCGGGCTTGCCGCAGCCGTATGCAGGGCCGCGGTCGTAATAGATCTCCGAGCAGGGGCCGCAGGGACCGGAACCGTGTTCCCAGAAATTGTCCTCTTTCCCGAACTTGAAGATCCGCTCCTTGGGGATTCCCATCTCCTCGTTCCAGATGCGGTACGCCTCATCATCGTCCAGATAGACGGAGGGGTACAGCCGGTCGGGGTCAAGGCCCACCCACTTTTCGTCGGTCAGGAACTCCCAGGCCCAGTGGATGGCCTCGCTTTTAAAGTAATCGCCAAAGGAGAAGTTGCCCAGCATCTCAAAATAGGTGCCGTGGCGGGCTGTTTTGCCGATGTTCTCAATGTCGCCGGTGCGGATGCACTTCTGGCAGGTGGTCACGCGGCGGCAGGGCGGGATCTCGTCGCCGGTGAACCAGGGCTTCATCGGGGACATGCCCGCGTTGATCAGCAGCAGGGATTTGTCGTTCTTGGGAACCAGAGAAAAGCTGGGCAGGCGCAGGTGCCCCTTGCTCTCAAAAAACTTCAAGAACATTTCACGCAGTTCATTGACGCCATATGGTTTCATACAGAGTCTCCTCCTCGTATTCAATCTCAAAATAATCTCCAGCGGCCCATGGCCTCCCGGCCCTTCAACCGAAAAAAACCGCCCCTGATGCTCAGGGGCGGAAAATATCCACGGTACCACCCTGATTTGCCTGCCCCAGGCAGACATCTCAGTCCATCCTGTAACGGAGATGAACCGTCCCGGTTGTTTCCCGGGCCGCTCAAAAGTGGCCGCTGCATCCGTTCTGCCGCAGGGCTTCCACCATCCCCTGCTCTCTTGAGGCCGCGTTGACACAGCTCGCTTTCTCATCGCGATTTTTAAACTATTCACAGTTTAGCACGAAATTTTCACTTGTCAAGGGGCTTTTCCGCCTTTTATCCGGATTTTCTCGGGGAATCCCCGCCGCCCTTCTATCAAGCGGCCGGGCGATAAGATGGCTTTGCCGCAGAGGGCCCAGCCCCCTACTCCACCACAATGGTCAGAATATATAAGCTGTCCTCCTGAAAATAGGAGACCTGACTCTGCTCATATCCCAGCTCCCGGAGGACGGTATAGATCTCCTGCTGGTCAATCAGGCCGCTGATCATCTCCTGATAGCACTCCTGGCTGCGGCAGCGCAGGGTCAGCAGCCCCGTGCCGTTTTCCAGCTGCCCGGCCAGCGCCTCCTTGACTCCGCCGGTGGAATACTGCCACAGCCACGCGTTTTCCACGGTGAAATAGTTATAATCCGTCGTGTCCGCCTGGGGAAGCGCCGTCCCCTCCTCGGCCGTATGGCGGTTTTCCATATCCTCCAGCGTCAGATTGAACCAGTGGTAGAGGATGTATTCCTCGCCGCTGGCGCTGTACTGATCCACATCGTCCCAGGTCACATCCGTGTAATAATCCAGCCCATTCAGAACCACATGGTTCCAGGCGTGGCTCTCTCCATCGCCGGTTCCGGTGATGACGTCACAGCTGACCCCCAGCCGCTCCAGCAGGTAAGCGTAAGCGTTGGCATAGCCCAGGCAGACGCAGACCCCTTCCACCAGCGCGGCGTAAATATCCTGCCCGCCGCTGCTGCCGGCATCGTAAGTAATGTGTGTAATCAGGTAGTCGTGAACCGCCTTGGCCTTGTCATAGTCCGTTCCCTCTGCCGGCATATCCGCCAGCAGCGCCGCAACCCTTTGCTCCAGTTCGGCGCGCCGGGCATCGACCTCGTCATAGCGAAAGTCAAAGACTGCCTCCACATAGTCCGACCCGTCGCTCACCGTATAGGTGTTCATCTGGCAGCCGCTCAGCCAAAAGAGTTCCGGCTGTTTCAGGAGCTGCACAACCGCCGCGCGGACCTCCTCGATGGACGTGTCCTCCACCCGGCATGTGCTTTCCCCGCTGTCAACGGCCTCGTAGAGGATTTGATAAACGCGGCTGTCCTCCTCCGCCGTCTCTTCCGAAGAGGAGGACGCCCCTTCCTCCGTCTGGACGTCCAGTGAGGCTTCGATCGTCTCCTCCTGCCCCTGGCTGCCGTCTGACGAAACAAGCTGGGAAAGCCGCTCTCCGCAGCCCGTCGTGGAGACCAGAAGGCACAGCGCCAATATCAGCGCCATCCAACGTCGCTTCATCCGTCCCCCTTTTCCATTGCGCCGGCGGGCCGTTTGCCTACAGCCCCTCTACCTGATGCCGCAGCATGCTCCATACGGGCACCTGCTTGGGCAGCTTGATGTGAAAGAGCATTTGGGGCTTTTTCGGCTCCTGGAGCTCGGCGCCGTCCATGTCCGTCATGTGGGAGACACGGAACGCCAACGGCGTACAGTTCGGCCCCACAACCTCCAGCTCATCGCCAACTTTAAACTTGTTGCGCAAGCTGACCACCGCATTTCCCTCCGCGTCGCAGGACTGGACGATGCCGCAGATCTGCCACTGGCGAATGTAGCGGGAATTCTCATAATATTGGCCGGGATCCCCAAAGTAGAAGCCGGTGGAGTAGTGGCGGTGGCTGACCTTTTCCACCTCGTCCCGCCAGACCTTTTCCAGGGGCCTTCCGGCTGCGGCGGCGTCAATGGCGTGCCGGTAAGCGCCGGTCACAAGGGCCGCGTAATAGGCGCTCTTGGCCCGGCCCTCAATTTTCAGGCTGTCCAGCCCGGCGTCCATCAGCTCTCCCACATGGTCAATCATGCACATATCCCGGGAGGAGAGAATATAGCTGCCATGGCTGTCCTCCAAAATGGGGAAATATTCCCCGGGCCGCTTTTCTTCCATCAATGTGTAGTGATAGCGGCAGGGCTGGGCGCAGGCGCCCCGGGACGCATCCCGCTCGTTGGTGCCCGTCATATAATTGGAGAGCAGGCACCGGCCGGAATAGGACACGCACATGGCCCCGTGGACAAAGGCCTCCAGCTCCAACTCCTTGGGGGTGTTTTGGCGGATGACCCTGATCTCCTCCAGGGAGCACTCACGGGCCAAAATGACCCGGCTCGCCCCCAAATCGTACCAGGCGCTGGCCGTCACCCCATTGCAGACGCTGGCCTGGGTGGAGATGTGCTTTTCCACATGGGGCGCGTATTTCTGCGCCATGCGGAAGGCCCCCAGATCCGCCACGATGACGGCGGTGACGCCGGCAGCCTCCAGCGTCTCCAGCCACTCCGGCAGCCGCGCCATCTCGTCCGAGCGGGGCATGGTGTTGATGGTCACATGGGTGCGCACACCGCGCTCCCGGCAGTAGCGCACCGCTTCATACAGCTCCTGGCCGGTAAAATTGCCCGCATAGGCCCGCATGCCAAAGGTGGTGCCCGCCAGATAAACGGCATCCGCCCCATAGGCCACTGCCATTTTCAGCCGCTCCATGTCCCCTGCCGGGGCCAGAAGTTCAATTTGTTTCTCTCGTGTCATGGAATGGTTTCCCTGCCCTCAGTTATTCTTCCGTATCTTCATCATCGTCCGTATTACCGGTCTGGGTGGCCTTGAAGGCCTCAAAGTCCGCCAGGTTCGTGAAGAAGTGATCTTCCCCATCGTCGCCGAGCATGAAGAAATAGTAATCCGTATCATTCGGCTCCACCGCCGCCTGAATGGATTCCAGACCCGGGCAGCAGATCGGCCCTGCCGGCAGGCCGGGATACATATAGGTGTTGTAGGGGCTGTCAATCTCCAGGTCACTGGTCGTCAGCTGTTCCTTGCGCTCATCCAGGCAGTACTGGACGGTAGAGTCCATTTGCAGGTAGCCCAGCGTTTCTGAATTGGACGTGTTGGTCAGGCGGTTCTGGATGACGGAGGAGATGTCGTTTCGATCATTGCCCGTCGTCTCCTTTTCGATGATGGACGCGATGATGATGACCTCATCCATGGTATAGCCCTGGATCTGCATCTCCGCCTGGATCTGGCTGTCAAACTGATCGGTGAAGTTGTCCAGCATTCGGCTCAAAACGCTCACGGCGTTGGCTCCCTTGTAAAATTCATAGGTGTCCGGGAAGAGATAACCCTCCAGCTGTTCCACGCCCGTGCGGCCGTTGTCGCTCAGGAAGGAATAGTCCTCGGCGACGTCTTCAATCGCGTCTGTCAAATTCTCGACAGAGCAGACCCCCTGTTCCTCCAGGAACTCGAAAATCTCCTCCACCGTGTAGCCCTCAGGGATGGTGACCGTCACCGTCTCCCGATAGCTGGACGTGGAGCTGATATTGGTGAGCAGCGCGGAATAGTCCATCTCCGTGGACAGCTCATAGGTTCCCGTGGTGATCTTGCTGGCCTTGTTGGTGAAGCCCGCAAAGAGCTTAAACAGGAACCGGTACTGAATCAGCCCATTTTCATACAACTCGTCCGCCACATCGTTCAGGGAATCCCCCTCTTCAATGGTGACCGAGACCGTCGTGGACCCTTTATCCAGCGCCAGAAAGTCGTTGGCCCAGCTCCACCCCACCGTGGCTATGACAAAGGAAATCACCAGCACGCCGATCACATAGATGACCGCCGTCATAATCGACTCCCCAGTGGAAAATCTCCGTTTCTTTTTGGGTTTGCTCCGCTCCGGCTTTTGGGGCGCGGGAGGCTCCGGGTCAATCTTTGCCCAGGAGGCAGTTCCCTGCTGCCAGTCAAAATGCTCCCATTCCCCGTCGGTTTGTTCCGGTTTCTGGTTTTCCGGTATGAAATTGTTCTTCTTTTCGTCTGGCATGAAATGTTCTCCTTCTATGCTGTGTGGAGACAGCCGTCAAATGAAACTCCGTCAAATTCCGTCCGGAAAGAACGTCCGCAGGCGGCTCCATCAATCCTGATAGTGGACGCCGGAGCGGACCTGCTCCGCCGCTTCCCGGCCTTTCAGCTGGGCGACCAGTTCCAGACCGAAGTCAAAGGAAGATCCCGCGGCCTCCCCGGTGATCACCTTGCCGTCACGGACGAAATGGCTGCCAATTTGGGCAACGGCGCCGGCCAGCTGATCCTCCATCCCCGGATAGACCGTGGCCTTTTTCCCTTCCAGCAGCCCCAACTTTGCCAAAATCGTGGGCGCGGCGCAGATGGCGCTGACCCATTTTCCCGCTGCTGCCGCCTGACGGACCAGGTCACAGGCAGCGGCGTTTTTCAAAATGTTCTCCACGCCGGTCAGTCCGCCGGGGAGCATCACCATCTCTGCCTCGTCAAGCTCCGCCTCAGAGAGCATAATATCCGCCGTGACGGTGACATTTTGTCCGGAAACGACCTGTTTGCTGTCCATAATAGAAGTCAGGGCCACAGAGATACCGGCCCGGCGCATCAGATCACAGGGGCACAGGGCCTCCACGGTTTCAAATCCATCGCCAAGTAAAATGTAAACCATAACTGTTCGCTCCTTTTCATTTGATTGGATTCCAGAATCACGAGTCTGTCTCAGCAGGCGAGCGGCCTTTTTTGCCGGGATGGGCAAAGGGAAATCATCCCAACACGGTAAAAGGGAACCGCTGAACCGGCGTCCCTCATTTGCAAGATACAAACGGTTTGAGAGGTTTGGGAGTAGTATAACACAATGTGCCGGAAAAGTCCATCTTTTCCCTTCAGCGCGCAGTTTCTTCTCGCTTTGCCCAGCTGGAGCAACAGGAGGCATACGCCCTGCCCCCTTTATGACGATTACTTCCTGTGGTGGATCCAATATTGATAGCAGCTTCCCTCTGCGGACACCATGCAGGCCCCCTGAGGCGCCGTCGGCGTGCAGCCCCTCCCAAACAGGGGGCACTGAGTGGGGCGAATCTGTCCCGTGAGCACCTTTCCGCAGGAACAGGCCGGATTCCCCTGATCCGCATTGAGTCCCCGGCTCCCGGCGTCCCACTGGGCATACGCCCTGCGAAGAACCCTGCCTGAATTGGGCACTTCCCCCAGTCCCCGCCAGACAGCCGGCGCAGAGGCAAAGTAGCGCTCTACCAGCGCCTGGGCCTCCGGGTTCCCCTCCGGCTTGACCACAGCCGGATAAAGGTTCAAAACCGTGCCCCGGCCCACAGAGCGAACCGCTGCATAGATCGCGGCCAACAGCTCCCCGCTCTGAAAACCGGCCACCACAAACGGCA
>CAYWAP010000013.1:0-5897 GCA_964456525.1 uncultured Oscillospiraceae bacterium
AACTGACAACCTTCTCATTACGAGTGAGATGCTCTGCCATTGAGCCACAGAAGCATTTCAACAAGAGATATTGTAGCACAAATTTCCGTTTTCGTCAAGTGTTTGTGTCGTTTTTTTCTCCGCAAGATTGCGTCCAAACCGCTTCCCCTCTGGGGAACTCCGGCCGCGCTGCCGCCCACCAACGGCTTACCCAAATTCTCCGGCCTGCCGGTATGTTCCTCACAGGCCAGAGCGCCCCAGGGAGGGCTATTTTCCCGCCACTGCTTTGCCCTGACGGGCTTTGCCGTGAGGCAGCGCCCTCCTTGGGACAGCTCCCTTTGACCTGTGCGGCATGGGCCGCCGCACAGGTCGTTCGCGCCTTGTTAACTGTTGATTGCGTTGCCGGTATACAGCTGATAATATCTGCCCTTCTGCTCAATCAGCTGATCGTGGGTGCCGCGCTCAATAATCCGGCCCTGCTCCAGAACCATGATGCAGTCCGAATTGCGAACCGTTGACAGCCGGTGGGCAATGACAAAGGTCGTACGGCCATTCATCAGCTTATCCATACCATCCTGCACCAGCTTCTCGGTACGGGTGTCAATCGACGAAGTTGCCTCGTCCAGAATCAGCACAGGGGGATCGGCCACAGCAGCCCGGGCGATGGCCAGCAGCTGACGCTGTCCCTGAGACAGGTTCGCGCCGTCGCCATAGAGCATGGTGTCATAGCCCTCGGGCAGATGGCTGATGAAGGTATCTGCATTGGCCAGCTTTGCCGCGGCGATGCACTCCTCGTCGGTGGCGTCCAGCTTGCCGTAACGGATGTTCTCCATGACCGTGCCGGTAAACAGGTGGGTATCCTGCAGGACGATGCCCAGAGAGCGGCGCAGGTCTGCCTTTTTGATCTTGTTGATGTTGATGCCGTCATACCGGATTTTACCGTCCTGAATGTCATAGAAGCGGTTAATCAGGTTGGTGATGGTGGTCTTACCAGCGCCAGTGGAGCCGACAAAGGCGATCTTCTGGCCCGGGGTTGCATAGAGTTTGATGTTGTGCAAAACGATTTTTTCATCGGTATAGCCGAAGTCCACATCGTCGAAGACGATGTCGCCTGTCAGCTCCACAATGTCTGTGGTGCGCTCCTGCTGGTGGGGATGCTTCCAGCCCCAATGGCCGGTGCGCTTGGGGGATTCCAGCAGCGTACCGCCGGCCTTGACCACGTTCACCAGGGTGCAGTAACCGTTATCAACCTCCGGCTCTTCATCCAGCAGTGCAAAGATACGCTCCGCGCCTGCCATAGCCATGATGATAAAGTTAAACTGCTGAGAGATCTGGTTGATGGGCATCATCAGGCTCTTATTCAGCGTCAGGAAGGAAGCCAGACGGCCCAGCGTAAACCCGCCAAAGCCCTGGATTGCCAGCAGGCCGCCCACGATGGCGCACAGCACGTAGCTCACATTGCCCAGCTGGGCATTGATCGGGCCAAGGATGTTGGAGAACTGGTTGGCGTTGAAGGAGCTGTCACAGAGCTGGTCGTTGAGCTGCTTGAACTCCTCCAGGGTCTTTTCCTCGTGGCAGAAGACCTTGACGACCTTCTGGCCCGCCATCATTTCCTCAATATAGCCGTTCACAGTGCCGATGTCCTTCTGCTGCTTCACAAAGTAACGGCTGGACAGGCCCGCCATCTTTCTGGTGATCACCAACATAATCAGAATGACCGCCAGGGAAACCAGCGTCAGCACCGGGGACATGCGGATCATGGAAACCAGCACGGCCACGATGGTAATGGCACTGTTCACCAGCTGGGGAATGGACTGGGAGATCATTTGGCGCATGGTGTCAATGTCGTTGGTGTAAACGGACATGATGTCACCATGGGCGTGGGTGTCGAAATACTTGATGGGCAGGGATTCCATGTGGGTAAACAGATCATCTCTCATCCTGCGCTGGGTTCCCTGGGTAATATAAACCATAATACGGCTCTGGGTGAACGATGCCACTACGCCGAATGCGTAGAAAATGCCCACGCGGCCAATGGCGCGAAGCAGGTCGCTGAAATCGGGGTTTTCCTGCAACAGCAATGGTGTAATGTAATCGTCAATCAGGGTCTGCATAAACAGCGTTCCCTGAACCGTAGACAAAACAGTGATCACGATGCAGCAGAAGACGACAATCCAGGCCACTGCATAGTATTTCATGGAGTACCCCATCGTGCGCTTAAACAGCTTTCCGGGGTTTTCAATCCTTGTACTTTCTACTCTTCTGGGGTTAGCCATTACTGCTCACCTCCCATATGTTGGTCGAAGTCGCCGCCGCCCTGGGTCTGGCTCTCATAGACTTCGCGGTAAATTTCATTGCTTTCCAGCAGCTCTTCATGGGTTCCGCAGCCGTTGATCTTGCCATCGTCCATGACCAGAATCCGGTCCGCGTTCTCCACGCTGGAAATTCTCTGGGCAATGATGATCTTAGTCGTCTCCGGAATAAACTCGGCAAATGCTTTGCGGATCTTGGCATCGGTGGCCGTGTCCACGGCGCTGGTGGAGTCATCCAGGATCAGCACCTTGGGCTTCTTCAGCAATGCGCGGGCAATGCACAGGCGCTGCTTCTGGCCGCCCGAGACGTTGCTGCCGCCCTGCTCAATATACGTATTGTAGCGCTCCGGCATACGCTCGATAAACTCATCGGCGCAGGCCAGACGGCATGCCTCCATACACTCCTCTTCCGTGGCGTTCTCATCGCCCCAGCGCAGGTTTTCCAGGATGGTGCCGGAGAACAGGACGTTTTTCTGCAGCACCACAGCGACCTGGTTGCGCAGCGTCTCCATATCATATTTCCGGACGTCCAGGCCGCCAACCGAAACCGTGCCCTCCTGCACATCGTACAGACGGGAAATCAGGTTGACAAGGCTGGTCTTTGCGCTGCCGGTGCCGCCGATGATACCGATGGTTTCGCCGGCCTTGATGTGCAGGTTGATGTCGGTCAACACCTTGTTTGCACCCTCTTTATAGGCAAAGGAGACGTTGTCAAAGTCAATGGAGCCATCCTTCACGTCATAAACCGGCTCCGGCGGATTGTGCAGGCTGGGCTCTTCCGTGAGAACCTCTGCTACACGCCGGGCGGCGGCGGCGGACATGGTCACCATGACAAAGACCATGGACAGCATCATCAGGTTCATCAGGATGGTCATACAGTAGGTCATCAGCGCCATCAGGTCGCCGGTGGTCAGGCTGCCGGCCACGATCATATTGGCGCCAATCCAGCTGATGAGCAGAATACAGGTGTAGATGGTCGCCATCATCAGCGGCGTATTGGAGGCCACAATGCTCTCCGCCTGAACAAACATCCTGTACAGGTTGCCGCTGGCCTTGGTGAACTTCTTGTTCTCGTACTCCTCACGGACATAGGCCTTTACCACGCGGATGGCGGAGATGTTCTCCTGAACGGAGGCGTTCAGATCATCGTATTTCGTAAAGACGACGTCAAAATACTTCCTCGCCTTGGTAGAGAGAAAGAACAGCAGCCCGCCCAGAATCACAACCGCAATCAGATAAATTCTTGCCAGACGGGCGCTGATGTAAAACGCCATAACCATCGCGCAGATCAGAGAAATCGGCGCACGGATACAAATGCGCAGAATCATCTGATAAGAGTTCTGAATGTTGGTGACGTCGGTGGTCAGACGGGTGACCAGGCCGGCTGTGGAAAACTTGTCGATATTGGCAAAGGAAAAACGCTGGATGTTCTCAAACATCGCCTCACGCAGATTTTTGGCAAATCCAGCAGATGCCTTGGCGCCATACCGGGCGCCCATCATACCGGCAAACAGGCCGACCAGGGCACAAACCACCATGATGCCGCCCATTTTGTAAACGTGGTCCATATCGCCGTTTCCGACGCCCACATCTACAATGGACGCCATCAGAAGCGGGATGACCATCTCCATCATAACCTCAAGGACCATAAACAGGGGCGTCGCAATGGACGAGCGTTTATACTCCTTAATTTGTGCCATAAGGGTTTTCAGCATAGAAAACTTCCTCCTTACAAATCGTTGTTCTTACGTTTTGAGTGGAACCGCAGCCGCTGTCAATCGTCTTCCCGAACCGTGTGATACACGATTTGTAAAAGCCGCAACAGCTCCTGCTGTTCCTGGGCCGTCAAGTTGGAAACCAACTTGATCTCGGATTCTTTCATTTTTTCCTGGGCGGATACACAGTGCGCGACCCCTCTCTCCGTCAGTCGAACCCGTTTAATCCGCCGGTCCACAGGATCGGCATAGCGGACAACCAGCTGCTTCTTCTCCAATCGAGAGACAGTCCCCACAATCGTAGGCTGGGCAACATGATAGTACCGCTCCAGTTCTTTCAAACTGATGCCGTCCTCACCGACACAGCCCAGGAGTCTCAGCATATGCCCCTGCCCCAGAGTCAAATCCTCACTTTGCAGGTCACGATTGACTCGTTTTTCCAGGGATTCTCCAATTTTTTTAATCAGAAAGCCGAAATCATTTTGCCTCTCTTTCATTTAGCACCACCTTTCTTTTATCCAGCACCACCTTCTTACATCATGTACGGGAATATAGTATAGCCCACTCTTTCACCTAAGTCAATAGCGTGCTATTGACTTTTTTGGTAAAAATTTCCCCCCGCTCGAACCTTGAAAATATGCAATTTGACAGGTCGTATAACCGCCGGAATTTCCAGCCCCTTGACGCGCTTTCCGGGGCCTTCGCAGGGCGGCTGCAGCCTTGTGTTCCTCCGCCTCCGGCCGCAGGGCAACGGGGCGCGGGGCCGCAGGCACAGCCTGCTGGCCCCGCCATTATGACTGTCCTGCTGTTTTCTCATGCCAAATCTTATCACAATTTATGCACTTTGACTTGTGTATTCATAAGATTTCAGCTATAATATTGGGTATGTTTCTAAGCAATTGAGGTAAGTTATTATGAAAACTGATGTTTTGTTGTCCATGCGCCAGGAGCAGGAACGTATGAACCGCGCCGTGGACGTCAACCAATTTCCCAAAGAATTTCTAAACATCCCCTATGCATTTGATGCCCCGGAGCAGAAAATGGACATTTTCCTCCCAGGTACGGATCGGACCTATCCCGTGGTTCTGCTGGTTCACGGCGGCGGCTGGGCCTGGGGCGGCCGGCGGGAGGAGTGCCTGTCCTCCGTCTATCAGATCATCTCCCAGGGCTATGCACTGGCCACGATGGACTACCGCCGCTGCCCGGAATATGAATGGCCCGCCCACATCGAGGATGTGCAGACGGCCATCCGTTTCCTCAAGTCCCACGGCCATGAATACCAGCTGAACATGGACAAGCTGGTCCTCTGGGGCAACTCCGCAGGGGCGCACTTGTGCGAACTGGCCGCCTCCATGAGCGGGAAGGAGCCATGGGTCGGCAAGGGCGACTTGTATCCCGAGGCGGACAACCGCATTGACGGGGTGATTTCCATGTACGGCGTTTCCGACTTCACCCTGGACGAGATGAAGGGCACCCCCCTCTTTGACGACTCCGTCTCCTACGAGACGTTGGAGATGGCCAGCGCCTTCTATCATGTGGACAAGACCTTCCCGCCCATCCTCCTCCAGCACGGCGATGCAGACCAGATGGTCCCCGTCGGCCAATCCATCCGTTTACACAACCGCGTGCGCGGCCTTTGCGGCCCGCAGCGCAGCACATTGGAGATCTTTCCCGGCGCGCGGCATGCCTCCCCGGAGTTTAAGACCTCTTATAACATCAACCACTGTCTGGACTGGTTGGACTGCATTTATTTCGACGGCCCCGAGCAGCCGGACCGCACCCCACTGCCGGAGATCAAATTGGTTGCCAATTTGGATCCCCGCACGGATCCCTTTGAGCACTTCGTCACCAACATCGACCCTCATACCGAGGAGTGAAAAACGGGCCGAAT
>CAYWAP010000013.1:5997-43226 GCA_964456525.1 uncultured Oscillospiraceae bacterium
TTATATCATTTATGTTTATCCCGCCGTGCTCTGTCATGCCCGGATAAAAATACCATGTTAAGGAGGAACATGCATGGATAAAAACTACCCAACCAACCGCTCCGTGTGGATCAAGTCCGAACCGGAAATCGACGTCCGCCAGTTCCGCAAAGCCGAGCTTGATCTCCAGTACGCAGAAGAATCGGTGAACCAGATTCTGGACATCTGGTATCCGGATGAGGGGGAAGCCCCCTATCCGCTGGTCATCGTCTTCCACGGCGGCGCCTTTGCAGCCGGTCACAATCGCACCCACTACATCAAGAGCATGTGCAAGCCCCTCTCCCAGGGCTATGCCGTTGCCACCGTGGAATACCGCCTGTACCACGAGGCCAAATGGCCCGCCCAGCTGATCGACGGCAAGGCCGCCATCCGTTTCCTGCGGGCCAACGCCGAGAAGTATCAGCTGGACCCGAACCGGTTTGCCGTCTGGGGGAACTCCGCCGGGGGCAACGTCACCCAGCTTCTGGCTCTCACCGGAGACGTGCCGGAAATGGACGATCTGTCCGTGGGCGTGCCGGCCTCCAGCAAGGTGCAGGCCGCCATCGCCTGGTACACCACCAGCGAACTGATGAGCTGTGAACAGTTTGGCACCGACATCGCCGAGGTCCGCAACGCCACCGGTGCAGGCAAGGGCATGATGCCCAACGACGGAAAGGGCAACCTCTCCATGTTCGCCGAACTGCTGGGCTTTATGCCCCTTTATTACCCGGAGAAGACCCTGAAAGCCAGCCCCATCGCCTACGTCACAGAGGACTGCCCGCCCATGCTGCTCCAGCACGGCACCAACGATCTGGTCATTGACTACCACCAGTCCGTCTATATGAAGAACAAGGTTGACCTGGTCTGTGGCGAGGGCCGTGCGGAACTGGATCTGTTTGAGGGAGAGCCCCACGGCAGCCAGGTCATCAAGGCCGACCCGAACATCGAGCGCTGCATTGACTGGCTGGACAAGATCTTCTGGGACGGCAAGAATCCCTATCGCGGCCCCCTCAAGGAGATCACCGTCCTGCCCCGGGAGGAATAAGTCCCTCCCGCTCCACCCGGGCCGGCTTTCCGCCGCCCCCACGCTGCATCCACTTGCAACTGGCCTGCAATGGGATGTATGATTGTTTGAGAATTTGTGTCCGCGAACCGGGCCGCTGAGGCCGCCGGCTTTTGAGAGACATTTCCTGCGGCCTGCCCCATGCGGCGCGCCACGGCACAACCGGCTCCTCTACGGCGCCCCTCCCTCTGCGGACATAGATTTGAAAAGAAAGTTATGAGAAAGAGGTAATTCTATGGCATCAATAATTTCCGTTATCGGCCTGCTAATCGCAGCGGCAGTCTTTATTGTCGTCGTCTGGAAGGGGCTGGATGTGTTTACATCTACCATCCTGGTCTCCTTCATCATCATCATCACCAGCTGGCTGAACTGGTGGGACGCCCTGACTGACTACGCGTCCGGTTACTGCGGCTTTATCGCCAGCCAGATCTTCGTTCTGGTCATAGGCGCCGTCTTTGGCGAACTGATGGCCGCCTCCGGCGCGGCGGAGTCCATTGCAAACCTGATTACCGAGAAGCTCGGGGTCAAGAACGTCATTCTCTCCATCACCGTCATCACCACCATTTTCGTGTATGTGGGCATTTCCGGCTTCGTCGTCCTGTTTGTCGTCGCCCCCATCGCCACGGTGATGATGAAGCGCGCCGGTTATGCCTACCGCATGATTCCGGGCATCATTTTCATCGGCGCCACCAACTCCGCGATGCTGCCTTACGCCATCAACGTCACCAACACCATCCCCTACTCCATCATCATGGAGCAGCTTCCCGACGCGGATACCTCCCTGGGTTCTGCGCCCATTCTGGGCATTGTCGCCTTCGTCGTCTCCACCCTGATCGGCTACTGCTACATGGTTCACGCCGCCAAGACCACCGCGATCAAAGAGGGCACCGTGGTAGACGACACGAAGCCCGTCAAGATCGTCCCCACCCGGGATGACCTGCCCCCTGTGGGGATTGCCATCATTCCCTTTGTCGTGGTCGTCGCTCTGGTGTTGATTCTCTCCAACATCACCGTGTTCTGGCCCGCCGCCATCGAGTCCATGGACGCCAACGCTGTGGTTGTGTTAGCCATGTTTGTGGGCTGTGTCCTGCTGTTTGTGCTCTGCCACAAGCAGATCGGCGCTGACGTCAAGGGCACCATTGCCAAGGGCGTGAACAACGGTGTGGGCGCCACCGTCATGGCGGCAGCCATCATCGGCTTCTCCACCGTTTTGCAGAGCTCGATCGGCTTCACCGCCATCCAGAATTGGGTGCTGGGCCTGACTCTGAATCCCTACATCACCGAGTGGCTGGGCCTGAACATCTTGGCCGGCATCATGGGAAGCGGTACCGCCGCCGTTCAGACCTTCTTCCAGTACTTCACCACCACCCTGGTCCAGCAGGGCGCCAATCCCGCCGCTTTGCACCGGATTGCCCCCGCAGCCGTCACCGGCATGAACACCCTGCCCAACGCAGGCGGCATGGTGGCTCAGCTGAACTGGATGAAGATCTCCCTGAAGGACGGTTACTGGTATGTCTTCATCACCTCCGTCGCGGCTCCCATGGTCGGCGCCCTTGCGGCGGTTCTGGTGGCCATTGTCCTGTATTGATCCCCCCCTAATAACCCACCTCTAACCCACCGCTCCCCCGTTGCCCCAAGGCAGCGGGGGAATCTTTTGTCCTCCTCTCTGTCCTCCAGCGGCGCACTTTTTGCAAAAAAGTGACTTTTTCCCGAATTTATTCCCAAACTTTTTCACGTTATTTCGCTGAATTTCGTATGTTCGCGGGTTGCCATGCCACAGGGAAGGGCCTATAATAAAATATACTCCCACATCGGTTCCGGTGAGTTTGAAGCCGGAGTGCCGGGGAGTGAATACGCAGCGAGATTGAAGCTGCCGATTGAAAGGAGATCGTCATGATGCGCGATCGTATTTACAATTTTTCCGCTGGTCCTTCCATGCTGCCCCTCGAAGTGTTGGAGCGGGCAGGGGCCGAGATCACCAACTACCAGGGTTCCGGCATGTCCGTCATGGAGATGAGCCACCGCTCTCAGGTGTTTCAAACCATTTTTGACAACACCAAGGCCAAGCTGAAAAAACTGCTGAACGTTCCTGACAGCCACGAGATTCTGTTTCTGCAAGGTGGCGCTTCCACCCAGTTTTCGGCTGTCCCCCTGAATCTGATTTCTGCCACCGGCAAGGCCGATTACGCCCTGACCGGCAACTTCTCCACACTCGCTTATAAAGAGGCGGCAAAGTATGGCGACATGGCAGTTGCCTGCTCCTCCGAGGACAAAAATCACACCTATATCCCCGCCCAGGATCAGATTACGGTGCGTCCCGACGCCTCTTATTTTCATTATTGCTCCAACAACACCGTTTACGGCACCGCATGGAACTATGTGCCCGAGACGGGGGATGTGCCTCTGGTCTGCGATATGTCCTCCGATATTTGCAGCCATCCGATAGACGTCTCCCGGTACGGCGTCATCTACGCCGGTGCGCAGAAGAATCTGGCGCCGGCCGGCGTGACCCTTGTCATTGTCAGGAAATCTCTGGCCGGCCATGAGCTGCCCATGACCCCCCTGATGCTGAGCTGGCAGCGGCAAATCGAAAAGGACTCCATGTACAACACCCCGCCCTGCTGGTGCATCTATATCCTGGGCGAGGTTCTGACCTGGCTGGAAGAGCAGGGCGGCGTTGCCGGGATGGAGAAGATCAAGCACCACAAGGCCGCCATGCTCTATGACGCTCTGGACGCCTCCAAACGGTTCCACTGCTGCGCCACGGACAAGGCCAGCCGCAGCGACATGAATGTGACCTTCCGCACCGACAGCGCTGAACTGGACAAATTGTTCATCGCCTCCGCAGCCCAGGCCGGTTTTGTCAACCTGAAGGGCCACCGCAAGGTGGGCGGTATGCGCGCCTCCATTTACAACGCCATGCCGGTGGAGGGCGTCGAGAAGCTCTGCGACTTTATCCGGGCCTTTGACGCCGCCCACTAAAAACCAACTGATTGACGATTTGGAGGAAAATTCTGATGTTCCGTGTGAAAACAATGAATAAAATTGCCCCTGCCGGGCTGAACCAGTTGGATCGAGACCACTTTCAGGTTTCAGACGACCTCACCCAGTACGAGGGGGCCATTGTCCGCTCCGCCAAACTGCACAACGTGGCCTTTCCAAAGGAACTGCTTGCCATCGCCCGGGCCGGGGCGGGAACCAACAATATCCCCATTGACCGCTGCTGCCGGGAGGGCATCGTGGTCTTCAACACCCCCGGCGCCAACGCCAACGCCGTCAAGGAGCTGGTCATCGCCTCCCTGCTGTACTCCTCCCGGGATCTGATGGGCGGCGCGGCATGGGTAAAGGAGCAGGCCGCCAAGGGCGTGGACCTTTCCACCGTGGTGGAAAGGGGCAAATCCGCCTTTACCGGCCCTGAGCTGGCCGGCAAAACCCTGGGCATCATCGGCCTGGGCGCCATCGGCGCCAAAGTTGCCAACGCCGCCATCGCGCTGGGCATGACCGTCATCGGCTATGACCCCTTCCTCTCCGTTGACATGGCCCTGGGGCTGGACATTCACGTCAAACACACCACCGATCTGAATGTCATTTACCAGAACAGCGACTATATCACCATTCACATCCCCTACAACAAGGAGACGGCCAACACGATTGACGCCGAGGCCATTTCCAAGATGAAGGGGGGCGTCCGCATCATCAACCTGGCCCGCGGCGGGCTGGTAAACGACCAGGCCATCATCGCCGCCCTGAAAACCGGCCACGTGGCCCGGTATGTCACCGACTTCCCGGATAACGAGTTGATGGCCTGCCCCAACGTCATCGCCACCCCCCACCTGGGCGCTTCCACCCCCGAAAGTGAGGAAAACTGCGCGGTGATGGCCGCCAATCAGCTGCGCGACTATCTGGAGCACGGCTATATTGTCAACTCCGTCAACATGCCCCGCATGACGCTGCCGCGCACGGGTATGTGCCGGATCTGCATCATCCACCAAAACGTCCCCAACGTGCTGGCCAATATTATGAGCATCGTCTCTGACGGCTCTGCCAACGTGGAAAACATGATTAACAAATCCCGCAAGGAAATGGCCTACACCGTGGTGGATCTGGATACCAAGGTTGGCGATGCCGTCGTGGAGCGGCTGCAAGCTCTGAGCACCGTCATCCGTGTCCGCGTGATTTTGTAATCTCCCCCAACCTCTATACCGATTTTGCACCCCATTTGTCAGACGGTTTGATACCCTGTCTGTCACTGGGGTGCCTTTTTGTCCAGCGCAGTCTTTGCCCCCTCTGAAATTCCCCCAGCACGCCCAGGCAAAATACGGTTCGGACTGCTCAAAATTGCCAAGCAACGCCTTGACTATTCCGGGCCTCTATTGTATAATTTATACAGATACGTATTCGCTATGGCTTTTACGTTCATCAGATTGACAAACAAAGCGGTTTCCTTTTTATGGAAATCTCTGGATCCTCCCGGCAGAATGATCGAATAGCAGGCGCTCGCCGGATTTTTCCGCAAAAACACCTTTTCTTTTTCGCTTTTCGGTCAGGTCTTGTTTCTTGTTGAAGATGGGAAATATACCAATGGCGGGGAATTTTTCGCCGGACAGGGCCTAAGATTTATTTTTATCATCAGGAGCTTCCAGCCCATGAAATCAATTCCTATTTCCTCTACCCCTTTGTGCCAGCTGCGTAACGGCCACAATGCCTACGAGTATATGGGTGCTCACCCCGTCAACCGGGGCGGCGTCAACGGTTGGCAGTTTCGGGTCTGGGCTCCCAACGCGCAGCAGGTCTCCGTCGTCGGCTCTTTTAACTGCTGGAGCCTTGCCCACGACCCCATGATCCGGCAGGACGGCGGCATCTGGTCCGCCTTTATTGCCGGCCCGCAACAATTTGACCTCTACCAGTTCGCCATCTTAACCCAGAATGGACGAATCCTGTATAAGGCAGATCCCTATGCCTTTCACGCAGATACCCGGCCCAACACCGCCTCCAAACTCTTTGACCTCTCCCAATACCAGTGGGGGGATCAGAACTGGATGGCCTACCGTGCCCAGCAGAAGCGCCGCCCCCTGAACATCTATGAGCTCCATCTCGGCTCCTGGCGGCGGACCGGCAACGGGGAAATGCTGAATTACCGCGTCATTGCCAGCTATCTGGTTCCCTATGTGAAATCGATGGGATACACCCATGTCCTTCTGATGCCCCCCATGGAGCATCCCAGGGACTCCAGCTTTGGCTATCAGATCACAGGCTACTTTGCCGCCACCTCCCGGCTGGGAACCCCCACCGACCTGATGTACCTGATCGATCAGCTGCACCAGGCAGGCGTCGGCGTGTTTGTGGACTGGAACCCTGGCAACACCCCCTCCGACGACTCCGGATTGTGTTCGTTCGACGGTACCCCCTGCTATGAGCGGCCGGAGTATGGGAGCTTTTTCTCCACCTTTGATTTTGACTTTTCCAAGCCGGAGGTTTGTGAGTTCCTCACCTCCGCCCTGCTTTTCTGGATTGAGAAGTTTCATGTTGACGGCACCCGGATCCTCTCCGTTCCCAGGGACGGAGCCGGATTTTTCATCAAGCTCGGCCGCACGCTGCGGAAACTTCACCCGGAGGTGCTGACCATCCGCCCCAACGTGCCCGGCACCAAGGAAGATCTGATGACGGATTTGAACTGGCCCGGCAACCTGTTGGAATGCCTGAGACAGGAAATGTCCCAACGGAAAGGCCCTGTTTTTGATACCGGCAGCGTTCTTCCCGATCGGTTGATCTCCCTGGGCCATCAGCTGGTGACGCCTTCCCGCTCCTCCGTGGCCGCCCGTATGTACGGCGACGACTGGACCCGTTTTTCTACGGTTCGCGCTTTTTATCTGGTCTTCCTGACCCGTCCCGGGCATAAGCTCACCATGATGGGAACGGAATTCGGGCAGTGGTCTTCCTGGCAGTACCAGCAGTCCTTGGACTGGCATCTGCTCAACTACCTCCCCCACCAGCAGCAGCAAGCCTTTTTCCGCCAGATCAACGCCCTTTACCTGACCACACCGGCGTTTTGGGGGGACAATCCCCTGCGGGTGCTGCTGGACTCTAATCAAAGCTGCCTCACCGTCTTTGTCCGCACCGCGCCGGACGGCTCCAGCTGTTACGTTGCCGCCAATTTTACTGCCAATCCGGTAGAAGATCTCCTGGTCGATGTGCCGGATGAGGGCTGCTATGAAGTGATTTTTTCCACCGATGACCCTGCGTTCGGTGGACATGCCGAAACCAGCAGCGGCAAGCTCCCGGTTCATTACGGCCCCCAGGGGCCTCAGCTCGCCATCACGCTGCCCCCCAACACGGCAATCATCTTCAAACGCACGGAACCGATCGAATCTCGATGATAATTCGGTGTTCTCACCGTATTTCATACAGCAAATTACAAATTATGTCTTGAGGTGAACCATCCATGAAAAAGGAATGTGTGGCCATGCTGCTTGCAGGCGGCCAGGGCAGCCGTCTTTACGCGCTGACCTCGAACGTGGCCAAACCCGCCGTCCCCTTTGGCGGCAAATACCGTATCATCGATTTCCCCCTTTCCAACTGCGTGAACTCGGGCATTGATACGGTTGGCGTTTTGACCCAGTATCAGCCCCTTGAGCTGAACGTCTACCTGGGAAGCGGCGAGCCCTGGGATCTGGACCGCGCAAATGGCGGATTGCACTCCCTGGCCCCCTACACCCTGGCCGGCGACGCGGGCAGCTGGTATAAGGGCACGGCCAACGCCATCTATCAGAACATCGGATTTATCGATCAATACGATCCTGAGTATGTTTTCGTCCTCTCGGGCGACAATATCTCCAAGATGGACTATCGGGAAATGCTGAAGGTCCACAAGGCCAACAACGCCGCCGCAACCATCTCCGTATTGACCGTCACCATGGAAGAGGCCAAGCGCTTTGGCATCATGAACTGCAATCCGGATGATTCGATCTATGAATTTGAGGAAAAACCCGCTCATCCCAAGTCCAACCTGGCTTCCATGGGCGTTTACTGCTTCACCTGGAGCAAGCTGCGCCAGTATCTGGTGGAGGATGAGGCCGACCCCAACTCCTCCAACGACTTCGGCAAAAACATCATCCCCAACATGCTGAACGCCGGGGAAAAGATGATGGTTTACCGCTTCAACGGCTATTGGAAAGATGTGGGCACCATCAATTCCCTGTGGGATGCAAACATGGACATCCTGGACCCCAACGGCGAACTGTCCGTTTACGACGATAAATGGCCCCTGTTCGCCCGCAATCCCATCCGTCCGCCCCACACCATCCGCCAGAACGGCACCGTCTCCCACTCCTTTATCTCCAGCGGCTGCGATATTGACGGCGAAATCCTGAACTCGATTATCTCCGACTCTGTCACGGTGGAGCGAGGCGCCTCGGTGCGGCATTCCGTCATCATGCCCGGCGCCACAGTCAAGGCCGGCGCGGTGGTGGAGTACGCCATCATCGCGGAAAACGTCGTCATCGGCCCCGGCGCTGTGGTCGGCGCCCCCCAGGACGTGGACGACCCCAACAAGAAGATCGCTGTCATTGCGAAGGGTGTGGAGATCCACGCCGGTCAGCAAATCGAAGCTGGCGCTATGATTTATTCTAATGAGAAAGGCGGTGAGGAATAATGCTGAACAATCTTCATGCCATTATCTTCACGAACCAGGACGAATATGACCTTGGCGAGCTGACCAAAGTCCGGTCCATTGCCTCTGTCCCCTATGGCGGACGCTACCGTATGATCGACTTCACCCTGTCCAACTGCACCAACGCAGGGATCACAGATGTGAGTCTGGTTCTCCAGGCCAACTATCAGTCCCTGCTGGACCATGTAGAGTCCGGCAAGGATTGGGATTTGGCCCGCAAGCGCGGCGGTCTGCGTCTGCTGCCTCCTTTCTCTCAGAAAGCCGGTTCCTCCAATCCCCGGGGCCGTATGGAAGCCCTGGCCAATCTGGGTTCCTATGTGGAGGAGATTCGTCAGGAATATGTCCTGCTGGCAGACGGCGACCTGGCCATTAACATCGACCTGGCCGACGTCTTTGACAGCCACATCAATTCCGGCGCCGACGTAACCGCCGTTTGCACCCGGCAGTACTCCGGCGAACCCGGCTGCACCACTTACATTGTCCCCAAGGAAGACGGCAAGGTGGATATTCTCCGCAATCCGGACGAGGCCGAGGGTCTGGAAGGTCTGAACATGTGGATTATGAGCAAGGAGTTCCTGGCCAAGGGCGTCAAATACTGCAAGGCCCGCGACTTGTACTCCCTGACCCGTCATGTGCTGATTCCCCAGCAGGACTCCCTGCGGATTCACCCCTACGTGTTTGAGGGATATGCAGCCCGCCTGACCAGCATCTCCTCCTATTACGCCCGCTCGATGGATCTGCTGAAGCCGGAGACGGTTGAGTCCCTGTTCCCCCAGGAGCGGGAGATCTTCTCCAAGGACCGCACCGATCCCTCCACCTACTATGCCCCCACCAGCTCTGTCAAGAACTCCTTTATTGCAGACGGCTGCATCATTGAGGGCACCGTGGAGAACTCCATCATCTTCCGCAACGTCAAGATTGCCAAGGGCGCAGTCGTCAAGAACTCGATCCTGATGAAGGATGTGGAGGTCTCTGAAAACGCCTCCATCAACTGTGTCATTGCCGACAAGGGCACTTCCATCAGCGCCGGCAGCAACCTGTCTGCTCCCGCAGCTTATCCGCTGGTTCTGGGCAAAAACAGCCAGGTTTAATCCCTTCCACCCTGAAACCGCAACCAATCATGGGCCGGTATCCCCGGCCCTTTCTTTCCCCACTCTTTCTCGGATTATAAGAGTTCTTAAAGGAGGAAAACGATATGAAAATCTTTTTCGTTGCTTCTGAGGTTGCCCCGTTTATTAAAACAGGCGGTTTGGCCGATGTGGCCGGCTCTCTGCCCCCTGCTCTGGCCAAGATGGGCAATGACGTCCGCGTCATTCTCCCCCTGTACGCCGGCATTGGCGATCAGTGGCGCAGCCAGATGAGCTTTGTCCGGTATTTTTATTTCCGCCTGGGCTGGCGCAGCTGTTATTGCGGTCTTTTCACGCTGGAGCGCGGCGGCGTCACCTATTATTTCGTGGATAACGAAACCTATTTCAAGCGCAACGGCCTGTATGGCCATTATGACGACGGCGAACGCTTTGCCTACTTCTCCCGTGCGGTTGTGGAAATCCCCGGTCAGATTGACTGGGCCCCCGATGTCATCCATTGCAACGACTGGCAGACGGCGCTGGTGCCCATCTATCTGAAAGAGGCCAAGACAGTCATTCCCCAGCTCGTCTCCACCAAGAGCGTCTACACCATTCACAACATCGAATATCAGGGCCGCTTTGGCCGCTCCATTATGGAGGACGTGTTTGGTCTGAACTCCAGCTACTTCAATGAGCGCCTGCTGAGTTATTACGGCGATGTGAACCTGATGAAGGGCGCGATCTACGCCTCTGACTATGTCACCACCGTCTCCCCCACCTACGCCAACGAGCTGCAATACAGCTTCTATGCCCACGGTTTGGAGGGCGTCATCACCGATAATTACTACAAGATGGCCGGTATCCTGAACGGTCTTGACATGGACGTCAACAACCCGGCCAAGGACCCGAACATTGCCGTCAATTTCACCCCGGACGCGCTGGAGGGCAAGCGTCTGTGCAAGGCCTCTTTGCAGAAGGAACTGGGGTTGAACGTGGATCCCGATGTGCCGGTCATCGCCTGTATCTCCCGCCTGGTGGGCCACAAGGGCTATGATCTGATCACCAACGTCTTCCACCGCCTGATGGAGCAGAATGTCCAGTTTGTGGTTCTGGGAACCGGCGAGTGGGGCTTTGAGGAGTTCTTCCGCAACGCCGCCAAGCAGTATCCCGGCCGGGTCAGCGCCAACATTAAGTATGCCGCCGTCCTATCCTCCAAGATCTACGCCGGCGCCGATATTATGCTGATGCCCTCCATTGCAGAGCCTTGCGGTCTCACCCAGATGATCGCCATGCGCTATGGCACCGTGCCCGTTGTCCGTCTGACCGGCGGCTTGAAGGACTCCGTCCCCTCCTACAATCCCACAACCGGCGAGGGGCTGGGCTTCACCTTCGCAAACATCAACGCGGACGATATGCTGGATGCCATTACCCGCGCTGTCGAGGTCTATTACACCGATAAGGATGCATGGACCACGCTCATGAAGCGGGGGATGACCACCGACTTCAGCTGGAACAAATCCGCCCAAGATTATCTCGCAATCTACGAGAAGATCACCGAAGAATAACCAAATGGAACTCCTGTGGGGTGCGCTGCTGAACCAGCGCACCCTCTTTTTTTGGCAAAAAGGCCCCTGCACGCCCTCCGTCAATCCAGAAAAGGAATGTTTTTTGTCTGCTTTTCGCCATGTTGAGACGGACAGCCCCCTATTTTTCAGCGTTTTTTCCGACTTCCTGTTGAGTTTTCACAAGGTTTTTGGAATTTGGCCGCCTCATTTCTGATTTTCTATAAAATGCAAATATTGACACCGATAATCTTTCATGCTAGAATAGCAATCACGAATGCAAAACGCCATAAAAGGCATTTAATGACACATTCGCCGCTCAATGTTGATTTATTTTATATAGAATCCTGTTCTAGGAGGAACAATCATGCACGAATATTCTAAATTCGATCTTTGCTCCCTGATCGAGGGCAAGCTGCGCCGCAACTTTGGACGCACTGCGAAAGAGGCTTCCAAGGTTCATCTCTTCAAGGCATGCGCCATGGTTCTGCGGGATATTATGTCCGCCGACCACATCGCTACCAAGGAGGAAAACCGCAAGAACAACGCCCGTGAGGTTCATTACCTCTCCATGGAGTTCCTGGTCGGCCGCTCCCTGATGAAAAACGCATATAACCTGGGGATTCTGGAGCCCCTGAAAGAGGCCATCGCCGAATTGGGCTGTGATCCCGCCGAGTTGTTCGAGCTGGAACCCGATGCCGGTCTGGGCAATGGCGGACTGGGCCGTCTGGCCGCCTGCTATATGGACTCCATGGCCACTTTGAACATCCCCGCGACGGGCTACTCCATCTGCTATCAGCTGGGCATCTTCAAGCAGAAGATCGTGGACGGCAAGCAGATTGAACTTGCCGACGACTGGCTGGAGTTGGGCGATGCATGGCTGGTGGCCAAGCGCGACGAGACCGAGATTGTCCGCTTCGGCGGCCATGTCATCCAGACTCAGGACGAGAATGGCCGTTTCAAGGTGGAATATGAGGGCGGCACGGAGGTTCTGGCCGTCCCCATGGATATGAATATTGCCGGTTACGACACCAATACCGTCAACACCCTGCGTCTGTGGGATGCAAAGTCCCCGGTGCCCGTTGATATGTCCTATTACTCCTCCGGCGAGTACTTGAAGGCTGTTGAAGATCAGGCCAGCGCCGAGGTCATCGCCAAGGTTCTGTACCCCGCCGACAACCACTACGAGGGCAAGAGCCTGCGTCTGAAGCAGCAGTATTTTATGGTTTCCGCCTCCATGCAGTCCATTGTGCGCAAGCACAAGGCCCATTACGGCACGCTGGCAAACTTTGCAGAAAAACATGTCATTCAGATCAATGACACCCATCCCACCCTGGTCATTCCCGAGCTGATGCGCCTCCTGATGGATGAAAACGGCTTTGGCTGGGACGAGGCCTGGAACATTGTCTCCAATTCCGTGGCCTACACCAACCACACCGTGCTGGCAGAAGCGCTGGAGCATTGGCCCCAGCACCTGGTGGAATCTCTGCTGCCCCGTTGCTGGCAGATCATCTGCGAGATCAACGAGCGCTATCTGGCCCAGGTTCGCGCTTTCTACCACAACGACGAGAACAAGGCCCGGGAACTGGCCATCGTCTGGGACGGCGACGTGCGTATGGCCAACCTGTGCGTTGCCGCATGTTTCTCCGTGAACGGCGTGGCGGCGCTGCACTCCCAGATCCTCAAAGACGACGTTTTCCACTCTGCCTACCTGCGCACACCGGAAAAGTTCACCAACGTCACCAATGGCGTGGACCATCGCCGCTGGCTGGCTGAGGTCAACCCCGAGCTGCACAAGCTCATTTGCGACGTCAACGGCAACGATGACTACCTGCTGCATCCGGATTCCCTGGAGGGGCTGCTGAAGGCCCGGGACGACGCCTCCGTCCTAGACCGGCTGGGCAAGATCAAACAGGCCAACAAGGAGCGGTTCGCCAAGTACGTCAAGCGTCAATTCGGCTACACCCTGAACACTGACGCAATCATTGACGTCCAGTCTAAGCGTCTGCATGAATACAAGCGCCAGCTGCTGAACGTCATGAACATCATCCATCTGTACCAGAAGCTCCAGGATGGGGAGGATATTCGTCCGCACACCTTCCTCTTCGCTGCCAAGGCGGCTCCTGGCTACTATATGGCCAAGCGCATCATTGAGCTGATCAACTCCGTTGCCTTCACCATCAACAACGACCCCATCTGCAAGGATAAGCTGCAGGTCTTCTTCCTGGAGAATTACCGCGTCTCCCTGGCTGAGCAGATGATCCCGGCCGCCGAGATCTCCGAACAGATCTCCACCGCCGGCAAGGAGGCCTCCGGCACGGGCAACATGAAGTTCATGATGAACGGCGCTCTGACCATCGGCACCGAGGACGGCGCCAACGTGGAAATGCACGAGCTGCTGGGCGATGAGAACATCTTCATCTTCGGCCTGAGCGCGGAAGAAGTGGCTGCTAAGAAGGCTGCCGGTTACAACTCCTACGAGTATTACAACGGCAACCCCGTCCTGCACCGCGTGATGCGCCGTCTGGGCAACGAGCCCTGGGCGGATGGCAAGACCTATCAGGACATCGGCAACAGCTTGCTGTATGGTCAGGGTTGCTCTGCTGACGACTATCTGCTGCTGGCTGATTTCGAGAGCTATCGTTATATGCAGGGCAAGATCGTCTCCGCATACAGCGACCAGAAGCATTGGAACCAGATGGCTCTGACGAACATTGCCAAGTCCGGCAAGTTCGCCTCTGACCGCTCCATCCGCGATTACGCCAGCTATATCTGGCATGTTCCCACCCGTAAGTAAGGTGCGGTAACCGGGGACTCTGTTCCACCAACATCTACAACAAAGGCACGGCCTGGAGCCGTGCCTTTTCGTTTGTCATTTCCACTTCCCCAGCGTCTCGGAGGACGCTGGGGGAATTTTCATTTCAGCAGGTGGAGGAGGGAGGTCCCGATGGTTCCCTCCGGCATGGAAAGCCCAAAATTGTCCACCACGGTGGCCCCGATGACGCCGAAGGTCTCCTGCTCTGGCAGTTGGCCGCCGCCCGCCATAGACGGGGACCAGGCGAGAAACGGCACCCGCTCACGGGTGTGATCCGTTCCGGTGTGGGTAGGGTCGTTGCCGTGATCTGCGGTCAGGATGAGCAAATCGTCCGCCTGCATCAGCGGCATCAGGATCCCCAATTTTTCGTCAAAGCGTTCGATCTCTGCGGCATACCCCGCCGGGTCACGCCGGTGCCCCCACAGGGCGTCAAAGTCCACCAGATTGACAAAGCACAGCCCGGTAAAGTCCTGCTGGGCCAACGCAATTGTCTGCTCCATGCCGTGAACCGAGGATTTTGACGGATGGCTGGCCGTCAGCCCCTCCCCGTCGAAAATATCGTAAATCTTGCCCACGGAAATGGCCTCCAGCCCCGCATCCTTCAGCACATTCAGCGCCGTCCGTCCGGGGGGTTTTAGCGCGTAATCGTGCCGGTTGCTGGTGCGCCGGAAGGTTCCCTTTCTGGTTCCCACATAGGGGCGGGCAATGACGCGGCCCACTTTCCACTCATCCCGCATTGTCAGCTCCCGGGCAATCTCACAGCAGCGGTACAGCTCCTGAAGATCAAACGTCTCCTCATTGCCGCAAATTTGCAGAACCGAGTCGGCAGAGGTGTAGACGATCATATGGCCGGTGGCAATTTCCTCCTCGGCCAGCTCCTCCAAAATCTCGGTGCCGCTGGCGCTCTTGTTCCCAATGACCTTGTGGCCGGTGCGCTTTTCCAGTTCTGCGATCAACTCCGGCGGAAAGCCGTCCTCGGTAAACGTCTTAAAGGGCTTCTCTGTCCAGATGCCCATCATCTCCCAATGGCCTGCCATGGTATCTTTCGCATCGCTTGCCTCTTTCAAGGTCGTATAATAACCCAGGGGGCGTTCCACCGGCGGAACCTGCTTCAGCGGGTGCAAGTTCGCAAGGCCCAGCTTTTGCAAGTTGGGAATGCAGAAGGTATCCACCGATTCAGAGATATGGCCCAGCGTATCCGTCCCCACATCTCCATATTTCGCCGCATCCTCCATGGCGCCCGCGCCCAGGGAGTCCAGAACGATGAGGAATATCCGCTTATATGGTTTCATGAAGTCTCCCTTCTCACATATCACAGTTTGACAAAAGGCCAGGGGCCGGCGGCTGCCGGCCCCTGTAAACGGAATGAATATCAACGCTGTCCCTTGTCGTAGGGGATACCCTCCGCCTTGGGCGCTCTGGATTTCTGAGAGGTCAGCGCCAGAACGAGCAAAGAGATGATATAGGGCAGCATGTTGTACAAGGTGCCGGGCAGGTTCAGCGCCACCAGAATGTCAAAGCCGGTGTAGACGTTGGACAGTGCGCGGAACAGACCGAACAGCAGGGCAGCCAGTGCAATGCGGATGGGTTTCCACTGGCCAAAGATCATAACAGCCAGTGCCAGGAAGCCAAAGCCGGCCACGCCGTTTTCAAACTTCCACTCGGAAACGCCGGCCGTGATATAGACGATGCCGCCCAGTCCGCCCAACACGCCGGAGATCATCACGCCGGCATAGCGCATCTTGTAGACGTTAATGCCAACGGAGTCAGCCGCCTGCGGATGCTCGCCGCAAGCCATCAGGCGCAGGCCAAAGCGGGTCTTATACAGCAGGACATAGGAAGCCACCAGGAGCACAGCCGTAATCAGCATAAACCAGTTAAACTCAAAGCTGCCGATTTTGACAATAAAGGCCTGCTTTTGGGAAATATACTGAATGGTGGAGGAAACGTTGTTGGGGTTCTCTGCGGTGTTGATGGCCTTGACAATGACGGTTGCGGCAGCAGTGCCCAGCAGGTTCATAGCCGTACCCACCAGCGTCTGATCCGCATTCAAGTTGATGGCTGCCACCGCCAGCAACAGAGAATAGATCACGCCGACCAGGATGGCGCCGAGAATGACGGCCACAATCATGACCACGTCCGGCGTGCCGCTTGGCATATACTTCATGACCAGCGCGCCGCCAAGGGCGCCCATGACCATGATTCCCTCCAGGCCCAGGTTGATAACGCCGCTGTGTTCCGAGAAACAGCCGCCCAGTGCGACCAGAATCAAAACAGAGGCATAGATCAGCATATATTGCAGCAACAGTACCATTATGCCTCGCCCCCTTTCCCATGCTTCAGGGCAGCTGCATTTTTCTCTGCCCGCTTGCGCAGATTGTTGTTAATACATACCTTAAAGAACAGAACGAAACCGCACAGGTAGATGATAATTGCGGAGATCAGATCGGAAATCTGGGAACAGTACAGGGTCTTGTCCACGTAGGAGCCGCCGCTGGTGATGTGCTGAATGAAGAAGGAGGCAAACACGGTGCCGATGGGGTGAAGGCCGCCCAGGAACGCCGCGGCGATGCCATTAAAGCCCATATTGGGCACACTGGTCTGGGAGCAGGACCACTGTTCAATGCCCGTGAGGTAATTGAACGCGGCGCCCAGCCCGGCCAGACAGCCCGAGATGGCCATGGTCAGAATGATGTTCTTCTTTTCCCGCATACCCGCATATTTGGCTGCATTCTTATTCAAGCCGGTGGCTTTCAGCTCATAGCCCAGCTTGGTCTTCTCCAGAATGACCCAGACCAGAACGGCAATGATGACGGCCAGCGGAATGGCGATGGTCACGTATTTGTTGTTGGAAAACAGGGTTTCCAGGCCCAGGGAGGGCAGGAGGGAGACGGTATAGCTGCCGGTCAGAGCCTTGGTATAGGTGGTGGCCGACTCCGTGACGTTGGTGAGGATCATGTTCACGCCGTACAGACTGATCCAGTTCAGCATAATGCAGGCAATGACCTCGTTGACGTTCAGGTACGCCTTCAGCGCCCCGGAAAGCGCCCCCCACAGGGCCCCTGCGACCATGGCGGCTACCAGGCAGACATACCAGGGCATGTGGAACGCCAATGCCAGGTACAGACTGGCGCCCGCTCCCACCGTGTACTGGCCGGAAGCGCCGATATTGAACAAGCCCACCTTATACGCAAACAGGACGGACAGGGAACACATCAGCAGAGGGGAAGCTTTGACCAGCGTGGAGCCAAAGTATTGGAGCGCGACCTGTTCATTGGAATAGGTCAGGAAGTTTTTCAGGATGGCGAGGATGGCCTCGCCGGCCCCCTCCGGATTGATCAGCAGCAGAACCACATAGCCGATCACCAGACCGATGACAATGCAGAGCAGAGAGGCCACAAGGGTCTGAACGCCTTCCCTTGCAAGCAGGCTTTTTTTCTCATGTTTCATGTCCCTCAGACCTCCATTCTCTTGGCGCCGGCCATATAGAGGCCAAGCTCTTCCACGGTGACGTTCTTGGGATCAAACTCGCCGACGATCTCCCCTTCGTACATGACCAGGATTCGGTCGGAAACGTTCATCACTTCGTCCAACTCCAGGCTGACCAGCAAAACGGCCTTGTCGGCGTCGCGCTGGGCAACCAGCTGCTTGTGAATATACTCAATGGCGCCCACGTCCAGACCGCGGGTGGGCTGAACCGCCACCAGCAGCTCCGGATCCTTGTCGATTTCACGGGCAATAATGGCCTTCTGCTGGTTGCCGCCCGACATGGCCCGGGCAGGGGTGACAGGGCCCTGACCGCTGCGGACGTCATACTGTTCAATCAGGCGCTCGGCATACTGGCGAATTTCCCTGCGCTTCAGGAAGCCGGCCTGATTGGTGAACTGGGGCTCAAAGTAACGCTGCAACACGATGTTGTCCTCCAGCGTATAGTCCAGAACCAGGCCATACTTGTGGCGGTCCTCCGGAATGTGGCTCATCCCGCTGATGGAACGCTCCCGAATCGGGGCGTGGGTAATATCCTTGCCGTTCAGAGTGAGGGAGCCGCTCTTCACCGGCTCCAGACCGGTCAGGCCGTAGACCAGTTCTGTCTGGCCGTTGCCGTCAATTCCGGCAATACAGACAATTTCGCCCCGGCGCACCTGGAAGGAGACATTGCGAACCGCGTCGTTTTTGTGGAGGTTGGACACGACGGACACGTTCTTGACGTCCAAAACCACCTCCCCGGGCTTGGCGGGGGACTTGTCCACTGTAAAGCTGACATCACGGCCGACCATCATAGCGGACAGCTTCTCAGCGGTGGTGTTTTGGGTCTCTACCGTGCCGACATATTTGCCCTTGCGCAGGACGGTACAGCGGTCGGCCACCGCCATGATCTCGGACAGCTTATGGGAGATAAACAAAATGCTCTTGCCCTCCGCGGCCAGATTCCGCATGATCTGCATTAGCTGGTCGATCTCCTGAGGCGTCAGAACGGCGGTGGGCTCGTCAAAAATCAAAATTTCATTGTCCCGATAGAGCATCTTCAGGATCTCCGTGCGCTGCTGCATGCCCACGGAAATATCCTCAATCAGCGCGTCCAGCTCCACATCCAGATGATAGCGCTGGGACAGCTCCCGAACCTTTTTGCGGGCCTCGTCCTTTTTCAAAAAGCCGTTTTTCACCGGCTCCACGCCCAGGATGATGTTGTCCAGAACCGAAAAACACTCGACGAGCTTGAAGTGCTGGTGCACCATGCCGATACCCAAATCGTTGGCATCGTTGGGGTCCGTAATTTTCACTTTCTTCCCATCTTTGCGGATTTCGCCCTCCTCCGGCTGGTAAAGGCCGAAGAGGACGCTCATCAAAGTGGATTTTCCGGCGCCATTCTCGCCCAGCAACGCATGGATTTCTCCCTTGCGCAGCTGAAGCGTGATGTCATCGTTGGCGATAATACCTGGGAATTTCTTGGTGATATGAAGCATCTCTATGGCATAATTCTCCAACTGTAAACCCTTCCTCTCGTAGTAAAATGAAATGCAGAGCAAAAGCAGCGCTCCGCAAATTGAAGACCAAAGCAAAGCCTAAGATTCGTTCCCTTATTTTAACATATTTTTCCCCGCTTGCAAAGCGTTTTATATGCATATTTTCCAAAATACGGCCAGTTAACCATATTCATATCCACCTGCGTTCAAATACAAAGGGGCAGGCCTTTGGCCCGCCCCCCAGTAGGTGGTTTGATACAGTTTTAGATTCGATCCATTACATGATGGTGCCGTCACGATAATCAACGGAGATGGAGAGTTCGGGCTGAGAATCAACGGAGTTATCCACGGTGATATCGCCGTTGTACAGAGCAGCAACCAGTTCCGCATAATCTTCCTCAGTGAAGGTATCGCACCACTGAGTGCTTTCAGCCAGCTGGACATAGTTCAGAGACATATCGTCGGTAGAAACCAGACCCAGATTGTCGATCTTGCCCACATAGTCATCCCAGGTGTCTTCCAGAATGATGGCGCTCAGGAGGGTTTCGGTGGTCGCCGCCAGACCCTTCATGGCGGAAGTAATCGTCATGCCTTCGCCATACTCGTCAATGGTGGCAGCCTGGTCCACGTCGACGCCGATGACCTTGCCGTCGACCTTCGCGGCAGCCTCAGCAGCAGAGGTGTAGATGCCGCCGCCGCAGGCGAAGACGACTTCCGTGCCGCTGCTGTACCAGGTGTCCATGACAGCCGTGATCTCAGAGGAACCATAGAACTGGCCGCCATATGCGTACTCAACGGAGATCTCATCGGTGATGCCAAGCTCCTCAGCCGCATCGTTAATGCCCTGCAGGTAGCCGTAGCCATAGCGGATAACTGCGGGAACTTCCATGCCGCCCAGGAAGCCCAGCTGGGTGTAACCCATCATAACGGCGGCATAGCCAGCCATGTAGCCGGGCAGCTCTTCCTGATAAACGGCGCAGTAGGTGTTCTCCGTGTTATAATACTCGGATACGTCCCAGTCCGCGTCAGGATTCTCATCGTACTCATCGCCCAAAGCCGCAGACAGGATATCAGACTCGCTCATATCCAGAGCCACGAACTTCACGTCAGGGTACTTGGTGCTGCACTCCACCAGAGCGGCCGCAAACAGGTAGCCGGGCATAACGATCACGTTGTAGCCCTCGCCCACGGCGGAGTCGATCATTGCGATACGGGCGTCATCCGTGTCGCTGTCGGGCTTCTTGTAGGTGAATTCCACGTTATTTTCCTCGCAGAACGCCACGCAAGCCTCATAGGTGGTCTGGTTGAAGGACTGATCCGTGATGTCGCCGGAGTCGGTAATCATTGCAACTTTGTATTCAGAGTTGCTCTCCTCCTCCACGTCAGAGCCAGAAGTGTCACTGGCGTCGGAGCTGGAGCTGGAACTGCCGCAGGCCGCCAGGGACAGCAGCATAACCAGTGCCAGAAGCAGCGACAAAACTTTACGCATCTTCTTCATTTTGTGTATCTCTCCTTTTTATTGTGACGATATCGGTTTTGTCCACATACCGTGCACTAAAATCAACTATTAGTATATCCCAATTTCCCAAAGAAGGCAAGCAAAAACTGTTCAGAAATTTACATTCGCCTGACAAATCTTTGCCGCCCCGGTTTTGTACCGGGTTAGCCCTCCTGGGATTTGACGATCTTGACGATGCGGGAGGTGCCCAGACGGTCTGCCCCCAGGGCGAGGAAATCCTCCGCGTCCTGCAAGCTGGCGATGCCGCCGGCTGCCTTGATCTTGACCCCCGGCGCCACATGGGCGGCAAACAGGGCCACATCTTCCCGGGTGGCCCCTGCGGTGGAGAACCCGGTAGAGGTTTTGATATAGTCCGCCTTCGCCTGGGAGACGATCTCGCACAGCTTCACCTTCTCCTGATCCGTGAGCAGGCAGGTTTCGATAATCACCTTCAAAACCTTGCCCTGGCAGGCTCCGCGCACCGCCTGGATCTCGGCAAGGAGATCCTCCCAGCGGCCGTCCTTTGCCCAGCCCAGGTTGATGACCATATCGATCTCCGCCGCGCCGTTGGCAACGGCGTCCTCCGTCTCAAAGACCTTGGCTGCTGTGGTGGAGTAGCCATTGGGGAAACCGATCACCGTGCAGACCGGGCACCGGCCCTCCAGGTATTCAGCCGCCTGCCTGACATAGCTGGCAGGGATGCACACGCTGGCACAGCCGTATTTCACCCCATCGTCACAGATCGCTTTGATCTCCGCCCAGGTGGCCGTCTGCGTCAGCAGGGTATGGTCCACATGGGACAGCAATTTACTCAATTCCATAATTTCCTCCTTAATAGAGCCCTTTACAGGTATCACTGGAATTATTTTACCCCTCTGGCGGCCTTTCGTCAACGGGCTACCGGCCCTCGCTGCAAAAAAAGGAAAGAACCTGCTTTTCCGGCAGGCTCTTTCCTGGATCCAAATATCCATTACTCAACTGCTTCGTTTGCCTTAACCTGGGCATAGGAACGGCCATTATAAACGCCGCAGGAGGGGCAAATACGGTGAGGCATGTGAAGTGCGCCGCACTCCGTGCAGCGAACCAACTGGGGAGCGGTCAGCTTCCAGTTTGCACGGCGCTTGTTGCGCCTTGCGTGGGACACCTTTCTCTTAGGGACTGCCATTGATGAGACACCTCCTCGTCAACATTTCAATCATTCATCCTGCTGCAACAGTTTTGCAAGGATGGAAAAGCGGGAGTCAAGCTCCGGCTTACAGCCGCAGGGGCCCTCGTTCAGATCTTTTCCGCACTTGGGACAGCGGCCCTTACAATCCTCTTGGCAGAGGATTTTTGTATCCATTGCGAAGATCATCTCATCATGAATCAGGCAATCCAAATCCAGTTGAGTGCCCTCCAGCAAAAGGATGTCATCCTCTTCCTTTTCCAGCTCCGTGGCCAGCATATACCGAACCGGAACGGTCAGCACGCGCTGAAAAGCCTTTCCGCAGCTGTCGCACCGGAGGTGCAGATTGCTGCCTGCCTCACACTCCAATTCCAGAAGCCCTGCCCGGTTGCGCACGCAGCCATTGACCTCGACAGGCTCTGCAAAGGGGTGAACGCCATAAAAATCCAGCTCCGAAAGATCCATCTGATACGCAAATGGAAGCTGGGAGCCGGGCACATGGATGATATCTTTTAAATCCAGCCGCATAGCACACCTCGCATAACGATACAAGTGGTATTGTATCGCAAGTCCTTCCACTTGTCAACCGCTTTTCCCACGAAATTTGACCGCAAAACCCGAAAAACCGGCCTCCCGGCGGCCCCTGGACGGCGCGTGAGATTCCCCATGCCACGGCTCGATTGTCAGTTGCCTTTTCCTTTCAATTGTGTTATAATGCAAAAATGACAATTAAAAACATTTGGTAACATTTTGTAACTTTTATCAAGAAGGACGCATTTCACTATGAAATCATTCACCATCGGCGCCAATGATGCGGGCCAGCGGCTGGACCGCTGGCTTTCCAAGACCCTTCCTCTGCTCCCCAGCACACTGGCCCAGAAATACATCCGCACCAAGCACATCAAAATCAACGGCAAACGTGCGCAGCGAAGCGACCGGCTCGCCCCGGGCGACCTGGTTCAGCTCTACATCAGGGATGAGTTCTTTGAGCTCCCCACCCAGGAGAACGCCTTTCAGAAGCTCCGCCAGCCCCGCCTAAACATCGTCTATGAGGACGACCAGATTCTTCTGGTCAATAAGGCCCCCGGCATGGTGGTCCACGCCGACGAGGGCGAGCAGGTCAACACCCTGATCAACCACATTCTCCTCTATCTCTATCAGAAGCGGGAATGGGATCCCCAATGGGAGCACGCCTTTACGCCGGCGCTGTGCAACCGGATTGACCGGAATACCAGCGGCATCGTGATCGCCGCCAAGACGGCGGAGGCCCTGCGCGTCATGAACCAGAAGATCCGGGATCGGGAAGTGACTAAGCGGTATCTCTGCATCGCCCTGGGAGAGCTGCAGCCCCGGCAGGGCGCCTTAAAAAGCTACCTGGTCAAGGACACCAAAAAGAAGCAGGTCTATGTCCGCTCCAAACCGGTTCCCGGCGGGCGCACAGCCATCACCAAATACCGCACTCTGGCCGCCCAGAACGGGCTGTCGCTGGTGGAGTGCGGCCTGGTCACCGGAAGAACCCACCAAATCCGCGCCCAGCTTGCCAGCGCCGGACACCCCCTGCTGGGGGACGGCAAATACGGCCGGGAGGCGGATAACCGCCGCTACGGCATGCGCCATCAGGCGCTGTGCTCCTGGTTTCTGTCCTTTCATTTTACCACAGACGCCGGCGAGTTGGAATACCTGAACCACAAACACTGGCAACTCACTCAGGTGGATTTTGTGGAGAAATATTTCCCCAATTACCGCCTGAGCCGCGTACCGTCCACCTTTGAATAACATCCTGATTTCCGGGAAATTTCCTGTATTCTGGAGGTATTATGACACATTTATGGAAAGGTTTTGCCGCCGCAGCCCTAGTCGCCCTGTGCACCCTGTGCTTCTCCGGCTGCGCCCTGGGCAAACAGGCCCTCACCGTCTATGCAGACGGCGACTATCTGGACCCCTCCCTGCTGGAAGCCTTTACCGAGGAGACCGGCATCCAGGTTCAATATGTGGTAGGCGATCGAACGCCCACCGCTGAAGAAAAGGAGACCTATGCCCAGAACCAGAGCCAGACCGACGGCAACACGTCCTACTACACCAGCGCCGACGCCGTCCTGCTCGACCAGACCCAGAGCGACTCCAGCCGGGATGATTACACCGGCATGAGCCTGCGGGAGATCCTGCTCTCCACCCGCGCCGAAGTACTGGACGGGGAATGGGCCACCAATGGCGACGCCGCCGCCTACACCGCCGCCGACGCGGAGACAGACGGGGATGCGGAAACCGATGGAGAGGCCGCCTATCCCGCCTCTGTTTACGACGTGATCCTGACCGACAGCAGCACCATTACAGAGCTGGCCAACTGCGATCTGCTGATGGAGCTGGACGAGGACGCCATTCCCAACGCCGCCAATATCGACGAGGAGTGGCAGCTGGATGATTACTCCGTCACCTGCCTGTGGGAGACCATGGGGCTTCTCTGGAACACAACGCTGATCGACACCCAACAGTCCCAGTGGTCCAGCCTGCTGGACCAGACCTACGCCGGCATGCTGCTGATGCCCGACAACGAACATGACTGCATTGCCATTGCCTTGAACGCTCTGGGGTATGACGTCAACACCAGCGACGCCGAAGAACTCCAGGCCGCCTATGACTTTTTGGAAGAGCAGCGCGAGCTGGTCCTCGCCTACACCGGCCGGGCCTCCTATGCCCTGATGGAGAGCGAGCTGGCCGCCCTGATGCCCTGCTACTCCGGCGACGCCCTGGCCATGATGCAGAAAAACAGCAACCTGGCCTTTTCCATCCCCTCCGGCGGCACGTTCCGCATCTCCTTTGGGTACTGCATCCCGGCCGACAGCCAGATGGCGGAGCAGGCCGCAACCTTTATCAACTACATGTGCTCGGAAACCAATTTGGCCAAAAACGCCGTCTACTGTAAATACTCGCTCACCTCAGAGGGCGCCGTCGAAAAGCTGGACAGCAGCTGGCACTCCAACCCGCTGGCCTATCCGTCGGAGAGCGTCACGGAAGATGCCGAGCTATTGTGCAATCCCATCCCCGAAATTCGCGCGCAGAACAGCGTCTTCTGGGCCAATTTCACCGCTACTGAAGAGGAGGAATCTCAATGACTGTTGAATTGGGCCTGAAAGGCCACGCCGAAAAGACCGTATCCGAAACCCTGACCGCCGCTTTCTGCGGCTCCGGCAGCCTGCCTGTCTTTGGCACCCCCTTTTTGCTGGCCCTCATGGAGGAGGCCGCCTGCCGCTCCCTGGACGGCCATCTGGACGAGGGCTGGGGCAGCGTCGGCATTGGCATGACCATCACCCACGACGCCGCTACCCCCGTGGGCATGAAGGTCTGGGCGGACAGCGTCCTCACCGAAATCAGCGGCAGAAAACTCACCTTTGAGGTCACAGCCTATGACGAGACAGGCGCCATCGGCACCTGCCGGCAGGCACGGTTTCTGGTGCAAAATGAAACATTTTTGAGCAAGTGCAACGCAAAACGAGGCGGTTGACCGAAACAGCAGAGCAAGCCGCAGAATCCCGCGCCTGGGGTTCTGCGGCTGCTTTTTTGTCTATCATCCCCTTGCCGGTGGCTGGCATCCGGGCGCACACCTGCCGGAGAGCAAAGTCCGCCATCTTCGGTCACGGCGCTGTCATATTTTCTCGAAAACGATCGGTTTTTCCACTATAAGTTTAGAATAGTCGATTAAAAGTCATTTTATAGCATAATATGTCGTAAAATAATCCCAGTTTTTAGTTGTAATATTTTCCCGATTATGTTACATTATTGGAGACAAAACCCGCAGCGCCCCCTCTAGGACGGCTGCTGACATTGCTTGTAAAAGGAGACGAAACCATGAAATCGACAAAAATCATGCTTGCCGATGCAGATGAAGAATTCCGCACCATTCTGGAAGACCGTATCGGAGAAACGGACGATATGGAGGTTTGCTTTTCCACCGGTGACGGCGAGGACGCACTGCATCAGCTCCAGTCCCACCCGGCGGATGTGCTCATCATGGATATGGTGCTGGGACGCATGGACGGCCTGGACTTACTGCAGGCCATTTCACGTCAGAGCGGCGCCAAGCCGCTGATTCTGATTCTCTCCAGTTTTCTGCGGGGCAACCTGGTCAACCAGGCGGCGGAACTGGGCGCGGACTTCTTTCTGCTCAAGCCCTGCCGGGCGGGCGCGGTCATCGAACGGGTTCGCCAGCTCCAGGCGGACAGCCGCTCCGAGGAGTACCGCAGCGCCACCATGGAGGCCACCGTCACCTCCATTATCCACGAGATCGGCGTTCCCGCCCACATCAAAGGGTATCAGTACCTGCGGGAGGCCATTTTGATCGCCGTGGACAATATGGACGTCATCAACGCGGTCACCAAGGTGCTCTATCCTGAGGTCGCCAAACGCTACGGCACCACAGCCAGCCGGGTAGAGCGGGCCATTCGCCACGCCATCGAAGTCGCCTGGGACCGGGGGGATCTGGAAACCCTCCAAAAGTACTTCGGATACACAGTAAACGGCGTAAAGGGAAAACCCACCAACTCCGAATTCATTGCCATGATCGCAGACCGGCTGCAGCTGCAACAGAAGGTTCGCTGATGGTGTTTTCTCTCCCGACTCGGCTTTTCGGGAGAGTTTCTTTTTTCCCGGCGCTGTCTCATTTGAAGGGATTTTGTCAGCCCCTCCCCACGTTTGACAAAAACTGCACACCGGCGCCAGCCCATAAAAAGAGAACCTTCGGGTCAGGCGGGGCCAATCGGCAGCGTGTCAATGAGCACCCTGTCAACCGGCCCGCACAGACCCGAAGGTTTTTACGCAAATACGGGGAGGGACGTTACAACTTTGATGAAATCCTCCTGGGATATATTTTTGCTTTTGACGCGATAGCCCACGCCGTCAACGACACACTCCGCCACGAAATATTCAGAATATCCCGCCGGTCCTGTCCCGCCGTCGTAATAGGGCGCTTCATAAAATCCGATTGTGAGTGCGACATCGCCAATGGCAGATTCCACCGTCGTCTCATACTCATACACCGTATCCGTTTCCGGCAGTTTGTCCTTCGAGACCTCGATACAGAGTGTTTTCCTCAGCGGGTCATATTCCTCGTCAAAGGAATCGCTGTAAAACAGGCCAAAATTGTCATAGGTCGGGGAGCCGGCATCCCCCTCAAAGGCGACCGTCCAATACATCTCGCCGTCGATGCACTCGGAGATAAAGGTATCGCTGTAAGCCTCTTCGCAGCGTTCCAATGTCTCCGGCACATAAGACGGCTCAAAGGAAGCGCCCAAATATTCCGTCACCTGCTCCATGTCCCACTGTTCCGTGCGGGCCGTGTCCGGGTCATAATAGGCCATATCCCCAGTTGCCGGAAGATACGCATTAAAGAACAAACTTCCATTGGTAAGCTCGACTTCCTGCGTAAACTCGCCCAGGGAGGTGAGGATGGTGGAATCCGTTTCCGGATTGGATGTATCTGCTTCTCCGCTTGCCGTTGAGGAGCCGGAGCCGCTCGCGGTCGAGATGGCCCCCGTCACTTCGCTGTTCCCGCAGCCGCCGAGCAACAGACACAACGCCAGAATGGGAATCAGAAGTTTCTTCGTCATGCTGCATGCTCCTTTCCGCTTTCCATCAGGGGACGCTGGCAGGAAACCAGTTTTTCGTCCCATGGGAAATCTTTATATGGATAGCGTAACAGCTTCTTTTGCAAAAGTCAATTAACATTTAAAACAAATCTATTACAGATTGTTTACACAATTGCAAAGGGCGGACATGCTATTCCAATCAAACCGCAGACATCTTCGACCCCAAATATTTCAGAAGCAATCGTTTAACCTGACCCGCTGTTCCAGCGGCTCCATGACCGGCAGACGAGGTATCGCCCCTTACGCGGCGGATTTCCTTTCAAAAACCGTGTTACTGGTCACGCTCAGCCGCTTTAAACCGTTTGATCTTTCTCGTCGCCGTCTTTTCAAACTCTGTGGCCCGGATTTTCAGCTTTTGGATGTGTTTATGATTGGGGAGCTTGGCGTTCAGCTTGTTGATCTCCTTCTGAATCCGCTTGCGCACCTCCGCCGGAGACAGGTCGGACTCCTCCGGGTAGACCTCCGCCGTAATCGCGTGGTCTTTTTCATAGACGACCACTTCCTGAACCTCGTCAATCCGGCTGACATACTGCTCCAGCTCCTCGGGGGAGACGTTTTCACCGTTTGCCAGGATAATCAGGCTCTTTTTCCGTCCGGTGACGAACAGGAATCCGTCGTCGTCCACGTGACCCAGATCCCCGGTGTGGAACCATCCGTCCTGATCCAGCACCTGGGCGGTGGACTGGGGATCGTTATAGTAGCCGAGCATGACGCCGCTGCCCCGGACGACGATCTCTCCGTTGCCCTCGCTGTCGGGATCGACGATTTTCAGCTCGGTCTGGGGCAAAATCTGTCCCACGCTGCCGTCCAGATGGTGATACATCCGGTTGGCTGCCAACACCGGCGAGCACTCCGTGATGCCGTAGCCGTTGAGGAGCTCCACGCCCAGGCTGCGAAATTCCTTCACATACTGGGGGTCCAGAGGCGCGCCGCCGCAGACAATGCACTCCAGCCGCCCGCCAAACTTGTCCAAAACGGAACGAAACAGCTGGCGCCGGCGGTCAATGCCCAGGCGCAGCAACCCGTTCGACACCGCAATCCCCCGCTTGAGGGTCTTTTCCTGCCCCTCTTTTTTGGCCGTGCGCCAGATGGTCTTGGAAAACACCTCCACAAACAGCGGCACAACCCCCAGCGTCCGGGGCTTTGCAATCACAATCTCCCGCATGAAATTGGACAGCCGGGAGCAGAGAAACACCTCCGCATGGGCGTGGACGGGCAGCAGCACGCAGGTGACCAGGCCAAAGGCGTGGTGGAAGGGGAGCACAGACAGGATCGGGCCTTTTGGCACCACAAGCTGCAGCGTATTGCTGATGTTGGAGCAGATATTGGTCTGGGAGATCATCACGCCCTTGCTGAAGCCGGTGGAACCGGAGGTGAAAAAGATCGTACAGGCCTTTTCCGGGTCGGTCTGCCAGTTTTTATAGTCGTTCCGGCCCCGCTGGATGGCGCTTCGCCCCCTGGAAATCCGCTGCTGCAACTTCTCGATGGGATAAAAGTGCTTCCGGCGGCCATAGATCGCCTTGCAGTATGCCACGCTGTTGACACAGCTATTGCTGTAGAGAACGATGTCCGTCTCCGTCTGAAACAGCATGGTGGAGATCTCGGCATCTGCGGCATCTTTGGCAATCAGAACGGCCACATTGCCGGTGGTGACAAGGGCAAAGTACGTCACCAGCCACGAATAGGAATTTTCACCGAGGATGGCAATCCGCCGGTTATAGATGCGGTGACGCAGCAGATTGTTGCCCAGGGCACAAACGTCCTCATAAAAGGCGCGGTAGGAGACGGACTTCACCTTCCCGCCCTTTTGGCAGAAACGAAAACAGACGTCGTCCGGGCACTCCTGGGCCTTCTGTTCGATCAGCTGGCGCAAAGTCGTGAGCTGTCCCGACGATTCATACAACGGATAGGCTTGGTTTTTCATAGCATTCCTCCAACAACATGTCCACAGTAAATAGGTGATTTCAAACGAATTGTACCCCCAGAACGCTGTAAAATCAACTCTTTTTGCAAAAGATACTGGGGCAACTTCCTTTTTCCCTTTCCTCCCGGCAAAGCAGCGTTTTTTCACGGGCGCGCCCCGGGGGCGCTCACTGCTCAAAGTGCTGATAATCCTTCACGGACGTCCACCAGCCGCCCCAGGAAAAGCCGTGCTCTGTAAAGAGCTGATAACACAGGTCACTCGCGTCGATTTTATAGGGGAACTCCAGCGTCCGGTCCAAATAGTCCCCGGCATTGGCCGGTTCATAACCGCTGTCGGTCACATAGGGGTTGTAAAGGGGATTGACATCCACAGCCAGTCCCAGGGCGTGCCGGGAGAGGGTGCTGCTGCCCGAGACGTTGCGGAAGTTAAAACAGGAGGTGTTGTTGTCCTCCATGGACGCCTCATCATCCCCGCCATAGTCATCCACCAGGTGCATTTTTTCAATGGGGTAGGCGTTGTCATACAGCGCGCGGAAGATCTCCACAATGTCCTGGGCAATGGACTGGTTCACCACCAGCTCACCAATGTGGGTCTCCCCGTCAAAGCCGGTGTGCAGCACCCGGACATAGCGCAGCTCCTCCCGGGCCGTGGTGCAGTCCTCCCCAAAGGAGACCCCGTCCATCCGCTGGAACACCTGATCCGAAATCTCCTCGGCATAGAACAGCTCGTCCAGATCCAGCCCATCCAGCTGTTCCTCCGTCAAAATGGTTCCCGCGTCCATTTCCGCCACATCTGCCGCCGTCAACGAAGAGCCGGTCTCTTCCTCTTCTACGCTGGTGCTGCCGGTTTCCTCCTCCACGGTCTGGGCGGATGTGCTCTCCGCCCCGGTGAGGGATTCGCTCCCCTCTTCTGCCGGCGCACAGCCCGCCAGCAGCAAAACCAACAGCGCGGCGGCACATCGCCTCCATTTCATCTCACCTTCCCCCTTTCACGGTATTTTCTACAGAATACCATAGTTATCGCCCCCACGCAATCCTCCGGCCGCCGTTCTTTCTCCGTCTCCGATTTCCTCTGCACCGGGACGTTTTTCCGCCCCGGTGCGCTTTGCGTGTGTGAGGGTCACGCGCTTTCGCTATCCCAGCGCAATATCCAGCACCATCATAATGACAAAGCCCGCCATCACGCCCAGCGTCCCCAGGTTGCTGGGCTCGCCCAGATGGGCCTCGGGAATCAGCTCCTCCACCAACACATACATCATGGTTCCCGCGGCAAACGCCAGCATCCACGGCATGAGCACCTGAACCTCCCCGGCGATCAACACCACAAGTACGCCGAAGACCATTTCCACCAGCCCGGAAAGGCTGCCGCAGAGGAAAGCCTTCCAGGACGGCATCCCCTCCTGGCGCATGGGCAGCGCCACCGCCGCCCCTTCCGGGACGTTTTGAATGCCAATGCCCACCGCCAGCGCTGCCGCCGCGGACAGGGCGCTCACCTGGCCGCTGCTCTGGGCGGCCAGCGCAAAGGATAGCCCCACTGCCATGCCCTCCGGAATGTTGTGCAGCGTCACCGCCGTCATCAGCAGGGTCATGCGCTCCCAGGAGACGTTTTTCACCCCCGGTTTCATCCGATCCGGGTGTAAATGCGGCAGCAGCCGGTCCATGATCGTCAGGAAGGCGACGCCGATGAGAAAGCCGCCCACCGCCGGGAACCAGATCACGCCGCCCTGCTCTGCCACGGCGTCAATGGCCGGAATGAGCAGGCTCCACACAGACGCCGCGATCATAACCCCCGCGGCAAAGCCCAGAAAAACCCGCTGAACCCCGTCTGCCACCCTCCGGCGGAAAAAGAAAACGGTTGCGGCGCCGAGAACGGTCATCAGAAAGGTGAATCCAGTGCCCGCTGCCGCCCATAAAACTGCCTGCAAAACCTCAACCCCCATGCTCATTTTGATGAGAAACGGGCCTTTTCCTCCCGTTTCCGTTTTCATTCTATGTTGGGAAACCGGCGGTGTTCCCTTTTGGCGCCCCTGTTCGCCCTATTTTTGCACAAGGAAAATTTTGATAGAGGGCCTCCCTTTTAGGGATTTTGGAGAATTGCGTCAATATTTTTCCGGCTCTGAGAATACCTCTTGACTTTTTGGGTTAGCCGATGTAAACTTACCTCAGATTGTGAAGATAGTTAGCACTAACCTGCTTTGAGTTTGAATAGGATGCCGATGAAGGAGTGAAGCGCTATGATGCCGCTCGCAATGGCAAAAACTGGAGAGACCGTCACCATCCGTAAGATTACCGGCAAAGACGAGGTGCGCCAGCACCTGGCCGAGCTGGGCTTTGTGGTGGATGAGGAAGTGACTGTCGTCAGCGAAATTGCCGGCAATTTGATTCTTCAGGTGAAGGACAGCCGGATTGCCCTGGACCGTTCCATGGCAACTCGCATTATGATCTAACATAAGGAGGAAGAGAGTATGAAAACACTGAGAGACGTGAAGGTCGGAGAGACCGTCACCGTCAAAAGGCTGCACGGTTCCGGCCCCATCAAGCGCCGTATTATGGACATGGGCTTGACCAAGGGCGCCGAACTGTACATCCGCAAGGTGGCGCCCCTGGGGGACCCCATTCAATTGACCGTTCGGGGGTATGAGCTCAGCGTCCGCAAGGCAGATGCCGAGATGGTGGAACTCGAGTGAGCTTCTGGCCTGCTGGTGCCCCAATGCGCCGGGGATTTCATAGACAATCCCCCGAAATCCCAATCTGCGGGAAACCGCTGGAGGGCATCTTTGGCAGACCGGGCTTCCCCGCCATATTTTCATCTTTAAATGGATAGAAGTTAGTTTATACGCACTAACCTCAGAGAGGAGACCGCATTCATGAGCATTAAAATTGCACTGGCCGGCAACCCGAACAGCGGTAAAACCACCCTGTTCAACGGGCTGACCGGTTCCAACCAGTTCGTCGGCAACTGGCCCGGCGTCACGGTTGAGAAAAAGGAAGGCCGTCTGAAGGGCCATAAGGATGTCATCATCCAGGACCTTCCCGGCATCTATTCCCTGTCCCCCTACACCCCGGAAGAGGTCATCGCCCGTTCCTATCTGGTGGGCGAGAAGCCCGACGCCATCTTGAACATTGTGGACGGCACCAACGTGGAACGGAACCTGTACCTGACCACCCAGCTGATTGAGATGGGAATCCCCGTTGTGGTGGCCGTGAACATGATCGACCTGGTTCGCAAGAGCGGGGACAAAATTGATCTGGACAAGCTGAGCCAGGCGCTGGGCTGCGACGTGGTGGAGATCTCCGCCCTGAAGGGCGAGGGCACCATGGCCGCTGCGGAAAAGGCAATGAAACTGGCACAAACCGACCGGTCCGCTGAACTGCCCCACGTCTTTACCGGCAGCGTGGAGCACGCCATCGCCCACATCGAGGAGTCCATTCAGGACAAGGTGGACAGCCGCTTCATCCGCTGGTACGCCATCAAGGTCTTTGAGCGGGACGAAAAGGTGATGGATGAGCTGGATCTGAGCGAGGATGTAAGATCCCATTTGGAACAGCACATCGTGGACTGTGAAAACGAGCTGGACGATGACTCCGAGAGCATCATCACCAACCAGCGCTATGCGTACATCAGCAAGATCATCAACAAGGCAGTCAAGAAATCCCCCAAGGCCGGCAACTTGACCATTTCCGATAAGATCGACAAGGTCGTCACCAACCGTATCCTGGCGCTGCCGATTTTTGCCCTGGTCATGTTCCTGGTCTACTATGTCTCCATGTCCACCGTTGGCTCCTGGGCCACGGACTGGGCCAACGACGGCGTCTTTGGCGACGGCTGGCACTTCGCCTGGATTGGCGACAGCGCGTATAACGACGCCGCCGATGCCTTCTCCGAGGCGGACGGCATTATCCAGGCCTTTGCCGAGGCCAACGGCGCAGAGGACGTTCTGGACGCCATGGACGCTGAGGCCGAGGACTTTGACGGCGACGCTGCCGTTGCCGCAGTCAGCGAATTCGCCGCAACAGTAGACGCAGATGCCACGGCTGACTGGACACTGGAAGACGAGGAAACCCTGGAGACGGAAGACGTCACCTACACTGCGGAGGAGCTGGCCGACGCCGTAGAGGTATACGCCGAATATGGCGGCGAAGAGCCTGACCCCGCCGACTACGGCATCTGGGTTCCCGGCATCCCCGCCCTCCTGAGCTCCCTGCTGGAGTCCGCTCAGGTGGCTCCCTGGCTGGAGGGCCTGATTCTGGACGGTATCGTCGCCGGTGTGGGCGCCGTTCTGGGCTTTGTGCCCCAGATGCTGGTTCTGTTCATCTTCCTGGCATTTCTGGAATCCTGCGGCTACATGGCCCGTATCGCCTTCATTCTGGACCGTGTGTTCCGCCGCTTCGGCCTGTCCGGTAAGTCCTTCATCCCCTTCCTGGTGGGCATGGGCTGCGGCGTTCCCGGCATCATGGCTTCCCGTACCATTGAAAACGAGAAGGACCGCCGCATGACCATTATGACCACAACCTTCATCCCCTGCGGCGCGAAAGCACCGTTCTACTCCATGATCGCCGGCGCTATCTTTGGCGGCTCTCCCTGGATTGCCACCTCTGCCTACTTTATGGGCATTTTCGCCATCATCACCTCCGGCATCATCCTGAAAAAGACCCGGTGGTTTGCCGGGGATCCCGCTCCCTTCGTCATGGAGCTGCCCCCCTACCACATGCCCACCGTGGTCAACGTCCTGCGCAGCATGTGGGAGCGCGGCTGGTCCTTCATTAAAAAGGCGGGCACCATCATCCTGCTGTCCACCATCCTGGTCTGGTTCCTGAGCTACTTCGGCTTTGTCGACGGCGCTTTCACCATGCTGGAAGAGGATCAGCTGGACAGCTCGATTCTGGCCACCATCGGTCAGGCAATCGCGTGGATCTTTGCCCCCCTGGGCTTTGGCACCTGGCAGGCCACGGTGGCCTCCGTCACCGGCCTGATCGCAAAGGAGAACATTGTCGGCACGCTGGGCATTTTGTACAGCGGCGGCGACGGCTCCGTCTATCAGAACATGGCAGCAGCCTTTACCCCCATCAGCGCCTTTGCCTTCATGACCTTTAACCTGCTGTGTGCTCCCTGCTTCGCCGCCATGGGCGCCATCAAGCGTGAGATGAACAATACCAAGTGGTTCTGGTTCGCCATCGGCTATCAGTGCGGCTTTGCCTATCTGGCAGCCCTGGTCATCAACCAGATCGGCAATCTGGTGGCGGAAGGCCAGTTCGGCATCTTCACCGTGATCGCCATCGCCGTGGTCGTCCTGTTCCTCTACATGCTGTTCCGTCCCGCCAAGGGCACCCGGAAGCTGCAGGAAAACGCAAAGGCCAACATCTGATTTTCCATCATCTAACACCAAGAACAGGAGGGATTTTGAAATGATCGCATGGTTATCCGCCAACGCGGGCACAATCGTTGTGGGGCTGGTTCTTCTTGCTATCGTTGCTCTGGTCATCCGCAGCATGATCCGGGACAAGAAAGCCGGGAAATCCTCCTGTGGCAACGCCTGCGGCGGAAGCTGCGCCAGCTGTCCTCACCACTGCGCGCCGCCGCCTTCCAACAAATAAAGGTCAAGGGGCCGGTTCCATTAGGACCGGCCCTTCTTTCATTTGCCCGCTCTCCCAGCAGGCTGGCAGGGGCCCATAGCCGGGAAAGTTTTCGGCAATGTCCACCAAAACAGTTGAACATTGGCCGGGAAGCATATATAATATCGTTGTATCATTCCTGCACGTTCCGATTCCCTATTGGAACCTTGCATATCTACTAAGGAGGAAATTCAAGAATGGCAATCTCTCTGAATATTAAGAACGCCGGTTTGCGTGACCATGAACTGGAGCAGACGAAATTCCTGGTTGACGCCGCCTATGCCACTTTGATGAGCAAACAGGGCGCGGGAAACGACTTCCTGGGCTGGATGGATATGGACGCCACCAACGCCGAGTACGCCCCCGGTGAGTTTGCGCGCATCAAGGCCGCCGCCAAAAAGATTCAACAGCAGTCCCAGGTCTTGATCGCCATCGGAATCGGCGGTTCCTATCTGGGCGCCCGTGCCGGCCTGGAGTTTACCAAGGGTTCCTTCTACAACCAGCTGGTCGATCAGGAGAACGGTGTTGAGGTCTATTTCGCAGGCAACAACATCAGCTCCGCATATGTCCACTATTTGATGCAGATCATTGGCGACCGGGACTTTTCCGTCAATGTGATCTCCAAATCCGGCACGACCACCGAACCCGCCGTCGCGTTCCGCATCTTTAAAGAGAAGCTGGAGGCCAAATACGGCAAGGAAGGGGCCAAAGACCGCATTTACGCCACCACAGACGCCAAAAAGGGCGCTCTGCGCAACATGGCAGTGGAAGAGGGATATGAGACCTTCGTCGTGCCCGACACCACTGGAGGCCGTTTTTCCTGCCTGACCGCTGTTGGTCTGCTGCCGATGGCAGCCGGCGGCATGGACATCGACGCTGTGATGGCCGGCTACCGCGCAGCCCGGGACAAATACGACAATCCCGACCTGTACAGCAACGACACCATGATTTACGCCGCCGCCCGTTTCATCATGCAGATGAAGGGCAAGAGCGTGGAAATTCTGTCCAACTATGAGCCCGCCCTGACCCAGTTCGGCGAATGGTATAAGCAGCTGATGGCAGAGTCGGAAGGCAAAGACTGGAAGGGTCTGTTCCCCGTCACCGCCAACTTCTCCACTGACCTGCACTCCATCGGCCAGTTCATTCAGGACGGCTCCCGCACCATGTTTGAGACCATCCTGTGGGTGGAGAAATCCAACCATGACATCGCGGTTCCCAACGACCCCGCAAACGTGGACGGCCTGAATTTTGCCTCCGGCAAAACCATGCAGTATATGAATGAGAAGGCCATGAACGGCACCCTGCTGGCCCATGTGGACGGCGGCGTACCCAATATCATCATTACGCTGGATGAGCTGAATGACTTCACCTTCGGTGAACTGGTGTTCTTCTTCTGGAAGAGCCTGGGCATCTCGGCCTATATGCTGGGCGTCAACCCCTTCAACCAGCCCGGCGTGGAGTCCTACAAGAAGAACATGTTTGCACTGCTGGGCAAGCCCGGTTATGAGGACATGAAGGAGGATCTGGAGAAGCGTCTGGCAGCGGTTCTGTAATCCCCCTCTTAAAAATTTATTTTTACGGGCCGGCAATCCATGCCGGCCTCTTTTTTCACTATATGTTCTGTTTTTCCCCGTTTATCTGCTGTTTTCCCGGAAATCTTCTCTATTTTATCCTCTAAAATTTTTATGAAAAATCTTTTAAAAAGTGCTTGACAAATCAAGCCGCCCATGGTATATTTATATCAACAAAAACAAACAACACAAAATCTAAAACAGAAGGGAGATGGCTCCAAAGTACAACGATAGCGGCAGCTGACCCGTTACCTCAGCTAAACTCTTTTTTCCATCCGAAGTTCAACCTTTTCAAAGACGAAAGGCAAATTGGAAGTACTGATGAAATCCCACAAATACTTGGGCAGGAATTCCAGCGAAGGAAAAAGGAAAACCGAGTACCCAACGCAAACGTGGATTTCATAAACAGTTCCAAAAAATGAACTGGATGTTTCTGGAAGCTCAATCAAGCCGGTAAAGTGCCTCACAAAAATTTAGGAGGATGCGATAGCAGAAAAAAAGAAAGCCGGTTTCTCATCAGCAAAGATGCTTGGATGTTAAAATTGAGTACTTCCGGTAAAAGGAATCCACCCTGTTGTAAAATCCGTAAAAAATAAGCCATTGTAAAGTTGGAAATCAAAAACAACTGAAAAAGCACAAAAGGTATCGTTCCATAAACA
>CAYWAP010000014.1:0-39516 GCA_964456525.1 uncultured Oscillospiraceae bacterium
GTTCGGGCCCGGGTTCAGAGCCTGTTTGAACAAAATCCAAATATATTCAACTAGGTCTGGCGAAAAAATTCCCCGCCGTTGCCGCATTTCCCATCTTCAAACAAGGCCCAATACAAAACGAATTGATAAGCCGGAACAACCGGCTTCTTTGAAAGGAGAAACCATTATGAGCCAATACTTGGAACGTGCAATTGATTTGCGCGCCACTACCTCCCGGCACTACAACTGTGCCCAGAGCGTCTTTATCCCCTTTGCCGAGGCGAAGGGCCTCGACACTGAGCTGGCGTACCAGCTGTCCTCAAATTTTGGAACTGGCTTAAAAATCCAGGCCACCTGCGGCGCTGTTGTCGGCGGGCTGATGGCGCTGGGGCTGTACGGGGTGGATGACCCGGTTTCCGTGGAGGACTACTACCGGCGGGTGAACATGAATCACACCGCAAAGATCAACTGCAAGGATTTGCTGAGCGTCTGGTTTGCCGACGGCAACCGGGAGAGAAAGCCCCACTGCGACGGGATGGTCTTTGAATGCGTCTCCCTTTGCGAGACCATTTTGCGTGAAAAGGGCAAAATTGAATAACACCGATTCGATATGAAAAATTGATAAAAAATTCACAAACAGACAAAAAACAGAAAAACCAACGGTCATTTATAAAAAATTTGTGAAAAATATTGCCATCCTACAGGTTGGGTGCTATAATGTCAAATGACTCTGCGGCCGTGTCAGAATGGGGCTGGTATATCCGCTTTTGACCACAGGGTTCCGGAAACGCGGAGGGTGCTTCACCCGGCCGCGATATGGCAGGCGGGCCTGGGCCCGTTCCGACACGATCTAACTGTAAAGGAGACAATGCTTCATGATTTTTGATGAAGAAACCAGAGAAGTACTCGACCTTGTCCGCGACTTCGTGGACAAGGAGATCATCCCTAACGTGGGGGAAATCGAAAAGAACGACAACGAAGGTCTGGAAGAGCTGCTGGACAAGGCCATCGGCATGGGCCTGAACGCCCTGTGCGTCCCCGCTGAGTTCGGCGGCCCCGGCCTGACCAACGTGCAGTGCTTTGCCATCGCCGAGGAGGTCGCCCGGGGCGACATCGGCGTGGGCACCACGCTGATTGGCAACTGCCTTGCCTCTTATCCCGTCCTGCTGGCTGGCACCAAGGAGCAGCAGGAATACTGGTTCAAGGTGATGCTGGAGAAGAAGTGGGCGGCTTTCTGCCTGACGGAACCGGACGCCGGATCCGACGCTGGCGGCGTGCGCACCACCGCCGTTGCCGATGGAGACGACTACATCATCAACGGCACCAAGTGCTTCATCTCCAACGGCCCCATCGCCGGGATTTACACCGTTCTGGCCTCTACCCGTCCCAAGGCGGGCGTGCTGGGTCTGACCGCGTTCATGGTGGAGCGGGACCGTCCGGGCGTCTCCATCGGCAAGGAAGAGGACAAGATGGGCATGCGCCTGAGCTGCACCTCCGAGGTCATCTTTGACAACGTCCGCGTTCCCAAGAGCCATATGCTGGGCAAGAAGAACCGCGGCTTTAAGATCATCCTGGAGACCCTGGACCACAGCCGTGCAGGGGTGGGCGCCTTTGGCGTGGGCATTGCCCAGCGCGCCTGCGAGATCGCCACGGTCTACGCCAAGCAGCGCAAGCAGTTCGGCGCCCCCATCGCCAATTTGCAGGCGGTGGAGCAGATGCTGGCTGACATGGAAATCCGCACCCAGACGGGCCGCCAGATGTATCTGCACGCGGCAGAGCTGATGGACGCCGGTCTTCCCTTCACGCTGGAGGCCTCCTGCGCCAAGACCGCCGGTACGGACGCCGGCATGGCCAACGTGGTGGACGGTTTGCAGGTCATGGGCGGCTACGGCTACATGAAGGACTACCCCATGGAGAAGATCTTCCGGGACGCCAAGATTTTGCAGATCTACGAGGGCACCAACCAGGTTCAGCGCGGCGTCATCGCCGGTCAGATGAAGAAGAAGTACACGGACGACCCCAAGAAGGCCGCTGCCCCCGCCGCCCCCCGGCGCGAGGAGAAAAAGCCCGAGCCCAAAGCCGCGCCCGTCGCCCAGGAGGCTCCCAAGCCCAAAACTGCTTCCGGAAAAGGGCTGAACATGCTGGTTTGCGTCAAGCAGGTTCCCGATACCAACCAGATCAAGATCGACCCGGTGAAGCACACCCTGATTCGTGAGGGCGTGCCCGCCATCGTCAACACCTTTGACACCTATGCCCTGGAGACGGCTCTGCGTCTGAAAGATCAGACCGGCGGCAAAGTCACCGTCATCTCCATGGGTCTGCCCGCGGCAAAGGAAGCGCTGCGCGACTGTCTGGCGGCTGGCGCTGACGAGGCATACCTGATTACCGACCGGGTGTTTGGCGGATCGGACACACTGGCCACTTCCAAGATCATCTCCACGGCCATTCAGGTTCTGGAGGAGAAGAACGGCCAGGGCTTTGACATCATCTTCTGCGGCAAACAGGCCATTGACGGAGACACCGGCCAGGTTGGCCCCGAGATCTCGCAGCACTTGAACCGTGCTCTGATCTCCTATGCGGTAGAGGCCCAGTTGCAGGAGGACGGCTCCATCAAGTGCAAGCGCGAGAGCGATGAGGGCTATGATTTCTATGCCACCAAGCTGCCCTGCGTCATCACCATGAATAAGACCCCCTATGACCTGCGCTATCCCAGCTTCCAGAGCAAGCGCGCTGCCCGTCAGGCCGAGATCCATGAGCTGAGCTCCGCTGAGGTCGTCGTCCCGGAAGACGAGCGCGGCTTGAAGGGCTCTCCCACCAAGGTGAAGAACACCTATACGCCGGTTCGGGAAAAGAACGGTATGAAAATCACCGGTCTGGAAGCCGATGAGGCCGCAAAGAAGCTGGCCGGTCTGATGGCCGATGCCAAGCTGCTGTAAGGGAGGGTGTTGAACATGTCTAAGAATCTTTGGGTACTGATTGAAACGGACGAAGGCAAGGCGAAAAACGTCGGTTATGAGCTGCTGAACCCCGGCCGCACCATGGCGGACAAGCTGGGCGAGGAACTGGTCGCCGTTGTCATTGGCCAGAACGTCAAGGAAGCGGCTCAGGACGCCATCGCCTATGGCGCCGACAAGGCCATTCTGGTGGAAGGCGAGGAGTATAAGAACTACAACACGGACGCCGCCACCTATGCCATGTGTGAGCTGATTCACAAGTATGAGCCCTCCATCGTCCTCTACGGCGCCACCAACAACGGCCGGGATCTTGGCCCCCGTGTGGCCTGTTCGCTGAAGACCGGTCTGACGGCGGACTGCACCGGGCTGGACATTGACGACGAGACCAAGCTGCTCATGTCCACTCGTCCCACCTTTGGCGGCAACCTGATGGCCACCATCGCCTGCCCCGACCACCGTCCCCAGATGTCCACGGTTCGTCCCGGCGTCTTTAAGAAGGCCGCAAAGGACGAAACGCGCACCGGTGAAATTCTGGTGGAAGATCTGCACATCTCCCCGGAGGAGATCCGGGTGCATCTGGTGGAGCGCATCAAAGAGGTTGCGGAGGCCGTCAACTTGGAAGAGGCGGAAGTCATCGTCTCCGGCGGCCGCGGCGTCAAAGGCCCGGAGGGCTTTGAGCTGATCCGCCAGCTGGCCGACGTCCTGGGCGGCACCGTGGGCGCAAGCCGTGCAGCCGTGGATGCGGACTGGATTCCCCACGCCCACCAGGTAGGACAGACGGGCAAGACCGTCGCCCCCAAGCTGTACATTGCCTGCGGCATTTCCGGCGCCATTCAGCATCTGGCCGGCATGAGCGGCAGCGACACCGTCATTGCCATCAACCGCGATCCGGAGGCCCCCATCTTTGGCGTGGCCGATTACGGCATCGTTGGGGACCTGTTCCAGGTAATCCCCGCGTTGATTGACGAGATCAAGGCGGTCAAGGGCTGATCGTTTTCAGAAAAGAATCAACAGGACTTCCCTTCGGGGAGGTCCTGTTGCGTTTTGCGGGAAGGGATCTCCCTTCCCCGCATGAATCCAAACAAAGCGCCCCTCCTGTCCTGGGGACGGGAGGGGCATTGCATATTTGCGATTGCGTTACAGCTCTTTGATGGCAGGAGCGTAATCCGCGTATTTGGCGACCTTGGCGTCGCACTCGTCCTTGGTTGTGCCGGAGGTCAGGATATAGACCTTAATCTTGGGCTCAGTGCCGGAGGGACGGATGATAAAGGTGGTGCCGTCCTCCAGATTGTACTCGACCACGTTGGAGTCCTTCAGCTCCATCTCCTCCGTCTCGCCAGTGGCGATGGTGGTAGCGATGCCGGACTGGTAATCCTTGGCGGTGACGACCTTGGTGCCGGCCACTTCCGTCAGCGGAGCGGCATGGAGCTTGGACATGATGCTTGCCATTTTTGCCATGCCGTCCAGACCGGGCATCACCAGGTTCAGGGTCTTCTCGGCATAGTAGCCGTACTTCTCGTAGCAGTCCATCAGGGCGTCATACAGGGTCTTGCCCTGGGTTGCATAGTAAGCAGCCATCTCGACGGCAATCACAATGGCGGTGACTGCGTCCTTGTCCCGGACATAGTCGCCAAACATATAGCCGCAGGATTCCTCAAAGGAGAAGATGACCTGGCCCTCGCCGGACTGCTCCAACTTGTCCTTTTTCTCGCCCAGGAACTTAAAGCCGGTGAAGGTGCGTGCGCACTTGACGCCGTTTGCCTCAGCGACCTTGGTGGCCATGGCGGAGGAGACGATGGTGGTGTTGCAGTATGCGTTGGCGGGCAAGGTACCTGCGCGCTTGCGGGCCTGAATGGCGTAGTCCTCCAGAAGGATACCCGTCTGATTGCCGGTGAGCACGACGTAATCCCCATCGGAGTTTTTCACCATCAATCCCACCCGGTCGGCATCGGGGTCAGAGCCGCAAATCAGGTCGCAGCCGTGCTGCTTGGCCAGTTCCACGGCCAAATAGAAGCCCTCGGGATTTTCCGGGTTGGGAGAGGCCACAGTGGGGAAGTCGCCGTCCACAACCATCTGCTCGGGGACGCAGTAGACGTTCTTCATGCCCAGGCGCTTCAAAGCCTCGGGAATCAGCTTATAGCCGGTGCCGTGGAAGGGGGTGTAGACAATGCCAAAGGTGTCAGCCACCTTGGCCACGGAATCTTTGTCAATGACCTGGCCCATGACCTCTTCCAAGAATTTCTCGTCCGTCTCCTCGCCCAAGATGGTGACCATGCCGGAGGCCTTTGCCTCGTCCAGATCCATGGTCTTGACATCCTCAAAGATGTCCAGCTCCTTCATCTTGGCGGCGACGACGTCGGCGTGTACAGGAGGCAGCTGGGCGCCGTCGCTCCAATAGACCTTATAGCCGTTGTATTCCTTGGGGTTGTGGGAGGCGGTGATATTGATACCCGCCTGCGCGCCGTAGAGACGAACCGCAAAGGAGACTTCCGGAGTGGGGCGCAGCTCGTCAAACAGCTTGACCTTGATGCCGTTGGCGGCCAAAATGGCGGCAGCGGTTTCGGCAAACTCCTGGGAGTGGTTGCGGCAGTCACAGATGACGACAACGCCCTTTTCACAGGCTTCCGGCCCCTCCGCCTTGACCACTTCCGCAAAGGCCTGGGTGGCATGGCCAACGACGTGGCGGTTCATCTGATGCAGACCCACGCACATGGTGCCGCGCAGACCGGCGGTGCCGAATTCCAGCGGGCCAAAGAAACGGGATTCGATTTCTTTGGGGTCGTCTTTGATGGCCTCCAGCTCTGCCCGCTCCTCCGGGGACAGGGCCGGGCTGTTCAGCCATTTCTGATAGGTTTCCATAAAGGACATATCAAAACCTCCTAATTATCATGATGAGACTATGGTTTGCGCCGAATCATCTACCCTTATTATATCGGTCATAGGTGAATCTGTCCAGTCAAAATCTCGCATTTGGAAAGAATTTTGGAGATTGTAACATGTTCAAGCTCCAACGTTTGGATGCAATGGCATCACTTGTGATATTTCGACCCCCGTTGAATCTGAAAGGCCCGGTAAATCTGCTCCAGGAGCATGACCCGCGCCAGATGATGGGGGAAGGTCATGGGAGAGAGGGAAAGGCGCAGTCCGGCGCGCTGCTTCAAAGCGGGGTGCATCCCATAACTGCTGCCGATGAGAAAACAAAGGGACGAGGCCCCGTTGACCGCAAGGCGATTCATTTCCCCGGCCAGGGCCTCGCTGCTCATCTGCTTTCCCTCAATGCACAGGGCGATGACAGCGGCGTTTTTGGGAATACGGGCGGAGACAAGTTGGCTCTCCTTTTCCAACGCGGCGTTGATCTGTCCCCGGGAGGGGTTGTCCGGCAGCCGGACCTCATTCAATTCGATCAGCTCCAGCTTACAGCAGCCTTTGAGACGTTTCCGGTACTCCTCCACGGCGGCGGTGTAAAAGGCTTCTTTCAGCTTGCCCACGCAGATGACCGTGATGTTCAGCATAGTTGTTTCCTTTGTCCGTGATGTATCATGGGGCGGCGTGGGGCTCAAAAACTGTTGATGGGGATGCTGCCGTCATCCGCGCCCTTTTCGATGGCCCGGATTGTCAGGGGATACTGGGAACCGTTTTCCAGGACGCCCGTCACCGTGTCGCCCGCCCGGTGTCCCATCAACGCCTTCCCCACCGGGGAGCGGTTGCTGATGCGGTTGTTGCGTGCGTCCTCCTTGACGGTGGTGACGATCTGGAAAACTTCCTCTTCCTCGTCCTCATCAAACCAGACGGTGACCTTGTCAAACATGCCGACGGTGTCCGCGGCGGAGTCTGTGGAGATCACCCTGGCGGTGCGAATCATGTTTTCCAAATAGCGAATCCGGCGTTCATTGGCGTTCTTTTCCTGTTTGGCCGCCTTGTATTCAAAATTTTCACTTAAATCGCCGAAGGCCCGAGCGACCTTGACTTCCTCCAGCAGTTCCGTTCGGAGGACGGTGCGGCGGTGATTGAGTTCTTCCTGCATCTGGCGAATATCGTCTTTCGTCAGTTGATCGTGCATAAAGGATCCCTCCGTTGGATAACCTTTCCCATGGGGCAAGGGGCCGCCACCGGGAGATGAGCGGCACAAAAGAACGCCGGAGCAGCCGAGCAAAGCGCTCCGGTGTGAAAGCCGTGGAAAAGGAAGGCGGAACGATTTAGCAGGCCTGGGAGTCGCTGCGGCTGTCGTCGTCGGGGCATTCCACCACCGAGATGTCCGCCCCCACGCCGCGCAGTTTTCCAACCAGATTATCGTAACCGCGCTCAATATAATGGATGGCGCCGATCTCCGTCGTGCCGGTGGCAGCCAAACCTGCCACCACCATTGCCGCGCCTGCCCGCAGGTCGCAGGCCCGCAGAGGGGCGCCCGTCAGCTTCTTGACCCCCTCGATCACGGCGATTTTGCCGTCCACCTGAATTCTGGCGCCCATACGCTTAAATTCATCCACATAGCGGTAACGGTTTTCCCAAATTCCCTCATTGACCATGCTGGTTCCTTCGGCAAGGCACAGGCAGGCGGCCATCTGGGGCTGCATGTCGGTGGGGAAACCGGGGTAGGGCATGGTTTTGATGTTGGTTCGCTTCAGCGGACGCTTGCGGATGACCCGGACATTGTCCCCGTCCTCACGGATTTCAACACCCATCTCCATCAGCTTGGCGGTGATGCAGTCCAGGTGCTTGGGAATGACGTTCTTGATGAGGACGTTGCCCCCCGCCGCGGCGACGCAGGCCATGTAGGTGCCGGCCTCGATCTGGTCGGGAATGATGGAGTACATCCCGCCGTGCAGTTTCTTCACGCCCCGAATCTTGATGATGTCGGTGCCGGCGCCCATGATGTCAGCGCCCATGGAGTTCAAGAAGTTGGCCAAATCCACAACGTGAGGCTCCTTGGCGGCATTTTCAATCACCGTCAGACCCTTTGCCAGCACGGCGGCCATCATCACGTTCATGGTGGCGCCAACGCTGACCTGATCCATGTAGATGGTGGCGCCGGTTAGCCCCTCTGCTGGCGCTTTGGCATAAACATAACCGCCCTGGACATCCACGGTGGCCCCCAGCATCTCAAAGCCCTTGATATGCAGATCGATGGGACGCACGCCCAGGTTGCAGCCCCCCGGCATGGAGACCTGCGCCTGGCCAAAGCGGCCCAGCAGAGCGCCGATGAGATAGTAGGAAGCGCGCATCCGGCGGCAGAGATCGTCCGGGACGCGGAAGTTGTGGATATGATGGCAGTTGATTTCGAATGTGCTTTTGTTAATTGTGCGGATGTCCGCGCCCAGCTCGGAAAGAATTTCCAAACTCAGGGAGACATCGCTGATCTGCGGAATATTTTCAATTCTGCAAACGCCGTCCACCATCAGGGCTGCGGGCAGAATCGCAACGGCGGCATTTTTTGCGCCGCTGATTTCAATTTCACCAAACAACGGCTTTCCGCCGTGAATCACATACTTATTCAAGGTTGCACCCTCTTTTTCCTCTATAAATGTCTAAAAAAGCTATGTAACGCGGGAGAAACGCACACGCCCTACGCACGTATCTGCAGTAGAAACGGATTTCATCACCGCCGGACTGTTCCTGGAGAACATGGTTTCATGTCTAGTATAACACCTATATTCTGTAAAATCAAAGAAAATTTAAAAAAAGTTCCGAGGAGGCGGGAAAATGGCCTTACAAGCGGCGCTCTGAAAGATACTATATCCGCTTTACGGGGAAAATATGCATTCGGATTACCGAAATTTACCGCTATGCGAACAAACTCTTTGCGCATATAATGGAGTCGTGCTGATGAAACGCCGGCGGCGCCGGAAGGGGGCGCTTCCCCAATGGCCCCGGCAGATGGATTCGGCAATTTCTGATCGCTGACAAAGGGCGGAAAGGAGCATCTGCCATGCAGATACATACCATTGGAGACATCCAGCTGATGATCTATGTGACCCGGAGAGAGCTGCGCCGCCGGGGACTGGACCCGGAGGATTTGGAGCTGCGGGATGTGATTCATCTGACGAGAGACGCCTGCCAGGAGGCGGGGATTCCCATTCGCAGGACGGAGGAAATCGAAGCCTATCCCGAGCGGGGCGGCGTGCTGGTATTTGTCCATTTAAAGGCGGAGGAAAAGGAGTGGTTCCGGTTTCCGGACCTTGCCAGCGCCTTGGACGCCGTATCCCTGGGCGCCGTGCCCGACGGTGAACTGGCACATTGGGAAGGGGCCTATTCCATCAGCGCCCACGCCCCGGCGCTGCGGCTGACGTACAGTGAATTTGGGGAGGCAATTGCCTTGGGGGAATACGGGGCGATAGAAGAAAACGCATCGCTGGTGCTGGACCGGGAGGCCCTGAGACGGCTGTGGCTGCGCCTGCACCGGCGATGAGTGCCGGCGGGTTCGAGCTGTCCGCTTCCCGCCCTCAGGTTCCGGCTTGCCGGAGGCCATGGCCCTGCGGCTCCATGGGCTGAAGAAGCGGTTCATGGGGGGAGCGATCGGCCCGGCCAGAGGGACGTTTCCCCACGTTTTTCGTCCAGAAAAGCCCCTTGGAATTCCCGTTTTCCAGCTTGACAAATGTGGTATACTATTAAAGAAACCCATCCGTCAGGCGCGCAGGCAGAAGGGAGGCCGGAACGATGAGCCCACAGAAAGGCGTAAAGGTCATTGCGAGCAACCGTAAGGCCTACCATGATTACTTTATCGAGGAACGCTATGAGGCGGGGATTGCTCTGGCCGGAACCGAAGTGAAGAGCATCCGCGCCGGCAAGGTCAACCTGAAGGACTCCTTCTGCCAGATAAAAAACGGCGAACTCTTTGTCTACTGTATGCATATCTCCCCCTATGAGCAGGGCAATATCTTCAATAAAGACCCGACCCGGGATCGGAAGCTGCTGATGCACAAGCGGGAGATCCGCAAGCTACAGGCGGCGGTGCAGCAGGATGGCTATGCGCTGGTCCCCCTCTCGCTTTACTTCAAAAATTCCAAGGTGAAGATGGAGATCGGCGTGGCCAAGGGCAAGAAGCTCTATGACAAGCGCGCATCCATGGCGGAGCGGGATAGCAAGCGGGAAATGGAACGCGCCATGAAAACCCGCAATCAGTACCGATAAAACCAAGGAGGATGGAACGAATGGCACAAAATCCCATTGTCACCATTGAAATGGAGGATGGCGGCACGATCAAGGCCGAGCTGTACCCTGAAGTGGCGCCCAATACGGTCAACAATTTTATCTCCCTCATCAACAAGGGCTTTTATGACGGCGTGGTGTTTCACCGCGTGATCCCCGGCTTTATGATTCAGGGCGGCGACCCCGATGGGCGCGGCACTGGCGGCCCCGGTTATGAGATCAAAGGGGAGTTTTCGTCCAATGGCTTCCAGAACGATCTGAAGCACACCCGCGGCGTCCTGTCCATGGCCCGCACCATGATTCCGGACTCCGCAGGCAGCCAGTTCTTTATCATGGTCGCAGACGCGCCCCATCTGGACGGTGAGTATGCTTCCTTTGGCAAGGTGATCGAGGGCATGGAAGTGGCTGACAAGATTGTCTCCGCCCGCCGTGACTGGAACGATAAGCCCCGTCAGAAGCAGATGATGAAGAAGGTCACTGTTGAGACGTTTGGCGTGGCGTATCCTGAGCCGGAAACGGTCTGACCTCCCAAAGCCCTGAAAGGGGCGCCATTCTCCTGATACGCTCAGGAGATCGATATGGGGATGTACTGGTTTCGACGGGGATGTTGAGGCTGGATAAGCGGGCAGCGGCGCCCAGCCGCTTACCAATGGGCACCTATAAATCAAAGAACAACGATAACTACGTTGCTGTCGCGGCCTGATTAGGCCGTGACCTCCGCCCACTGTGCGCGGACGCCGATCCCGGGAGGGCCACGAACCGGGCTGGGTGATGCCTTTTAGTGGCGAACGTGAGGGTCCAAAGCTTTGCGGACTCCATGAATGAATGAAGCTACTGAGCGGTTTAGCGTGTTAGTTCGCGACTCCGTAAGGGAATGTAAATAACTGACTGCGCCCGGAGAAAGTCCTGAGGATACATTTTCGGACAGGGGTTCGACTCCCCTCATCTCCACCAGATGAATATGACAGGAACACCTGCTTTTTCTAAGGCGGCTTCGCCGTCAGGGCAGGGCTGTGATGTCAAAACAGAGCCCAGGGGCTGAGACACGTAATGTCTTGGCCCTTGGGCTTTTTGTATATAACAGGGCTGCTTGGGATCAGGTGCTGGCACAGATTTCACAGTATGGTGAAAGTATCCTGTATTTCTCTGATCTAATATTATGATATGTTTTTGCAAAAATACGATAAAAACAGCTTTTCAATAGGAAAATGAGGGGGCGTTTTGGGAAAAACTATAGACGGATTTAAAAGTTGAAAAAATTTCTCTTGCATTTTTCACCAAAAGGTGATATAATATCAGCAACATTCAGTCGGCAGCGCGCCGTTCTCCCGCCTGGCATCTGGAGCGGAAGAGGTTTGTCATACCATTTGCCTGCCGAAGGTATGACAATTCACAAAACGGCATGCAGGCGCCGGTGGAAACAGCGCATTTACGATCTGCGGTATTTGTGGGCTTGCCGAAGCGCTAATTATGGCGGGGCAATGGGGGAGGAGAGGAATTTTTGAAGCAAATCCGATGTCCGAAGTGTAGAAAACTGCTCTTGAAAATGGAGTTGGAGGGAACCGTACACATTGAGATTAAGTGTCCCCGCTGTGTCGGGGAAAAAGAGATCATGCGTTTTACCATCGTAGCATAATTGACAGAGTGCCTTTGAGCGCCAGATACCATCGGGAAACCGGTTGTATCGGGCGCTCTTTTTTGTGCAGGCTGCGCCACAGGCGAGGGCGAGGCGAAGGAGCAGAGAGGTGAAGATATGAGAGATCTAAGCAATGGTTTTTTAGAGAGCAGCGAGCGGTATGAGGCCCGTCTCCAGCTGCCGGATGGGTCGGACGTGACGGGGGACATTGTAAAGCTGTCCGTCACAGCCTCCCTCAACGGCTCCAGCGAGGGGCTGACACTGGGCTCCACCGCCGCCGCAACGCTGACCGGGACCATCAACAGCCCTGGAACCGCCCTGCGGGATACCCAGGTGCGGTTGTTTGTGGGCCGCATGGTGGGGGACGAGCTGGAGGAGATCCCCCTTGGCGTGTACACCATTACCGAGACGAAGGACACGGATGGGGCGGTGGAGATCACCGGCTATGACGCCATGGCCGTCGAGATGGAGGTGGGATATTTCCCCGAAGACAGCCCCGCCACGGCGGTGGCCGTCCTGACGGATCTGTGTTCCCAGGCCGGGGTGGATCTGGTGGTTCCCGCAGATGTGACCGATGTGTCCCTCACCGTGACCAGCGGCTACACCCGGCGGGAGATCATCGGCTATATGGCCGCCCTGCTGGGGTGCAGCGCCTGTATGGACGATCTGGGACGTCTGGCCCTGCGGTGGTTTACCCCTTCCGGCCTGAGCGTGGGCAGCGATGAGATCTACACCGGCGGACTGGAGCTGGACGACAGCGACTTTACACTGGGGAAAATCGAGTGTTCCGTTACCACCTCCACCACCACCCAGGAGACCGATGAGGACGGCATCACCACCACCTCCATCACCGAGGACACCCAGACCTTAACCGCCGGAACCGGTTCGGCGGGGCTGTCCATCAGCAATCCCTGGATGACCCAGAGCACTTTGGACGGCATCTACCAGCGCATTGGCGGGATGGTCTACCGGGGCGGGACGGCATCGCTGTTTGGCGACCTGCGCCATGAGGTGGGGGATATCCTGACCGTTGAGGACACTGGCGGCGTTTCCCACTCGGTTCCCGTCATGGAGATCACCCAGGAGTATGACGGCGGCCTGAAAACATCCATTCAGGCCTACGCCAGCAGTGAGACGGAGTCCACCATCAGCGTCAGCGGGCCGCTGACCCAGGCGGTGGAGCGGTACGCGGCGGAGCTGGCCCTGTTTAAAACTGTCACGGCGGACAATCTGACGGCCACCAATGCAAAAATCGGGAGCCTGAACGCGGAAACCGCCCAGCTTCAAACAGCCATCATCGGCAAGGCAGATGTCACGGATTTAGAGGCCGCCAAGGCGGCCATTGAACAGCTACAGGCCACGGACGCCGAGCTTCAGAGCGCCATCATCACCAAGGCAAGTATCACAGATCTGGAGGCCACCAATGCCAACGTGGATACGCTCAACGCGGACGTGGCCAACATCAACACCTTGCTGGCGGGAAGTGTGGGGACGGGCAATTTGCAGGCGATCCACATCACCGGAGACAATGTGGTCATTGACAACGCCGTGATCGTAGACGCCATGATTGCCAATCTGTCGGCCAGCAAGCTGACCGCGGGAACCATTTACACCAGCCTTATCAAAATTGCCTCGGATCAGGAGGAATCCCTGCTCATTGACGGCAGCACCATCCAGATTCGGGACAGCAATGGCACGGTTCGGGTGCAGATTGGTCAGGACGCCGGCGGCGATTACAGCTACTATCTGTGGGACGAGGCGGGGAACCTGATGTGGTCGCCCACCGGCGTCACCGCCGCCGGACTGAACGACGGCATTATCAAGGATGTGGCTGTAGCGGAGGACGCGAATATCTCCGGATCCAAGCTGAACATTGCCAGCGTGGCGGAACAGCTGAACGAAGACGGCTCCCTTGTGGTGGACGCCGCCAACGTGCAGATCGACAACACCACCTTGTCCGCGGCCTATCAGACGATTCAACAGCAGGTTTTCACGGTGTCGGAGAACCTCGACAACCTGAGCATCGGCGGTCGAAACCTACAACTCGGCTCCAAAGATTGGGCAGACAGCGCCTTTTACCGACTGGGCGATGGAACCATCTCCGACGGCGTGTTGACGGTTCCAGTAGGCAGTACGGACACAGAGACTCATTTTATTGACGTCTCTCCCGGAGAGGGTTACACCGTCAGCTTTGACCTCAAGAGCGCTACGGCCTATAGCGGGGACACGGTGCTGGTGGAATTCTTTGACGAATCGGGGACGCGCCTTTCCTACTCGTACATCACCGGGGATGTTACCACCCAGTGGCAGCGGATTTCCGGGACGTTTGCGGTTCCGGATGGCGGCACAGCCCAAATGCGGCTGGGCATGCGGTCAAAGTACTATGAAAACAGCTACCGGCTGCTGAAGGTGGAGCGGGGCAACGTGGCCACCGACTGGACGCCTGCCCCGGAGGATTTGGAAGCAACGGTGGCAGAGGTGACGGAAAGCGTCTCTGTTCTGGAGACGGAGCTGGCGGTTGTCCAGGGGCAAATCTCCTCCAAGGTGTGGCAGACGGACATCACCGACATCACCGATTCCCTGGGGCAGAGCATCACCGCCCTGGAGGACAACTATTCCACCGTCAGCCAGACGGTGCAGGGTATCCAGACGGAGATCGGCAGCCTGAGCACCACCGTCAGCGACAATTACAGCGAGCTGAGCAGCCAGTTAACCACCATTTCCGCCACGGCGGCGGGCCTGCAAGTGCAGGTGACCTCCGCCCAGGCGACTGCGGACGCCGCCCAGGAGAGCGTTGACAATCTGAGCATCGGCGGGGTGAACCGTGCGCTTGGAACTGCTGAACCAGTATCAATTACCGGAACCGGAGTCGCGAACCAGACGAAATCGATCTACTACATGGCGAACAGCCTGTTTGAGGATATCGGCGAAGGAGAGACGTTCACCATATCATTTGATGTTGAAATAGACGGCGACAGGGAGGGCACGCTTCGAATACAGGGAACTTATCCTGGTTATCCGACCCTGTACTCATCCACCAGTCTGTCAGAAATGGGGTCGCACGTGTCGAGTACGAACGCCCAGTCACGAGATACGAAGCGACTGGCAATCCGTCTCGACAATGTTCCGGAAACTACGACAATCACGATCTCCAATCTAAAACTGGAAAAGGGCAATATAGCCACGGACTGGACGCCCGCCCCGGAGGACTTGGAAAGCCGGGTTTCTGCCGCGGAGTCGTCCATCCAGCAGACGGCGGAGGAGATTGCCCTGACGGTGAAGAAAGACGGGGTTATTTCCGCCATCAATCAGACGGCGGAGGCCGTTGCCATTGACGCCTCCAAGATCGACCTGACCGGCGCCGTCACTGTGAGCAGTCTGGCCAGCGACGTCAGTTCCCTTCTGGACACGGCCGCCAACTGGGTGGACGCCAACAGCGCCGGTTATTCCAACCTGTATGACATGGTACAGACCTGGACCGATGGCGCTGTGGCGGCCAACACCTATATCCAGGGCGGCTGGGTGGCAGCCAACACCATCACAGCCAACCAGATTGCCATTGGGGATTTTACCAACTACGCCTCCTGGAAGGACAAAACCGAGGATACCTGCCCCTTCACCCTGTTTGAAACCGGCTGGAGCACCAGCACGGGAACCTACCGAACCACCGCCCCCTCTTACCGCTATGTGCCAACGGATTTGCTGGGGCATCGACTGGGAACCCTCCAGATTCCGGTGCAGGCCGGAGAAACGCTCTATGTGGAGTTCTATTACAAGACCACCTCCAATTGGAGCTGTGTGACCGACAGCTCCAAGCTGCGCATTGCCTCCCAGGCCGGGGCCCTTCTGACCGGGTTTTCGGTGTCGGCGCAGGCTCAGACGGACTGGACGAAGGTCAGCGGCACGTATGAGGTGGACGAAACCGCAGGGGCCTATGTTCAGGTGACCATTGTCATGCAGGCCGCCGAGCTCCCGGAGAGCAGTGCGTACATCTGGATTGACGATATCACCGTCCGGAAGATGACCTCAGGGGAGCTGATCACCGGGTCCATCCTCTCGGACAATTACGCCTACACCTCCGGGGACTACAGCGACGGGGGAACCATGCTGGATCTGTCCAATGGCATGGTGCGCAGCCAGAATCTTTACATCTCTCCCAGTGGCGACGTCAGCGTGAAGGGCAACGTCACGGCGTCAGAGGGAGCCATCGGCGGGTGGACGATCATAGAAAACGCCCTTTACCAGACCAGTGTGGACACCGAAGGGGAGGAATACTACTCCGTCCTGCGGGTGCCCAGATACGGAAATTACAGCATCGGCATCGGGGCGTCCAACCTGAACGACCTGTCCACTTCCCCCTTCCGGGTGGCCTATGACGGGCGTCTGTACACCCAGAAAATGTTCCTGGATCAGGTGGACTCCTGTTTATATGCCCGGTCTGGCATCTCCGAGGATGCGTCAGACTTCGTCGAAGGCCAACAGTGGATTCGAGCCATTTGCGGCCCCTACAGGGATGAAGACCCGGATACAGCGATCCACATCGCCCCCGGCGGCGGCAACATCATCTTAAGCGGCATTCACCGGGTGCATTCCAACGGCATCGCCCTGAGCGGGCTGGTGCAGTGTACCACGTTGGACGATTACGCCACGACGACCACCGCTTATGCCGGCTTTGACTCCAGCGGTTATCTGAAAAAGTGGGGTTCCTCCAGCAGGCGGTACAAACACGACATTCAGGATTTAACGGATTTTTCCTATGAGGATGTTTTAAAGATCCCCGTCCGCCAGTTCGTCTACAACGACGGCTACCTGACAGAGGGGGATCCCTGCGAGAACAAGACCATTCCCGGCCTGATTGCGGAAGAGGTGGGGGAGATCTTCCCCGTGGCGGCCATTTCCACCCAGGACGGGGAGTATGAAAACTGGAACGACCGGATGATTCTGGTCATGCTGCTAAAAACCGTCCAGGAGCAGCAAAAGCAGATCCGCGAGCTGGAAGCGCGCTGCACCGCGCTGGAGGCTCAGATCGCAGAATATACAACGGAAACGGAGGAATCAACTTGACCACAAAAACTTACATCGTCACCAACGCTGCCGGGGCAAATCTGCGGACATGCCCCAGCACCACCTACCCCACGTCCACATCGGTGAAGACGTTGAGCCAGGGCGCTCTTGTGCAGGTGATCTGCGACTGGACGGCCACCAACTCCGTGGGAAGCACCACCCTGTATTACCCCGTTTTGGTGGATGATGAAGTCCTGTACTGCTCGGCGGCTCTGCTGTCCAGCGGCTCCGGCGAGGCCGTTTTGGAGACGGCCAAGGACATGGGGGACTACATGGTAGCCAACAGCTACCGCTACCGCACCGACGGGGAGACGATGGCCACCACCTTCGCCGCCTCCAAGACCAGCGGGAAAAAGGGCTGCACCTGCACCCGGTTCGTCAGCTGGGTGTTGCAGGACTCCGGCCACATGAAGAGCGGCAAGATTCTGGGCCACGATATGTCCGGACAGGAGTATTTGCAGAACTGCCTTGTGCTGGAATCCGGCAAGAGCGCCGCCGACCTGCTGGCGGATGAGGAGCTGCTGCCGGGTGATGTGCTGGTATCTGCCAAGGCCACCGCTGGGGGCAACATGTGCGGCCTCTTTGCCGGTTACGATGGCCCCACCTGGTATGAGGCAGGCGGCCCCTTCTACGGCACCAACTGCGAAAAGTCCACTAACGTGTACATCAAGATCGGCCCGCTGAAGGTCAACTATGACGCCACCCACCCCAAAGTAGAGTACATTATCCGCCCACTGTGAAAGAAAAGGAAGGTTTATATGCAGTATCTGATTACCTGTTGCTTTATGGCCCTGGACTTTGTCACCGGCCTTGTGTATGCGTTTTCGTCCAAATCCTTCTCCAGCACCAAAATGCGGGAAGGTTTGTTCCACAAGACAGGGCTTTTGCTGGTGATGATTTTGGGGGTGCTGGTCGAGACCTCCGAGGATTTTCTCGATCTCGGCGTTACGATACCCGTCGCGGCTGCCGTCTGCGCTTACATCTGCCTGATGGAAATCGGCTCTATTATTGAAAATGTTTGCAAAATTGTCCCGGATCTTGCTCCGGAAAAGCTGACCAGTTACTTTGCCGGGCTGACGTTGCATGACAGCACTACTTCTGCGGAATCCACCGTGCTTGCCACAGCCGGGGTGACGGGGGGTGGGCGTGAGGCAACCGTCACGGAAACGACCGCAGAAACCACCACGGATGAAACCTGAAGTGCAGGAGGGAGTGCATTGACCTCAAAGACCTATGTTGTAACCAACGCCGCAGGTGCAAACCTGCGGCAGTGCCCCAGCACGACTTACCCGACTTCCACGCCGGTGCAGACGCTTGCCTGTGGCGACACGGTGGAGGTTATCACCGACTGGGAAATGTTGAATAGTGTAGGTAGTGAGACCACGTATTACCCTGTGCTGGTGGACGGCGCCGTCCTGTATTGTTCGGCGGCTCTGCTGGCAGAGGCAGACGGAGAGGATGAGGTGACTGAAATGAGTGATTTTAACTGTGTTGATGTTTCCAGTTATCAGGGGACGATTGACTGGACGAAGGTGAAGGCCGCCGGTGTGGATTACGCCATTTTGCGGAGCGTCACGAAGGACCTGAACATTGACAGCCAGTTTGAGACGAACTATAAAAATGCCCGGGCCGCTGGCGTAAAGGTCGGCGTCTATCTGTACGCATATGCCACCGATACGGATTACGCCGACACGGAAGCCGCTGCCCTTGTGGAGCTGCTGGACGGCCGTGCGCTTGACCTACCCGTTTTCTATGACATGGAGGCGTCCGATCTTCGGACGGCCACGGCATCCACCGTGCAGGCCATTGCAAATGCGTTCCGGGACGTCGTCACGGCGGCGGGGTATGATTGCGGCATTTACTGCGACGTAAACTTCTACTCCACCAAGAGCCATTTTTCCGGCTATGACTCCAGCTGTGAATTCTGGATTGCGTCCTATGGCACGAATGACGGCACACAGCACACTGTCCCCACCATCGACCATCATCTGATTGCCCACCAGTTTTCCAGCAAGTGCAGCGTGTCCGGGATCTCCGGCAACGTTGACGGCAGTGTCTGGTACGGCGCGGCGGAAAGCAGCACCACGAGCAGCACCACAACCAGTTCCAGCAGCTCCAGCACGAGCAGCACCACCAGCACGGACAGCACGCAGAAAACCTATGTAAAGAAGTTCCAGACGTGGCTGAACAGCAATTACAGCGCAGGGTTGACCGTGGACGGCATTCAGGGCACCAAGACCAAATCTGGCGCGACGAAGGCTTTGCAGACTGAGCTGAATACCCAGTTTTCCGCCGGCCTGACTGTGGATGGCATCTTTGGCAGTAAGACAAAGGCGGCCTGCGTCAACGTGAAGAAGGGCGCGTCCGGCAACCTGACCCGCACCATTCAGGGCCTGCTCTATGGTTACGGCTACGACCCCAACGGGTTCGATGGCATTTTCGGGAGCGGTTGCCAGACCGCGGTGAAATCCTACCAGTCGGACAACGGCCTGAGTGTGGACGGCGTTGTCGGTAAGAATACCTGGACGAGTATGTTGGCGTCGTAAGAGAATCGTGCCCGGGCGGGGAATCCCCGCCCGGGCGTTTTTGCGTATGGCGTTAAGGGGCCTTTTGTCTGCCCTTTGGGGCAGGGAATTTTTTAAGGATGCGCATATTCACCGGTTTCTTCCAACACTGAAAAAATATTCGCTTTTATTGAATTTTCTTCCGCCGGGATGTTTCAAGTGTATGAAATAAGGTTTGATACAGCCAAAAAACAGGGAACAAAGATTGAAAAAGTTCGGGAATTCTGTTGACAGCATGGGATCAATTGCATAAAATGTGATTGCCGATAGTTTGTTGAATCTTCAATAAAAAGGAAGGAATATCAGAGTTTTTCTAATGAAAGACGTGTTGCCGCGGGCCGCAACGCCTCCGGTTGCCGTCTGAAGGAAAGGGCCGTTCGTTCCTTGGATGGTGTGAAAATGGTTTTCTGCATTGGAATCAAGGGCAGGTCAAAAGAACGTCCGCTCTTGTGCAAATCGGATGATAAAGATGGGTTGGATAGAACCAGCTGGCTCTGTTATCTTTTGACATGTGTCTAAAGACTTTTCTCCTGTTAAGAATTATACTGAAGTTAGGATCTGTTTTGAAAATTGGAAATGTGACCAATGGCGAATTTTTTCGCCGGACAAGGGGATTTGACGCCCAAATCCTTTGTGGATTGCAGGGAAAATCAACGCCATATGGCGGGAAAAGGCCCGTCATTTGGGCGTGTTGACATGTTTCAAACAGGGCTCAGGCCAAAATGAATTGTGCAGGATTGGAGAAACTGTGTTTGAAGATGAGCGATAAGGAGGACTTCACGTCATGGCAAAGTACATTATGGCACTGGATTCTGGCACCACTTCCAACCGCTGTATTCTCTTCAATGAGAAAGGCGAGATGTGCAGTGTGGCTCAGAAAGAGTTCACGCAGTATTTTCCCCATCCCGGCTGGGTTGAGCACGATGCCATGGAGATCTGGCTGACACAGTATGCCGTGGCCTCTGAGGCGCTGACCCGGGCCAATGTGACGGCCGCCGACATTGCGGCGATCGGCATCACCAACCAGCGGGAGACGACAATTGTGTGGGACAAGACGACCGGCGAGCCCATTCACCACGCCATTGTCTGGCAGGACCGCCGCACGGCTGAGTATTGTGACAGTCTGGTGGAAAAGGGGCTGACCGATCCCTTCCGGGAGAAGACCGGCCTGGTCATTGACCCCTATTTCTCCGCCACCAAAATCCGTTGGCTGTTGGAGAACGTTCCTGGCGCACGGGAAAAGGCGGAGGCGGGACAGCTGCTCTTTGGCACCGTTGAAACCTGGCTGATTTGGAAGATGACCGGCGGCAAGGTTCATGTCACGGATTACTCCAACGCGGCGCGCACCATGCTCTTCAACATCGTCGATCTGAAGTGGGACGAGGATATTATGGCTGAGCTGGGAATCCCGGCCTGTATGCTGCCTGAGGCGAAACCCTCCAGCTGCATTTACGGTGAGACCGCTGGGGAACTGTTCGGCGGGGCCATTCCCATCGCCGGCGCTGCCGGTGACCAGCAGTCCGCCCTGTTTGGACAGACCTGCTTCAAACCTGGCGAGGCCAAAAATACCTATGGGACAGGCTGTTTCCTGCTGATGAACACCGGTGAGAAGCCCATCTTCTCCCAAAATGGCCTGGTCACCACCATCGCCTGGGGCTTTGGCGGCAAGGTGGAGTATGCGCTGGAAGGCTCCATCTTTGTGGCGGGTTCTGCCATCCAGTGGCTCCGCGACCAGCTCAAGATTGTGGATTCCGCTCCGGACTCGGAGTACGCCGCAAAGAAGGTTCCCGACACCAATGGCTGTTACGTAGTCCCTGCCTTCACCGGCCTGGGCGCGCCCTACTGGGATGCCTATGCAAGGGGGGCCATTGTGGGCCTGACCCGGGGCGTCAACCGGTATCACATTATCCGGGCCACGTTGGAGTCCCTGTGCTATCAGACGTATGACGTCCTGAAGGCCATGGAGGCCGATTCCGGCATCCAGCTGGCGGCCCTGAAGGTGGACGGCGGCGCTTCCGCCAATGATCTGCTGATGCAGATACAGGCCGATATCATTCAAGCCCCTGTCAACCGTCCGGTCTGTGTGGAGACCACCGCCATGGGCGCCGCCTATCTGGCCGGCCTGGCCGTGGGATACTGGAAGAGCAGGGAAGACGTGATGAAGAACTGGGCGATTGACAAGGTCTTTGAGCCGGAGATCAGTGTGGAGGAGCAGGAGAAGAAGCTCAGCGGCTGGAAAAAGGCCGTTCGGACCACCTTTGGCTGGGCCAAAGACGAGGGGTAAGTTCCCATCCCGCACCAAAGTTGGAAGGTGGGAGGAAGCGGATCACCCAGATAACCGCACAAACAGGCTCCATATCCCAGAGCATGGGGTATGGAGCCTTTGCATTGCCGCCGGTAGGCGGCTGCCGGATTTTATGATGGCATAAATAATTCATCCACTGTCAGTTGCAACTCTCTTGCAAGGCTGAAAGCGAGGGACAATGTGGGGTCATACTTGTTATTTTCAATTGCGTTGACTGTCTGCCGTGATACACCACATTTTTTGGCCAATTCTTCCTGGGATAACCCCAGTTCCTTTCGTCTGTTTTTGATTCTATTCTTCATATCAACCTCCATGTTTTTTCTTGTAGTACATGAGAGATACAAAATATATAATCGCGAAAACTTCCAGTTGGACAAGAGGATTTTGTGTGAGAGGCTGGGCCGTTGCAAACTGTTTAATGATCGTTAAAATATTGGCTCCAGCCACGCCCAACAGGGTAAAGGAACTGGCTTTCCATACGATAATCTGATTGCGTTCATCTCCGGGTTTTAGAAGCGATATTAACATATAAGCATCCAAAATGACAAATACAGCCAACACAACTCCTAAAAAAATCATGGCTCCTACTGGCATATTACGTTGCTCCTTTCATGGTATGGGGGAGTGGAATGTCAAATAATTTTGACATTTTGAAGATAACATATGACGCTTGGAATGTCAAGAGTTTTTGACATTTTATTTTTGTTATTGCAAACTTGCCGGTTGGGAGCAGCTTGCCGCGCAGGGGGGGCGAGCAGCAAGTCCATAAAGAGGCAGGCACCGGGCATTCCTTCCGGTGTTTGCTTTTTGTCGCCATGAAGGAAAAACGCCCCGGGATTCCGGAGCGCACATGGGGTGTTATGGAAAGCAAGCCCCGTTCCACAAAGCCTCGACGGCCCAACTGGGAAGAACCCGGTCACGGAGGGTTGCCCGTTCTTTGACGCCGTCAGATCAGGGCAAAGGTTCGCAGCAGGAAAATCCACATCGTCAGGGACAGGGAGCTAAACAGTGTGGAGAGAACGATCACGTTGGAAGTGAGCACGGCGTCATTGTGCATATTCTTTGCCATAATGTAACAGGTGGCGGTGGTGGGGGAGCCGGCCATAATCAAAATGGCCACGAGCTGGGAGTCCCGAAAGCCCAGAAACGCCGCTAGGGGAAGGTAAATGGCGGGCAGGAGAAGCAGCTTAATGACCGTTGCCGCGACAGCCGGTTTCCACTTTTTCAGAGCCTGGCCGGTGGAGAAGCTGGCGCCCACGACCAGCAGGGCCATAGGCGAGGCGGTGCCGCCCACCATGTCAACGGTCTTCAGCACCAGGGAGGGGAGCTGGATGCCCAGCAGGGAGAAGGGAATGCCGGCCGCAATGCCCAGGATAATGGGGTTGGTCAGCACATGGAAGGCGGCGCGTTTCACCGCCGCCCCGCCGTCCTTTGGGGGCGGGAGCAACGCGCCATTTTCGCCGGTCTGGGGGGAGACACTCAGAATCCATACGGAACAGATATTGAAGAGGGGGACAGCCGCCACAATCATCATGGGAACCATACCGGCGTCGCCATAAATGTTGGTGGCAAAGGCCACGCCCAAAATGGCGGCGCTGGAGCGGGCGGCCGCCTGGGAAAACGCGCCAACCAGGGTCTTGTCCCGTAAAAAGATGGCGGCTCCGGCCCAAATCCCCAGAAACATCACCAAGGTGCCCAGGGCGCAGAACATGCAAAAGCGCCAATCAAAGTCCGTGTACAGATCCATCGTGGCGATGGATTCAAAGAGGCTGACGGGCAGGGCACATTGGAATACATATTGATTGCCCCCGCGGATAAAACTCTCGTTCAGGATTCCCCTCCGCATCAGAAACCATCCGAGCAGAATGACGAGAAAAACGGGGATTGTGGCGTTGACTGCGAACAGGAAATTGGACATGAGGGGACATCTCGATTCAGGGTGATGTGCTAGACTTTGCCTGTAGCCGGGGGCAGAGGGCGGCTCTGGCGCCTCTCACAGGGCAAAGACTTCGCTGAGGGAGTCCCGGGGGGCAACGGCCAGCCGGGGATGGAGGTCATACCGGTTCAGCATCTTTTCCACGGCGAAACGGGCCAGTTCCGGCGTGTTGTTTTCCCTGCTCAGATGGGCGAGGATGAGGGTGCGCGTGCCGTGTTTGGCCAGATGTACGGCGAAGTCTGCGGCCGCCTCATTGCAGAGGTGGCCAAACTGCCCCAGAATCCGCGCCTGCAGCGGGTAGGGATAGGGGCCGTTGCGGAGCATATCCAGATCGTGGTTGCTCTCCAACATGACCAGCTCTGCACCGGTGACCAGTGTGGCAATGTGGTCGGGGATGGCCCCCAGATCCGTCATAATGGCGACGCGTTTGTGGCCGTCGGAGATGAGATAGCCTACGGGGTCCAGGGCGTCGTGGGGGGTGGAGAAGGATGTGACCGTAAAGGGGCCAAGGTGGAAATAGGAACCGGCGGGAAAGGCCAGCAGGGAGTCCCGGGTACAGGGATACTTTTCCGCAATCGCGGCGCAGGTGCCGTTGCTGGCGTAAAGGGAGACGGTGTGGTGTTTCACCAGGGTGGAAAGTCCACAGATGTGGTCAGAGTGCTCATGGGTGATAAGAATGCCGGCCAGATCTTCCACGCAGAGTCCGCAGGATGCCAGGCGCTGGGTGATTTTCCGGCAGGAAATGCCCGCGTCCACCAGAATGGCAGAGGATTCGGTTTGGATCAGGATGGCGTTTCCGTTGGAACCGCTGGCCAGAGTACGAATCATCATAAGATTACCTGTTTCTATGTAGAATATTTCCCAAACATCAATTGGGAGGGCAGGGTCCAAAACGCGAAAAGAGAAATGGACACGTTTGCCGCAACGTGCCCATTTTACAACATTTTGAGGGGGAAGGCAATACGGAGAAAACCAGAATGCCTTTAGCCCCTGTTTGGAGGTTGGAACTGTGACCAATGGCGGGAAACGATCCGTCATCTGGGCGAGTTGACCTGCTTCAAGGCTTAGAGAACCTGGCTGAAAAACTCCTTCAGACGGTCGCTCCTGGGGTTGGCGAACATCTCTTTCGGCTCGCCCTCTTCTATGATCTGGCCGTCGGCCATGAAAATCAGACGGTTGCCCACCTCCCGGGCGAAGCCCATCTCATGGGTGACGCAGACCATGGTCATGCCATCCCGGGCCAATTCCTTCATGACGTCCAACACCTCGCCCACCATTTCCGGGTCCAGGGCGGAAGTGGGTTCGTCGAACAGCATGACGTCCGGCTCCATCGCCAGCGCCCGGACAATGGCCACCCGCTGCTTCTGGCCGCCGGAGAGCTGGATGGGATAGGCTTCGGCCCGATCCTTCAGACCAACCCGGTCCAGCAGCGCCAGAGCCTTTTCCTCGGCGGCGGCCTTGTCCATGCCCTTGACCTGAATGGGGGCGATGGTCATGTTGTCCATAATGGTCAGGTGGGGGAAGAGGTTGAAGTGCTGAAAGACCATGCCCATCTTCTGACGGTGCTCGTCCAGGTTCAGCTTGACCAGCTTGCCCTGGGCGTTGGGGACCTTCTTTTTGGTAATATCCACCCCGTTGAAGAGAATGGACCCCGAGGTGGGAAACTCCAACAGGTTCAAAGAGCGTAAAAAGGTGGATTTGCCGGAACCGGATGGGCCGATGACCACCATGACATCGCCCCGGTTGACGTCGATGGAAACATCGTCCAGGGCCTTAATCACACCCCGATTGTAGTATTTTTTCAGGTGCTTGACTTGAATCAAAGGGTTCTTATCTCCGGTCGCCACGGCTCATTCTCCTTTCAAAATAGGCAATGACTTTGGAAGTCGGGAAACACAGGCAGAAGTAGATGACGGTTGCCACCAGCAGCGGCTCCACAATGATGTAGGTCGCGCCCTTGACGGCGTTGACAGCGGACATGATATCCTGCACGCCGATGGTATAGGTGATCGAGGACTCCTTGATGATGGTGACGAACTCGTTGGCGATGGCGGGCAGAATGTTTTTCAAAGCCTGGGGCAGGACGATGTAGCGCAGGTTCTGGGCCTGTGTCATGCCCAGAGAGCGGGCTGCCTCGGTCTGGCCGCCATCCACGGACTGGATACCGGAGCGGATGATCTCGCACAGGTAGGCGCCGGAGTTGATTCCCAGAGCCACCACGCCCGGGAAGAAGCGGGAAAACTGGATGAAGCCAAACATGGTGAAGGTTGGCAGGGTGATAATGCCGAACAGACCGTAATAGACGATGAAGATCTGGACGATCACAGGGGTGGAGCGAATGATCTCCACGTAGGCGGTGGCGATAAAGTTCAGGGGGTTGAAGTTTCCGAGAAGGGCAAGGAAGCCGCCCTCCCGTTGAAGGCCGTCCTTGTCCACGCTCAGGAAGTGGAAGGGACGGAAATTGGACATGCGCATCAGGGCGAGAATCAGTGCCAGGACAAAGCCCAGAACCACGGTGAACAGGGAGAGCAGAACCGTGACCGCGATGCCCCGCCAGAAGAGCGTGGCATACTGAAACACAATGGAAAAATTAGATAGTTGGATAAAATGTTCCATAGAATGTTCCTTTCTGAAGGGATGGGAAGTGTGTGGGCCAAATATCGAAACAGCCCCTCTTCAAAAATCGAAGAGGGACCGCATCGTTGTGGCAATGGTAATAATTATTCAGCAGAGGAGTCAGCCGTGTCGCCGTCCTCGTCCAGCAGGCCTTCGTAGGTCTCGCCGCTGGCCAGCTCGTTGGCCTCGGTGACGAATTGCTCCATGGAGCCGTCGGCCAGGGCGGCGGCAATTGCCTCATTGACGGCGGCTAACAGGGAATCATTGCCCTTGCTGACGCCGATCGCGGAACCTTCCTGGTCATAGGGGACTTCGCAGACGATGACCAGCTCGGGATAGTTCTGCTGATAGCACTTTGCGACGTCCGTCTCAATGAACGCGGCGTCCTCCTTGCCGGAGAGCAGCTCGGAGATGATGTCGGTGACTTTCGGCATGGAGACGATGTTTGCCTCAGAGGCGTACTCGTTGGCCAGATCCAACTGGATGGAGCCGGTCTGGGCGCCGACGGTGTAGGAAGAGTTGTTGACGTCCTCCAGAGAGGTGATGATGTCAGCCTTATCCTCAACCGTCACCAGAGACTGGCCGCCTTCGTAGTACACGTCAGAGAAGTCCATAATGCTCAGGCGGTCAGGATCGGGGGACAGGCCAGCCATGCCCAGGTCAACCGACTGGGTGGCCAGCTCGGACAGGACGCCGTCAAAATCAACCGTGACGATGTTCAGCTCCAGACCCAGATAGTCCGCGATGTAACCGGCCAGAGCGATATCAAAGCCGGCCAGGGTGGGGTTGCCGTCCTCATCGATGGCGTAGAACTCATAGGGGGCAAAGTCGGGGCTGGTTGCCACCGTCAGCACACCGGGGGTGACGGTGGACACCTCCGTAGCGTCGGCGGAGGTGGAGACGTCTTCCGTGTCCGCGTCGCTCCCATCGGCAGAGGAGGTGGAGGATGCGGAAGAGCCGCAGGCGGCCAGAGACAGCACCATGGCCACCGACAGAAGCATAGCAATCATTTTCTTCATTTCTTTTCACTCCTAAAAATCGGATATCCGTGATCCGAATCAATCAAGTACCATTATACCGCCTGAGCCGTTTAAATACAAGTTTTATACATTATTTTCTTGAGTTTATTCATAATTTTGTATGATATTGAGGAAGTGGACGAAAAAGCGCCACAAAAATTTGTTAAAATGCTAAAAGGCGCGGTGGAAAGGCGGAAAAACGGGAGGAAAGCCCTGCCGGGCGGGAGAGGGGGACCGCAATTAAAAAACTGCATAAAAATCCTTCAGCGATGGAGGACATCGCTGAAGGACGCTCTAAAAGGACATTTTCCGGCAGGGGTCAGTCGGGGACAACGGGAACCGCATCCGAGGGGATGGGGCAGACATAACCTTCCCGCGTGCGGCGGCGGAACTCGGCCTGGGCCTCTTCCAGCCGTTCGGGGCTGGTGAGGAGGTCAATGGCGGTGGCGGCAAGGACTTGACCGGCGTGAAGGGCGGCTTTGTGGCCGATTCCGGTGGAGCCGCAGGACACATTTTGCCAGCTGTGGCCGGGGCTGCCGTTGGGCCAGGCCGCCACATGAATCTGTGCGGTGGGGCACTGCCAGCTGACGTCGCCCACGTCGGTAGAGCCGGGGCGGAACACTTCCCCCTGATACAGGGGCAGCAGGAAGTCGTTCATGGCGTGGCCGCATTGGGCGCGCAGCTGCCGGACCTGCTCGGCCGCATCGCCGTCTTCCGCTGCGGCCAGACCGGGCAGGCCGTCGCTGCCGGGATAGGTTTTCGCCAGCTGGTCGGCAAAGGCCAGCTCCTCCGCCGTGTGGGTGGGAACCCCCAGTTCGGTGAAGTTTTGGTGCAGGAGCCGCTCCAGAGCGTGGTTGGTAATGGTGTCGGACAGACCGTCGATAAACTGGCGGTCATAGCTGGTTTCGGTCATCAGGGCGGCGCCCTGGGCGATTTTGTCCACCCGCGCCTGCAATTCCACGGCCTCAGAGACGTGGTTGGAGCGAACCATATACAGCACGCTGGCGTTGGGCTGGACCACGTTGGGGCTGCGTCCGCCGGCGTCGGTGATGGCATAGTGGATGCGTGCCCGGTCGCTCATGTGCTCCCGGAGAAACTGCACGCCGATGTTCATCAGCTCCACCGCGTCCAAAGCGCTGCGGCCCCGGTCGGGGTCGGAAGAGGCGTGGGCGGCAACGCCTTTGAATTTGTACTGGACCTGAATACAGGCGTTGGTGGAGCCGGTGCAGACCTGGTTGCAGTCCTCAGGGTGCCAAGTCAGGGCGGCATCCAGACCGTACCACAGCCCGTCGCGGGCCATAAAGGCCTTGGCTGCGCCGCCTTCTTCCCCGGGGCAGCCGTACAGGATGACGGTGCCGGACTGGGGGTTGCGCTCCAAAAAGGCTTTGACGCCCAGAGCCGCGGCGAGGGCGCCTGCACCCAGCAGGTTGTGGCCGCAGCCGTGGCCGTTGCCGCCGGGGACAACGGGGTCGTGGATGGTGCTGCCCGCCTTTTGGGATAGCCCGGACAGGGCGTCATATTCGGCCAGAATGCCAATATAAGGGCGGCCCTCGCCGTAGCTGGCAGAAAAAGCGGTGGGAATGTTGCAGATTCCCTTCCGGACATGGAACCCTTCCCGCTCCAAAATCTCGCAGTATAGGGCAGCTGATTGTTCCTCCTGGAGGGATAGCTCCGCAAAGCTCCAAATCCGGTCGGCCACCTCTGTCACCAGGGCCGCCTTGGCCTCGATGGCGGCCAAAGCCATTTGTTTTTCTTCTGTCATGGCGATGCTCCTTTGGGATAAAGTGAAGGGGGTGCAATGTATTCTATGTATCATTTTATGGGCGGGCAGTCTGGAAGTCAAGGAATCAAATGCAAAAAAGCAGCAGGCCCTGAAAAGGGGACCTGCTGCAACAAAATCATAGAGGGAGACTCTTACCCCTGATTCTTGACCAGCGCAAAGGAGAATTCGGCGGAAACACAGAGCTTGCCGTTTACATATCCCTTGGCGGAGCACCAATAGAAGGGGCCTTTCTGCTTGATGACCTGGCTCTCAGATTCCAGCGTGTCACCGGGCTTGACCGGGGACTTGAACCGGACTTTGTCCAGGCTGGTGAACATAGGGGTCACATCGGGTGTGGCCAGACCGGCCAGCAGGACACAGGCGCCCTGGGCCATCATTTCGCACAGGATTACGCCGGGAACTACCGGGTTGCCGGGAAAATGGCCCTTGAGGAAAAATTCCTCTCCGGAGACGTGGTACTTTGCGTGGGCCACATCCCCTTCCACCTCAGCCTCCTGAACCAGCAGCATGTGATCCCGGTGGGGGATGATTTTCTTAATCTCTTCCTGATTCATAGCAAAATTACTCCTTTTCCTCGTCCTCATCGGCAGAAAATGCGAAATCGTCAGGTCCCTCTTCGGTTTCGGGGGTGTTGGAGCGGAACAGGTTCACCAGACGTTCCTTGCCCCGCTTGGCCCCGGCCCGGCCCAAAACGGCGCCGGCCCGAACGGTGTTGCGGACGGCCTCCCCGGCGTGGCGCAGGGTTTCCCGGCTCGTATGGGAGGCGTCCTCCTGGGCAGGTTCCCCGGCGGTCTCATCGGAAGGGGCCTGGGTGGATTCGTCCTCATCGCCTTCCTCGTCCTCCGCGAGCTTGCTCTTGACATAGGACGCCACATTTTCCATGCCATCGGCGGCCTTGTGAGCCGCCTTTCTTGCCGCTCTCTTGGCGGAAGCCTTTAGATCTTCAAAGTCGACGTCCAGATCTTCCTCATCGGTGAGATCATACTCCGCCTCCACGGGTTCGTCCTTGTGCATGGGGCGGGGACGGGGGCCGTGATGGCCAAAGGGAGGAGGGGGCGGAGGTGCCAGACGGAGCTTTACGGATGTGTGTTTCTCGGAATATTCCAGCTCACACAGACCATTTTCCTTCATGAAGGCAACCAGCTTGCGCAGTTCATTTAAATTCATCATAATGACCGTTCCTTTCCTGCGAGTGCCGCCGTCCAGGCAGCCGCATTCACACTCTTTGCCGATGGATTTCGCTCTCGCCAGGTGCAGCAGCTGCATGGGGAGAGGAGGATTCACCAGATCGTACTATCATTATGCCACGAAGTAATCTGCCGATTGTGAACAACTTTTAAATTTCACGTGTAGAAAGGGGGAATTTCGCCCCTTAAACACGCTTAAAGGCCAGACAGCCGTTGTGGCCGCCGAAGCCCAGGGAGATGGAGCAGGCCAGCTCCAGCTCCGCCTTGCGGGCGGTGTTGGGAACCACGTCCAGATCGCACTCCTCATCGGGAACCTGATAGCCCACCGTGGGAGGCACGATGCCGTTGGCCAGAGCCAGGGCGGAAATGACGGCCTCGGTGGCGCCAGCTGCGCCCAGCATGTGGCCGGTTGCGCCCTTGGTGGAGGAGACCATCAGCTTGTATGCGTCCTCTTCCCCGAAGGCGCGCTTGATGGCCATCGTCTCAATCCGGTCGTTCATGGGGGTGGAGGTTCCGTGGGCGTTGACATAGACCTTGGAGGCGTCGTATGCACCGGCGGTGCTCAGGGCCTGAGCAATGGCATCGCTGCCGCCCTCGCCAATGGGATCGGGGGCAGTGATGTGATGGGCGTCACAGGTGGTGCCGTAGCCGCACAGCTCACAGTAGATCTTGGCGCCGCGGGCTTTGGCGTGCTCATACTCTTCCAGAACCAGAGCGGCGCTGCCCTCGCCCATGACAAAGCCGTTGCGCTCCTTGTCAAAGGGGATCGAGGCCCGGTCGGGATCCTCAGAGCAGCTCAGGGCCTGGCAGTTGACAAAGCCCGCAACGCCCACCGGGACGATGGTCGCTTCCGTGCCGCCGGCGAACATGACGTCGGCATAGCCGTGCAGGATGTTGCGGTAGGCCTCGCCAATGGCGTGGGTAGAGGAGGCGCAGGCGGTGGCAATGTCCAGGCAGGAGCCTTTGCAGTTATACTTGATGGAAATTGTGCCGGCGGCTGCGTTGCCCATCATGTTGGTGATGGTGTAGGGGGAGACGCGCCGGGGGCCACGCTTCTGGAACTTGGTCTGTTCCTCCACCATGGTGTTCAAGCCGCCGATGCCGGAGGAGAAATAGCAGCCAAAGCGCTTGGGGTCCACAGTGCCCACAACGCCGGAGTCCTCAGCGGCCTGGGTGGCGGCGGCCAGCGCGTACTGAATGTTCAGGTCGTTACGGCGGACTTCGCTGCGATCCATGTATTTCAGGGGATCAAAGTCTTTGACCTCGGCGGCCAGCGTGGCCCGGAAGTCGGTCAGATCAAAGCGGGTGATCTGGGCAATGCCGTGTTTTCCGGCGATCAGGTTTTCCCACATGGTGGGAATGTCGTTACCAATGGCGTTCACAGCGCCAAGACCGGTGACAACAACTCTTCTCATAATGTTACGTCCTTTCAAATCATTGGAAATTTCGGGGACAGAACCCCCCGAAGGGTGTTTTGAAAAAACCGTGCCCGCCCGCGCCAACCGGAAGGGGCGTAAACAGGCACCGTTCTTCCAAACCGGTGTCTTGTCAAAAAAATATCAATCTTTTGAAAAAAGAGCGGCGGCTGACAGACAGCCCATCAGCCGCCGGACGATTTTCCTCAATTACATGGCAATGCCGCCATCCACGCGGATGACTTCGCCGGTAATATACTTGGCATCATCGGAAGCCAGGAAGGCCACACAGGCTGCAATGTCCTCTGCCTTGCCCATGCATCCCATGGGGACGGTGGACAGCAGTTTCTGCAGCGCTTCCTGATCCATGGAAGCGGTCATGGGCGTTTCGATGGCGCCGGGAGCCACTGCGTTGCAGTTGACGCCGCGGGTGGCCAGCTCGCGGGCCACCGTCTTGGTCAGGGCGATCACGCCGCCCTTTGCCGCGGTGTAGTTGGCCTGGGCGGCGTTGCCCATCAGGCCGGAAACCGAGGAGATGTTGATAATCTTGCCGGACTTTTTCTTCATAAAGTTCCGGTAGCAGGCCTTGATGGTGTTGAACATGCTCTTCAAGTTGATGTTCAGGACCAGATCCCAGTCCGCTTCGGACATGGCCAGCAGAACCTTGTCCCGGCAGATGCCGGCGTTGTTGACCAGAATGTCCACGCCGCCCAGCGTCTTGATGACGGACTTGACTTCGCTCTGCACTTCCTCGTAGTTGGAGACGTCGCAGCGCTTGAAAACGACCTTAACGCCGTAATCTGCGGCGATTTTCGCGGCGGCTTCCGCACCGGCTTCCTCCGGGCACAGGTCAAAAATGACGACGTCGGCCCCCTCAGCTGCGAGCCTGACGGCAATGGCATTGCCGATTCCGCGGGCTGCGCCGGTGACCAGGGCTACTTTACCTTCTAATTTAGCCATAGTTACATCCTTTCTACTCGCTCCAGGCGCAGAAGGCCGCGCCTGGAAAAGGGGTTGTGAATCTGAACGTGAACCGTTAAGATCCTTTGACGGCGGCGACAGCGGCCTGCAGTGTGGCGGCGTCTTCCACGTTTAAGGCCGTCACATCGCTGTTGATCCGCTTGATCAGGCCGGTCAGCGTGTTGCCGGGGCCGACCTCGATAAAGGTATCCACTCCATCGGCAATCATGTTCTCCACGATGGACTGCCAGCGGACCGGGTTTTCCACCTGCTGGCTCAGCAGTTCCTTGTACTTGCCCTCCTCATAGGGACGGGCGGTGACATTGGAATAGAGCGGATATTTGGGGGCGCCGATCTCCATGGGCGCCAGGACGTCCACCAGCCCCACGGCTGCGGAGTGCATAAAGGGGGAGTGGAAGGCGCCGGCAACTTTCAGGGGAATGGCCCGCCCGCCGGCTGCCTTGACGGCGGCCCGGAAGTCGGGCATGGAGGTGGAGAGGCCGGCGCACACGGTCTGACCGGCGGAGTTGTAGTTCACCGGGTAGACCTGGTCGAAACCGGCGGCCAGCTCTTCCACCTGGGCGGGGGAGAGCTTGACCACAGCGGTCATGCCGGTGGAGACCTCGTTGGAAGCCTCCTGCATCAGCTCGCCGCGGCGGCAGACCAGCCGGAACGCATCCTCCACGCTGACTGCGCCGGAAAAGCCGAGGGCGGAGATTTCACCCACCGAAAAGCCTGCCAGACAGTCAGGGGTGATGCCGGCCTCCAGCAGGGCGGAAGCGGCGGCAACCTCCACGGCGAACATGTCCGGCTGCGTGTTGGAGGTGATGACCAGATCCTCCTTGGTGCCGTGGAAGCACTGCTCGGAGGTGCCGGGGCGGATCGCATCCGCCAAATCAAAAACGGCCTTGGCGGCAGGGCTGATTTCAGCCAGCTCCTGGCCCATGCCGGGATACTGGGCACCCTGGCCGGAAAATACAAATGCAATTTTACCCATTCGTTTGCTCCATAAAAGGCATAGGAACCCCGGAGGGAACCTTATGCGCATGCGTATTGTAAGGAAACCTGTATGCAGCAGCGAAAAGCAGCAGCCACACACAGGTTAAAAGCCTCAGATTCAATTAGCCGAGCTTGTCCTCGATAAAAGCGACCAGCTCACCCAGCGTTGCGACCTTCTGATCCAGTTCCAGCTCGGTGTCCAGCTCTTCCTCCAGCTCCATAACCATTTCCACGGTTTCCAGAGAGTCGATGCCCAGAGATTCAAACGTGGTGTCCTTGGTGAACTCGGAAGCCTCGCGGCCGGTGTGGTCAGCCAGAACTTCGCAAACCTTTGCAAAAATGTCCATTGTGTGTTCCTCCATCATAAAATCAGTTTTATTCAGATGTGTATAAACCGCCTGCTCAGCCCTGCCAGGCGGGGCGAAAAATGTGCGCAACGCGGTTGTCGCACTTATCATAGCGAACAATCCAATATTTGTCAAGAGTGCAAAAGGGACAAATTAACCGGAATAAGTAAAAAACAAACAAAATGACCGATGGTTTTGTGAACTTTTTCACAGAATGGCTGCTTGACAATCGATTCCATGCTGATATAATGAAGATGACAATGAAACAGCCTTATCAAGAGTGGTGGAGGGTACGGCCCGATGAAGCCCGGCAACCTGCTGGAGACAGTAAGGTGCCAATTCCGGCGGTCTGCGATCGAAAGATGAGGGGCAGCTCATATCCACGCTCCGCATTGAAACGGAGCGTTTTTTATTGACCGGCAGTTTCTGCCGGGAGAAGACCTGCGGCTGTTGCTAACACTACCTTATATAGAGAAAGGACTGGCAAAATGACCAATCGAATTTTTACTTCTGAGTCCGTCACCGAGGGGCATCCAGACAAGCTCTGCGATCAGGTTTCCGACGCGGTTCTGGATGCGATTCTGGCCCAGGACCCCGCCGGGCGTGTGGCCTGTGAGTGCGTGACCAACACCGGCTTTGTGCTGGTGACCGGGGAGATCAGCACCAGCGCCCAGCTGGACATCCCGTCCATCGTGAAAAAGACCCTGACGCGCATCGGCTACGACAGGCCGGAATATGGCTTTGACGGGAACTCCGTCGCGATTATGACCTCTCTGGAGCGGCAGTCGCCGGATATCGCCATGGGGGTCAACAACTCTGCCGAGTATAAGGCCGATGCAGGGGACGAGGACGACCTGATCGGCGCTGGCGACCAGGGGATGATGTTCGGCTATGCGTGCCGGGAGACGAAGGAGCTGATGCCCGCCCCCATTGCGCTGGCGCACAACCTGACGCTGGCGCTGGCCGAAAACCGCAAGAGCGGCAAGCTGCCCTGGCTGCGCCCCGACGGTAAGAGCCAGGTCACTGTGGCCTATGACGAGAAGGGGGATGTAGAGTGGTGCCCCGCAGTGGTGGTCTCCACCCAGCATGATCCGGACATCTCCAACAAAGACCTGCGTGAGGCCATCATCGAGGAGGTCATCCGCCCCAATCTGCCCAAACGCTGCCTGCGCCCGGAGACGAAGTTCTACGTGAACCCCACCGGCCGCTTTGTGGTTGGCGGCCCCGTTGGGGACGCCGGTTTGACCGGCCGGAAGATCATTGTGGACACCTATGGCGGTGCGGCCGCCCACGGCGGCGGCGCTTTTTCCGGCAAGGACCCCACCAAGGTGGACCGCTCGGCGGCCTACATGGCCCGCTATGTGGCCAAGCATCTGGTGGCCGCCGGTCTGTGCGACCGGTGCGAAATTCAGCTGGCCTATGCCATCGGTGTGGCCCGTCCGGTCTCCGTGCGGGTGAACTCCAAGGGCACCGGCCGGGTCAGCGACGCCCGGCTGGCGGAGATCGTCAACCAGGTCTTTGACCTGCGCCCGGCCTCCATCATCAAGACGCTGAACCTGCGCCGCCCCATCTATGAGCAGACGGCTGCCTATGGTCACTTCGGCCGCCCGGATCTGGATCTGCCCTGGGAGCGGCTGGATCGTCTGGACGAGCTGAAGGCCTACCTGTAAAAGAGAACCCGGAGGGGCTGGCAATGGCGTATATGCAGATCATCGTGGCCCTTTCGGCCTTTGCGGGGCTGCTTCTCCACTCCGGCGCGCTGGAGGGGGCCTTTCGGGGGCCGGGAATGTTCTGCTATTATACCAACCTGAGCAATTTGCTGGTGGGGCTGTATAGCCTGCTGTGTCTGGTTTTTCCATCCCTCCGGGGGCCGGTGCTCTGGTTTTCGGTGACGATGGGGATTTCCCTGACCTTTCTGATCTATCACTGGATTCTCCGGCCGGCTCAGAACCGACGCGCCCCCGGAAGCTGGAAAGAGCCGGGCAATCTTCTGGTTCACTATATCACGCCGCTGCTGAGCGCGGCCGTCTGGCTGGTCTGGGCGCCAAAGGCTGGGCTGAACGGCATCAACTGCCTGACCTGGCTGGTGCTGCCCGGCGGCTATCTGGTGTTTGCCCTGGTTCGAGCGCGATTTGGGCCAATCGAAGGGGGAGGGAAGCGGTATCCCTACTCTTTCATGGACCCTGACCGCATCGGCTGGGGAAAGGTGGCCCGAAATCTGTTGGCCCTGACCCTGGCCTGCGCAGCGGGGACGGAGATTCTGGTAATGATGCTCTCCCGCCTGTAGTAGAGCTTCCGCTGCCCGGGAAACGTCCGCCGCTCCGCGTGGGGCGTGAATCACAATCGAAATCAAAATCCCCCGCTCAGGCGACAGGCCGAGCGGGGGATTTGTATTATAGCGTCAGGTCTTGTTTTCAGACGAGGCCCAGTTCCAACAGGGCAAAGGCGTATCCGCCCAGGGTGACGCTGCCCTCTTGCAGGGTGACCTCTGCGCCGTTGGTCAAAAGCACCTGCTTTACCGCGCAGGGCAGGGCGGCCTGCTGGGGCGAGTTTTGCAGGTTGCCCACCACGAGCAGGGTTTTTTTGCCGCTTTGGCGCAGGTAGGCCATCAGATTGTGCTGCTCTTCCAAATAGGGGATGCAGGCGCCGTAGACCATCGTCTCGGCGTAATCCGGGTGTTTGCGCAGGGCGATGAGATTTTGATAGAAGCGGAAAACCGAATCCTCCCGGCTCCGCTGCTCTTCCACATTGATGTGCCGGTAGTTGGGATTGACCGCCAGCCAGGGGACGCCGGTGGTGAAACCGGCGTTGGGGGAGCTGTCCCACTGGACGGGGGTGCGGGCGTTGTCCCGGCTGTAGTGGGCCACCGTGGCCAGCGTCTGCTCTGGCGTGCAGCCGGCGGCCAGTGCCACCTGGTATTCGTCCAGAGAGGAGATGTCATCCACCTGGTCGATGGAGGAGATGACCGTGTTTTCCATCCCGATCTCCTGCCCCTGATAGAGGAAGGGCAGGCCCCGCAGGCAGAAGTTCAGGCCGCCCAGACATTTTTTGCTGGTCTCGTTGAGATCCTCTTCGGGGAGATAGTGGCTGACGCCCCGGGGCTCATCGTGGTTTTCGATGATGTTGGAGACAAAACCCATTTCGCCGATGAGCCGCTGGGTGCGGAAGCAGCAGGCCTTATAGGTGTCGGCGTCGGGCTGGGTGCAGGCAAACCAGCCCCGGGGGTTCTTTCCGGCGAGGGTTTCCTCAAAGTCAAACATGGTGGAGAAGTAGCCGCCGTCCCCGATGAAATCGGGCAGTTCCTCCGGTTTGGCGTTGAACACCTCCCCCACGGTGAAGGCGTTCCGGGGCAGAAAGACCTCCCGGCTCATCTCCCCCAGGAAGTCGCCCACCCCATGGGCGTGCTTTAGCATGGTGTCCATGGAGCACAGGCCATCGTCACGGTCGGCGGGAAGGTCCCGCCAGGGCAGCCACTTTTTGATGTTGATGATGGCGTCAACGCGGAAGCCGGCAATGCCCTTGTCCATCCACCAGCGGATCATCCGGTAAATCTCCTGCCGGAGCAGGGGGTTCTCCCAGTTCAGGTCGGGCTGTTTCCGGTGGAAGGCGTGGAAGTAGACCTTGTCCGGATGGCCGGGGAGCACATCCCAGCAGGGGCCGCCGAAGTAGGAGCGCCAGTTGCAGGGCAGGCGCTGGCCGTCCCAGTCCTCGATGTAGAAGAACTTGCCATAGGGGCCGTCCGGATCCTCGCAGGCCTTTTGGAACCACTCGTGCTCGTCCGAGCAGTGGTTGACCACCAGATCCATGACGATGGAGATGCCCCGGGCCTTTGCCTGGGCGATCAGCTCCTCCATGTCCTCCATGGAGCCGAATCGGGGGTCCAGCGCGTAATAATCGGAGATGTCATAGCCCTGGTCGGCCAGGGGGGAGCGGTAGCAGGGGGAAATCCAGAGGATTTCAATGCCCAGCTCCTGCAGGTGGTCCAACTTTTGGAGAATGCCGCGAAGGTCGCCAATGCCGTCGCCGTTGGAGTCGTAAAAGCTCTTGGGATAGACTTGATAGGCGGTTTTGCCGTGCCACCACTGATGTTTCATGGTCAGAACTCCTTTTGATTTTTAAAGATAGATGTGGGAGGAATGGGGGAACCCCGGGTTTATTCGTATTCCCGGGTGATGTTTTGGAGCCAGGAATAGCTGAAATATTTTTTGATCACGGCGGGAATCTTGTAAAATTCATCCAAGCAGAGGATGAAGTACACCGCCTTCACAGGCAGCTTCAGGACAAAGGCGGACAGGAATCCCACCGGCACCGCAATACACCACATGGTAATGCTGTCGCAGAGCAGGCCGAACCGGGTTTCGCCGCCGGCGCGGAAAATGCCTGCAATGAGCAGGGTGTTCATCACCTGGCCGCAGATATAGTAACTGCTGACGATCAGCATAAAGTTCAAAAGGTCGCGGGTGTCCGCCGTCAAGGTGAAGATCCGGAACACCAGGGGTCTGGAGAGCAAAATGACCGCGCCCATGAAGATTGAGGAGCCCAACGCGAAGCGGCACAGGCGGGAGGCGCTGCGTTTGGCGCCCTCCATGTTGTGCCGGCCGATTTCCCTGCCGAGGATGACGGTGCTGGCGCCGGAGAAGCCGTAACAGACGGTGGTGACCAGGGTGCGGATGGTGGTGGCAATGGCGGCAGCGGCCACGACATCCGCCCCCAAATGGCCCAGAATAATGGAATAGGTGGAAAAGGCCACCGTCCAACTCAGGTCGTTGCCCAGGGCGGGGATGGAATAGCGGATATAATCCCGCAGCAGGGCCGGGTGGCGGTCCAGCAGGGTTCGCACGTCAAAGTCCAGCACGCGGGCGCGAAAGGCATCGCCGAGGCACAGCAGCAGTTCAATCACTCGGGCGGTCACCGTCGCAATGGCGACCCCTGCAACCCCCAGTTTGGGCGCCCCAAACAGGCCAAAGATAAAGACGGCGTTGAGCAGGATGTTCAATCCCAGGGCGGTTCCGCTGAGGAAGGTGCTGACATGGGCCCGCTCCATGGAGCGCATGACGCACTCATAGACCTGAGAGATGCTCATCAGCAGGTAAGAAAAGGCGGCGATGCGCAGATATTCCATTCCGATGGCGATCAATTCCGTATCAGAGGTAAAAATGCGCATGACCTGCCCCGGAAAGAGGAAAATCAGCAGGCAAAGCAGCGCGGTAAACCCGGCGGAAATTTTCAGAGCAATGCCCATGATGGCCTGAATGCTCTGCCGGTCCCCCTTGCCCCAGTACTGGGCGGTGAGCAGGGTGGTGCCGGTGCTGATGCCGAAGAGAAAGCCTGTGAGGAGAAACTGCATCTGATTGGCCAGGGATACGGCGGCCAGGGCCGTTTCGGACACAAAGTTCAGCATAAACACGTCGGCGGAGTTGACGGCGGCATTGATGAGATTTTGCACGATAATGGGGAGAACCAGCGTGCGGATGTCCCGGTAAAACTGCCGCTCCTCCGCATTTAGAGAAAGATGAAATAGAGACATAAACAGCCCCCCTTAATGACTGGGAACATTATATCGGAAGCAGATGTGAATTGCCATATCCAACTGTGTAAAATTTGCG
>CAYWAP010000015.1:0-12411 GCA_964456525.1 uncultured Oscillospiraceae bacterium
TTCTGGTGCTTTTCTAAGTTCGTTTCACGTTGTTTAATTTACAAGGTACACAGTCTCCGTTTATCATCACATCGCTTTTCAGCTCTGCTCCAAACGGGGGTTCTTTTTTATTTTAAACCACTCAGCCGAACTTGTCAAGTCCTTTTTTCAAAATTATTTTTGAAAAAGAAATTGCATCTAAAAACAGCCCGCAGATGAAACGCAACTTTTCAGGTTCGTTTCTATGCTTTTTTCTCTTTTTTCGACTCGTTCTCTTGAGCGCTCAGTTAATATACCACCACGCCGGCAAAATGTCAACACCCAATTTTAAAAAATTTTTGTCCTGGCTAAATTTTTCCTTTCAGGCGGCCAATAACAACCGCTCCCATCGGAAACACATAGAAGCACGCCACCGCTCCCCAGACAAACCACTGCTCATATAATCTCTCCAGCTGGAGCACGGAACCGGCAATTAAATATCCCGCCGGCAGCAGGAACAACGCCGCGGCATCTCCCAACTCCTTCCGCTGCGTCTGCACGCAAATCCCCATTGCTGTACAAAAGGCCCGCAGCAGCAGCGCCATCAGGACGACGTCCGTCAACACCCAGAGGGCCGCCACAAAGGATTCCATCCTCTCCAATACGCCCTCAATCCGAACCTCTTTGGCCAGCACGAAAAACGGCACTTGCAGCTCAGACGTCAAATCCGGGCCAAATACCCCTGTGACGACCAGTGCTAATATGGTATAGAATCCACACATGCCCGCCAGCCACTTGAGCGCCAGGCCCGTTCCGCACCCCCGCTCGTCTACCTGATTCATACAAAACAGGAATCCAACGCCTGTTCCCGTGACGGCTGTGGCAAGCAGGCCGGCATGGAGAACTCCCGGCACATCCTCCACCCACACCGGCCATACCTCATATAGTTGAACCGACGGAAGGTTCATGACCAAAACACTGGCCACCACCAGGACAATGCCCAGAAAGAAGATCTGTCCCGCTCTGGCCAGGGCACCAAACTTCCGGTTGTTCAGCCAGATGGCCATGGCCAGGATGACCAGAAAAAACATCCCCATATCTGTGTTCGGATACAGGCTGGACACAAACCGCTCTGCATACAGCCGCAACGTGACCCCCAGCAGAAACAGCAGCATGCCCGCGCTGATGCCGCAGAGCACCTTCCCAACGCCGTTTCCATAACTCAGGCAGTATAATTCGCCCATTCCGCCCTCCGGCAGCCGCCGGAAGACCCATCCCATGGCAAGAATCACACCCCCAACCAGCAGGAACACGACCACAAAGGCCAGCCAGCCCCCTCGCCCGGCCGCACGATCCAATCGGCTGGGGGTGAGGCGAATCAGCGGCGGCATTAACGCCACAAACTCCAGCACCAGAAACTGCCGCAGTGAGATTTTATCTTTCATATGATCTCATCCTCTGGTGAAATACTCTGCCAGCCGCCACTGCGTATCCCCCTGAAAATACCACGCCGCCAGTGCCAGACCGCTTCCCGCCAGCAGCAGCCAGACGATCAGCGCCCGCCGCTCCTGCGCCCTCCAAAGTCCCGGTATATCCCGCCAGGCGAGCAGGATCCAAACCGCCAGATAGATCCACTTCATGACCCCTCGCTTTCACGGCCCACATCATAGCCGCGCTCCACATTGCTGACCACGTTCACTGACAGCGCCAGATTGGGATACCATTCGTCCCAGTTTTCCTCAATGAGAGCGCTTTTCGATGCGCATTGCAGCCGCATTTGACGCCGGAGATGGAATACATCCACTTCCGCCTCCTGCACTTTGTTCAAGACGCCCTCCACCTGTCCCTGCAAGTCGGCGGATAACGCCCGCTCCAGCTCCTCCACCACATCTTGATCCAACAGATCCGAGGCGCCTTGCATTTCGGCTATATCCGCCTTTGCGGACATCTGACAGCCAATTCCCGTCAGGACGCCCTCCTGCCACACCGGCTCCCAGGCGCATGTCAGCGAAGTCAGGCTCAGTCCTGCCACATCTCCGTTGGACATCGTCACCTCTACCACGCCGTCTTCCGCCATTCCCGTCAAAATGGCCGCCGCCCGCGCCTCCTCATCGCAGAGGTGCTCCTGTACCTGATCGTTGGAAATCCAGGCCATTCCCCTGGCCTCAATCTCCATCTCGTCCTCCCCTTCCGTCAGCTCTATGACGGGAAGCAGTGCGCAACCGTTATCGGCAAGATCTATGAGCGCCTGACGCACGGTCACCACCCATCCCTCCGACTCCAGCTTGTAATCCCGGGAGATGGATTCCAGACGGTCCGTGGCGGAGCTTTTATCCGTGGCCATCTGCTCCAAAAAGTCCCCTGCCGGACGGCCGGAGGCCAGGAAGAGTTTGGTGTCCATTCGCATTTCATAGTCCTGCTTGAGGAACGCCAGCAAGTCCGACAGCCCCTCCTCCACCGCCTCTTCACTGACCAGACACTGGTTCACCGCGCCATAGCTGACGTAGCCGTCCCCCTGCGTCCGAATGGAGAGACACGCCCCGTACACGGTCGCCCCCTCCTCGCTCAACACCACCGGGGGCAGCGGTTCACTGCCCTCCGTCCCCGCCTTGACCGCGCTGGACACCGTCACCAGCAGGGGCTTTTCCTCCCCTTTGTCCAGGGCCAGCGTCCGCATCAGCTCCACGCGGGTAATGTCCTGGGAGTCGGGCAGCAAATTTCCGCTGCACCCGGTCAGCACCAGGCAAAGCAGCAGCGGCATCCACACCAGAAATCCTTTTTCCATAGTCCACCTTCGCGAAATTTGCTTTTTTCTCTGTTCTCGCAGCGTGTTCGCCGTCCTCTTATTTCTGCCGCCGCAGGTTCTCCGGTTTGAGCGCCGTCTCCCGCAGCTTGGTCTCGGGCAGGGGCTGGCGCATCAGCACGTGGCCCTCCACCTGCTCCCCCGGCACTGTGGCAAAGGGCGTCAAATAGGCCATGCCAAAGTGCTCCAAATCCGCCAGATGCAGCACCAGAAAGACAAAGCCGGATATCATGCCAAAAAATCCGCTGATCCCTGCCAGCACCGCAATTCCCATTCGCCACAGCCGCAGCGCATTGGCAAAGTCCTGATTGGGCATGGTAAAGCCGGTAATGCCGGTTACCGCCACCACAATGACGACCACCGGCGAGAGGATTTTGGCATCTACCGCCGCCTGCCCCACCACCAGGCCGCCAATGATCGACACGGTCTGCCCAATGGTTGCCGGGAGCCGTTGCCCCGCCTCCTGCAAGATTTCAAAGGCAATGAGCAGCCCGACCACCTCCACCGGCGTGGCAAAGGGAACTTCCTGTTTGCTGGCGATGATGGAAATCGCCAGCTGGGTGGGGATGATTTCAAAGTGGAAGGTCGCCGCCGCCACATAAAAACCCGGCAGCAGCAGCGAAACCAGCAGACAGATATACCGCAAAATCAACAGGGCGGACGCGGCCACCCAATGGTAGCACCGGTCCTGGGGCGTCTGCATAAACTGGTCGATATTGCCGGGAAGCAGGCACCCCAACGGAATCCCATCGATCAGGATGCCCACCCTGCCGTCCAGCAGCCCCTGGGAAAACCGGTCGGGCCGCTCGGTAAACATCATCTGGGGAAACAACGTTTTCCGCTCATCCGTCAAATATTCTTCAACGTCCCCTGTGGATAACACGCCGTCAATGTCGATTTCGCTCAGTTTTTTCCACACATCCTCCACCAACTGTGCGTTGGTTATGCCCTCCAGCCAGACCAGGTCCACCGGAGACACCGTCCTCCGGCCCAGGTTGATCTCCCGGAGTTTCAGCTTTGGATCCCGCAGCCGGCGGCGGACCAGGCTGGAATTGGTTCGGATGCTCTCCACAAAGGAATCTCTGGCCCCTTTTGGCTCGTTTTCGTTCAGGGGGGAGTCCACGCCGCGCTTTTCCTCCGTGGGAACCGCACAGGTCACAACCTCATCCTCCCGAAAATACACCGCCACGCTGCCGTCAATCAGATCCGCCGCCGTCTCCCCCAGCGTGTCCCGTTTTTCTGCCGACAGATTCCAGACGCCGCCCTCCAGCAGCCGCTTCAGCTGCTCCCGGCTCTCCGGGGCCGGACCGGTCACCAGCGGCCGGATAATGTAGTCGTTGAGCCGCTCGCTTTTTATCATCCCGTTGATCCAGAAGAGCCGGTAACGCGCCCCGGTATCGGACACAATCTCTTTTTCCGCAAAGTCCGCGCAATCCGTAAACAACGCGCGCAGGGCCGACTGGTCCGCTTTCTCCGGAAAGGGCGCCGCCCCCTGCGGATGAAAGGGCACCGCCCCCACACTTCGTCCAAAAAATCCCATTGGGTCCCCACTCCATTTCCTGTTGTTGTGGAAAGTATTGCCGAAGGCGCCCCGTTTTATGCGCGCCGGTCCGGCGGATTGCCGGGATGCCCCTTTGCCAAATGCTGGTTCCCTGTGCCCCGTTTACGGCCCATGTTCCACCCCCCACTGGTAAAGCGTGCCAAAACGGTTATTGACACCGTGTTTTGGGATTGATAAAATACTTCTTATAAAATCATTTGATACTTTGATACGGTGTTTTTCCATACCGATATTGATATAAGGAGTGATATCTGTGACCCGGGACGAGGCCTTTGAATTTTTAGATCGAACCGCCCGCGGCATTGCGGAGACCTTCGGCAGCAGCTGTGAAACGCTGGTACATGATATGAGCGTTCCCTCCCACCCCATCCTCTCCATTTACAACGGCCAGGTTTCCGGCAGGACGGTTGGCTCTACCATGGACATCCTCGGCAACGAAACCATGCTGGATGAGGAGGCTTTGCACAGGGACTTTGTCAACCTCTATGCAACCACGCCCTCTGGCCGGCAGATCAAAAGCTCCACCTTTCACATGATTGGAGAGGACTACAATCTGGCCCTTGGCATCAACTTTGACTACACATCCCTGGTTTACGCCAATCGGATTCTGGTGGACTTGATGCGCTCAGACGCCGATTTGAAAAGCGCGCTGTGGAAGGGCAGCGACAGCCACCTTGCCGGCATCTTCGACGAGTGCCTGTCCGCCGTGGGAAAGCCCGTCAACGCCCTGACCAAAGCCGACCGCCTGAAGGTCATTCAGCTGCTCATGCAGAAGGACGCGTTTTCCTTCCGAAAAGCCGTCCCCTTCATCTCCCACCGCCTGGGCGTCAGCCGTTATACCATTTACAAGTATCTCGGCGAACTGGAGGACTCCCCCGCCGGGGAGTAAGCCCCTCTCGACGGTTTGCGGGGGCAGTTCGCCGCGTGTCTCCCCCTTTCCTCAGCGGTTTCGCCGGACTTTTCCGGTTTGCCGGAACTTTTTGAGGCTTCTCCTTTTTTCCAAGCCAAATGTGTTCCGGCGGGTTTTGCACCTGCGGCCCCCCGTTTCTGTCAATCAGCAAGTTGGACAGAAATTGAATTGCTTTTTTGTGAAAAATGCCCCGCCCTGTTCCCCCTTTTTAAAAAACTTGCAAAAAGCGCGTAAAACGCGGTGATTTGCTGTTGATTTTCCGGCAAAAATAGAATAGAATGATACAAGTATAGGGGGTGAATGAAAGAATGATCCATATCGTTCTGGTGGAACCGGAAATTCCGCAGAACACCGGAAACGTTGCCCGCACCTGTGCGGTCACCGGCATGAGCCTGCACCTCATTCACCCGATGGGATTTGAGATCTCCGAAAAGTGGGTTCGCCGGGCCGGGCTGGATTACTGGGACAAGGTTTCCATTACGGAATATGAGAGTTTGGACGATCTCTTCGCCCGCCATCCGGAGGCCGGGCAGGATCTGTGGCTGGCCACCACCAAAGCATCCAGAGGGTATACCGACGTCTGTTACAGTCCGGACTGCTGGTTGTTTTTTGGCAAGGAGACGGCCGGCCTTTCCGAAGACTTTCGGGTGGCATACCGGGACCGCTGCGTGCGCATTCCCATGCTGCCGGATGTCCGCTGTCTCAATCTTTCCAATTCCGTCGCCGTCCTGGCCTATGAGGCCCTGCGGCAGTGCGGTTTCCCCGGGCTCACCGGCGTCGGCGCCATGGGTGGGAATCCCACACCGTGAGCGTAAAGGGACACATCTTACGATCTGTTCCTGGTTAAAGCCCCTTTGCTTTGTCATACTATAGTTGCTTTCCTTTTTGTTTAATACGCCCGTCTGGGCTTATTGATAAATCAACTAAATAATTCTGGAACGGCTGTAAAGGGCCAAAATAGAAAGGAGTAATTTATTATGAATTACAACAAAAAGACAGTCACAGACATTGATGTTGCCGGCAAGAAAGTCCTGCTGCGCTGCGACTTCAACGTCCCTATGGCAAAAGATGGTTCCGGCGTCATCACAGACGACAAGCGGATTCGCGCCGCTCTGCCCACCATTCAGTATCTGCTGGAGCAGAACGCCGCAGTCATCGCCTGCTCCCACATGGGCAAGCCCAAGGGTGAGTGGAAGCCCGAGCTGTCCATGAAGCCCGTTGCAGCCCGTCTGTCCGAACTGCTGGGCAAGGACGTGATTCTGGCCGCTGACATCGTCGGCGAGGACGCACAGGCCAAGGCCGCCGCTCTGCAGCCCGGCCAGATCCTGCTGCTGGAGAACCTGCGCTATGACAAGGGCGAGACGAAGAACGACCCCGCATTTGCCAAGGCTCTGGCCGATTTGGCCGGCCCGGACGGCGTCTATGTCTCCGACGCATTCGGCACGGTTCACCGCGCCCACGCCTCCACCGCAGGCGTCGCCGCCTATCTCCCCGCCGTCTCCGGCTTCCTGATCCAGAAGGAGCTGGAAATCATCGGCGGCGCACTGGCCGCTCCCAAGCGTCCTCTGGTGGCAATCCTGGGCGGCTCCAAGGTTTCCTCCAAGATTGGCGTCATCAACAACCTGCTGGAAATTGCCGACACCGTGATTATTGGCGGCGGCATGGCCTACACCTTTGCAGCCGCTCAGGGCGGCAAGGTCGGCAACTCCCTGCTGGAGGCCGACTGGGAGCAGTATGCTCTGGACATGATTCAGAAGGCTAAGGAAAAGGGCGTGAAGCTGCTGCTGCCCACGGACACCGTGGCCGCCAACGCGTTTGCCCCCGACGCAGACTCTCAGGTCGTCCCCACTGGCGCCATTCCGGACGGCTGGCAGGGGCTGGACATCGGCCCGGACACCGTCAAGGCCTACTGCGAAGCTGTGTCCGATGCCGGCACGGTCATCTGGAACGGCCCCATGGGCGTCTTTGAGTTTGAGAAGTTTGCCACCGGCACCAAGGCCGTGGCGGAAGCTCTGTCCAAGACCTCGGCGATCACCATCATCGGCGGCGGCGACTCCGCTGCGGCGGTTCAGCAGCTGGGCTATGCCGAGAAGATGACCCACATCTCCACCGGCGGCGGCGCTTCTCTGGAGTTTATGGAAGGCAAAGAGCTTCCCGGCGTAGCTGCCCTGCTGGACAAGTAAGGACGCTATGCTGCGCGGCGTGTCCCCCCTTTTCGGTGGGGATGCGCCCTGCTCACCCCTTCAGCCCCTTTCCGCAAGCAGGTTTCCCCTATGGCTTTCGGAGGGCAGCCCATTCCACGGGGCGTGGATGTGTCTATTCACGCGTTCCATTCCTCATCTGAGGTTCTAAAAATAAAACAGCGTACTCTGCTGGAGTACAAGAAAGAGGTTCCATTATGAATAGAAGATATCGCAAAACGATTATTGCAGGCAACTGGAAGATGAACAAGACGGCATCGGAGACCAAGGCCTTTGCTGATGAAATTAAGACCATGCTGCCCAAAGCAAAGTGGTGCGACGTCCTGATCTGTGTCCCCTTTGTCAACATCCCTGCCGCTCAGAAGGCGTTCAAGGATACCCGCGTTATGATCGGCGCTGAGAACGTCTCTGAGCACGAAAAGGGCGCTTACACCGGCGAAGTTTCCGCTGCTATGTTAAAGGATCTGGGCGTCAAGTATGTGGTAATTGGCCATTCCGAGCGCCGCCAGTATTGGAACGACGATGATCTCATCGTCAACAAAAAGGCTCTGGCTGCGGTTGAGGCCGGCCTGTATCCCATTATCTGCGTGGGCGAGTCTCTGGAGCAGCGTGAGCTGGGCGTCACCAAGGAACTGATCGACCTCCAGGTCAAGACCGCTCTGGCCGGCATTCCCGCGGACAAGATGCGCCATGTCGTCATCGCCTATGAGCCCCTGTGGGCAATCGGCACCGGCAAGACCGCAACGGCTGAGCAGGCCAATGAGGTCAACGAGGAGATCCGTACCGTCATCCGCAAGCTGTATGGCGCCCGCGTTGCCCGCTCCGTCACCATCCTCTACGGCGGCTCCATGAACGATCAGAACGCCGAGGAGCTGCTGGCTCAGCCCGACGTGGACGGCGGCCTGATTGGCGGCGCTGCCCTGGTGCCCGAGAAACTGACTGCCATCATCAACGCTGCAAACCAGGAGTAATCGGGCTCCATAGAGCACTGGCATGTGTGTTTCGTTGGTGATTTGACCCCTGTCCCGGTAGGGACAGCTTTGGGAAACGCACTGCCGCTGCCATTGTGAACGTTATGCCCGGTGGATTCCTGCCGGGCATTTTCAAGGCCCTTCCTTTGGAGGTCCAGGGCACACCCTGTGTGCCCGTTTATGTACAAAGCCCCGGCGGGGGAACCCCGTTTCCCCTCTGCAATGGGCTATCAATCGGAATGCCGCCCCACAAGGCATTCCGCCCCCTGCCCCTGCGGCCTGTGCGGCCTCAGCCGGGCAAAATCACCCCACTTTTTATGAATTGAAAAGAGGACCAATATGAAAACTCCCACAACACTGATTATCATGGATGGCTACGGCCTGAGTGATGAAACCAAGGGAAACGCCATTGCCAATGCCCACAAACCCCATCTGGACAAACTCTTTGCCGAGAACCCCACCTCCCAGCTGTCCGCTTCCGGTCTGGATGTGGGTCTGCCCGATGGACAGATGGGCAACTCCGAGGTTGGCCACACCAACATCGGCGCCGGGCGCGTCGTCTTCCAGGATCTTCCCAAAATTTCCAAGGCCATCCGGGAGGGGACGTTCTTTGAAAACCCCGTCTACAAGAAAGCCATGCTGGCCGCAAAAGAGGCTGGGAAAGCCGTTCACATCTATGGCCTGATGTCCGACGGCGGCGTCCATTCCCACATTGAGCACATCCAGGCCGCCGTCAAGATGGCGCATGACCTGGGCTGTGAAAAGATCTTTGTCCACTGCTTTATGGACGGCCGGGACGTGCCCCCCACCTCCGGAAAGGGCTTTGTGGCCCAGATGAAGGCGACCTGCGACCAGTACGGCGCCAAAATCGCCACGATCTCCGGCCGTTACTATGCAATGGACCGCGACACCAACTGGGACCGCATTGAGCGCTCTTATCAGGCAATGGTCTACGGCCAGTCCGACGCTCGCTTCATTGACGACCCGGTGGGCGCCATGCAGGCAAGCTATGACGCCGGCGTGACCGACGAATTCGTCATTCCCGTCATTACAGCTGAAAACGCCGAAATCGGCGACGGCGACTCCATCATCTTCATGAACTTCCGCCCGGACCGCGCCCGGGAGATCACCCGCAGCTTTGTCGACCCCGACTTTACCGGGTTTGAGCGCAAAAAGGGCTTCTTCCACGTCAACTATGTCTGCACCACCTCCTATGACGCCACCATGCCCAACGTGGAAATCGCCTTCCCCAAGGAAACGCTGGACACCATTTTCGGCGAATATATCTCCCAGCAGGGCATGACGCAGCTGCGAATCGCCGAGACGGAGAAGTACGCCCATGTCACCTTCTTCTTCAACGGCGGCGTGGAGAAGGTTTTCCCCGGTGAGGACCGCTGCCTGATCGCCTCCCCCAAAGTGGCCACCTATGACCTGAAGCCCGAGATGTCCGCCTACGAGGTCTGCGATCAATGTGTGGAGCGGATTCTGTCCGGCAAGTATGACGTCGTGATTCTGAACTTTGCGAACTGCGACATGGTGGGCCATACCGGCATCTATGAGGCTGCCCGTCTGGCTGTTGAGACGGTTGACAAGTGTGTTGGCCGGGTCGTCGAGGCCACCTCTCAGATGGGCGGCATCTCGCTGATCACCGCGGACCACGGCAACGCTGAGCGCATGCTGCAGGACGACGGGGTCAAACCCTACACCGCTCACACCACCAACCCGGTTCCCTTCTGCATTGTGGGCGCCGATGTCAAGCTGAAAAACGGCCGTCTGGCTGACATTGCTCCCACCATGCTGGATCTGATGGGCCTGGAAAAGCCGGAGCAGATGGATGGCGAGAGCCTGATTGTGAGCTGAGATTGGTTTCCGCCCGGAAAAAGGGCCTGACACTGAATCTTCTATCAAATAAAGAACCGTTTTCCGCAATGGGAAACGGTTCTTTTTCTCTCTGGCAGACTGCCGCCGGAATCACTTGTTTCACTGCATGCGTCACGCGCTCCCCCGCAGCCGCTCTTCCACGACCTTCCGGAAGGAATCAAAGGCGCCAGGGACGGCATAAACGGACTGCAATTCGTCCAAGTCCGCCCAGACCCATCCGTCAGGCAGCGCATCCCCCGCCACCGTCCAGATCACTGAGGTCATGTGCCATTCTATGTGCGTAAAAATATGTCGGCCCACCGGGCCAACCTCCTCCTGCACAGGAGAAAAGTTTTCCAAAACTGTGCGTTTTTCTGTGGAAGAAAACCCCGGAAACTCCCACAGACGGGAGAGCAATCCCCTGGAGGGACGGCGGCGAAGGGCCACCTTTTTTCCACAGAAAATAAGGAAAATCTCCCGACTCTCCACCTTTCGCGGCTTTTTAGGCTCTTTCACCGGAAGAATGCCCGTCAGCCCCTCCTTTCTGGCTGTGCAAAATTCCGCCACCGGGCAACGCTCGCAATCCGGCGCGCCGTTGGGAATGCACACCAGGGCCCCCAATTCCATCAGGGCCTGATTGTAAAAGCCGGGCATATCCAGGGACATTGTCTCCAGCAGGGCGGCCCGGATGGCCCGTTTTGTCTCCGGTTTTCCAATGTCGGACCGGTCCCCTGTGATTCGGGTGATGACCCGCAGCACATTTCCGTCCACCGCGGGCACCGCCTGGCCAAAGGCGATCGACGCAATCGCACCGGCGGTGTAGTCCCCCACACCGGCCAGCTGCAAAAGCTGGTCATAGGAGGAGGGAAATTCCCCGCCAAAGTCATCCATAATCTGCCGGGCAGCTTTTTGGAGATTCCTCACCCGGCTGTAGTAACCCAGCCCCTGCCAGAGCTTCAAGAGCACGTCTTCCGGGGCAGCTGCCAGAGCCTCCACCGTGGGCAGCGCCTTCAAAAACCGGTCATAATAGCCCAAAACCGCCGTGACCCGGGTTTGCTGCAACATGACCTCTGACAGCCACACGTGGTATGGCGTGGGGTCGCTGCGCCAGGGCAGCGTCCGGGCATTCTCATGATACCAGTTCAACAGGGGAAATACGATGTTTTCCAACTGCTCTGCCGGTTGCGGCATAACACTCCCTCCCGTCTGTAAAAAGAAAATCACAACCGCCTTCTGGTTGTGATCTTGAAAAAGCTGTGGTGCGGGTGGTGGGATTTGAACCCACACGCCGGAAGCACAAGAACCTAAATCTTGCATGTCTGCCAATTCCATCACACCCGCGCATCATGAAGAGTGTAACACAACCGCCTTTCCTTGTCAACGAATTCATCTTTTCATAAAGAAAAGCAGCTATGGAGTCCCACAGCTGCTCTTATGTTTCCGTCCCAATGTATCAGATCAGATTCAGCACCAACACCAGGAACATAAACACAAATGCCACCCATTTGGTAATGCGGGCCAGACGGCCATCCCAGGAATTGGCTCTGTTTCTGGACAGGAAGGTGTCCGAATTGCCGCTGAGCGCGCCAGCTACGCCGGAACTCTTGCCCGACTGGAGCAACACCACACAAATCAGGAACAGGCAGGCAAGGGCCAGCAGCACAGTCAGAACAATTTTTGCAATACTCATAATCAACGAAACTCCCTTTCAAACAAACGCCGCCGGGTAACCCGCGGCGATATCAGTCTACATATGGGTACACTATATCACATTGCAGCCACAAATGCAAGTATAAATTCCCGCACTTCCCAAACCTTTTGGGAAAACCGGAATCTTGCAGAGACACAGGGGAACAATCCGGTGCTCTCCCCTGCTTTTCTGCCCATTTTCAGTGGTTTTCCTCCGCATAGTCCGTTTTATTACCCTTTGAATCTCTTACAATAGACGCATCAGAAAGACAAACGTCCAACCGCAAAGCACAGCGGTTCCCCAATCGTTGCAAAGGAGGCTTTCAAATGAACGTGGAAATGCGAAATGTCAGAGGTCACATTGAGGTTTACAATCAGTACGGAGAATTCCTCTTCTCTGCCGACACGGAGTGCGAGGCATGGCACGAACTGTATGATGAAGACGTGTATTGATAACA
>CAYWAP010000015.1:12511-38342 GCA_964456525.1 uncultured Oscillospiraceae bacterium
CCTAAAATTCTACCCCTTCTCTTGCGCCAATCCCCTTCTCATAGGGGTGGCGCAGGCTTTTCATCTCCGTCATATAATCGGCCCGAATGGTGAGCGCTTCCGCCGGGCGGCGGCCCGTCAGGACGATTTCAGCGTCCTGCCCGTAACGGTCCAGCAGCGCCGTCACCCGCTCCAGCGGGAGAAGCCCGGCGTTGAGGGCGGCGCACACTTCATCCAGAATCACCATCTCCGCCTCTCCCCCCTGCAACGCCGCCTCACAGGCATCCATCGCCCGGGAAAAGCGGTTTTTGGCCTCTTCCCGATCTCTTTCATCCATAGAGAAGGTAAACTTCACCCGATCCGGCAGGGGCAGCAGCGTCACGTTTTCCACCTTCCCAAGGGCAAAGCGCTCGCCGGAATGTTCGCTTTTCAGAAACTGGGCAATGAGAACCCGCCATCCCCGTCCGGCGGCCCGCAGGGCCAGTCCCATGGCGGCGGTGGTTTTCCCCTTGCCATCGCCGCTGTACAGGTGGATCACAGGCCCAAAAGCGCCCGGTAATGCGCTTCCCCCTCCACGCGGCCCACAGCGGAAAAGCTGACCTGGGACCAGTCAAAGATCTCCTCGGCAAGGCGCTTCACGTCCTCACAGGTGACTGCGTCATAGGCGGCAATGATCTCCTCCGGAGACAACACCTGTCCGATCTGCAAAATGCCTCTGGCAAGGTGGTTCATATGGGCGGTGGTGGACTCCAGCCCCATCAAAACGTTTGCCTTGGACAGCTCACGAGCCCGGGTCAGCTCCTCCTGGGTAATTCCCCGCTCCGTAAACTCCTGCAAGACCCTCTGGATGGCCCGAATCGCATTGGCTTCCATCTCTTTGTTCAAGGCAGTATAGACAGCGTAAAGGCCGGTGTCCGCGTAACAGGCGCCATAGGTGTAAATGCTGTAGCACAGCCCGCGCTTTTCCCGGATCTCCTGGAACAGCCGGGAGGACATCCCCCCGCCCAGAATGGAGGACAACAGCTGCATCGAAAACCGGCGCTCGTCCTTCTCATGAAGCCCGGGAAAGGCTATGACCAGGTGATTTTGCTCAGTGGACTTCTTTTTCGTGATAAACCCGCTTTGATAGGCGGCCGGTTTGGGTGCCTTCAGCGAAACCGGCTCCAACTGCGCAAATCGTTCCTCAATCTCGTCCAAAATGCCGTCCTCAAAGCAGCCCGCCACCGAAACCACAATGCGCTCCGGCACATAGTGCGTGCGCTTATACTCTTTCAGCCACGCACCGGTCATCTTTTCCAGCGTGCTCTTTTTTCCCAGGATGGGACGGCTCAGAGAGGATCCCTTGAACACCACGCTGTTGAGCCGTTCGGACACCAGATCAGAGGGATCGTCGGCATACATGCCCATCTCCTCCAAAATGACGCCGCGCTCCGTCTGCACTTCCTCCTCCGCGAATTTCGCGTGAAAAAACATCTCACAGAGGATGTCCAGCGCCTCCCGCAGATGGGCGTTGAGCGCACGCCCGTAAAAGCAGGTCAGCTCTTTGGTGGTAAAGGCGTTGATCTGCCCGCCGATGGCATCCATCCGCTCTGCAATCCGGTTCGCAGGGCATGCCTCGCTGCCCTTAAACAGCATGTGCTCAATAAAATGTGCCGCGCCGCTCTCCGAGGACTTTTCCTCTCGAGAGCCTGTATTCACCCAAATACCCAGCGCGGCGGAACTCATGGCGGGAATATGTTCCGACAAAATACGCACGCCATTGGGCAGCGTGCGCATATGATAATCCATCATAGGGAGCCTCCTTTGGTAACACCTCGTACATGCATGGCAGATTGAAAAAGGCGGTACCGCCAGAGGAACAGCAGTACCGCCCAAAGTTGCTTTTAGTGTATCCGAAAACGGTATGATTTATGACCGTCCCTGTTTCTTTGCCTTGATTTCGCGGATGGCATCGATGTGGGACAAATTCACACGGCCCTTCTCGTCAATGTCCGTGACCTTGACCCAGATCATATCGCCCACGTTGACCGCGTCCTCCACCCGGCCAATGCGATGGTCAGACAGCTTCGAGATGTGAACCATGCCGTCCTTGCCGGGCGCCAGCTCGACAAATGCACCAAACTTCAGAATACGAACCACCTTGCCAAAGTACAGGGAACCGACCTCGGGCACAAAGACAATGGTCTCAATGGCCTTCTTCGCGGCCTCGCAGGCGTCCGTATTGGGGCCGGAAATAAAGATCTCGCCCGTCTCCTCAATCTCAATCTTGGCGCCGGACTCCGACTGGATCTTCTGAATGACCTTGCCGCCGGAACCGATGACGTCGCGGATGTTGTCGGTGGGAATCTGCATTTTGAGCATCTTGGGCGCGTTGGGGCTGATCTCCGGACGGGGCTGGGCAATGACGGGCAGCATCACCTCATCCAGAATCTTGCAGCGGGCATCGTAGGTTTTCATCAGCGATTCTTCAATGATTTCCATGGTCAGGCCGTCATTTTTCAGATCCATCTGGATGGCCGTAATGCCCTTCTTGGTGCCAGCCACCTTGAAGTCCATCTCGCCGTGGAAGTCCTCCACGCCCTGAATGTCAATGAAGGTCTGGAACCCGCCGTCATCGTCCTGAATCAAGCCGCAGGAGATGCCGGCAACCGGCGCCGTAATGGGGACGCCAGCGTCCATCAGCGCCAGCGTGGAGCCGCAGATGGAGCCCTGGGAGGTGGAGCCGTTGGAGCTCAGCGTCTCAGAAACCACCCGGATGGCATAGGGGAAGTCGCTCTCAGAGGGCAGCACGGGAACCAGCGCCCGCTCAGCCAATGCACCATGCCCATACTCGCGGCGGCCGACAGACTTGCTGCTTCTGGCCTCGCCCACGGAGTAGCCGGGGAAGTTGTAATGATGCATATAGCGCTTGCTCTCTTCCTCCCAGATAGAGTCAATCTTCTGGCACATGGACAGCGTATTCAGCGTACAGACGGACAGGACCTGGGTCTGGCCGCGGGTAAACAGGCCGGAGCCGTGTACCTTGGGCAGCACGCCCACTTCCGCGGCCAGCGGCCGGATCTCATTGGGCTGGCGGCCATCCACCCGGTGGCCTTCCAGCAGCCACTTCTTGACGATCTTTTTCTGGAACTTATAGGTGATCTCGTCCAGATACTGATCCATATCGGGATATTCTCCCAGGAACTTCTCGTGCCACTGGTCGATCAGCTTGTTCCAGTCGGCCTCGCGCTGGTTTTTATCATCGGTGTCCATTGCGTCCAGCGCCTCATCCCAGCTGCTCTCCACAATCTTGTCAAACAGCTCCTGATTGAAGTCGGCATGGGGATAGGAAAACTTGGGCTTGCCGATTTCCTCTACCATCTGGTTGATGAGGGCAATCTGCTTTTGAATTTCGTCAAAGGCCATCCGGATGCCCTTCATCATGGTCTCATTGTCCACCTGATTGGCGCCGGCTTCAATCATAACGACCTTCTTGCCGGTGGCCACAACGGTCGTGGCCATGTCGGAGACGTGGCGCTGCTCCTGGTTCGGGTTCAGCACAATTTCGCCGTCCACCAGACCCACAGAAATGCAGCCCACCGGACCGTTCCAGGGGATGTCGGAGATGGCCAGGGCGGCGGAGGTGCCGATGGTGGCGGCAATTTCCGGTTGGCAATCATAATCCACGCTCAGCACCGTGCAGACAATGGCCACGTCGTTCCGGAAGTCGCCGGGGAACAGGGGCCGGATGGGACGGTCAATGCAGCGGGAGGCCAGAACCGCGTTCAGGCCGGGGCGCCCTTCACGGCGCAAAAAGGAACCGGGAATGCGGCCCACAGCGTACAGCTTCTCCTCAAAGTCCACAGACAGGGGGAAGAAATCCACGCCGTCACGGGGGCGGGCCGAGGCGGTGGCGGTGCACAGCACGGTGGTTTCGCCATACCGAACGACGACGGCGGCATTGGCCAGTTCGCAAACCTTGCCCACTTCCAGGGTCAGGGGCTTGCCGCACAGCTCCATTTTGTATTCCCTATAGTTGGGGAATTCGCGATGGGTGATCTTTGTAGAATACTCCATAAAACATGTCTCCTTTGTAATGGGGGGAACAGGAGTGTCTCTCTTTAGCACTTGAATACGGAAGTTCCCCCAGGGCAATCTCCATATTCAAACGCTAAAAAGCGGAAACCTCCTGCTCCAATAGCAATGGACAAAACAGGGCGGCAGAATCAGATTCCGCCGCCCTGAGGCTGTTAGAATGCGTTTAGGACGGTTGTCTCAACTGGCGGGAAATTACTTACGCAGGCCCAGTTTTGCAACAATGGCACGATAACGCTCAATATCCGTGCGCTTCAGATAGTCCAGCAGCTTACGGCGCTTGCCAACCATTTTCAGCAGACCGCGACGGGAATGGTTGTCATGGGTATGAATTTTCAGGTGCTCCGTCAGCTGCTTGATACGGGCAGTCAGGATGGCAATCTGCACCTCAGGGGAGCCGGTATCATTCTCATGGGTAGCGTTGGCTGTGATGACAGCCGCTTTTTCTTCTTTGCGGATCATTTCAAGTTCCACCTTTCAATAGAATATGTCCCGCGTCGCTGAGTGTCGGGCCGGTGTGCGCCAATGTGAAAATCTGGCATGCTCCCGAAACCAGGCGAAGGGGCCTTGCGCTGCGAATCATCCGAGTTCACAGACGTTGACAGCATAGCACAGTTTCCCCAAAATGTAAAGGGAAAACTTTACAAATTCACGAAAAGGAAGGGCCGGCGAACGCTTTTCACCGGGAACCGGAGCCCCCTCCCTTGACGGTTCATTTCTGATCCCGGAACTGTTTCGCAGCGCGGATGAACTCCCGGAACAGCGGGTGCGCCTTATTGGGGCGGCTCTTCAGCTCAGGGTGGAACTGAACGCCCACAAACCAGGGATGGCTGGGCAACTCCACAATTTCCACCAGCCGGCCATTCGGGCTCATCCCCACCAGATTCAGTCCGTTCCGGGTCAGGATGTCCCGGTACTCGTTGTTAAACTCATAGCGGTGGCGGTGGCGCTCGTAGATCACCTCTTCCCCGTAGGCTTCAAAGGTTTTGGAGGTCTTGTCCACCACACGGCAGGGGTAAGCGCCCAGGCGCATCGTCGCCCCCATCTTGTCAATGTCGCGCTGCTCCGGCATCAGGTCAATGACCGGGTACGGCGTGTTGCTGTTCAGCTCGGAGGAGTGGGCGTCCTTCATCCCCGCCAGATAGCGGGCGGCCATGATGACGCTCATCTGCATTCCCAGACAGATGCCAAACATGGGCACATTGTGAACCATCGCCCAGCGGATGGAGGAAATCATGCCCTCCACCCCCCGGTTGCCAAAGCCCCCGGGGACGATAATTCCGTCCACGCCGGACAACGTCTCCTCTACATTGTCGTTGTCCACCTTTTCCGAGTCAACCCACCGGATTTTGACCTGAACATCATTCTCAATGCCCCCGTGGGTCAGCGCCTCCACAACGGACAGGTAGGAGTCGTGCAGCTCTACATACTTGCCCACCAGCGCGATCTCTACCTCGCCATCCACAACGGCCTTGGCCCGCTTCACCATGGCCGTCCACTCGCTCAGATCCGGCTCCTTGCAGGGGAGATTCAGCCGCTTGCAGACAACCTCTCCCAGGCCTTCCTCCTCCAGCATCAGGGGAACTTCATACAGAATCGGCGCAGTCAGATTGGCAATGGCATTCTGGGGCGGAATGTTGCAGAACAGCGCGATTTTGCGGCGGATATCCTCCGCGATGGGCGCGTCCGCCCGGCACATAATCACGTCGGGCTGAATGCCCAGGGACAGCAGCTCCTTGCAGGAGTGCTGCGTGGGCTTGCTCTTCTGCTCTCCGCTGCCGGGGATGGTGACGATCAAGGACACATGGATGTACATGCAGTCCTCATAGGCCCGCTCACGGCCAATTTGACGGATGGCCTCCAGGAAGGGCTGGGACTCAATGTCGCCCACGGTGCCGCCAATTTCCGTGATAACGACGTCCTTGGGCTCTCCCCTCTCCATGCGGTAAATGCGCTCTTTGATCTCGTTGGTGATATGGGGGATGATCTGAACCGTACTCCCCAGATATGCCCCTTCCCGTTCCTTGTCTAACACGGCGGTGTAAATCTTTCCGGATGAGACGGACGAGTTGACATTCAGATTTTCATCGACAAAGCGCTCATAGTGTCCCAAATCCAGATCCGTCTCAGCGCCGTCGTCCGTGACAAACACCTCGCCGTGCTGGATGGGGTTCATCGTGCCGGGGTCCACATTCATATAGGGATCCAGCTTCTGCAACGCCACCCGCAGGCCGCGCTGCTTCAGCAAACGGCCCAGGGACGCGGCCGTAATCCCCTTTCCCAGACCGGATACGACGCCGCCGGTGACAAAGATATGTTTACAAGGCATGTAGAAGTCCTCCTTAAACAGGCCGCCCGCCAAATTTGGAAACCCGGCGAACCGCTGTGATCATCCTGGTACCGTTTCATTGTAGCGTGAATCGGTTTTTCCGTCAAGGTCAACCCTTTCAGCCGTTTCCACAGTTTTTTTGAGGAAATGTTTCCCCCTATTTACGATTTCTCTTTTTTGGTGTAAAATGGGGAACAAAGTGTCGCGGCCCTTACGCCACGTCTTACGGAAAGGAGAAGCGCCGGCATGGCATCCCGAAAAATCAGCCTCCCAAAGGACACCCTGTCCCTCTCTACCGCCCTGGCGGACAAGCTCCTGCGCAAAGGCAGCGGAGACGCGGCACTGATGTACCTCTATCTTCTCCGCCACGACGGCTTTTATAACCCGGAAGAGGCCTGCCGCACCATGAAGTGGCCCCGGGAACAGGCGGACGGCGCCATGGTGCTCCTGAGGGAGCTTGGCATTCAAACCGAGGAGCCGGACAACCTCTTTGACGCCCCCGGCCCCAAAAAGGAGACGGCGCCGGAGTACACGGCAACGGACATCACCCGCGCAGACACGGAATTTCAAATGCTGCTGGATGAGATTGAACGCCTGTTGGACCGGCAGCTGGCCCCTGTGGACCTCAAGCGCCTGATGGAGATTTACGACCATGTGGGTCTGCCCCCTGAGGTCATTGTCATGCTGACCAGCATGAAGTGCGATGAGCACCAGGAAAAATATGGAGATGGCCGCCGGCCCAAAAGCCTTGCCAGCGTCCTGTCCACGGCCTATAAATGGAAGGAGGCCGGGATTGACACGCTGGACGCGGCCACGGCCTATCTGGCCAAGCGGCAGTATTTCCGCAGCCAGGAGGGCGTGCTGTTAAACGCCGTCCAAATCCACGGCAGAAAGGCCACCCCCACCGAACGGGATTACCTGATGCGGTGGGCCGAGTGGGGCTTTTCCCCCGAGGCGGTGGCAATGGCCTATGACCGCACGGTGGTTGGCACCGGTAAAATGACCTGGAGTTACTGCAACAAGATCCTCCTGCGCTGGCACAACGAAAACCGCCACACACTGGAGGAAATTCAGGCTGCGCAATCCCCCCGACCCCGCTCTCCCAGCGGCCATAATGCGCTCCAAATTGCCCAGCCCCCTACCCCTGCGGAGGAGGCCGCCCAGGCCCGCCGGCTGGAAGAGAATCAGCGCCGTATGAAGGAACTGCTAAAACCCTATGAGAACAACAAAGACAGCGGCCAATCTTAACCCTAACATTCACGTCTCGATGAGGAGCGATTTATGTCCTTTGAACCCGATGTCCTGCGTCAGGCAAATGCCCGGCTGAAAGCCAGGCGAGATCAGAATACCGCCGAATACGCCCGGCGCCGTGAGGAAGTCTACCGCCGCCTGCCCCGGGTGCGCGCCATTGACGCCCAGCTCCGGCAGACCGTTACCAGAGCCGCCACCGCCGCCCTGCGGCAGGGAGTGGATCCATCTCCGGCCATCGCCGCCCTGCGGGAACAGAACCTGTCCCTCCAACAGGAACGGGCGGAACTGCTCAAGGGCCTTGGCCTTCCGGAGGACTACTTAAAGGAGCAGCCTGTCTGCCCCGACTGCAAGGACACCGGGTGGAAGGGCTCCCAGATGTGCGGCTGTTTGAGGCAGCTGTGCAGCGAGGAACAGGCCAGAAAGCTCTCCTCCCTGCTGGATTTGAACGGCCAGTCCTTCGACACCTTCCGTCTGGACTATTATGGGCCGGAATACTCCAATGACCGCAATCAGATGCGCATGGTTCGGGATGTCTGTCAGAATTATGCCCACGATTTTCCGAATTTTGCCATCAAAAACCTGTTTCTCACCGGCGCCCCCGGCCGGGGCAAGACCTTTCTCTCCGCCTGCATTGCCCGGCAGGTCACCGAAAAAGGCTATTCTGTGGTGTATGACACAGCCATCCACATCTTCTCCCAGTTTGAGACGGCAAAATTTTCCCGCTCCCCGGAGGCCATTCAGGACACCAGACGCTATCTGGACTGTGATCTCCTGATTCTGGACGATCTGGGCAGTGAACTGAACACCCCCTTTGTCCAGTCCTGCCTTTACAATCTGGTGAACACCCGGCTTGTCGCCCAAAAACACACCGTCATCTCCTCCAATTTGAAGATGTCGGAACTTGGCCGGGTGTACAGCGCGCAGACCGCCTCCCGCCTGTCCGGGGAGTACCAGGCGCTGGAGTTTGTCGGCCCGGATATTCGCCAGTTAAAACATCCCTGACAACTTCTCCCCATTGATCAAGGGCCTTCGCCATTTTTCGCGCATGTTCGCCCGAAAGGAATGATACACTATGATTTGTCCCAATGATGACACCGTTATGATCGGCGGCCGGATCCACGTAGTCTCCTCCATGGGTTCCTTTCCAACGCTGACCTGGATCTCCGAACAGGACGTGCAAAAAGCCGGCGGCTTGAAGCGCTTGTTTACCTTCAAGAACAAGAAAACCGCCTATTTGCAGGACGTGGCAAACGAAGGCTACTACTGCCCCACCTGCGGCAAGATTGTGGCCATCTTTAACAGCCACGGATAACGCGGAAGGGCGGCAGTCCTTTCGACGGTTTCAATTGTGCATTGCGATAAGGAGGTTTTTCCTATGCTTTGTCCGGATTGCAGACAGGAAATGACAGACGGGCGCGTTCGCCTGACCCTGATGGGCGCAGGCTCCAGTGAGATCTTTCCCCTGATGAACTGGTACCCGGAGAGCGAATTTCACCAGAGCGGCCTCAAAAGCGTATTCAAACGCAACGGCAAAACCATTCGGGACGCCAGCGTCCGTGAGACACGGGCCTGGTATTGTCCCCGTTGCTCCAGAGTGCTGGCCTCATTCGAGGCCAAGCCTTGATTGCTACCTCTCCAGCAGCTTCCGGACGGTATCCCGCATTTCCATAGCCCCATCCCCCAGCTCCTGGAACAGCTCCGTGAGCAGGGGGTCCTGGCACTGCCCCGCCTGCTGCCCATAGCGCTGACCGGCACGCTGAAAGGTGTGGAACATCCCCCGAAGGCTTCCCCGGCAGTCCGGCCAGCGCCGGGGCGTGGCCTGCCCTTCCGGCAGATACCACACCCCGGAAATCAGCAGGAGGGCGGCAGCCAGCCGCCTGGCCCGCCGGCGGCATTGCTCCGCCAGCTTCGCCATGATCCCATTTCTCCCATACCGATTGAACAGCAGAAGGCAGCTTCTGCTGTTTTTTAATTCCAATTCAATGCTCTCCCGCAAAAACGGCGCCATCGCCCCGCTGCTCTCGCCCAGCGGCCCAGGCTCCCGAGTCTCATTGACGGCCGGGGCCGCCGGTTCCCCAGTGACCAGCATGGGGCTGCCCTCCGGCTTGACCCGTTGCCACACCCGGTCAAATTGTGCCCTTTCCTCGGCAGCGTCCATTCGTTCCATGATGCTTCCCCCCGTTTCGATCTGGCTGCATCAGCCTATGCGCGGCGGCGGCTCCGGGTGCCTGGGGCATAAAAGGGGCGGCTCTGGAATGATCCAGAGCCGCCCGAAGGAGGTATTCACGAATCAGTAACCGTTTTTCAGCTACCTTCCGGGGAGGCAGGTGCTGCCGCCCCACACAGATCTGCTTACTTCAGGTTGAAGAATGCGTCCATGCCGGGATACTGTGCCACGTCGCCCAGCTCCTCCTCAATGCGCAGCAGCTGGTTGTACTTGGCGACACGGTCGGTCCGGCTGGGAGCGCCAGTCTTGATCTGGCCAGCGTTCAGTGCCACGGCCAGGTCTGCGATGGTGGTGTCCTCCGTCTCGCCGGAGCGGTGGGAGACGATCGCCGTGTAACCTGCGCGGTTGGCCATCTGAATGGCGTCCAGAGTCTCCGTCAGGGAGCCGATCTGGTTAACCTTGATCAGGATGGCGTTGCCGACCTTCTTCTCAATGCCGGTGGACAGGCGCTTCACGTTGGTGACAAACAGGTCGTCGCCAACCAGCTGAACCTTGTCGCCGATGGCATCGGTCAGCTTCTTCCAGCCTTCCCAGTCGTTCTCGCCCATGCCGTCTTCCAGGGAGATGATGGGATACTTCTCAGCATAATCGGTCCAGATGGCGACCAGCTCATCGGGCGTCAGCGTCTTGCCAGCCTTCGGCAGGTCATAGTTGCCCGTCTCCTCGTTATACCACTCGGAGGAAGCGGCGTCGATGGCGATCTTGAAGTCCTTGCCGGGCACAAAGCCAGCGGCCTCGATGGCCTGAACGATGGCCTTCAGCGCGTCCTCATCTGCAGCCAGGTTGGGAGCATAGCCGCCCTCATCGCCCACGCCGGCAGCGGGGGTGCCATTCTCCTTCAGGACGGTCTTCAGCGTGTGGAAGACCTGTGCGCACCAGCGCAGAGCCTCGCGGAAGCTGGGAGCGCCAACCGGCATAATCATGAACTCCTGAATGTCCACGTTGTTGGTTGCGTGAGCGCCGCCGTTCAGAATGTTCATCATGGGGACAGGCAGCATCTTTGCGTTGGTGCCGCCCACATACTGATACAGAGGCAGACCCAGGCACTCGGCAGCGGCCTTTGCACAGGCCAGGGAAGCGCCCAGAATCGCGTTTGCGCCAAAGTTGGTCTTGTTGGGGGTGCCGTCGGCCTCAATCAGAGCCTTATCAATGGCAACCTGATCCAGAACGTTCATACCAATCAGAACTTCGCCGATTTCCTTGTTGACATGATCAACAGCAGTCAGAACGCCCTTACCCATATAGCGGGACTTGTCACCGTCGCGCAGCTCGCAGGCCTCATAGATGCCGGTGGAAGCGCCGGAGGGAACCGCAGCGCGGCCAACCGTGCCGTCTTCCAGGTAAACTTCTACCTCAACGGTGGGATTACCGCGGCTGTCGATGATCTCACGACCGATCACATCGGTGATTTGAATGATCTGCTTCATGTGAAAAATCTCCTTTTACTCATAATAATCAGAAGGACGCGGCCATTGACCCGCCCTATACTGCCTGTACCATTTTTCCCCATTCCCATAGATTCTCCATCTTTAGATACCGGCTTTCCGGCAAAAGACGTGATTATGAGGACTCTGGGGAAGCGGACGTGTACGCATCCCCTGCCCTGTGGAAAAGAGATGCTCATATACAAATCCATACAGTCTAACCATAATAAGTATATTATCACCGCCCCTTTTTGTCAATAGCGCCCGGTACACTTTTCCGCAATCTCGTTTTCACCAAGGCGCCCCGCCACAGATTCAACTTTTCCATCAAACGTCACGAAAATTGTAAATTTTCCATGTAAAACAGGAATTGACAGTTGAAATGATGGTCCAAACGTTGTAAGATTGGTCTTACTCCCATCCACTACGAATGTTAAGAGGCGTTACCATGGTGAAAGAAAACCAGAAAATTCTGAATATCCTGAACAGCGTGATAGATGGTCTGCTCATTTTCATTTCCTACTTTCTGGCCACCTATATCCGCTTTGTTGCCATGAAGCACAACCCCTGGGAACTGCGCTTAATCTGGAGCACCGAATATGTCTCCTTCGCGCTGCTCTACGCCATCCTGATGGTGCTGGTCTTCCACTGCGCGGACTTGTACAACAACTCACGCACCCGGCGCATTCGGAAGGAACTGGTCATCCTGTTTTTCCTGAATTTGCTGGGCGTGGTCGGCTTTCAGGCCTTTTTGTACCTGACCCGTCTGGCAGACTTTACCCGTGTTGGTTTTGTGCTGTTTTTCCTGATCTCAGCCGGTTTGACCTGCACCAAACGGGCCTGTCTGCGCATTGTCACCCACCAGCTTCGCCTGCGCGGCTACAACCTGACCCACATCGCCGTGGTCGGAAACGGCCACCTGGCCCGTCAGTTTGTCCTGGACGTGAAGCACAACCCCCGGCTTGGCCTGAAGGTAGATGGCTATGTCAGCCGCTCCCACCGGAAGGGCCTGGGCAAGTGCCTGGGCAGCTATGAGGATCTGGAGCGTATTCTGGAAGGCCCGGCCATTGATGAGGTGGTGGTGGCTCTGGAGCCACACGAACAGCAGTTTATGACCATGATTATCAGCGCCTGCGAAAAACTGGGCACCAAAATCAGCATTATCCCCTATTACAATGATTATATCCCCACCAATCCCACGGTGGACATCGTCGGGGAGAGCAAACTGTTCAACCTGCGCTCCATTCCCCTGGACAACATTGGCAACGCAGCCATGAAGCGCGCCCTGGACATTGTGGGCAGCCTGATCCTGATTATTCTGTCCAGCCCCTTCATGATTATAACCGCCATCGGGGTAAAGCTGTCCAGCCCCGGCCCGGTTTTCTTTGTGCAGGAGCGGGTGGGCCGGAATAAAAAGCTCTTTAAGATGCTGAAATTCCGCTCCATGCGCATCAATGCGGAGTCCACCGTCGCCTGGAGCAGGAATGTGGACCCCAGAAAGACCCGTTTTGGCAGCCTGATCCGCAAGCTCAGTCTGGACGAGCTCCCCCAGTTTTTCAACGTCCTGAAGGGGGATATGAGCCTTGTCGGCCCCAGACCCGAGATCCCCTTCTATGTGGACCAGTTTAAAGAGAGCGTCCCCCTCTATATGGTAAAGCACCAGGTTCGCCCCGGCATCACCGGCTGGGCCCAAGTGCATGGTCTCCGGGGGGACACCTCCATTACCAAGCGCATTAAATACGACATCTGGTATATCGAAAACTGGTCCCTCTTCCTGGATATTCGGATTCTGTTTATGACCGCCTTTGGCGGCATGGTCAATAAGGAGAAGCTGGTTCAGAAAGAAGATGGCTCCCAATAGGGCCGGAATGCAGGATTTTCGTCTCGATTTCCCCCAAAATCGGGAGGCATGCCGTCGAATCAGGGGCATGCCTCCCGAAAATGACGCATTTTATGCGTTTTTTTGAAAAAATGCACAAAATCCCTTTTGAAATTTGTGTAAATTTTTCGTGAAAAATCTGTTGCAAACTTGTCACATTCGTGATAAATTATAGGCATGAAAACCAAGCGCTGTGTGGGCCTTGCAGGAGCACTGCCAGAATCACAGCGTTTGATTTTATGGGAAGGCACCTGACAGCTCGGTTCAGGTGCTTTCCTTTTTGTATGGCTTTCCCCCGTTTGGGACGCGGCTGCTTTAAGGAGGACACCACCGTGTTTGCAGAAACCGCCTTTCTATTTTTTGACGCCATCGGCACCATGGCCTTTGCGATTTCCGGGGCAATGGTCGCCTGCAAAAAGAACACCGACCTGTTTGGCGTCATCTTCCTTGCAGAGATCACGGCTCTGGGAGGGGGCATGACCCGGGACGTCCTTCTGGGCAGAACCCCGCCCTCTCTGTTTACCAACTGGTCCGGCCTGTCCATCTCTCTGATCATGGCCCTGATCGTCTTTTTTGCCGTCCGCTACCAGAGGGAGCTTTATCAACGCAACGAGGCCCTTGTGGAGTCCATCAACAACGTCATCGACGCCATTGGCCTTGGCATGTTCGCCGTCACCGGCGCCCAGACCGCTATTTACACCGGACACGGCAGCAACCCCTTTCTCGTCATCTGCATGGGCACGCTGACCGCGGTGGTGGGCGGCCTGCTGCGGGACATCATTTTGTCCGACATCCCCTTTATCCTGACCAAGTATGTCTACGCTGTGGCAGCCATTTGCGGCGCTGCTGTGTACTATTTCCTCGACCACTACCACTTTGACGAGACGCTGGCAATGTCTGCCGGCATTTGCGTCACCTTTGTCCTCCGCTGTCTGGCCACGAAATACCGCTGGAACCTTCCCAAACCCATGAAATAAGACAAAAGACCGCCCAGAGAGCGGCCTTTTGCTTTTTATTCACATGGTTCACACACCGTCACACCCACGGCAGCGGCATGCCGGTTGATAGGACCCTTTCCGCAGCAGCGAAAGCGGGATTACTCATCATCCTCTTCCGCTGCGGCGCTGGCGGCCTCATAACCCTGCTCTGCGATCGTGATGACGTTTTCCAGGGAGCTGGCGTCCACGGCGTAGAGCATATTGGTGTCCCCGTCCAGAATGCAGTAGTAGACATCCTCATCTTCGTCATAGCTGCCGATGATCAGCTCACTGGTAAGCGTTTCGTCGTCATCTTCGTATTCCACCGTCAGAACAGCGGTGGGATCGTCGATTCCATACTCGCTCAGCTCATCCTCGGTGGGCTTATAGATGGCCAGAGAGGTCATCTCGATGCTGAACACCTCTGTACGCAGGCTGGTGATCAGGGATTCCCCTGTCACATCCGTCTCTCCGGAGAGGAAGTAGTGATATTCCGTCGTAATGGTGACCTCAGAGGAATCCTCGTCGTCGGACTCTTCCTCCACTTCCACCTCACGCACTTCAAAGGTCTCCTCATAGTCGCCGGAAATGGTGATGCTGTCCAGAATATCACTGCTGAAGGCGGGATACTCCGTCAGCTCTGCAAGCTCGGTCAGGCTGCCCGGCAGCAGGCTGTACAGGGTGCTTTCAATGACATAGATCACGTCCGAATCTTCCAGCATGCAGTAGTAATAGCCGCTGCTGGTCTCCGACCCCAACAGCAATGTGGCGGAGTCTCCGGCGTCATTGGTCACCGTAATGGAGGCAGCGGGATCTTCCAGACCGTAGGCGTCCAGATCGTCTTCAATGGAGATCTCCCGGCTGGCGGTCAGCTCGGCCAGGGCCTCTGTGATCTCGTTGATGCTGTCACTTTGCACGGGGAAGTCTGCGTCGTCGGCCAAAGACCAAACCGTTTCGTCCTCATCTTCGTCCGTATCTTCATCTTCGTCGGCATCGCCGTCGGTTTCTGTGGTCGCTTCTGCGGAGAAGCTGTAGCTGCCCTCTTCAATGGTCAGCGTCAGCCCCGTGGGATCGTCCACGGTTTCCACATAGATAATGGAGTCCTCTTCTTTTTGGGTCTCTGCCTGGTTAATGAGAATTACGGCAATCCACACTACAATGGCCACTGCCAGCAGCACCAGCAGCGTCAATAGTTGTTTTCGCTTTTTCGCGTTCATTGTCTCCCTCATTTCATTAAAATCTGTCAACGCGGGTTCTATTTGAGGGCCTGGGACGCTGGCTCCCCTGTTACGGGGAAGCCAGTCCGCCCAACCAATTAGAGCTTTCTGCGCCGATACCAGCGGATAAAGCCGATCACCAGGAATCCAATGGGCAGCACAGCCAGATACAGGAGGCTCCACATACCGGCATTGGAAATCGTGTTGTAGGTGACTTCCAGACTCTTGGAGTCGATGGAAATGTTCTCAACGTCATCGAAGCCGTCCGTCAGCACATTCATAAAAATGTCCAGATTCACAATGGAGCTGCCAAACTGCTCGTTCAAGGTGTCGTCAATGATGCTGGAAGAGGAGAAGACCGTGAAGGAGGCCGTGACAGTGGTGGTCTCGTCAGCGTCCCCATCGGTTTCCGCATCGCCGTCGGTTTCCGCGTTGCCATCTGTCTCGCTGGAATCCTCTATCTCGATTTCTTCGGTGGCTCTCGCGCCGATGACATAGGTTCCCACTTCGTAGTCATCGCCAATGGACAGGATGCCGCTTTCAGAGGTGGTCAGGAAGGAGTCCACAGTGATGGTATCCCGGGCCGGGGTGATCTCGTTCATGCCAAGGGAGTTGTAAATCAGGCACAGAGAATCCGAGCTGAGATTCGTCGCCGCAACGCTGGAAGTGGACAGCTCAGGGAAGAAGGCAAAGTAGCTCTGCGCGCCCTGATAGAAGCGGGTGGTGTCGCCCACATAGCCGCCGGCCATCTCCAGACCGTATTCCGCCATCAGGCTGTCCAGGTTGGGATGATCAAACTCGGTGCTGCCCCAGACCAGAATGACCTGGCCGCCTTCCTGCAGGAAGGCTTGCAGCTGCTCAATCTCACTCTCCGCGAAGTCAGAGGTGGGGCAGTTGATCAGCAGCACGTCACAGTCGTCGGGAATGCCATCGATCATCAGGCTGGTCTCGTCCACCGTGAAATGGTTTTTGGTCAGCAGCTCGCTCAGGCTGTCGCCCACATCGCTCTCGCCGTGGTTTTCGGTGAGATAGATGGTATGGGAGGTGTCGGATACCACATAGTCGATGGCGCTGGTCAGCTGGCCTTCGCCGTCAAACTCGGTGTAGTATGTGGTTCCATAGTAATAGTAGTAGTAGCTATCCATGACCAGAATATCCGAGAAGGAAATGGTTCTGGTCTGATCTCCGCAGGAGACGATGATCGTATCCTCATCACAATCGTATTCCGTCAGGGCGGAGGGATATACGACCGGGTCAATCCACTCCAGATTCAGATGGCTGGACAGCGAAGCGTACTTATCCAGGAACCGGACAATGCGGCTGTCCGTCTCATCCTGGGTGGCAATGACCGTGATGTCCACATCTTCCTCCAGGGAGTCCAGGAATTCCAGCGTCGTGGTGGACATCGAGTAGATCTGGGTGGTGGAAATATCAAACTGGGTGTATTTACTGGGCAGCTGCCCCACCGCGAGATTAAAGACCAGCACCGCCACAATGGCGATACAGATCATTCCCGTGGAAAACAGTCCGTTTTTGTTCCGGGCGGTAAAAGTCGGCTTCTGAAGGGCAGGCAATTTTACATTCGGCTTCTTGATATTCGGCTTTTTCATGATCTTCGCACCTCCTTAAGCATAACGCCGTCTCTGAACGACTTGGACGGTCAGGAAGAGAAACAGCGCTGTCAGAGAAAGGTACAGCACCAAACCGGTCACATCAAAAAGCTGATCCGATGCAAACGTATCCAGCACCTGACTCATGGTGAAATAGCCCAAAACGTTGGCAACAAGGCTTTCAAGCAGGCTGGAGTCGACCAGATAGACGATAAAGGACGCCAGGATACACACCGCGCCAAAGATGGTGGAAACCAGGCCGCTGCCCGTCAGGGACTGCAACAGCATGGACACCAGAAGGATAATAATGACCAGCAAAATCAGGTTTCCGCTTGCGGTGGTGGGGAAGAAGGTCAAAATAGAGCTCCACAGGTAGAGAATCAGCAGCGTGGCAAAGGTGCCCACCATGGCGAGGATCTGGCTCTCCGTCACGGAGGAGATCAGCAGGCCGATGGAAATATACAGCGCGCCCAGCAAAAAGAAGCAAAAGATGGAGGCATAGTCCGTCAGGAAATAGACCTCACCGGAGGAACCGCTGGCCACCTTCATAATGATCGGGCAGAAGCAGTAGAGCACACAGGGGACGGCGAACACCGTCAGCATGGCCAGATATTTTCCCATCACGATGCTGGTAGTGGAAATCGGGGCGGTCAGCAGCAGCTGATCGGTGCGGCGGCTCCGATCCTCCGCCATGGAACGCATGGTCAAAATGGGAATACCGACCAAAAACAGGAAAAGGGCGGTCTCCAGCACCACTGCAAAGCTGGGATAACCGGTGTACAGGTTATAGGACATGAAGTACAGGCCAACCACCGCCAGCATAAAGGCGATGACCACCGGTGCGATCATGTTGTTGAAGTAGGAGGAAAGCTCCCGTTTGTAAATGGCTTTCATTCCTCAGATTCCTCCTTTGTTCTCTCAATCTCTTCGAAGCCGTCTGTTCCCTCGGTCTCTTCAGCGCCGCCGGCGGCCTCTTCGTCGTCACCTGTCAGCTCCAGGAACACCTGCTCCAGAGTGGCGGTTTCCAGCGTCATCTCAATCAGGGGGATGTTGGCTTTGGCAAAGGCGAAGAAGATATCGCTGCGGGGATCCTCCTCCGCCGTCAGATTCAGCACCGCGCTGGTGCCGTTCTCCGCTTCTTCATAGGTAACTCTTTCGATTCCTGCAACATCGGCCAGAACACCGGCGGCCTTCTCCTGTTCACACAGGGCGGTGATCCGCAGGTTCGCCCCGCTGCGCAGGTGATCTTCCAGACGATCCGCCGTATCGTTGGCCATCAGACGTCCGTGGGAGATGATGATGATCTGATCGCAAATCTCCTGAACCTCCGACAGAATGTGGCTGGACAGGATAACCGTATGTCTTTCCGCCAAGCGGCGAATCAGATCACGGATTTCGGTGATCTGTTTGGGGTCCAGTCCCACAGTGGGTTCGTCCAGAATCAGGATGGGCGGGAAACCCAAAATGGCCTGGGCCAGACCCACTCTCTGCCGGTAACCTTTGGACAGATTTTTAATCAACCGGCCGGAGACATCTTCCAGATGGGCCATCTCCAGCACCTCGCTGATTTGTGACTCGCGCTCCTTTTTGGGCACACGCTTCAATTCCGCGCAAAATTCCAGGTATTCGTTGACCGTCATATCCAGATACAGGGGCGGCTGCTCGGGCAGATACCCGATACAGGCCTTGGCCTCTTCCGGCTCCGTCAGGACATTGTGCCCATTGACGATGACTTCTCCCTCTGTGGCGGACAGATAACCCGTTATGATGTTCATCGTTGTGGATTTCCCCGCGCCGTTGGGACCCAGGAAGCCGTATATTTTGCCGTCTTCGATGGTCAGATCCAGGTGGTCCACAGCCAGGTGGTCACCATAGCGCTTGACCAGATTGTGAAGTTCGATCACATTGGTTCCTCCTTTAAACGCTGTCCTCATGCCATTTGGACAGCCTGATGCATTCGCTGCTGCAGCCCAATTGCAGCACCGTTACTATATCCTTCCAAACTTAAATCAGGCTGAAAAAGGCGGCCTCGGACGGCCCGCCGCCGGGGTTCGGGGGCAGGCCACATATGAAAATAGGGCGCGCTGCCAGGGGCAACGCGCCTTGCGATCAGTTCATATTCGCCTTTTCACGAGATATATTTTTCCACATCTTGACCAGCTCACAGACCACTGTGGGAAGGATGGACAGGAGAATCACCGCTACCCACTCCGTCGCGCTCAGGGCCACCACAGAAAACACCGATCTCAGGGGCGGCGCCAGCACTGCCGCCAGCTGCAGGGCAACACACAGCACAAAGGCCCGGTTCATGGCCGGATTGGAGAGCAGGCCGATCTTAAAGATCGACTGGGTGTCGCTGCGCACATCAAAGGCGTGGAACAGCTGACACATCACCAGAGTAATAAACGCCATGGTGTTGGCCGACTGATCGGCCGTGCCGGGGTCGGAGAGCACATATTCTCCCAGGAAATAGGCGCACAGCGTGACCAGTCCCATCAGCACGCCCTGCCACAGCAGCTTGAACGCAAAGTCCCCGGCGATGAGCTTTTCATTGGCCTTTCGCGGCGGCCTGTCCATGGTGGTTTCCTCCACGCGCTCCACCCCCAGCGCCAGCGCCGGGAAGCTGTCCGTCACCAGATTCAGCCACAGGAGCTGTACGGGAATCAGGGGCATCTGGTGAAAATTCAGCACAGTTGCCACAAATATGGTGATAATCTCGCCGATGTTGCAGGAGAGCAGGTAGTGGATGCTCTTCCGGATATCATCATAAATCCCTCTCCCCTGTTTCACCGCCTCCACAATGGTGGCGAAATTGTCGTCCGTCAGGATCATATCCGCCGCGCCTTTGGCCACATCGGTGCCGGATTTTCCCATGGCGCAGCCAATATCCGCCGCCTTCAGCGCCGGGGCGTCGTTCACCCCGTCTCCCGTCATGGCCACGACGCTTCCATCCGCCTGCAGGGCCTTCACCAGCTTGAGCTTGTGCTCCGGGGAGACCCGGGCATAGACATTGCAGTTCTTGACCGTCTCCTCCAGCATGCCCTCCGGCAGGAAGTCCAGATCGCTTCCGGTCAGCGCCGTGCCCCCCTCTTCCAGAATTCCCAGATCCCGGGCGATGGCCGCGGCGGTGACCTTGTGGTCGCCGGTAATCATAATGGTTCGGATGCCGGCCCGCTTGCAGTCGGCGACGGCCTGTTTGGCCTCTTCCCGGGGCGGGTCAATCATGCCCACCAGGGCCACAAACGTCAAATGGTTTTCCACGGACGCGCTGTCCAGCGTCTCCGGCATCTTTTCCGCATCCCGGTAGGCCAGCGCCAGCACCCGCAGCGCCTTGGCCGCCATCCGTTCATTTTCCTGCAAAATCCGTTTTTTCCATCCCTCGTCCAGGGGAACCACCCGGTCGGACAGAACCGACGTGCAGCGGCTGAGCAGCACATCCGGCGCCCCCTTGACCAGGATCTGCACCCCGCCCTGTTTCCCGGAGTGGATGGTAGACATACACTTTCGATCGGAGTCGAAGGGCAGCTCTCCCAGCAGGGGGTACTGCTTCTCCAGCTCCCGTTTGTCCATGTTCTCGGCCTTGGCCGCCGCCACCAGCGCCGTCTCCGTTGGGTCCCCTGACAGGGTCCCATCCGGCTGCACGACCACATCGTTACACAGACACCCGACTGTCAACCCAAAGGGGCGCGCCTTGGGGGAGGCCGTCCACATGGTTTCCACCGTCATCTGGTTGCGCGTCAGGGTTCCCGTCTTGTCCGAACAGATCACCGACGCGCAGCCCAGCGTCTCCACCGCGCTCAGCCGCCGCACGATGGCATTTTTCTTTGCCATTTGGCTGACGCCCATGGCCAGGACAATGGTCACAATGGCCGGCAGCCCCTCCGGAATGGCGGCCACGGCCAGAGACACCGCCTCCATCAGCATGGACAGCAGGTCTTTTCCCTGCAAAAGGCCCACGCCAAACATGATGGCACAGACCCCCAGACAGATGGCGGACAGGCTTTTGGAGATTTCCGCCATCTTCCGCTGCAAGGGGGTTTCCCCCTCCTCCTGCCGGAGGAGCATGGAGGCGATATGTCCCACCTCAGTCTCCATTCCCGTTCCGGTCACCACTGCCAGCGCCCTGCCGCCGCTGATGACCGTAGAGGCGAGGACCATATTGCTCCGGTCTCCCAGAGGGGTATCCCCCTTTAAGACGCCGGGGAACTTGTCCACGGGCACGGACTCTCCCGTCAGGGAGGATTCATCCGCTTTTACCCCGGCAGCCGACAGAATCCGGGCGTCCGCCGGAACATAGTCTCCGGCCTCCAGCCGAATCAGATCCCCGGGCACCAGCAGCGCCGTCTCCACCCGGCTGAGCACACCGTCCCGGATTACAGAGGCCTGGGGCGCCGCCATCTGCTGCAAGGCGGCAAGGGATTTTTCCGCCCCGGTTTCCTGCACGATGGAAATCACCGCGTTGATCACGACAATGAGCAAAATAATGGCCGCGTCCAAAAAGTCCGTTCCCCCGCTTGAGATGACGGATAAGACCGCGGCGGCCAGCAGAACCAGAATCATCGGGTCTTTCAGCTGCTCCAGGAGCCGAATCCCGATGCTCTTTCCCGGCGGCTCTTCCAGCGTGTTGGGGCCGTACTCTTTCAGCCGCCTGGCTGCCTCTCCCGGAGAGAGCCCCTTTTCCCGGTTTGTCCCCAAGTCGTTCAGCAGCTTTTCTTCCGGCGCCGCATGTGGATTGTTCAAAACCTTCGCCTCCTTAATCATAACGAGCCAAACTGCAAAAGGATGAAAGAGAGCCACCTTTGCCACAGGTTTACGGAAATTTTGCACTCCCGACCGGGCAACGGTGACGCCTTTGCAGATCATTATAGAAGAATTTCCTCTGGTTTTCAACCTGTTGATTCATATTTTTCCATCCCCCGGTTTCGGAAACTCTGCCTGGCTCTCGGGGATTCGCGCCTCCCCCGTGTACACCGTCCCTTTTTCTGCCCCGCATCCCCTCGTGGCTCATCCCCCTTTCCTGATGTGGAACCTGCCTTCCTCCACAGTTTCTTCCACACCGGGCGCAGGAACAAGGGAATCCTGGTAGTCGCGATAGATTTTTCTCCACAGATCTGGAAAACCCTTTGGAAATCTCCACCTCCCCGGAGTCTCCCTCTGTGTTGTCCGCCAGCGCACATGGCCGGAGCAGTAAATTGACAAATGCTGGGAAACCTTTTATCATAATGACAATCCCTTTTGAAAGGAGGACCCATATATGCGCGTCCTGATCGTAGAAGATGAAGTGCGCCTTGCCCAAACGCTGTCCGATTTGATGGACGCCCACCACTACACCTCCGACGTGTGCTATGATGGCGAAAGCGGTTTAGACAATGCCCTCACGGGGATCTATGACGTCATCATTCTGGACCTGATGCTGCCCAAGCTCAGCGGATTTGACGTGGCGCGCCGCCTGCGCGCGGAAAATGTCCAGACGCCCATCCTGATGCTCACCGCCCGAACCGATCTGGACGACCGCGTGACCGGGCTGGATGCCGGCGCGGACTACTACCTGACCAAGCCCTTTCATTCCCAGGAACTGCTGGCCTGTATCCGCGCCATCACCCGCCGCCAGAACGACGTCGGGGAAAACAACACCCTCTCCTATGGGGACCTGACGCTGGAGCTGACCAACTGCCTGCTCTCCTGCAACGGACGCTCCGTTCGGCTGAGCCGGAAGGAGTTTGAAATCCTCTCCAAACTCATGAGCAACGGCGACCATGTGGTCACAAAAGAGGCCCTGCTTCTGACCGTTTGGGGCTATGAGTCCAATGCAGAGGACAACAATGTGGAGGTCTATATCTCCTTCCTTCGCAAAAAGCTCAAGCATTTGAAAAGCACCGTCTCCATCAAAACGCTGCGCATGGTGGGCTATCATCTGGAAGTGAACCCCGCATGAGCATGATTCAGAAACTGCGTTGGAAATTCGTCGCCGTCAATATGCTGATTCTCTCCGTCCTGCTGGTCTGCATCTGCGTGGCCATCATTGTCTCCACCCAGGACGGACTGCGGCAGGACAGTCTCGCGCTGCTGAACCGGGTGATCTCCCAGGAAAATCTCCCCTCCTGGTCCAACGACAGCAATCCCTCCGGCGCGTATGAAGAGGGCGACGACTTTTTGTCTATTTTTGGCGGTCTCACCGAGGAGCAGGACGTCTCACTCCCCTATTTCACCGTGTTTGTCTCCCCCACCGGGTTGGCCACCATTTTGGACAGCCAGTTTTATGACCTCGACGATGAGGACACCCTGACTGCCGTGGTTGAGGCCTGCCTGACGCAGCCTGCGGACTCCGGGATTTTGGAGGATTACGGGCTGCGCTATCTCCGAACCACCAGCTTGACGGGCTGGCGCATGGCCTTTTCCGACATCTCCCAGGAGCGCAGCACCCTGCGGCAGATGATATTCCACCTGCTCGCCATCGCCATTTTGTTCCTGGTCATCTTCTTCTTTATCAATCTTGCCTTTGCCCATTGGGCCACCGCCCCCGTGGAGCGCACCCTGAAACAGCAGCGGCAATTCATTGCCGACGCCAGCCACGAGCTGAAAACCCCTCTGACCGTCGTGCTCTCCAATGTGGAGATGCTCCAGAGCTATAGCCAGAAGCTCTCTGAAAAAGATCAGCGCTGGCTGGAAAACATCCGGTGCAGCTCCCGTCAGATGCAGGCGCTGGTGGAGGATATGTTGATTCTGGCCCGTTCCGACAGCCTGACCAAAGGAAACCCCGTTCAGGAGCCGGTCAATCTCAGCGACCTGGTGATGGACGCCGTCCTCCTGTTCGAGCCGACGGTTTTTGAGGCCGGCAAAACGTTGGAGGACGACATTGATGAGGGCCTCTACGTCTCCGGAGATGCCGGCAAGTTAAGACGGCTGGTGGTCATCCTGCTGGACAACGCCCAGAAATACGCCCGGGAAAACGGCGTCATCCGGATCCGGCTAAAGCCGGAGGGCGTCAAACGGATTTGCCTCTCCGTTTTCAACGAGGGAGAGCCCCTGTCTCAGGAGCAGCTCAGCCACATCTTTGAGCGGTTTTACCGGGGGGACAAGGCCCGCACCACCGAGGGGTTCGGCCTGGGGCTTTCCATCGCGGAGCGCACCGTTACCGAGCACCACGGCTCCATCCGGGCGGAGAGCGACGACCGGGGAAACACCTTCCTGGTCTCCCTTCCCAAGGGGAAAGAGGCCAAACCCTCCCCGGAAAAGGGCGGATAATCCCCGTTTTGTCCCTTGAAATCCGTTGTCTTTCCCACCGTCATGTGATATACTGTACCCATTCCTAGCCCAATTTTTTAGGAGGTTTTTCCATGGCTATTGCACATCTCGTCTCTCAGAAGGTTCAGGAAGTCCACTTCCTCAACAAACTGGAGCATTCCGGACAGATTAATCTGCAGAGCAGTTTCAATTTTAATGTCACCTTTCCAAAGGACGGCAAGCGCTGCATCGCCCACATCTACCAGAGCATCAAAGACCCGGATGGCGGCGAGAAGCTGTTTGTCTCGGTGGATATGATCGGCGCCTTCTCCTGCCAGGGCGTGGACACAGACGAGGACAAAAAACAGATTCACGCACAGTGCTATGACCAGCTGTTCCCCTACGTTCAGTCCACCACCAACTCCCTGATGGCGGCTTCCGGCATCCCCGGTTTTCAGCTGCGCAAGGCGACGATCAACACCGACAACGTCCAAGTCGGCCAGAAATCCGACCGCCAGCCCCCCAACCAAACACTGCCCATCGTGTAATTGGGTTTGAAACGCCAAAATTCCCCAGTGCCTGACAGGCACTGGGGAATTTCCCTTTCCAGAGGTTGCCTTATGACGCCGTTTCATCCGGCTGCAAGGTGCGGAAACTCTCATAATAAAGCACAAAGGTCGACTGCTGGTAGGGCAGGATATAGCCGTCCATAATGGTCACCGACACCAGATACAGCAGCTCCGCCCCAATGGCGCCAAACATGGCCCCGAAGCTCTCAAAGAAGCTGGTCACCACAATGGCCGCCAGCATCCATCCCCAGAAGGACAGATCGCAAATCATCAGCTCCAGCTTGTGTCCCCGGGTCATCCTGGCCGAGCGATGCATGGCCTGGAAGATGGATTCCTCCGGATGGTCGATCAGGCAGTAGCTCGCCATGTAGTACCGGTAGGTGAAGTAGAAGCCCGGGAAAAAGAGGATGATAAATCCCAGAAGAATAATCGCTGTCACCAGAAGCTCCATGAGGATGATCTTTCCCGCCAGATAAAACATGGAAAACAGTTCCCGCCCCGAGGCTTTCCCGCCCCGCACCTGCGTCATGACACATCGGAAGTATCCATAGCTCATGATCACCGAGTAGAGGAACAGCATGACATAGAGGAACAACAAAAAAATCGTCGTTTGACTGGAGAAGATCTCCCTCCCCTTGGCGATCGCGCTGAGGTACGCGGGCTGGAGGTCCACCGACGTGGCTCCACTGACCAGCGCCTTCTCATACAGGTTGTAAACGCTCGCGCTAAATGCGGATGTGATCTCGCTGATCGGATTGGCCTGTATGAACTCCACAACCGCCTCAAGCCAATCGGTCACCACCAGATACAGCAACGTCACCACAATCAGCGCCGACCGCTCCTTCATGCACAGCTCTCTGGCCCGCCGTTTGATTTTTCTTCTTGTCTCATTCATAGCAATTCTCCTAAACGTTGAACATGGTTCACAGTTTCTCACCAAAGTAGTGATGTTAAGTATAGCACGGATTCCCCGTTCCGGCAAATAGAATCCGTCAAAAATACAAATGCCCTGCAAATCCTCCCAATTGCGCTCCGTTCTTTTCCGTGCTACAATGTAACAACCTGGTTTTT
>CAYWAP010000016.1:0-33124 GCA_964456525.1 uncultured Oscillospiraceae bacterium
AAAGGTTATTTGGTTTGTTGTCAAGGTAAATTTATAAAAGGATTTTCAGCGCAAAAACAACGCCTGGGAAGATGATCCCAGGCGTTATTGCTTTTTGTTTTGTTGGGCCGCTCCGGCTCCCTGACAGCCGCTCTGAGCCGAACCCTTTTACTGGGCCTCGGACTCCCCGGAGACGCTTCCCGCCGTAATGGTATAGGTTTCGCCGGATACAAGGTCCGGGCTGCTGAAGATAATCACCTGAAAGGCCAGCTCCGGCGTGTACTCCAGAAGGACATTGCCGTCCGAGTCCGAAATGATGATGGTTGTTCCGGCGCTCTGGCTTCCCACCGAGACCGCAATCACCCCTTGCTCGGAATCGCTGAACGTCTGGGCCATCCCGGAAGCCCCTGTTCCGATGAAGGTGCCGCCGGTAATCACGCTGCTGATGTCATAGTCCAGCGTCGCAGTATCCCCCGTGGTGGGGCCAACAATGGTGATGTCCCCGCCGGAGATCTCAATGGTGCCGTTGGCGTCTATGCCGTCGCCAGATGCATTGATATACAGGGTGCCGCCGGAGATGACGATGGTGCCATCGGAGGAGGATGTTCCGCTGCCCCATCCGCCGTCTCCGAACATGCCGTCCCGGCCGCCGGTGGTTCCACTGGAATCGGTTCCACCTGCCGCGTTCAGGCCGTCATCCGACGCGACCAGGGTGATATCCCCGCCCTGTATGTCGACGTGCAAGGCTTCCAATCCCTCATAACTCGTGGTGATGTTGATCGTACCGGAGACGATCGTGAGATATTCATCCGCGTGGAAGCCGTCGTCCCCTGTGGCGATTTCAAAGGTTCCCCCGTTGACCGTAATGGAGGTGTTCGAGTGAATAGCATCGTCTGCGGAGTCAATGGAGAACGTGCCTGCGGATATAAGCATCGCTCCGTCGGCTTTCAGCCCCTTCATGCTGGTGCTGTCCTCAGAGTCAGAATCCGACTCCGAAGCGGTCGAATTGGCAAACTGCCGGCCACCGCCGCCGCCCATGACTCCCCAGGACTCCGACGACTCGCTTTCGCCATTTTCATAGCCGCCGCCGGCCAGAATCTGAAAGGTACCGTCTTCAATCTGCATATAGGCTCCGGCACTGATGCCGTCCCCCTCTGCCTCAATGTCTATGACGCCATTGGAGATATAGACAAATCCCAACGAGGAGTCGTCGTCATTCTCAGCGTGCATACCGTCTTTTCCCGCTTCAATGGTGAGTTGGGTTTCCCCGGTGATGCGGACGCTGTCATTGGCCTCCAGCCCATGGGAGGCGGAGGAGATGGTATAGGTTCCCCCCGTAAAGACCAGGTCATCCTTGCAGACAATTCCATTTCCGGCGGGAGAGGTAACCGTAAGGGTTCCGGAGCCGTTCAAGGTCAAATCCTGCTTGGAAAAAAGCGCGCCGTCGATGTTATTGTCGTCAATGGCCGTAAAGGTGCCCCCGTTGGACAAATAGTTGTCGGTTCCCTCCGCCAAGGTGATAAAGACCTTATCCGCCTCCAGAATATACAGGGCGGCGGAGGTCTCACTGGTAATATCCACGCCATTTAATACCAACTGTATTTTTGCCGAGTCGGAGGCGTTCACAACGATCATGCCGTCGTCCAGCGTCCCGGAGAGGATGTAGGTTGCCTCCTCGGTAATGGTGACGGTAGAGCCGGAAATCTGGACGCTGTCGGAGCTGGCCGTGGCCGAGTCCCCGTTCAATTCGATCTGAACGCTGGTGCTTTCCTCATAATCCGTCTCATAGTCCCGGTCCGTAAACATATCCGCATCGGTCTGAGCCGCAACAGTGTCCGTCGCCTCCGAAGTGGTCTCAGTGGACTCTGCGCTGGTGTCTGCCGTACAGCCGCTTAAAACCGTTGCCAGAAAGACGACACACAGCATGACGGATAGCATTTTTTTCATAGAGCATCTCCTTTTAAAGTTCAGCCACTGTACTTTCCTGTCTGGAGACCGCGATCTCCAGATTGCCGTTTCTGCACCGGAGCAGGTCAATCATCTTTTTTTCGTTGGCGGCATCACGCATCGTCACGTGGTATGTCAGCCGAAACAGGCTGCCCATGTTGGTGGTTTTCACATGTACAAGATCATGGGAAACCGTATATTCCTCAAAGATGTCATCAAATACGCCGGTATAATCCAGATTCTCCGGAATCGTAATTGTGATGGTTTTATACGCCGCCGCGTTCTTCGCGGCCCCAAAATCTACCCGGTTATAGACGAGAAATACCACGCACAAAATCACAGTAAAGAGGATGGCAAAGGCGAGATACCCCATTCCCACAATCAGGCCAGCTCCCATCGCCAGAAAAAGGGTGCAAATTTCTTTGGCCGTCCCCGGTACCGAGCGGAACCGGACCAGGCTAAAGGCGCCGGCCACAGCCACGCCGGTTCCCACATTCCCGTTGACCAGCATAATCACAACGCAGACCACCGCGGGGAGCAGCGCCAAAGCGATCACAAAGCTCTTGGTATACCGGGTGCGGTACATGTAAACCAGGGCCAAAATAAGGCCCAGCAACAGCGAACAGCCCAAGCAGAGCAGAAATTCTGTCACATCAATGACCGTGGTGAGATCCGAATCAAATAATCCTCTAAAAATCGTATCAAGCAAAACCAGCTGCCTCCTTTTGCATGTCGTAGATGGCCTTTGTCCTGTAGACGGCTTCCACTTTCCATCCGAAGGTTGAAAAACACCCTGCGTTACGATATGACCTGGGCCAAGCCCTCATGCACCGCCCTCTGACGGTTCCGCCCCTTCCGGGGCATGGGAAATCCAAACGACCTGCGCACATCGTTTTCTCAGCCTTTCGGCAGAACCAAACACGTCCTGTGCTTCGGACGACCCGATTGTACAGGAAGAAGATTGAACTTTGATTGAAGATTCTTTCAGGGTTTTTGCCTGGCAGAGGGAAAAGTGACAATAAATTTCACGTTTCCCTTCGCGCACTGAACTTGAATCGTCCCCTTGTGGACGGTGACGATCGCTTTCGCGATGGCCAGCCCCAAACCGTAGTGGTGATCCCCGCCGGATCTGGCCATGTCTACGCGGTAAAATCGCTCAAAGAGATATTTTCTCTGCTCGGCGGGAATCTCCTCTCCGGCGTTGATCACAGTGAGGAGCACTTGCCCCCGCTCTTTTTTGAGCTGGATTGTCACCTCGTTTCCATCGGAACTGTGCCGGATCGCATTGTCCAGCAAAATCGAGGTGAGCTGCTTCAACTGGACGTCATTCCCGTTTACCTGAATGTCCCGGGCAATATCGGCCTCCAGATGCAGCCCGTTCTCGTAAGCGATGGTCTCAAAGGGAAGGGTCTCGCCATAGACCAGACGGCTCAAATCCACGATCTCCATCGGCGGAACCACGTTCTCGGTTCGCGCCAAATCCAGAAGCTGTGAAATCAGCTCGGACATCCTCGCATTTTCGTATTGAATGTTGGATAGCCAGGGATTCTCCCCCGTCTCCCGGGAGAGAAGCTCCAGATTGGCATTGATCACCGCTACCGGCGTCTTCAGCTCGTGCCCGGCGTCTGAGATAAACTGCTTTTGCCGTTTGTAGCTCTCCTCCAGCGGCGCGACAATCCAATGGGCAAACAACAGGGCCAGGAAGAACAGAACCACCAGCGCGACGCCGCCGAATATCAGCGTATAATTGAACAGCGTCCCCGCATTTTCCAACATCATGGTATTGTCTAAAAAGGCGACCAGAACATAATTGCCCTTATCGGCTGAATAATAGATGAGATTTTGCTCCACACCGTCGGTCTTGCCGCTGTCAATAATTTCCAGTGCCAGTTGGGCCAGCGCTTCTTCATCCAGGCTGGCCACGTCTGCCGTGTCGATTTTCAGAACCCGGCCGCTTTTTTTGGATACCGCTACGGAGTAAAAGGTGGACAGCTCTAGTTGGGGCGGCGGAGAGGCCTCCCCCTCCAAAGGGTTCCCAACCGAATCCCCTGTGTCCTTGGTCCCCGCCAGGGAATATTCGTTGACATACTGTTCCAGCAGCGCCCGGTTTTCGTTCGCCAGTTCGGCATAGCTGGCAATGTAGATCACACAAAGGGTTCCGGACAACAGAAGTATAAACACAAAGAGAATGGAGAATACAATTTTCCATCTGGATTTTCTAAACATGTTCGTACCTCAGTTCATAGCCCACCCCCCGCACGGCTTTAATCTCGGTCTTTGCATGGATAAAGTGCAGTTTTTTACGGGCAAAGGACATGTACACCTCCACGTTGTTGTACTCGGCATTGCTGTCATAGCCCCATATTTTCACGGCAAGCTGCTCCCGCTTCAAAACCCGGCCCTGATTGGCAATCAGATATTCCAGAATCCGCAGTTCTTTTTCGCTCAGGCGCACGCTGTTTTCCCCGCAGACAAGGGTCAAGGTGTCTTTTCGCAGGGTAATGTCCCCAAAGGAAAGGGTTCCGTCCGGACTATGGATGCTTCTGCGGCTCAGGGCCCGGAGCCGGGCAAGAAGTTCCCTTGTCATAAAGGGTTTGGTCAGATAATCATCCGCTCCGCAGTCCAACCCTGTCACTTTGTCCTCCAGCTCACTCTTTGCCGTCAGCATCAGAATCGGGGTCTTTGTCCCCTGTTTCCGGGCCTCGGCGGCGATTTCAAAGCCGGTTTTATGGGGGAGCATGACATCCAAAACCGCCAGGTCATATATCCCGGTTTCCAGAGCCAACAGTCCCTCTAACCCATCGGAAAAGTGATCCACATCATACTTCTCCTGGCGCAGAATTTCACACAGCGCTTGCGCCATCCTCGCCTCATCTTCCACAAGCAGAAGTCTCATGCCAGCCCTCCTAACGTTTGAATGCCACGAAGCCGGGTGTTTGCCATCGCACTCTGGCGGGAACCCCCAAAAGTGATTTGGAATCAATGTCCGGAAACAACAAAAAGGCTCCCCAAATCATCACAATTTGGGGAGTTCGCCTTTGGCAGCGGGAGAAGGATTCGAACCCTCACATACAGAGTCAGAGTCTGCTGTGCTACCCTTACACAATCCCGCTAAATATGTTCTTGAATCACATCGAATGCTATTATACTCTATTTTCGCAATTTGTCAACCCCTGATTTTAATTTTTTATTTTCTTAACGGGATTTGAGATGGCGCCATTGGCCCCATCCGGGCCGGGCCATCCGCACTCGGTTCGTGCGGCGTCTCCCCCATAGTGTGGGACAGTCCGTCCCCGGCCTTTGGCGCCATCTCGCTGTCATCCACGCGCCCGTGGACTACTCTACGGAAACGAGCACCCCAATCAGGGCATACCGCGCCTCGTCATACTCATAGGAGCAGGTGGACAGGGTAATGATCTTGTCCGTCTCGGCGTACTCCGCAGTGGAACGGAAGGTGGACTGACTCAACGCCTGGGAAATGCAGGACGTCAGCAGTTCCTGATCGGAGATGGTTTGATACAACTCGCTGTCCGCCGCCAGGACATACCCGGCAATCAAATCAATCCGGTAATCTCCCTCCGGCGTCAGCAGCCACAGAATGGGGTGCGAGTCATAATACGACTGCTCATTGTAATCGGTCAATGTCCCAAACATGGTATCATTTTTCATGTTATGACCGTAAAGAATGGTATTGACAGAGGAGAAGTCCGAGGAGCACCGGTAATCCATAAAAATGCTGCCGGCGGAGTTATAGGTGCCATCAATCATGTAGCGCAAATAGGTGTCATTGTCTTCGGCCTGCAAAATCGGATAGTTGATCACAGTGTCCTCACAATACAGCCACCCCACGACGTCAGAGTTTTCCTCCAGCAGGGCGTCAAAGTCCACGGAAATCGGCGGGGCGGCCGCCTCATCCGATTCTGCGTCCGCACTTTCCTCTTCGGAGTTGTCCTGATCTACGGCTGCGGTGTACTGCTGAGCCGTGTCCTCATAGAGGGCCTTTCCCTCCGCGTATTCGCTGAAGATATTGTACAGCTGATACCCGCTTATCAGAATGGCAACGATGCAGACAATCATAACTGCTCGATATAAAATCTTTTTCACTGTAATCCCTCTGATCGTGTTTTACGGATTTTGAACGGGGCTTTGGGGCGCGGCGCAGATTTTGACCGATACCGGACCCGAATTCCCCAGATGTTACAGAAGGGAGGCGCTCTCCGCCTCTGCAAGCCTTTTTCTGAAACACTAGTATTTTAGAATCTGCCGTCTTTGCAGCGTGTCCGGCACTTTTCAGCCCCTCACATTCTATTCGATGGACGCCAAATACTGCGTATATTCCTCCGGCATCTCCAGTTCAGGGGGATCGTCCAGCTCCCAGGCCAGGGGATCCGTTTCCTCGATCACCTGATTCAACATGGTCTGAATCGAAGCAATTTCTTCCAGACAGTAATCCGCGCTCTCCGTATCTCCCGCTGCCCGGTACAGTGCCTCACCGGCTGCCAACAGCTCAAAATAGTTGACATATTCATCCAACGAGTATTTCGCCAGGGAAATGGCCTGTCTCTTTGCTGTGATCACAGTGGTAAAATCCCCCTGGCTGTAGCCCGCCAGCGCCTTTGCATCCCAGGCCAGCGCCACCTGGTCGTTCCGGGCCAGAATGCGGTCTGCCAGCTCTCCCAGCTCTGTCACATCCTCGATCTCAGTCAGCAGCTGAATTTCGGACAGGGTGTTCCAGGGATACAGGGCGGCGGCAGCGGCATGGAGGCCGCTGTACGTCAGGGCGGAATCGATGCCAATGTAGAGGCTTCCCACCCCAAGCAGAAGGGAGAGGGCAGCCGGAAGGGCGGCGTACTGGAGATCATGCTCCTCCCCCGCTTCCCAGTCCAGACAAAGCATCACCACAAAATACATGGCGACGAATTCCAGATCAAAGTCCATCATGCAGTGCGCCAGCAGTGTGACCAGCACAATCCGCCGCAGGGCGTCCCCGCGCCGGGAGCAGAGTGCCAAAATGACGGCGAGAACCGCCAGCAGGGCAGGAATCCACCCAATATCCAACAGGAGCTGGAGAAAATCGTTGTGTACCCATCGCACCGAGTAATTTCCGGTCTGGAAACTCCCCTGTGTGAAGTAGTATCCCAGATACCCCAGGCCAAACGGGTGCTTCAAAATGACGGGGAGCGCGTCTTTCCAGTAGAGCAGCCGTCCCAGCAATGTACTGGCGCCCGCCGAAATTTCGGTCACCCGCTCTGCGCCGGAGAGGGCGCTGGACACCATGCTGATCAGTGCGGTGAGAACCGCTCCGCCGCCCACAGAGCAGGCAGCAAACAGAATCGACCTGGGCGTGCGCCGGACAATCAGACAGGCCAGCAAAGCCGGCACGGCAAACAGGAATATCGTCCGGCTGCCGGCCTGGATGATGCCAAACACCAGCACCGCCCCGCATACAAGCCCCATCCACCGGGGCCGGTTCTCCCAGGCGCCAAGGAGGAGGATTTCAATCCCCAGGAGCAGAAAACAGGCAAAGGTATTCGGATACTGGAAAAATCCGGCCAGACGTCCGCTGACGACGAAGGCGTCGGAAAATTGGGGAATCAATTGCAGAAGAAAGGTGGCTACCGTCATCAAGCCGCCCATCCACGGGAGGTCTGCCAGCACCGCCTTTCGTTCCTCTCCAGTGGTCTGCAACAGGCACAGGGCCGCCGGAACAAGGGGCATATACTTCACAGCGCCCCAGAGGGCTAACCCGGGGTCAACCGCCCAAAAACAGCTGATCAGATACCCAAAGGAGATCACGGCCACCCCAAGGAAGGCAAAATTAACGCGAACCGTCAACTCCCTCTGCCTGCCATTCCAGAACAGGAGGCCGAACCAGTACAGGCTGATGACCGCACAGGTCAATTCATAGTATAACCCCACCAGCAGAAAGGAGAGTGCGATCCCGAGGCGGAAGAGCAGAAGAAAGCGTGCCTGCACCCAATCTGTCCGCTCCCCTTCTTGTTTCCATAGATGTCCACAGTTTTTCATGATGTCTTTGTCCGCTGACTCGGCCTTGGTTTGGCGGGAAAATTCCCCGCCATTGGTCACATTTCTCATGTTCAAGCAAGGCCCAGTTCCCCCTGCTGGTCTTCCCAGCCGGTCAGGGGCAGCGACTCCTCCTCTTATAAATAAGTATAGTATACACCATATTGCTCTCAAAAGCCAGAAACAGTTGATTCCCTTTCCCCGCATCCTGATAAGCCCCTGCTCATCCAGCCTGATACCTGCCCGTGCGGTTCGTATTACAGTTCTTTCCCAACATCTGTTTTCGGAAAAAGCGGCAGCGAAACATCGCTGCCGCCTCGTGATGGATTGACAGGGCTGTTCAGGCCTTATCTGTTAATCCACTTCTTTTTGTTTGCCGTAAGAATGGCCAGTCCGATTCCGGCCACTGCCATCAGGGCCAGGTAGACGCCAGTTGCACTGCTGTCACCCGTCTTGGGAGAGGAAGAAGTTGTCTCACTCTCATCCGTGCTGTCGGTGTCGCTGGTGCTGTCGGTGCCGCTGGTGTCGTCTGTGCCGCTGGTGCTGTCGCTCGTGCTGCTGCTGCCGCTCTCAGAGCTTGATGTACTCCCTGTTTCCTCATCGGAAGAGGCGTCAGACAGTTCATAGGCAACCCAGGTGATGGTTCCGCCGTAATTCTGCATCACGTCACTGGTCCAAGTGTCGTTGCCTTCCGGATAATAGGCTGTAGCAGTCACACCATAGAAAATAGCAGTGTCCGCCCCATCATCATAGGACGAGCTGGCCAGAAGGGAGACGTTGGACAGAAGGGTAACGTTAGCCAAAAGGGGAACGGCAGACAGGGTGGACGCGCTTCCACTGGAAGTTCCAAACGTAGGCGCATCACCGGTGAAGGTGATAGAGGTCAGAGAAGAACCAGCAAACGCCCAATCCTCAATGGAGGACAAGCTGGACGGAAGGGTGACACTGGACAGGGTGGATACACCTGCAAACGCTGCGTAAGCAATCGTCGTGACGCCGCTGCCCACGGAATAGGAGCTATCCGTTTTGCCCTGGGGATACAGAATCAGCTCGCTGCCGTCTTTGCTGTACAGAACGCCATCTTCGGATTTGTAAACGGAATTTCCTTCCGCCACCTGGATTTCAGCCAGAGAGGTGCATCCACTAAAGGCATTGGTGCTAATGCTGGTCATGCTGGCCGGAACGGTGACGCTAACCAGGTTAGAACACCCATAAAGAGCATACGATCCAATGCTGGTCACGCCCTCCTCAATCACAACAGCCAGAATTTGCTTTCTCACACTGGACCAGGAACCGGACGTCATCCGCCCTGTTCCGGAGATGGTCAGGGTGCCCGCGCTGTTCAGCGTCCAAGTCGCATTCGTCCCGCAGCTGCCGCTGTCCACGATGTCGCTCTGCTCAGCGTTCCCGGCGGTCTCTACAGATCTCGTTTTCACGCTGTCAGCGGATTCCTCAGTCTCTTCCTCAGCAGATTCTACAACTTCCGTGTCGGTTGTTTCCTCAGTCTCCACAGATTCCGTTTCCACGCTGTCGGAAGATTCTACCACGGATTCTGCCTCATCGGCTTCCTCTACGACTTCTTCCTCCAGTTCCTCTGCCGTCTCCTCCTGAGAGGTCTGCGCAGCGTCATCGGAAGACGCTTCTTCCTCCTGGAGGGACTCGGTGACAACCGCCTCTACCTCGTCCGTCTCCTCCGTTTCGGCTGCCAAGGCCGAAACAGAAAAGGTGGACAGAAGCAGAGTAAACACCAGAAGCAACGCTAAAATTTTTTTCCCTTTCATTGTGCTTATCAGCTCCTTTTATGATTTCTCCCGGGGAAGGCTCCCCAAGGGAGATTCTGTCAGCCGGGGATGAAATGCCTTCGTATGGAACAAAATGCATCTAAAAAGGGAGAACCTTATAGATGAAAACATTTCTGCCCCCGCTGTTGTTCATTATATCATATATTTTCATGCATGGCAATTCCAATATACCGTTTCTTTGAAATTTATATAATTTCACCAAAAAAAAATAAAAAAAAATAAACTTGTTGATTTCAACGTTGTCACCGGGTTTGGGCGCCTTCGCTGCCCCTCCGATGAAACGGCGGCTGAAAACACTGGGAGGGAGAAGTCTGAACCTCTCCCTCCCAATCGGATTTTGTCCGTATTTGTGCGCAAAACCGGCATTTCCAGCAGCTATCTTCATGTTTTGGTCAAAATCTGACACATTTTCATCGTGACCAGAGCTGCCGCGTGACTTTCCGGCGTGACGCCGGCACAGCACTGCGGATCCACATAGAGAACCGTCTCCGGCTGCGTGGCCTTGATGAGAAGGGCATTGGACACCACGCAGATGTCCGTACACAGGCCCACCAGTTCAATTTCCAGCTCATCCTCCCGGCGATATTCCAGCAGCAGCTCGGCCAGCCGGGTGCTCCCAAAGGTGGGTTTGTCGATGATTTTCGCGCTGCCCAGCGCCTGGGCGACCTTTGGGGCGATTTCCCAGCCCGGCGTCCCCTTCACGCAGTGCACCACAGGCAGCTGCCTGCCCTCCTGGGTGTTCAAATAATCGGCGGTGTGGGTATCCCGGGTGGCAAGAATATTTTCCACAGGGTACTGTTTGATCTTCTCCACCACATTGTCCACGATGGAACGGGCCTCCGGCGTCCCCAAAGCCCCGTCAATAAAGTCATTTTGCATGTCCACCACAATTAACAGCTTTCTCATAGGACGTTCCTCCATTCCTTCCCACAATGTCCACTCCGATTTACGGGAGCTTCAAATCCTCCGGGCCAATCCAGCCCAGTTTGCGTTCAATTTCACAAAAGATGAAACTGAGAAGGGCGGGCAATACAAAACAGATCAAAATCAGGCCCAACCAGTCCAACCCGGTGATCCCGGCCTTCATCCCCGCTTCGATGTCGTTCAGCCAACCGGTGTACACCCCGATTGGCCCCACCAGCCCGCAAGTGCCCATGCCGGAGGAAACCGGCGTACCGTCCATCGTCATCTGGAAGACGCAGGTGGCGAGAGGCCCGGTAACCATAGACGCCAGCGTGGGGGCAATCCAGATTCTGGGGTTGCGGACAATGTTGGGCATCTGAAGCATGGAGGTTCCCAGTCCCTGACTGACCAATCCGCCCACGCCGTTTTCCCGAAAGGACATGACGGCAAAGCCAACCATCTGGGCGCAGCAGCCCGCCACCGCAGCGCCCCCCGCCAGACCGGTCAGCCCAAGGGCTGCACAGATGGCGGCGGAGGAGATGGGCAGGGTCAGCGCAACCCCTACGATGAGGGAAACCAGGACGCCCATCAGGAACGGCTGCAATTCTGTGGCCCACATAATCAACTGCCCCACGGCAGAGGCCGCCGCACCGATGGGGGCCGCCACCAGAGCCGCCAGACCAATCCCCACCAGAATCGTGACAATGGGCGTGACCAGAATATCAATCTTCGTCTCCTTGGAGACGGCCTTGCCAAACTCAGCCGCCACAATGGCAACGATCAGGACGGCCAGCGGCCCGCCGGCGCCGCCCAGCATATTCGTTGCGTATCCCACCGGAATCAGGGAAAACAGCACCAGCGGCGCAGCGCCCAGCGCGTAGCCAATGGCGGCCGCCATGGCAGGGCCCACCATGGCAGAGGCAAAGCCCCCGATGGTCAGCTCACTGGTTCCCATGGTCATGGTCAGGATGCCAATGTGGAACTGTGTTCCCAGCGTATCCAAAATTGTGCCAATCAGCAGCGTGCAGAACAGCCCCTGAGCCATGGCGGCCATTGCATCAATGCCATAGCGTTTGGCGGAAATTTGGATGTTTTTCCGCTTTAGAAAGTGTTTTATCTGTTCCATAATCTCCCCGTGCTCTCATTCTAATGTACAGATATGTGTCTTGACACCTGTCCTGCCTATTATACCCCTTCCCCGGCGGATGTCAAGCCGCAAAACCCGCTTCTTTTCGGAGATATTCCCATAGAACAGACAGGAGCCGCCGCAACCGGCCCCTCACACGCTCTCTTTCAGCAAAATTCCGGCGGCGTCCAGGGCTTCGCAGGTCAGCCGGTAGGCCTCCTCGTCCTTGCAGCGCAAGGTGTGCAGGTGGATGCCGTCGGTGAGCTCGGAGAGGGAGTGCCCCTGTTCCCGCTCCATCTGGGCCATAAACTGCTTCACGTCATAGCGGGACGCCAGCTGCAACTGTCCAACCAGCTGGCCGTAAACCGGGTGATCCACCACCACATCCAGCACCGAACAGCCGTAGTCCACGCATATTTGCAGCTCTTCCGCCGTCTGTTCCTTTCTATGGCACACCGCAATTTTCCGCACAATCCCCGGGCTTCCATGGGTATAGAGGTAGCCGCGGGGCGTGGCGGCGATCTCCTTCCCCGCAGCGCGTAAAAGGGCAATATCCCCCACAATAATCTGCCGGCTCACCCGAAACTCCTTCGCCAGCGCAGAGGCGCTGAGCGGTTGGTCTGCCCGTTCCAATCTGGCCAACAGGGCCTCTCTCCGTTCGGCTGCTTTCATGGCAAATCCCCTCTTTCCCCAGTTTCATGCACTGCCATTATAGGCATCTTCCCTGACAACTGTCAAGACAAAGCCGGGAGACAACGTCTCCGCCCAACTGGCAAAAGAACGGGCCGGGCCTCCCATTCGGAAAGCCCGGCCCTGTATGTTTATCTGGGGATGGCCCCACCCCTGGACGCCGAGAATCAGTCGCCCTGGAGCGCGTCGTACCCCTCTTCGCCGGTACGAACCTTAACCACGTTTTCTACATCGTAGACGAAAATCTTTCCGTCGCCGATATGCCCTGTGTAAAGCGCCTTCTTGGCCGCCTCAATGACGTCGCCAACCGGAACCTTGGAGACAACGATCTCCACCTTGATCTTGGGCAGCAGTCTGGCCTCCACGGGAGCGCCGCGGAAGTACGCCTCATGCCCCTTCTGCATTCCATAGCCAAAGACGCTGGTCACCGTCAAACCTGTGACGCCAATTTCCTCCATGGCGGTCTGCAAACGGTTGAAACGGGCCTGGTTGGTGACAATTGCCACCTTCGTCATCTTCGTGCCAGCGCTCTCCTGGTGAACCACCGGCACTGCCTCCTCCGGAACAACCGCCGGTGCGGGGGCGCTGACCGCTTCACCGCCGGTGCTGCTCTCAAAGGACATAGACGTTGCCGCGGGGGCAAAGTCCGGATAGGCCACGTTGCCGTGCTCGCCGATATCCAGACCGGCCAGCTCCTCTTCCCGGGAGACGCGGATGCCAACGGTCGCCTTGATGGCCAGCCAGACCAGGCAGGAGGCGACGAAGGTAAAAGCACCTACCGCCACAACGCCCAGCAGCTGGACGCCCAACAGGGAGAAGCCGCCGCCGAAGAACAGGCCGTCCACCTCGGACAGGGTGGTGACGCCGGATTCGGCAAACAGGCCCACACAGATCGTGCCAAACACGCCGCAGCCCAGATGGACGGAAGTGGCGCCCACCGGGTCGTCAATGTGGATTTTATCAAAGAACACCACTGCAAAGACCACCAGAACGCCGGAAAGGGCGCCGATAATCAGGGAGCTTTCCACGCTGACATAGGCGCAGCCGCCCGTAATGCCCACGAGACCGGCCAAGCAGCCGTTGATCGTCATGCCCAGATCGGGCTTGCCCAGCAGCAGCCAGGAGGTGATGGTGGATGTAAGCACAGCCGCAATGGCGGAGGTGTTGGTGGTCACCAGAATATACACCACGTCAGAGGGGTTCTGGAAGCTCATGGTGGAGCCGGGGTTAAAGCCGAACCAGCCCAGCCAGAGGACAAACAGGCCGATCACCGCCAGGGACATGTTGTGGCCGGGAATGGCCTTTGCCTTGCCGTCCTTGTCGTACTTGCCGATACGCGGCCCCAGAATCATCGCACCGGCCAGAGCAGCCCAGCCGCCCACGGAGTGCACCGCGCTGTCACCGGCAAAGTCCAGGAAGCCCAGGTCGGACAGCCAGCCGCCGCCCCAGATCCAGTGGCCCACAATGGGGTAAATGACCAATGTCAGAACGAAGGAGAAGATAATAAAGCTCAGATACTTGATCCGCTCTGCCACCGCGCCGGAGACGATCGTCGCCGCCGTACCGCAGAAGACCAGCTGGAAGAAGAACTTGCCCCAGAAGGGGACATCCGAGGTCAGCGTGTCATCATAAAAGGAGAGATCCTGCCCTCCCAGGATGAACAGATGCTCCGTTCCCACAAAGGGGTTGTCGCCGCCAAACATCAGTCCCCAGCCCAACAGCATAAAGCCAAGGGACGAGACGGCAAACACGATAAAGTTTTTGGATAGGATGTTGACTGTGTTCTTCGCGCGGGCAAATCCGGCTTCCACCGAGGCAAAGCCCAAATTCATGAAGAACACCAAAATAGCTGCCAGCAGCACCCATAAGGTGTCAACAATCATGGTCATGTCCATACAATACCTTCCTCTCTACACGGCCGGCACGCCGGCCAAAAAAATTGAGACGTATCCCCTCTCTGGGATCCGCCTCCTTGCGAATGAAGAAAGGCGCCACAGAACTGCTTTTGTCTGTAGCGCCTTTGCTCATGGAGCAGTATATATTCACTCCGCCGAAATGTCAACCCCTTTTTGCAACTCTCGTTTAAAGTCTGTTCATTTTTGTAGGAAGGAACAAAGTTTTTCCCGTTAGAACGCATTATTTCTGCACACAAAACAATCATATCCTGCAAAAGAGCCTTTTCTCCTCCCCTTCACCGAAATTCCTTCCCCGCCCAAGGCAGGGCCCCGGCCCGGAGGCTTCCCCGGGCGGGCAGGCGAAAATCGCGCAAATATCTATTTACCCGTTTTGGAAAATATGATACAATTTTAAAACGACATTTGACAGGAGGCATGGACATGAGCAACCGTCCGCTGGCAGATGAAATTCGTCCGGCCACGCTGGATGATGTGGTGGGGCAGGAGCATATTCTGGGAAAAAACGGGGTCCTTCGCCGCATCATCGAAAGCGGTCAGATTCCCAATATGATTTTTTACGGCCCATCCGGCACCGGCAAGACCACCGTCGCCAACATCATTGCAGGGCGGACGCAAAAAGCCCTCCATCGCCTGAACGCCACCACAGCCACCATCCAGGACATCCGGGAGGTGATCGCCGATGTGGACACGCTGCTGGCCCCCAACGGCGTCTTGCTGTATCTGGACGAGATTCAGTACTTCAACAAGAAGCAGCAGCAGTCCCTTCTGGAGTTTATGGAGAACGGCAAGATCACCGTCATCGCCTCCACCACAGAAAACCCCTATTTCTGTCTGTTTAACGCGGTTCTGTCCCGTTCCACCGTGTTTGAATTTAAGCCGGTGGAGCCGGAAGATGTGGAGCGGGCGGCCCGGCGGGCCTTCCACATTCTGGAGACGCGCAACGGGAAACCGGCCGTGCTGGAAGAGGGGGTCCTCGCCTGCCTGGCCTCCTCCTGCGGCGGCGATGTGCGCAAGAGCATCAACGGCGCCGAGCTGCTCTACACCACGGGGGCGGAGCAGGCGGGGAAGATTTACATCTCCCTGGAAGACGCCGCCATGTTGGCCCAAAAGTCCGCCATGCGTTACGACAAAGACGGGGACAGCCACTATGACATCCTCTCAGCGCTGCAAAAATCCATCCGGGGCAGCGACCCGGACGCCGCGCTGCACTACCTGGGACGGCTGCTGGAGGCCGGTGATCTGGTCTCTGCCTGCCGCAGAATGATGGTCATCGCCTGTGAAGATGTGGGGCTGGCCTATCCCCAGGCGGTCACGATTGTGAAAAGCTGCATTGACGCGGCCAATATGCTCGGTCTGCCCGAGGCCCGAATTCCCCTTGCCGAGGCGGCCATCCTGATGGCCACGGCGCCCAAATCCAACTCCGCCATCTGCGGCATTGACGCGGCCATGTCGGATATTCGCCGGGGAAATTACGGCCCCATTCCCGCCCATCTCATGGACTCCCACTATCAGGGCGCTCAAAAGCTGGGAAGGGGGCTGCGTTATGTCTATCCCCACGATTATCCCAACCACTGGTATCCCCAGCAGTATCTTCCGGACCGAATTGCCAATCAACGGTATTACGAATTTGGGGAGAACAAAACGGAGCAGGCTGCCAAAGCCTATTGGAGCCGGGTAAAGGACGAGGCCGGAGAGACGCCGCAGAAGACGCCGGGTTCCAAAAAAGAGCACTGGTAACCGGAACACACAGCGGAATCGGACAAAGGGAGCGCGCACATTCGCGCCCGGAAGAGAAAGGGATGATTGGATGAATATACAGGTCGGGGACGTTTTGCAGATGAAGAAAGCCCATCCCTGCGGCTGCAAAGAGTGGAAAGTGCTGCGGATTGGCATGGATTTCCGGCTGCGCTGCCAGGGATGCGGCCGGGAGATGATGATTCCCCGGAAAAAAGCGGAAAAAAGCGTCCGGAACGTCCTTCCGGCAGAGGAAAAGGAATCATAGATTGGACGCGACACATGGAAAGAGAGGAGCCGTTAGCATGAAGGAATTTTGGAGCAGCCGAATTCGGGATTTGACCCCTTATACACCGGGGGAACAGCCCCAAACACGGCGTTTCATGAAGCTGAATACAAACGAAAACCCCTACCCCCCTTCCCCGAAGGCGCTGGAGGCCATCCGGGCCAACGCAAACGAGTCTCTCAAGCTCTACCCGGACCCCGAGGGCACGCTCCTTCGGGAGGCCGTTGCACAGGTCTACGGCGTTCGGCCCACCCAGGTCTTTGTGGGCAACGGCTCTGATGAGGTGCTGGCCTTTGCCTTTCAGGCCTTTTACGGGATCGGAGACACCATTGTGTTCCCGGACATCACCTACAGCTTTTATCCGGTGTATGCCAACCTGTTTGGAATCCGCTACCGCACCGTTCCGCTGCGGGATGACTTTACGATGCCGGTGGACGCGCTCATCGGCGGAAACGACGGCGTTGTCATCACCAACCCCAATGCGCCCACAGGGATTGAGCTGCCGCAGGAGGAACTGCGGAACATCATAGCGGGCAACCCCGATGTGGTTGTCCTGGTGGACGAGGCATACATCGACTTTGGCGGAACCTCCGCCCTGCCGCTGGTCGAGGAATATCCCAACCTGCTGGTGGTGCAGACCTTGTCCAAGTCCCGGGCGCTGGCCGGTCTGCGCGCCAGCTTCGCCATTGGCAGCGAGAACCTGATCACCGCCCTGAACTGTGTGAAAAATTCCATCAACTCCTACACACTGGACCGTCTGGCCATTGCAGGCGGCGCTGCCGCGGTGGCCGATGTCCCCTATTTCCGGGAGCACTGCGCGATGGTGGCCGCCACACGAGAGCGCGTCTCCAAAGGGTTAAAGGAGTTGGGCTTTACCGTCCTGCCCAGCAAGGCCAATTTTATCTTCATCTCCCACCCGGCGGTGCCCGCCAGGGCGCTGTTTGCCCAGCTGCGGGAGGCGGGGATTCTGGTTCGTCACTTTGATCTGCCCAGAATTGACAACTTCCTCCGGGTCTCCATCGGAACGGATCCGGATATGGACACCTTTTTGCGGGTGATAAAAGAGCTGACCGCAAAAGGGTAAACCAGCGTGAACAAACGCTCCCGGCTTTTCGGGGGCGTTTTCGTTTTGATTGGGAGGCGGTCTGTGCGATGGCGCGGGACTGGGATAGGCTCAGCGAGCCGTCCGCCGGAACTTCCACATCTATAACAGCCCGGGAGCAACGCTCATATATCATAAAATAACACCATAAGATGAAAGACGGCTGTCTGTTACTCCTTTTTTCGTTGTAGAAAATCATATCCTGACCAGCTATCATTATTTTTGAAATGAAAGGGAATATTCATCTTAAAATATTGTCTTTATAGATAGAGGCCTCAATATCAATGCAGAAAGGGGGATGTGAATGGAGGACACACAAATCCTGAATCTATACATGCAGCGGAGTGAACGTGCAATTTCAGAAACAGAAAAGAAGTATGGCCGTTACTGCTATAAGATTGCAAAGAATATTTTGCAGATCGATGAAGATGCAGAGGAGTGTGTTATGGACACATATCTTCAAGCGTGGACTTCCATCCCACCACAGCACCCGCAAAGACTTGGTTTGTGGCTTGGCAAAGTGGTTCGGAATGTTGCCATCAACCTCTGGACAAAAAATCACAGGAAAAAGCGTTATACAGGTATGGAAGAGTTGTTAAGCGAATTGGATGAGTGCATCCCTTCCCCTATAAATGTGGAGCGTGAAATTGAAGAAAAAGAACTAAGCACCATTCTGAATCATTGGCTTGCGACACTGAAGCAAGAAGAAAGAAATCTGTTTATTCGCCGCTACTGGAATGGGGAAGCAGTCAAGGTGTTAGCTGCCGAATACGGTGTGACACCGGGAAAGATGGCAAAGAATATGTATCGCCTGCGGCAAAACTTAAAGACGGTGCTCGAAAAGGAGGGCTATTCGTTATGAGGGAACAAGAAGTGAAGAAGCTATATTATGCCATTACGAATATTGACGAAAAATATATTGATGCAGCTGAGAACGTGAAAGTGTCTCCTAAAAAGGTACGGCGTCTCCTGCTCATAGCAGCGTGTTTCATAGGGTTGCTTGCTCTATGCGGTTTTGGTTATGCTATCTCCATATATTGGGGAGTGGGTTCCGCAGAAAATATAAGTTTTGATGACCTTACCCAGCCTTTTGGCACAATCGTAATTGATAACGACACGATTCGTGAAATCGAAGATACCGCATGGGAAAAAAGCGATATTATAGCGGATTATACGAATATTTTTGCTGATAATTCGACGTGCTATTCTCTGACAAACGATGATATTCCCTCCTTGTATTTCAGCCCTGCATATATGATTATTTTTGCTCAGGAAGACGAAGCAGGTTGGACATTGAAATCGGGAGAAAGTATCGTATTTAACTTGTCACTCAATGAGAAACAGAATATTGAGTTGGAGTTTGGATATGTATTAAATGGAGAATACCGTGAATTATCGACAGTAACCGGACATGAGTTCAGCGAAACATTACAATCAGCAGAAGATGGAGATTATTATCTTTGCGTCACCAATAAGTCAAGCGAAAATGCAGTGATTATTAGCGGTACTATTTCAAAGTCTACTGCCAATCATTAAAAATTGCTATACTTTCACAAATAGCAACCCCAGCCGGGCCGGGGGCGGTTTCGTTGAACGGCGCAATACGCGCCGCCGCCCGCCCCTCGGCTTTGCGCGCTTATTTGGGGTTGACGTGTACCATGCAGTGCTTCACCTCGGGAAAGCTGGACTCGATGGCGTGGTGTACCCGCTCCGCAATGGCGTGGGACTGGGACAGGCTCAGCGCCCCGTCTGCCGAAAATTCCACATCCACATAAATCCGGGGGCCAAAGCGCCGGGTGTGCAGCAGATCCAGCTGCAAAACGCCGTCCTGCTGGAGGATCACCTGCCGCATTTCCTCTTCCGTGTCGGAGGCGCAGGACTCGTCAACGAGCTGCCGGACGGCATCCCGGAAAATGTCATAGCTGACTTTCCAGATGAAGCAGCAGATGACCAGGGACGCCGCCGGGTCAAACACCGGATACCCCAACCTGGCGCCCAGAATGCCCGCCAAGGCGCCGATGGAGGACAGGGCATCCGAGCGATGGTGCCAGGCGTCTGCCATCAGGGAGGTGGAGTTGATTTTCCGAGCGGCCGTCCGAGTGTAGCGGAACATAACCTCTTTGCTCACGATGGAAAAGATGGCCGCCACCAGCGCCAGCACCCCCGGCGCCTCCAGATCTTCCGGGGAGAGCAGCTGCTGCACGCCGCTCCAGCCGATGCCGCAGCCGGTCAGGGCCAGAATCACCGCCAGCAGCAGGGCGGTAATGCACTCCAGCCGTTCATGGCCATATTGGTGCTCTGCATCCTCCCGCCGGCTGGCCAGCCGGATGCCAATCATAACGACCAGCGTGGAGAGGACATCGCTGGCGGTGTGAACTGCATCGGAAATCATCGCGCTGGAATGGGCGAAAATACCGGCCAGCAGCTTGGCCAGAGAGAGCAGGATGTTAAACCAAAGGGTTCTGCGTGAGACCTGCATAGCCAGGCGTTTGCTGCTTTCTGGGTCATAACGCGTCATAAAAGATACCTCCAGTCCGGAAAGAAGCCGGGAATCATAAAACCTGTGGAACGGTTTTCATTCGTCCCACAGGTTCTCTGCTGCATCATTGCCCGACTATACGTCTGCTCGAATTATAAAAATGATATCATGGAAGAAATTGGTAAGTCAAGCGCAACTTTCTGCCAAAGGCACCCGCCCGCTGCTGCCCCACGAAAAAGCAATCCCCTTATTTCTTGCTGATCGAGCGGTTACAACGCCGCAGGATGGCCGCTTCCACGCGGTCTCCGTATTTCATGCCGGCGGCAAAGACCAGCAGCCCGCCGATGACAAACAGCGGAAGGCTCCAGGCCGGCACGGCTGGCAGGCAGGAGCCCAGGGCCGAGGCGGCAAACAGCCCCCAGGGACGGGTCAGCAGCACGATGAGGATAAAGCGCTTCAGGGAAATGTCCGTCAGTCCGGCAAAAATGCACAAAAGGTCATCCGGAAAGAAGGGAAAGAGAAAAGCCAGTACGAGAAAGCTGTCCCGCTTGCGCTCAAACAGCCCGCGGTATTTGGCAGGCAGCTTTTGGGAGGCAAACCGCTCGACCCAGTTTTTGCCCAGGGCCCGGGCCAGGGAAAAGGAGATGAACGAACCCAAACTCACCGCCAAAAAGGTAATCAGCGCGCCCCGGAAGAAGCCGAAGCACATTCCCCCCGCCGCCGCCATCAGATTGCTGGGGATGGGGACAACAATCACGCTGGAGAGTTGGAGGAAAAAGAACATCAACTCGGACCAGGGGGCAAAGGACGACAGCCACCCTTGCAGCTGATCCAGATCTCCAGCCCGGGAGAGAATATCCGTTTTCCAGAAAAACAGCGACAGTCCACCCAGCAGGACGATGGCTGTGATCAAAGCAGCGGTCCACTGGAATGTGCACTTTTTGCTCATGGGGCGTCACCTCCGATGTTACCCCTATTGTAGCACGTAAAACGAAAAAATCAAAACCAACTTATAAATTTTTTGTAAATATTATGTAGCGGAGAAAGGAGGGATGGGCGGCGGCCGCCAATGGGTTCTCCCATGTCGGAAAAGGGGGCCTCCCCGCTCCTTTCTCCAGGCCGTTAAAGGCCCATGGTATCGGTCAGTTCCTCCATCACATCGGTGACGGCACGAATGGCCTTGCCTGCGGGGGATTTCTTCATGCAGTGCTTGCGCTTGGGGGTCATCACCATGCCCATGGCGGCGCCGATGGCAATGCCCATGCCCATACCGCGCAGGAAATTTGTGCTGCTCATTGTATTCACCTCACTTCAGTCATAGTGTTGCCATGGCGCGAAAAAATACCCGCGAAGGCCCTCAGACAATTTTTTCCAAACCTTTTGGCCCTGTTTGGAACATACCGGCCTCCCCAAACGGCGGGCATTGCTCCGCGCCATTGGTCACATTTCCGATTTTCAGGCAAGCCCCGAATTATTTACAGGAAATTCATTGCTATTAGGGGGGCATTTCGCTATAATTACTTTAAGTTAGGAAAGTAAATCCCATGAAACTGGAGGAAGGAAATTCTCTATGAGGCTTTTGATTAAACAGGGCAGATTGATAGATCCCATCGGCGGAATCGGCGGAAGAATGGATATCCTGGTGGAAGACGGCCGAATCGCCGTGATTGGGAGCGAACTTCACGACCCCTACGCCCAGACTCTGGACGCCTCCGGGCTGGTGGTGTGTGCCGGTCTGATTGATATGCACGTGCATCTGCGCGATCCCGGTTTTACTTATAAAGAGGACATTCTCACCGGCACAGCCGCGGCTGCCCACGGCGGCTTCACCTCGATCGCCTGCATGCCAAACACCAACCCCACGGCGGACTGCGCCGATGTGATCCACTATATCCGCGACAGGGCGGCCACCGGCTGCGGGGTGCAGGTCTGGCCCATCGGCGCCGTTTCCAAGGGGCTGGCAGGCAAGGAGATCGCCGATTTTAAGGAGCTGAAAGAGGCGGGATGCGTCGCCCTGTCCGACGACGGCATGCCGATTATGAATGCCAATCTGATGCGCGACGCCATGATGCACGCCGCCCGCAATAAGCTGACCATCCTCTGCCACGAAGAGGATGGCAATATGGTCCGCAATTATGCGGTGAATCAGGGGCGGGTTTCCCGTCAGCTGGGCATTCCCGGACGCCCCGCCATCGCGGAGGAAATTATGGTGATGCGCGATGCCATGCTGGCGGAGGAAACCGGTCTGCCGGTTCACATCTGCCATATCTCCACCGGCAAGAGCGTGGACATTGTGCGCAAGTATCGCCGCCGCGGCGTGAAAATCACCTGCGAGACCTGCCCGCAGTACTTTACACTGACCCATGAGGAGGTGCTGAATCAGGGTTCCATGGCCCGCGTCAATCCCCCCCTGCGGCCCACCAAGGACCGCGACGCCATTGTCGCCGGTCTGATGGACGGCACCATTGACTGCATTGTCACCGATCACGCCCCCCACTCCGCCGAGGAGAAGGCAAAGCCCCTCACCGAGGCTCCCAGCGGGATGGTGGGTTTGGAGACCTCACTGGCCATCACCCTGACCGCGCTGTATCACACCGGTAAGATGTCTCTTGTGGACATCATCCGCAAGATGACCGTCAACCCGGCCAAGATCTTGCATCTGCGCAAGGGCATGGTCGCTCTGGGCGCGGATGCCGACCTGACCATCTTCGACCCCAACGAGGCGTGGACCATCAATCCGGACAGCTTCTGCTCCAAGGGCCGCAACACCCCCTTTGCCGGACGGACGGTGAAGGGCAAGGTGAAGTACACCATTGTCGGCGGGCGGGTTGTTTACAGCGAAACCCCGGAAGCGGTACAGCGCTGACGCCCCTGGGCCGTCCAACCGACCAGAAAGAACCGAAAGAAACATGAATTGGAGGATTCCCTATGTCTTTTGATGTGTTACAGAAAAAAATCTGCCAGCTGAAAAACCCCACCGTAGCCGGACTGGATGCCCGGATTCAGTACGTTCCCCAGTCGATTCTCGCCCCATATACGGCCCAGTACGGGGAGAGCCGCAAGGCGGCGGCTGAGGCCATCTACACCTTCAACTGCGGGCTGATCGACGCCCTGTGCGACATCGTCCCGGCTGTCAAGCCCCAGGCGGCTTACTACGAACTGCTGGGATGGGAGGGCATGGAGGTGTTGGAGCGCACCATCCAGTACGCCCGGCAGAAGGGCATGTATGTCATTGCGGACGTCAAGCGGGGCGACATCGGCTCCACCGCCTCCGCCTATGCAGAGGGCTGGCTGGGCGCCAGCCAGATCGGCTCTGCCGCCGTTCCCGGCTTTGGGGCGGACTGCGTCACCATCAACGGCTACATGGGCGCGGATGCGGTCAATCCCTTCCTCAAAATGGCAAATGAGCAGGATAAGGCCCTGTTTGTCCTGGTTCGCACCTCCAATCCCTCTGCGGTGGATTTGCAGGATCAGGCCATTGGCGACCGGAAAATCTATGAGATCATGGGAGATCTGGTGGATCAGTGGGGCGCCGGCACAGAGGGCGCATATGGATACAACCGGGTGGGCGCCGTGGTCGGGGCCACCTGGCCGGAGCAGCTCGGGGAAATGCGCGCCGCCCATCCCCACACCTTTTTCCTGGTTCCCGGCTATGGCGCCCAGGGCGGCACGGCGGAGGACGTGAAATACGCTTTTGACGAAAAGGGCCACGGCGCCATTGTCAACTCCTCCCGCGGTATTCTATGCGCCTGGCAAAAGACGGGGCACAACGGCGCAGATTACCAGGAGGCCGCCCGGGCCGCCGCCCTTGCAATGCGCGACGCCATCACCGCAATCACCCCCATTCAGGGGTAAACCGGCAGGGGCTTTTTCCCCTGTACTTCGTGCTGAAACCGGCCCACTCCCCACGTGTGGAATGGGCCGTCTCAAAAAGAAAAGGAGCAGAATGGGATGATGGTACAAAAAACATGTAAAATCCTGGCCCGGGAGACGCTGGCGCCGGGAATCGTCTCTGTCACGGTGGAGGCCGGCGAGATGGCCCGGGCCGCCAAACCGGGGCAGTTTGTAAATATCGCCTGCGGCCAGGGCCTTTTGCTCCGCCGCCCGATCTCCATTTGCGACGTAGAGGGAGATGCGCTCCGCGTCGTCTTTCAGGTGAAGGGGGACGGAACCCGGTGGCTGGCCGCGCAGGAGACCGGCGCGGAGCTGAACCTTCTCGGCCCGCTGGGTCACGGCTATGAGGGGCTGTATCCCGAAACGGGCAAGGTTCTGGTCGCCGGGGGCGGCATTGGCGTGCCGCCCATGCTCTACGCCGCCAAGGCAGCCCCCGGCGGCGCGGTGGCAGTGCTGGGCTTTCGCAGCCGGGATTTTGTCATTTTGCAGGAGGAATTTGCGGCGGCAGGCTGCCCGGTCCGCATCGCCTCAGATGACGGCTCCGTGGGATACCATGGTTTTGTGGACGCCCTGGTGCAGGATGCCCTGGAAACAGACCCCTCCATCCGGGCCGTGATGGCCTGCGGTCCCCGGCCCATGCTGAAAAACGTCTGGAAGGCGGCGCAGCCCTTCGGCGTCCCGGTTTACGTCTCCATGGAGGAGCGTATGGGCTGCGGCATTGGCGCGTGCCTGGTTTGCGCGTGCAGCGTTAAGGGCCATTATCAGCATGTCTGCAAGGACGGCCCGGTATTTCACGCAGAGGAGGTGGACTGGTGATGAGCGCTCTCAAACAGGTCGATCTGTCCGTGAATCTGGCGGGCATGGAGATGAAAAATCCGGTGGTCGTGGCCTCCGGCACCTATGGCTTTGGCCGGGAATTCGGCGCGTTTTATGACATTGACCAGCTGGGCGGCATTTGCTGCAAGGGCCTGACCCTGCACCGGCGGGAGGGCAATCCTCCTCCCCGGATTGCGGAGACCCCGATGGGGATTTTGAACTCGGTGGGACTGCAAAACCCCGGCGTGGACGCCTTCATCGCCCAGGAACTGCCCGAATTGCGCAAGCACGACCTGAAAGTCATTGCCAACATCTCCGGTAACACCCCGGAGGAGTACGGCATCCTGTGCGCAAAGCTGGCGCAGGCTGGCGTGGACATGATTGAGGTCAATGTCTCCTGCCCCAACGTGAAATGCGGCGGGTTGCAATATGGTACCGTCCCGGCCATGACTGCTGAGGTCACCCGGTGCGCCAAACAGAACGCCGGTAAGGTGCCGGTGATGATCAAACTCTCCCCCAACGTCACGGATATTACCGAGATTGCCAGGGCGGCAGAGGACGCCGGGGCGGATGCCCTTTCTCTCATCAACACCATTCGGGGGATGTCCATTGACGTCAACACCCACCGGCCAATCCTGCGGGTGAACACCGGCGGCCTGTCCGGCCCGGCGGTGCTGCCTGTGGCGGTGCGCATGGTCTGGGAGGTGGCAAACGCCGTCTCCATCCCTGTGCTGGGCATGGGCGGCATCGCCAGAGCCCAGGACGCGGCCCAGATCATGCTGGCCGGAGCCACCGCAGTTGCCGTGGGCACCGCCTGCTTTGCCGACCCCTTCGCCCCCCTTCGGGTGCGGGACGGTCTGGCGGAGATCGCCGCCTCTCAGGGCATGGAATCTGTCCGGGAGCTGACCGGCGCCGTGCAGCCCTGGGAATAAGAGACAGGCAAATTTTCAAAGAGAGAAGAATCGGCAAAACCGGCTCCCCTGTCCGGCGGAAACCCGTCCGAAGGGCAGCCGGTTGTTGTCCGTTTCCAGTTGAAAGAATGATCTTAACATGACCAGATTCTACTTAATTCGCCACGCGCAGGCAGAGGGCAATCTGTATTTGCGGATGCATGGCTGGTATGATTCCGGCATTACCGATTTGGGGGAACGTCAAATCGCCGCGCTGACGGGGCGCTTTGACGGCGTGGATGTGGACGCGGTGTATTCCAGCGACCTGTATCGCTGCCGCCGGACAGCGGAGGCCATCTATCGCCCCAAGGGGCTGCCGCTGCACACCGATCGGGATTTGCGCGAGTTGTCCATGGGCAGTTGGGAAGACCTCCCCTTTGCCCAGGTGGCCCGCACCGCGCCAAAGGGGTGGCGGGATTTCCTGACCATGTCCCCGGCGTACACCGGGGGCGAAGGGGGCGAGACCTTTGCCCAGCTGCAAACACGGGTTGTAGCCGCCTTGGAACGCCTTGCCGCAGCCCATCCGGGCAAAACTGTCGCCGTCTGCACCCACGCCATGGCGATCCGCGGGGCGATGGCCTATTTTCACGGCTACGGCGGGGCGCTTAGCCGCATTCCGGGCAGCGAAAACACCGGCGTCTCCTGCGTGGAGCGGGACGAAAGGGGCTGGCACGTCCTCTACGAAGCCGACGCCAGCCACCTGCCGGCGGAAATCCGCTCGGAGAGGGGAAGTCTCGACTACACCGGCAGGCAGACCCTGCCCTTTGAGTCGGGCAGCCTGTGGTTTCGCCCCTGGAACCGGGACGATGAGCGTCTGTTGTACCTGGCCTGCCGCCGTGAGGCATGGCTGGATATTCACGGGAGCCAGGAGCCTTTCTTCGGTGAGCGCTTTTATCAGGCGGCCAGACGCGCCAGTGAGGCGGACGAACAGGCCGTTATGCTGGCCATGCTGGGCGAGCGGCCCGTGGGCATCATCCAGATGGACCTGAATCGGGATGCAAAACAGGGGGTCTGCTTTGTCCCCTTCTGCTACATGGACCCGGAGCACCGCCACAAGGGCATGGGCGTCCAGCTGCTGGGACAGGCCGTCTCCACCGGGCGAGCGCTGGGCATGACCCGGCTGCGCCTGCGCTGCTCCCCCACAAACCAGGTGGCAAAGCGGTTTTACACCCGCAACGGCTTCCACTTCATCGGCATGGCCCAGGACAGTCAGGTGACACTGGAACTACTGGAAAAGGATTTCAGCAAATCAGACGGTTCCACGGCAATCATTTTACCCTGAGGGCGGCCGGACAGGTGGTCGTCCCGGGAAAACGGGCAAAAAAGGGGCGTTCTCACAGGATTTGCAGCTTTTTTCCACTTTGTAAAAGAGAAATCAACCTCCCTCACTCTCCGGCGAGACGGGAAATGGAAAAGGGGTGCTGATCCTTTGTGTATCAGCACCCTTTCATCGTCTATTCTCTGTTTTTCTGTCTGGCGTTGCGCTCTACCGATGGGCGGGAGCCCATGCGCCCGCTTTTTCTGCCTCCACGTATCATCACGTTCGGAAACGCCGCATACAGTTTCCCAAGCGGGGTGATGCAATGAACTACCGAAAGCCGTCGCTGGCGCGGTCGGCCGCCATCATGACAGTGGTGGGAATCGTTTCACAGCTTCTGTCCTTTGTCTACCGGGCGGCGCTGACCCAAATGATCGGCGCGGAGCTGCTCGGCGTACAGCAGCTGGTTCTATATGTGTACGCGGTTTTACAGTCCGTCGCGCTGACCGGTCTGACTGCGGCGGTCTCCTGCTTGACGGCCAGCTGTCACGCCCTTGGAAACCACCGCGGCGCAACGGAGCTGCTCCGCTTGGCGCTGGGGACGTTTTTCGTCCTGTGCCTTCCCTTGGCCGGGACCATTATTTTCTACAGCGATGAGATCGCCTCCACCCTTTTGGACGATGGGCGGACGCATTGGGGGCTGATCCTGCTGATTCCTCTGCTGCTGCTCACCGGCATTGAAAATCTCAACAAACACCATTTTTACGGCCTGGGGCAGACCGGCATTCCCGCCGCCACAGAGCTGCTGGAGCAGTTTATCCGAACTGCAGCCATTCTGGGTCTGCTGGCCTTGCTGCTGCCATCGGACGGAGAGCACACAATCCTGCTGATTTTTTCCGGTATGCTCATCAGCGAAGTGTTCTCCTCGGTCAGCCTGACGCTGATTCGATGGGTGCGGGAGGGGCCAAAATCAGCCCAGCGCGGCCCCTCGGAGTCTCCGCTGGTGTGGGAGCGGCAGCTGCTGAAAATCGCCCTTCCCGTCAGCGCCACCGCCATTCTGGACAATTTGATGGACGCGGCAAACGCCATTCTGATTCCCCGGCAACTGGCGGCCTGGGGCTGCACAGCGTCGGAGGCCATGGAACTCTACGGCGTGGTCTATGGCATGACGCTTCCCATGCTCATGCTGCCCTTTGCCTTTGTCCGGGCGCTGAGCCTGACCATTCTCCCCCACATCACCCATTTTGCCACCAACAGGCGGCAAAAGGAACTGAACCACAGCACCGGGCAGGCCATTTTCAGCACAGCGGCCATTCTCTTTCCGGTGACAGCCCTGCTGGTCACCGTTGGCGACGATCTGGGGCTGCTGCTCTTTGGAGACAGCCGAACCGGGCTTTATCTGCTCCCGCTGGCCTTTGCCACCTGTCTGGCCGGTCTGCAATCTGTGCTGTCCGCAGTGCTCAACGGGCTGGGACGGCAGACCCACTGCGCCCTCGTGTCCCTGCTGGCCGGAATCCTCCAGCTGGCCTTTACCCTGTTCGGCGCGGCTCGATGGGGCATATCCGCATGCATCGCCGGGATGGTGGTGTCCGGGGTGCTCGGCCTGACGATTCGGATTCGGCTGGTTCACCGCACTACCGGCTTTGCGCTGGAGCTGTTCCGGTGCCTGTGGGCGCCGGGTCTAGCCGCACTGCTCAGCGGCCTGTGCGGCAATCTGCTGTACCGCGTCATGCTCAACAACGGCTATGGGCTGGGCGCCTCCATGGGGGGCTGTGCGCTCTTCTGCGGAGGGCTGTATCTGCTGACTTTGCATGTGGAGCTGCGCTCCGCAGAGTAAAGACATGGTCTCTCCCCGGGAGGCAGCATGGCCTGTCAGTCCAGGCGCTCCACCGCTTCCCAGAACTCCTCCCAGGTCAGAAGGGTGTTTAACACCTGCACCAGGGCGTTCGCGCTCAGATGTTCCGGCAGGTTCAGCGCCTTTTGCAGCGCCTTCCGGCGCTGGGCGCTGTTCGCGCCGCCGGAAAGCCCCGCCTGAACCAGATCCAGCTTGGTGATCTCCCGTCCCGCTCGGGCGGACTCCTGTTCCCCCAAAATGGTGGCGCCCCCGCGCAAAAGGGCTTCCCGCAGCACCTCAGGCGGCATGCCTTCCACCCCCAGCTTTCCCTCTTTCCCGGGGCGGCGTTTGCGGTGTTCTTTTCCATAGACGTCCGGAATATAACACTGCTTGATCTGCCCCTGAGGGACAATTCCTTTCAAATAGTTGCGAATGACGAAACCGGCGCCGTCACTGTCCGTCAGCACAATCAGCCCCCGCTCTCTCGCCACCCGGCGCAGCAGGGCGGCCTGGTCCTTCCGCTTAAACACCTGGAACCCCTCTGTGGTGAGAATCAGCGTGTCAACTACCTGGGACAGCGTATTTTTATCGTAACGGCCCTCTACGACAATCGCTTCCCGAATTTTCCACTTCAATCCTTATCCCCCGCTTGCCAGCTGTAACAGCAGGTCGGTCAGCAGTTCTTCTCCGTCCCGCCCGCTGGATTTCATCGCCTGGTCGGTCTGCGCGCACAGCACCACCGCCCGCCGGCACCATGTCAGGTCAAACCGTCTGGCCCCATCCATGAGTTTCCGGGCCTGCCAAGCGCTCTTCATCTCCCACAGATCTGCCAGCTCCCGCTGCCCCATCCGGCGCTCCAGAACCAGCCGGGCCGACCAGAGCTGGCGGATATACCGGCCCAGCACCGTCAAGATGACGATGGGCTCCGTGTTCATGCGGTAGAGGTCTGAGAGGATATTGGCCGCCTGCCGGAAATTCCGCGCGCTAATGGCATCGGTCATCTGAAACACTCTGGCGTCCAGCACCGGGTCCGCCACGGCGTCAATGTCCTGTCTGGTGACCTGACTGCCAGAGGCATAGGCGCCGATTTTCTCAATTTCCCCGGAGAGCCCGGTCATCCGCCCGCCGCAGAGAAACGTCAAATACTCCGCCGTCGGATTGTCAATTTCCTTGCCAAGGGTCCGGAATCTCCGCCGAATCCAAGCGTTCAGGTCGGATTGGGATTGGGCCTTGCACTCCACCACCCTGGCAACCTTTTTGACCAGCTTCCCCAGCTTGGTGTTTCCGCCGGACTTATAGTCCATGAGGTCATAGACAAAGATCAAACAGACATAGTCGGGCAGGTCGGAAAACAGCTCCATCAGAAAATTCCGACGGGATTCATTTTGATAGAGGTCATAGTCATAGACAAGGACCACCGTCCGCTCCGCCATCATGGGAAAGGCATTTACCGCGTCGGCAAGGGCCCAGGTCTCCAGCGTCTTGCCCTGAAAGGTGTGTAAATTAAAGATTGCTGTCCCGGGCGGGAGCAATTTTTTTTGTATCTGTGCCAGATAGAAATCCCGAAGATAGTCTTCCTCGCCGTAAAACAGATACAGGTTTCCCAGCCGATTCTCTGCCAGATCTTTTTTGAGCTGTTGCAGCCCGGAGTCCGTTCCGGCCCGTTTCGCCGCCATAGCAAGTCTCCCTTCTAGGTCTTGTTTCAAAATTGGAACTGCGGCCAGTGGCGCAGATTTTTCGCCAGACAAGGCCTAGTCTGTCTCCCGGAAGCGCAGGGTGACGGTTCCGTCCTCATCGGTTCGATAGATGACACAGCCTGCCTCCTCCAGCCGCTGAAGCGTCTCCTCAGTGGGGTGCCCATAGCTGTTATTGCCCACCGAAATCACCGCATATTCTGGGGTGATGATGTCCAAAAACGCCTCACTGGTGGAATATTTTGACCCATGATGGGCCACAATCAGCACCTCAATGTCCTCCAGCTGTTTGCTCTGGGCCAATTCTTCCTCCCAGCTGGCGCTCATATCCCCGGTAATCAGCACATCGGTGCCACCGCTGGTACACTGCACGGAAAGGCCGCACTCATTGTCCCCGCCGTCGCCGATGGGCGCGTAGATGGTGATCATCGCCGACCCGAAGGAGATCGTCTCGTCCTCCGTGACCCATTCAATGGACACGCCCGCCTCCTCAGCGGCGGCGAGCACCTTCTCCCTGCCGCCGTTGTCATCTTCCACGTCCGGGAGATACAGCCGGTCCACCTGCACCTGCTGAAACAGCTCTTCCACCCCGTTGATATGATCGCTGTCATAGTGGGTCAGTACCAATGCATCTAAATGGGACACCTGAAAATCGATCAACGACTCCGCCAGAATATCCCCGGCGTTGTCCGCATTGCCGCCGCAGTCAACTGCCACCGCCTCCCCATCCGAGTAGAAGAGAATACTCTGGCCCTGCCCCACATTCAGCGCCTGTACAATTAAATTTGCGTCGTCAATCGCCGATCTCAACGCGAAAATCACCAGAAACAGCGACAAAATGCCTGCTCCAATGGGAAGATACAGATGTCTGCGCAGCCATTTGGAAATCAACGTCAGCAGAAAGATGAGACAAATCGCCCCCATCCAAAGCTGGACGAACTGGTAATCATCGCTCAAGGATGCAAAGGGAATTTTTACCAGGAGTTTGGGAACCTCAACCACATAGAGGGCCAGCGCCCGCACCGGCCACGCCAGCACAGAGGCCAACGGCATACAGACAAACCCAAGGAGGACGGTAACCGCCCCGGCAAAGAACAGCCAGGAAGCCACGCCGACGACCAGCAGATTGGAAATGGGGGAAATCAGGGGAATGGCGTCAAAATAGTAGGCCACCAATGGCAGTGTGAACATACTCGCCGCAGCCGTCATCGCAAAGGAACTCTGAATATAGGCGCTGAGCCATTGAATCGGCCGCACCGGGATCCTGGGAATCCACTTCCCCAGTCCCCGGCGAAACCGCGCCGCATGTAACAGAATGCCCAACATCGAGGTAAAGGAGAGCTGCAAGCTGATACTGGAGGCAGAATATGGGTTGGCGGCCAACAGAACCAGCAGCGCCGCCGACAGGGAGCAGAGCCCATCGGTTTCTCTGCCGAAAAACGGCGCCAAAATCACAATACACTCCATGAAAACCGCCCGCATGGTGCTGGGGGAGCATCCGGTCATCAGTGCAAACAGCACCAGAAAGGGAATGCAGAGAAGGGTACACCAGCGGTTATTGTAGGTCACAAACAGCAGTAAGCTGACCAGAAACGTCACATGGAGACCGGATACCGCCACCAGATGGCTGAGCCCGGCGCGCCGCAACGCGGCGGCGCAGCTGTCCGACAGCTCACTGCGATCGCCCACGAGAAAGGCGCTTAACAGCGCGGCACAGTCCCCGGTGAACAGGCTATGAATCTTCTCCTGTATGCTGTGCCGGAGGTATTGGGGAAGATAGCGCAGTGAAAAGGCCTCGCCCTCCACAATCTCCACATCGTCGTGGACGCTGCCGAGAAGGAACAGGCCCTGGGAGGCATAGCTGGCGTAACTGCCGCTCTTCTCCGTTCCGGAGGTGAAATACGCCGTGCCGCTCAGGCGGTCGCCGGGTTTCAACTCCTGATCCGTCGGGACATACAGACGGGCATGGACCCTGGAGCCAAAAACCGTATCAATATAGACATCGACGGAAGTATTGTAATCCGTCTCCGTCGAGTAGTCGGAAACCGTCGCCGTAAAGGAAACCGTTTTCCCGGCAAACTGATAGATTTGCAGCCACAGCCAGCCCGCATAGAGGATAAACCAGACCAACGCCGCAAACCCGCCGAGGAAAAACAGAAAGCAGCGCGGATCCCCTTTGGTCCTGGAAAACATAACAAAAAACATCGCCGCCAGCGCCACCACGATGAGGATATGTACAGCCCCGGCCAGCAACGACATCATGGCAAACGCCGCCGTAAACCAGGCCAGGGGGCGGTTCACCCGCTGTTTCTGCCTGAGCGGACGATATGCTTGTTTTTCTTTTCGCTCCTTAAATAACATAGGTCATCCGTGCCATTTGTCTATATTTTTCAGATTTTAAGCATATCACAGTAAAAATAGCAAGTCAACTGCTGTTGCCCTGAAGGCCGCCTTTTTGTGGCCTTTTTCGACAGGCTGCAGCATTCCATCTGCGGAATGCAGCTCTGCTGCTTGTTGTATGAACACAGGCAGCCCGACGCGCCAGAACCGGCACTTCAAATGCAAATGTATCCAATCTCTTTTCCCTGGCCGGGTCATGCGTATTTTCCGTATTTTGTGTAAAAACTGGATGTTACCTGGAGGTTGAATCGGAGAACTTTTCTTTCCATCCCTTGACAAAACGAAAATAA
>CAYWAP010000017.1:0-32728 GCA_964456525.1 uncultured Oscillospiraceae bacterium
GCGAGATTGGAACCCGGCTGGCGGCCTCCGCGATTTGCACCTCGGAAAACGTCTGTCCCCGTTTTCTGCCCAGTGAATTTGGGCTGGATGTTCCCACTGAAACCGAATAGAGCAATTTGAGCGCAAAAAGCGGGGAACGGCGGCCTTGACTGATCCCGGGCCGCCAACGATACATACGGACAAGCAGTGTCTGCCGGACAGCGGAGTTTCTTTTACCGCCGTCCGGCAGATTTGCCTGTTTTACGGCCTTCAGCAGACGATTTATGGAACCGCCGCTCCTTTCGCAAACGGCATCTTTCCTGTGACGAAATTAGTCATCTTTTTTCACCATCCGTCCACCGTCCCCATATGGATTGTATCGCTGCAAAGTTTACATTCTCCGAGTTGACATGGCCATCAATCGGCGGTATAATTTGCCCCATAATGTGGGGCTTTGCCGGAGAGGAAACCGCAAACAGAGCAAAAGAACGCCTTCCCTTGCTCATATTGCACGAAGCATCAATCACCTATGGCGGCAAAGGCCCGCTCTGGCAGCAATGCTGCTTATCACTACCAACCCTTTACGACAGGAAGGAGGATTCCATGGCAGAAAAAAGAGATTATTCTGTAATCACTCCCGAAATTTTAGCGCTGGCGAACCACTGCTCGGAGAACTGTGTCATTGACAAGCAGCTCTACTCCCAGTATAAGGTCAACCGGGGCCTTCGGGACGAAAACGGCAACGGCGTGCTGACCGGTCTGACGGAGATCAGCGAGATCCAGGCCAAGACCTCTGACGGCCAGCCCTGCGACGGCTCCCTGTTCTACCGGGGGTATCATGTGAATGACCTGGTCAGGGGTTTCCTGAAGGACGGACGGTTCGGCTTTGAGGAGATCACCTATCTGCTGCTTTTCGGTGATCTGCCCACTGAAGAAGCGCTGTCCCGTTTCCGCACCCTCCTGTCCAGCTACCGTTCCCTTCCGAACTCCTTTGTGCGGGACATCATTATGAAGGCGCCCAGCTCGGACATCATGAACTCCGTTGCCCGGAGCGTGCTCACCCTGTACTCCTATGACAACAACCCCGACGACACCTCCCTCCCCAACGTGCTGCGCCAGTGCCTCCAGCTCATCGCCATGTTCCCTCAGCTGGCCCTGGCCGGGTATCAGGCCTATAACTATTATCTGAACAACTATCCCAGCTTCTTTATCCATGACCCCGTTCCCGAACTGTCCACCGCCCAGAATATCCTGTATATGCTGCGGCCGGACATGAAGTATTCCGAGACCGAGGCCCGGGTTCTGGACATGGCTCTGGTTCTCCACGCGGAGCACGGCGGCGGCAACAACTCCTCCTTTACCACCCATGTGGTCACCTCCTCCGGCACCGACACCTATTCCGCTATCGCGGCGGCGCTGGGAAGCCTGAAAGGGCCCAAGCACGGCGGCGCCAACATCAAGGTGTGCCACATGTTTGAGGAGATCAAGGACCAGGTACACGACTGGAAGGACGACGATGAGGTGAAAGCCTATCTGGAGCGGATTCTCCACGGAGACGCCTTTGACCACTCCGGCCTCATTTACGGCGTGGGACACGCGATCTACTCCAAGTCAGACCCCAGAGTCACCATCTTCAAGGCATTTGTCCACCTGTTGGCCCAGGAAAAGGGCCGGGAGGAGGAATATCAGCTCTACTCCGCGGTGGAGCGGCTGGCTCCCGAGGTCATCAGCGGTGAGCGGCGGATGTACAAGGGCGTCAGCGCCAATGTGGACTTCTACTCCGGCTTCGTCTATCAGATGCTGGGCATTCCCGAAGAGCTGTTCACCCCCCTCTTTGCCATCGCCCGGATCAGCGGCTGGAGCGCCCACCGGCTGGAGGAGCTGATCAACGGCAACCGGATTATCCGCCCCGCCTACAAGGCCATCCAGCCCCGGCGGGAGTATGTCAAGCTGTCCAACCGGAACTAACCTACCAGTGTCCATCCTTCCGTACATATTCGTTCCTGTTTTTACCGAAAACGGACTGGCTCTCCCGCTGGGAGCCAGTCCGTTTTTCCATGATGTAGCCAAATACGCCGGACGTCAGCCGTCTCCTTATTCCACCAGGCCCTCAAAGCGTGCGATGTCAATGATTTCTCCCACTGTGATTTCCGGCGTCTCAAAGTGGTTGATGACGTGGTGTGCCGCGCTCAGGTAGCGGTCCTCCCGGCGGAGGAACCGGTCGATAAAATCCTGCCTGCCGTTGCGGGCATTTGGGCGGTCCTCCAGATTTTCCGTGTCATAAATCTCGTCCACCGGACGGTTCAGCATAAAGACAATGCTGTTTTTGCGCAGCGCCTCGGCGTTCTCAGGGCGCATCGGCATGCCGCCGCCGGTGGCAATCACCAGCCCCTCACAGGACCCCAACTCCTTGGCAACCTGGGTCTCCATATCTCGAAAGACGGGTTCCCCCAGCTTTTCAAAGATGTCCGAAACGCTCATACCTGCCCGCTCAACAATCAGATCATCTGCGTCAATGAACTTACGGTTCAATTTCTGTCCCAGCAGCCGGCCGCAGGTGGTCTTGCCGCTGCCCATCATCCCGATGACTACAATATTTTTCATGCTCATCACCCTCGCTCTTTTTAATAGTTGCCCAGAATCCGGAAACTGAGCGTTTCGTCAATTAACTGATGGATCACGTCGTCCATGCCGTCGCCGCGGAGATTGCCGGAGAAATCGGCAAAGAAATTGTACTCCCAGCTCTTACGGGGAATGGGCCTGGACTCCAGCTTGAGAAGATTCAGGCCGTTGGCCGCAAACACGGAGAGAATCCGGTGCAGGCTGCCCTCCGTGTGGGGAATGGTGAACACCACGCTGACTTTATCCGCGTTTTCCTTGTAGCAGGGTTTTTCCGCCACCACCACAAACCGGGTATAGTTGTTGTTGTTTGTGTTGATTTTCTCGGCCAGAATATCCAGGTCGTAAATCTTGGCAGCCCGGCGGCTGGCAATGGCCGCCTTCCGCGGGTCGTTCAGCTTTGCCACCATCTTGGCGGAAGCAGCGGTGTTGGCCTCAATATGCTGGTTCCAGGAGGGGAAGTCATCCAGAAAATCCCGGCACTGGAGGATGCCCTGCTCGTGGGAATAGACATCGGTGATGGAGCCCATGCTGGCCCCATGGATGCCCATCAGGCAGTGCTCCACATGAACCGTGGTCTCCCCCACAATATAGCAGCCGTATTTCCCCAACAGATCATATACATCATTGATGGAGCCGGTGGAGCTGTTTTCGATGGGGAGGACGCCGTAGCCCCCTAGCCCCTCCCGGATGCCGACAAAAACGCCTTCAAAGCTCCTGGCATTGGTGCGGTCACAGTCCTCGCCAAAATACTGGATGGTGGCCTCCTCCCCGTAAGCACCGGGCTGGCCCTGGTAAATGATGCGGTCGGACTCGGGGAACCAGTTGGTCATCTCCAGCGCCTCCCGGTACTCCCGATAGGCCTGCTGTTTGGCGGGGTTCCAGCTGTTCACCAGTTTGGTCTGAATCATGCGGCTTTGCGCCATAATCTGCTCGTAAAGGGCAATCACATAGGGCTTCATCTCGCCGTTGGAAACCATATCCGTCTTTTGCTTCAGCACCTCTGCCTCCCGGCCGGAGTCCAGAATCGGGCGCTGCTCACGCTGCTTATACATACCTACCTGACGGCTCTTTTCCATGCGCTGCTCGTACAGCTTCACGATCTGCCGGTCAATTTCATCAATTTGCTGACGCAGTTCATTCAGTTCGTTCATTATCCTCGCCTCATAATCCATTCAAATTCCCAGCAACTCACAGACAGCCAGGGCCGCGGCGGCCTCAATGACCGGAACGGCCCGGTGGACAATGCACGGGTCGTGACGGCCCTGGATGCGGAGCTTTGCGTTCTCCATCGTGTCCAGGTTGACGGTGTCCTGTTCCCGCCCGATCGAAGGTGTGGGCCGGATGGCCGCACGGAAGACAATGGGCATGCCATTGGTTATGCCGCCATTTACGCCCCCATTATAATTGGTTCGCGTGCGCACGTCAAAGCCTTTCATGTAAAGGGCGTCGTTTGCCTCATGGCCCCGCATGTCCGCCAGCGCAAACCCTGCGCCAAAGCCAATCCCCTTCACCGCAGGCACGGCAAACATGTGCTGGGCAAAGATTCCCTCCACATTTTCCCCGTAATCCGGTGAGCCGATGCCGGCGGGCACCCCCAGAACCGCGCATTCAATCACGCCGCCCACAGAGTCCAGCTGCTCCCGGGCAGCCAAAATGGCCGATTGCATCTCCTGCCCTCTGGCATCGTCTATGACCGGGAAGTCCTTATGGGCTATCTGCACCAGGTTGCGAGCGTCCAACATGTCCTGCAAGTCCAAAAAGGAGCCGTTGTCCTCAATCCCTGCGATGGACTGGATATGGGCGCCGACGCGGATCCCCTCATTCAGCAGAATTTGCTTGGCCACCGCCCCGGCAAAGACCAGCGGCGCCGTCAGCCGGCCGGAAAAGTGGCCGCCCCCCCGGTAGTCATTGTGGCCCTCATAGCGCATAAAGCCGGTGTAGTCCGCGTGTCCCGGCCGCGCCAGGTCTTTCGTCCTGGCGTAATCCCCACTGTGCTGATTGGTGTTCTCAATCAGCGCGCACAGCGGCGCCCCGGTGGTGCGGCCCTCAAACAGACCGGAGATAATCTCCGGTTTGTCCGCCTCCTTCCGGGCTGTGGACAGCCTGTTTTTGCCCGGGGCCCGGCGCCCCATCTCGAAGGCGATCTCGTCCATGTCCAGCTCAATGCCTGCGGGGACGCCAGAGAGCGCCACGCCAATGGCAGGGCCGTGAGATTCGCCGAAAATCATATGTTTCATGGTAATTGTCCCCTCTGAATGAATCCATTTCTGCAACCCAGGCAGGTGTGGTTTTCCACGCCTCGTCAATCCCAAATGCTGAAGCTGCCACCCAGCCGGAAGTAGTGTTCCCAGAAGCCGGGGTAGGACTTTGCCACGCTGCCCGCGTCCTGCAAAATCACCTTTCCGGTGCTGCGGCTTGCCCCCATCGCCAGCATCATGGCGATCCGATGGTCGTTGTGGCTGTTGACCACAGCGCCGTGGAAGTGACTGACCCCTGTAATGGTTAGCGCGTCCGGATGCTGCTCCACCCGGGCCCCCAGCTTGTTCAGCTCTGTGCTGACGGTGTCCAGCCGGTCGCTCTCCTTGATGCGCAGACGGGCTGCGCCGACGATGTGGGTGATCTCCCCCTCCCGCAGTGCGGCCCGGACCGCCAATGCCGGCACCAGATCGGGGCACTGGCTCACATTGATGGTGACCTCCCCGGGACAGTTCAGCATTGCCGCATGCCGGACGATGACCTTGTCCCCTTGACAGGTGTTGGGGTTCATGTCGCAGATGGTAATTTCATTGCCCAGGCCGTTTGCCACGTAGTAAAAGGCCGCCTGGGAGTAGTCCGCGTCCACCACAACCGGCTCCTTGGCCGCGGTGTAGTGCTGGCCTCCCGGGATATACCAGCCCGTCTCCGTCCGCTTGACATGGACGTGAAACAGTTCCATTGCCACAATCGTGGATTCAATGTATCCGGCAGACTCCAGCTCCGTCGTCAGGACAATCTCGGAATCCCCCTCCAGCAGGGGCAGCGCAAACAGCAGGCCGGTGATAAACTGGCTGGAGACATTGCCGGGAAGACGGAAGACGCCGGGTTCCAGCTTGCCCTCCACAATGAGTTTTTCGCCCCTGCGCTCAAAACGGATGCCCCGCTCGTCAAACAGGTCTTTATACGGTTTTTGAGGGCGCTGCATCAACCGGCCCCGGCCGGTGAACACGCCGCCGCCGGCCACCACCAGCGCAATGGGAATCAAAAAGCGCAGCGTCGAACCGGACTCACCGCAGTCCAGCTCCGGCAGCTTCGCAAACTTCCCCTGCCGGGCATGGGCGCCGTTGATAATGCCGCCGTGCTCCGATGCCTCAGCCCCCAAGGCGCGCATGCAATTCAACGTCGCATGGATGTCCTGGGAAAGCTGAAGGTTCAAAATCAGGCTGTTTCCCTCTGCCAACGCCGCCGAAATAATGGCGCGGTGGGCCTGGCTCTTGGAGGGCGGGGGCGTGATGAAGCCCTTTAATTTTTTGGGATAAATCGCTAAGTCCATTTTCCCCTTATCCTTTCAATCGGGCCTCTATCTCCTCGATGCGGTCCAGCAATTCCTCTTTCTTCATTCTGCGCGCGGCGGCCTTTCCTAATTCGGAGAGCACAATCAGGCGAATGTCCTTTCCCTCGCCCTTTTTGTCCAGTCCAATGGCCCCGCGGTAATCCTCCATGGAGCAGGCAATGCGATCCGGCAGCCCGTACTGCCTCATGGCGGCGATGATCTGCTCCGCCACACCGGCCGGCGTGACCCCCAATGTCTCGCCGATCTCAGCGGCGCGGCACATCCCCGCCGCCACCGCCTGACCGTGGGTGTAGGTCTCATAGTGATAAGCCTTTTCATAGGCGTGGCCCAGCGTGTGGCCGAAGTTTAAAATCATACGCAGTCCCAGATCCCGCTCGTCCGCCTGGACTACCTCCGACTTGATGGAGCAGCAGAGGTAAAGAACATTCTCGATATTCAGCATAATCCCCGCCCGGTTGCGGCACTGGAGCAGACGGTCAAAAAACTCTCTGTCCCAGATGCAGCCGTATTTGATGACCTCTGCCATCCCGTCGGAAAAGGCCCTGTCCGGCAGGGTGTCCAACACGTCCGGATCCATGACGACCAACTGGGGCTGCCAGAACGCCCCGGCCAGGTTTTTGCCCGCCTTCAAATTGATCGCCACCTTGCCGCCTACGGAACTGTCCACCTGGGCCAGCAGCGTGGTCGGGATCTGAACAAAGGGAATGCCCCGCAGCACGGTTGCCGCCGCGAATCCGGCCAAATCCCCCACAACGCCGCCGCCCAGGGCAACCAGGGCATCGGTGCGGGTCATACCAAAGGCCATCAACTCCTCCCAGAGCCAGGAGAGTTTTTCCACATTCTTGGAGGCCTCTCCGGCGGGAATGGTCAACACCTTTACCTCAAACCCGGCAGAGGTCAAACTTTTTTCCACACGCTCTGCATAAAGGGGGCCCACCGTGGTGTCCGTCACCAGACCAATCCGCCTGCTCCGAAGCAGCACCGTCCGGCAAAGTCTCCCCACCTGATCCAGGAGACCGCGCTCAATCAGGATCTCATACTCTTTTCCCTCAATGGGGATAAATACTCGTTTCATGGTTCGCCTTCCTCTCCCTGCGTCCGCTGCTTTAGCAGTTTAAAGTGTGCAGGCTTTTGTTATTTTACTACAGTCTTCCCCATCAGGTCAACTATTTTATGCATCTTTCCCATCAAATCTCCAAATTGCGCGGGGGTCAGCGCCTGCTGGCCGTCACAGAGGGCATGGGCGGGATCGTTGTGAACCTCAATCAGCAGCCCGTCTGCACCGGCGGCCACAGCCGCCATGGCCAGCGGTTCCACCAGCCAGCTATAGCCGCCGGCGTGGGAGGGGTCGATGACGATGGGCAGATGGCTCATTTTTTTGATGGCCGGGATGGCGGAGATGTCCAGCGTATTGCGGGTATACCGCTCATAGGTGCGGATGCCCCGCTCACACAGGATGACGTTTTCATTTCCCTCGCTCATGATGTACTCGGCGGACATAATCCACTCCTCATAGGTGTTGGCCAAACCGCGCTTCAGGAGGACGGGCTTGGACATCTTCCCCACCTCTTTTAACAGCTCAAAGTTCTGCATATTCCGGGCACCGATCTGAATCAGGTCTGCCTTCTGTTCAAACACGTCGCAGTAGCGGGGCGCCATGATCTCCGTGACGATGGGCAGCCCGGTTTCCGCCTTGGCGGCCAGCAGCAAATCTAGCCCCTGCGTACCCAGCCCCTGGAAGGAGTAGGGCGAGGTGCGGGGCTTAAACGCGCCGCCGCGCAACATGGAGGCCCCCTGGGCCTGAACGCTCTTTGCCACCTCCACAATCTGCTCTTTGCTCTCCACAGAGCAGGGGCCTGCAATCACGGTGAAATTGTTCCCGCCCACGGGGACGCCGTTCACGTCCACAACCGTGTCCTCCGGGTGGAACTTCCGATTGGCCTTCTTATAGGGCTCCGAAACACGCATGACCCGCTCCACGGCGTCTTCTAGGAGCAACATATCCTCATCCAGCTGGGTGGTATCCCCCACCAGCCCCAGAATGGAACAGCCAATGCCATTGGTGACGCCCACCCTCAAATTCTGCGCTTCCAGCTTGGCAGCCAGCTTGCGAATTTCGTTTTGACTGGTGCCCGGTTTCAAAATAATGACCATAAATTGTTTCCTTTCCACAAAAAAAGACCCATTGTCATAGACAATGAGCCTTAATAGACGAAAAACGACAAATTCAGATTCCCCTGGGAACCCTCAAACACTCAGAGTCTGCTGTTTCTAATTTTACCCATGCAAAAGCGCCGGAGCCATAAAATCGGTTCCAGCTATAGGTAAAGCAGAAAGCAGAAGTGTACGTCATGGTGAGAATCCCCTTTAATTGGATTAGACTTATTATAACACCATCTCCGCAAATTGCAAGCCATATCCTGAAAAAAATCCTGCAGGGGGGAGAGTGGGTTCAAACCAGCTCCCGCAGATCCGCAAAGCGCTGAATCGTGTATGCCGGCTGTTCCGCCCGGCCAAAGCCATAGGCGGCGAAAATAAAGGGAATCCCTGCTTTTGCACAGGAGCGCTGATCTCCCAGGGTGTCCCCCACATAGACCGGATGCTGCAAATGATGCTTTTCCACCAGTGTCCGGAGGGTCACGTCCTTTTCCGCCAGCGTATCGCCCCAGCACAGCCAGTCCGAGATGATTCCCTGGAGCCCATGGCCCTCCACCAGACGATCCACATATCCCAGCTGGCAGTTGGAGACAATATACAGCGGGTAGCGCCCGGCCAGCTCTTCCAGCGTCTCCCGAACCCCCGAAAACAGGGGCGGCACGGTCTGCTTGAGCACAAGATCCTCCTGCGCCAGACAGGCGCGCATCAGCGCCTGCCTCTCTTCCCAGTTCATCTCCGGGAACAGGCTCTTTGCTATGTCCTCCAGCGTCATGCCCATAGTGGCGTAGGCCGCTTCCAACTGAATGCGGCTGGCCGCGCCGGTCGCGGCCTCCACGGCCTGATTCCACGCCTTCAGCATGACCGGAACCGCGTCCCACAGGGTGCCGTCCACATCAAAAATGATGCTGTCCACAGGATGTATCATGCAAAACCTCCATTGGGCAGAGACAGATGGGGACTCCGGCTTTTACACCGTCATCCCCATCCTCTGGCGATCCGCTCCCGGGCGTCCTACGAACCGAATGCATGGACGCATTTCCCCCCGGGAACGCTCTCCGCCTGCGATTTCTTATTTAAAATATTCTGCGCCGGACTCGAAAATGGGCATCCACTTCTCACCGGGGATGTTGCGGGCCACGCCCGGATTCCATCGCTCCGTGTGTCCCATCTTGCCAAAGACCCGTCCATCCGGGGAGAAAATGCCCTCGATGGCGTAGACGGAGCCGTTGGGGTTGGCCGAGATGTCCAGGGACGGCATTCCCTTCTCGTCCACATACTGGGTGGCGATCTGTCCGTTCTGAACCATCTGCTCCAGAATGGCGGGGTCAGCCACAAAACGTCCCTCGCCGTGGGAGACGGGCACGCTGTAAACGTCGCCCACCTGGCACTTGAGCATCCAGGGGGATTTGACCGAGGCCACACGGGTATTGCAGTAGCGGCTCTGGTGGCGGCCAATCAGGTTGAAGGTCAGCGTGGGGCAGGAGTCATCCATGTCCCGGATCTCTCCATAGGGAACCAGTCCCAGCTTGACCAGAGCCTGGAAGCCGTTGCAGATGCCCAGCATCAAGCCGTCACGGTTTTTCAGCAGATCGTGAACTGCGTCCTGAATCCGGGGATTGCGGAAGAAGGAGGCAATAAACTTGCCGGAGCCTTCCGGCTCATCGCCGCCGGAGAAGCCGCCGGGCAGGATGATCATCTGCGCCCCCTGAATGGCCTTTTCCAAAGCCTCCTCCGACTCCTGCAGCAGCTCCGTGGTCAAGTTGCGGACCACCAGAATCTCAGGCTCAATGCCCGCCCGGATGCAGGCATTGGCGGTGTCGTACTCGCAGTTGGTGCCGGGGAAGACGGGAATGACCGCCTTCGGCCGGGCGATGACATTGGCAGGGGCCTTTGCCACCCGCTCCGTGCAGTCCACGTTGGGAATCGCATAGGGCTGGGACACCTGAGCCTCGGTGGGATAGACCGATTCCAGCGTCCCCTCCCAGGCGGCGCGCAGGTCTGCAAGGGCCATCTCCACGCCGGAGACACGGATGACCGGCAGACCGGTGGTCTCACCGATCTTCTCGCCAAAGGGCACATCCTCCGTCATCTCCGCCAGAATGGAGCCGCACATCCGGCCAAAGAGCTTCTCACCGGTCAGAGTTTTCTCCCCGATGAAGCCGATGCCGTTGCCAAAGGCCATCTTCATCACGCCCTCTGCCACGCCGCCGGAGGTCAGCGCCCAGGAGCCTGCCACTTTACCGGCCAGAACCAGCTCATGGAATTTGGCCCAGACGGCCTTCATCGCCTCGTAATCCCCCTCCGGCACCTGGAACAGGTAAACGGGGTGGCCAGCCGCCTTGAACTCGTTGGAGACAATATTTTCCACCTTTTCCGGCGCAATGGCAAAGGAGACCAACGTGGGGGGCACGTCCAGATTCATGAAGGAGCCAGACATGGAGTCCTTCCCGCCGATGGCGGCATTGCACAGGCCGATCTGGGCCTGATAGGCCCCCAGCAGGGCTGCAAAGGGCTTTCCCCAGCGGGACGGCTCATTGCGCAGGCGCTCAAAATACTCCTGGAAGGTCAGATAGACCTTGCTCTGGTCGCCGCCGGCGGCCACCAGCTTGGCCACAGACTCCACCACAGAGCACTGGGCGCCGTAAAAGGGATTCCGCTCCATCACCATGGGGTCAAAGCCGGAGGCCATAATGGAGCAGGTGCTGGTCTTCTGACCGGGATTGACCGGCAGCAGGCCGACCATGGCCTGGGTGGGCGTCAGCTGATGCTTGCCGCCATAGGGGAACAGCACGGAGCCTGCCCCGATGGAGGCGTCAAACCGCTCGCCCAGACCGCGCTGAGAGGCGGTATTCGGATCCTGGGCGATGGCATAGAAGCGGGCTTTGACATCGGAAGTGTCGCCGGTGGCCGCCTTGTCCGCCAGCTGAGGGACTGCCACAGCGGCGTGTTTCACCGCGCCGTTGGAGTTCAAAAAGGCCCGGGACAGATTGGCAATGGCCACGCCGTTCCAGTTCATCACCATGCGCGGCTCTTCGGTGACCACCGCCACCCGGTAGGCCTCCAGATTCTCCGCCGTGGCGGCGGCGATAAAGGCGTCCGCATGTTCCGGCGCGACGACCACAGCCATACGCTCCTGGGATTCGGAGATCGACAACTCCGTGCCGTCCAGACCCTCGTACTTCTTGCGCACAGCGTTCAGGTCAATTTCCAGGCCGTCTGCCAGCTCGCCAATCGCAACGGAGACGCCGCCTGCTCCGAAGTCGTTGCAGCGCTTAATCATCAAGGTCACTTCGGGGTTGCGGAACAGCCGCTGAATTTTGCGCTCCTCCGGGGCATTGCCCTTCTGCACCTCAGAGCCCATCGTCTGGAGGGAGTCCAGCTGATGGCTCTTGGAGGAGCCGGTGGCGCCGCCAATGCCGTCCCGGCCCGTGCGTCCGCCCAGCAGGATGACCACATCTCCCGGGGCGGGGACGTCGCGAACCACCGCGCCGGCACGCACCGCGCCCACAACGGCGCCCAATTCCATGTGCTTTGCCACATAGCCGGGATGATAATACTCGTTGACGATGCCGGTGGCCAGTCCAATCTGGTTGCCGTAGGAGGAGTAGCCCGCTGCGGCGGTGGTAGCCAGCTTGCGCTGGGGCAAACGGCCCTCTATGGTCTGGTCCATGGGGACACGGGGATCGCCGCAGCCGGTGATCCGCATCGCCTGATAGATATAGGCCCGTCCGGCCAGAGGGTCGCGGATGGCGCCGCCAATGCAGGTCGCCGCGCCGCCAAAGGGCTCAATCTCCGTGGGGTGGTTATGGGTTTCGTTTTTGAACTGGAGCAGCCAATCCTCTTCCACCCCGTCCACGTCAACCGGGATATGGATGGAGCAGGCGTTGATCTCCTCCGACTCATCGATGTTTTCCAAATAGCCCCGCTTTTTCAGCACCTTTGCCCCCAGCGTGCCAATGTCCATCAGCGTCTGCGGGCGCTCGGCGGCCTTCTCCTCGCCGTAAACCTCGACCCGGCCTGCCAGATATGCCTCGTAAGCGGCGCGCACATCGGCGTCCCCGATTTCAACGGATTCAATGTGTGTGCCAAAGGTGGTGTGCCGGCAGTGATCGGACCAGTAGGTGTCCACGACGCGGATTTCCGTTATGGTAGGGTCCCGTTTTTCCTCGTTCCGGAAATAATTTTGCAGGAAGGCCAGATCGTCCAGATCCATGGCCAGCCCGAGCTGGGACAGCAGTGCGGACAGCGCCTCCCGATCCATATCGATGAAGCCGTTGACCGTCTCCACCGCGGTGGGGATTTCGTACTGCTGAATCAGCGTATCCGGCTTGGAAATGCTCGCCTCCCGGCGTTCCACAGGGTTAATCAGATATGTGCGTACTTTCGCCAGCTCCTCCTCCGTCACCGCGGGGGACAGGACATAGACGGTGGCTGCCTTGACCAGGGGACGGTCCACACCGGCCAGCAGCTGAATGCACTGGGCGCAGGAGTCCGCGCGCTGGTCAAACTGGCCGGGCAGTGCCTCAACCGCCAGGATCGAGTGGCTGTCCTGGATGGTGGGCATCTCCTCATCATAAAAGTTGTCCACCATGGGTTCGGAGAAAACGGTCGTCCTCGCCTTCTCATAGACCTCGGGGGCAATCTGCTCCACATCGTAGCGGTAGAAAATCCGCACATGCTCCAGGTTTGCCATTCCGAGCTGCTCTTTCAGTTCGTGAAAGACTTTCCCTGCCTCCACATCAAAGCCCGGGCGCTTTTCGGTAAAACAGCGGTAAACATGATTCATCCTGGTTGTTTCCTCCTTTAACAATTGAGACGCGGTTTGCTTTCTCTCTTCTTTATGACTTCGGCAATGAATCGCCGACAGTTCCCACATCTATGGTTCCCAGTTCCGTCCACAGGCGGGAAACAACCGAAAACCGAGGCAAGCGGCACAGCTTTGTGATCGCTTTTTGGCCTCCAGCAGGCGGGCGCTCTGCCCTCTCATCGTGCCAGGTCAATGACGCGATTTGCCGCCGTGCGTGCTGTGAGCACCCGTTTTAAGAAAATGTGCCGTCCGCCTCCAACACTTCCGCACTGAAGGACCACCGGTAAAATTGATAAAACAGGTTGGATTGGGTGGCGTACTCCCTCTCCAGATACCCCTTCTGGGCCAAAATAGAATAGTTCTTAAAGCAGAGCGGCGCAAAGGGCGCCTCTTCGGCCAGCGCCGTATACAGCTCTTCGGCGGCCGAAATCCGGTCATCCCCCGTGGCGGCGTAAAGAGCGTTCAGCTTGCTGGTCAGGGTGCTGCTGCGAAAGCCGCTGTAGTTCAGGCTGCCGCTTTTGTTCAAAAAGGCCGCCAGGTCAAAGTTATTGCTCATCCTGGTCTCGCCGAGATAGAGGTCATAGTCCCCCTCTTCCAGGGCGCTTGTAAAGTCGCTCCACTCCAGCGCCTCTACCTCCACGGAGAAGCCCGCCTCTTCCAGCTCGTCCTTAATCTCGTTTGCCATATCTACTTTAAACGAGGAGTCCGAGTTGACGATCAGCAGCAGCGTGCCCGTTGCGCCCGCAGATTGGCACAACTCCTGCGCGGTTTCCAAATCATAGGCCAACGTCTCCTCCAGCTCCTCACTGTAAAGACTGCTGGAGGGCGAGACGGGCATATAGGCCACCACCCCATGGCTGGCCAGGGATTTGCGAACCAGCGTTTCCCGGTCTACCGACTGATAGATGGCATTGCGCACGTTCTGATCCTCACAGGCACCGCTGTCCGTATTAAATCCCAGATATAACAAATTGGTGGTCTCATAGTCAAAGACTGTGCCGCTGCCGCCAAAGCTCAGCGAATCCGTTCCCGTCAGGTCGGTGGACACCATGGAAATGGCGCCGCTGCTGTAGCCGAAAATCAGCTCTTCGCTGTCGCTGGCAATATACAGTCCGATTTCCTCCAGAGGCAGGCTGATGGTGTAGGTTGTCTCCCCCAAAATCACCACCTCGGAGGAGTCGCCATCCTCACTGTCCGCCGGGTCTGTGCTCTGGCTGGTCGTGTAGCTCTTGCCGGCCTGCCACCAGTAAGTGTTCTGAACCAGCTTATAGGGAGAGCCGTCCTTCAGCTCCACCTGATACGGACCTGTGCCAACCGGCACCTTGTCCTCCCCCGTACCCGATTTGACGATGGGAATATCCAGCAGCGCCGCCACACTGGTGTTGCCGCTGGTAAAGGTCAGCGTCACCTTATAGTCGCCGGAGGCGGAAACCGTGGACAGGCTGGACAGGCGGCTGGCGTAGATGCTGTCGGAATCCATCGCCAGCTTCAGGGAGTAGACCACATCATCGCTGGTCAGGGCAGAGCCGTCGGAGAAGACGACATCCTCTCTCAGCGTAATAACGGCTGTGACGGAATAGCTGACCGAAGATTCCTCGTCTTCCTCGTCATCGTCGTCTTCGTCATCATCCCCGTCTTCACCGTCTTCATCATCGCTATTATCATCATCGTCTTCGTCGCCATCTTGATCTGCGGTGCCGCCTGTCTGGGTGCGGCTTACGCTGATGGATTTGGCAATGCAGGCCGTCGCCTGAAAGCTCTCGTCGATCTGGAACAGGGGCTCATATACCAGGCCCACAATGGTCTGGTTCTGGCTGTTGTCACAGGTATAGGGATTGATGCCCACACCTGCATAATAGCCCAGGGCAAAGGGTTGAACCGTCTCCTCCTCTTCCTCGCCCTCCTCCGTCTCCGAGGAGACTTCCGCCGAGGTATCGGCAGAGGTGTCAGCAGAACTATCCGCCCCGCTGCTGCCGCAGGCGCACAGGGAGACCAGCAGGGCCAGCGCAAGGAACATCGCAAGTAATTGTTTCAGCTTCATATCAGAATCCTCATATTGCTCCGGGTTGAAGGGTTTCTGCCTGTTGGAGCGGCGGCGAATGAAACCATTTTGGAGGCTGGGGCCATCCCCTCAGACCAGCTGAATGACAGCTGCCAGCGAGCCGCGGGCATTTCCGGTATGTCTATGGCTCCAGTATATATCAGGATGGCAGGCGGTGCAATCGTCAGAAATAACGATTTTCTCCGGCAGCACTCCCACTTTTTCCACCCAATACTCATTGATCCCTTTCAGGTCAACGCGGTATTTTCCCCCCTCCAGCGTGTCAATAAATGGCTCTGCATCCTCCCCAATCGCGTTTCGCACCGCCTGGGGCACATCCCCATGGGTCTCAAAGCAGCAGCGGGAAATCCCCGGCCCAATGGCCACCCGGATGTCTTCCGGTCTGGAGCCGTATACGTCCATCAGCGTCCGGGCGGTTTTGGCGGCAATTCCCATGACCGTACCCCGCCAGCCGCAGTGGCAGGCGCCCACACACCGGCGCACCGGGTCATACATCAGCACGGGAATGCAGTCGGCGGAGAAGATCATCAGCGGCAAACCGGGCACGTCGGTCACCAGTCCGTCCGCCTCATAATCCCGCTGGCCGTACAGGCCCTTGCCTGCGTCCGCCATCGTACACACCCGGACATCGTCCCGATGAACCTGCCTGGACATGACAAGGTTTGGATACTCTGCGCCGATGGCCGCGCAAAACCGCCGGCAGTTTTCCCGCACATGTTCCAGGCTGTCCCCCCGGCCAATTCCCAAATTCAGCGATGCCAGCGCCCCGGTGCTGACGCCCCCCTGACGGGTGGAGAAGCTGTGAATGGCCCCTTCGTCGGTGAACCCCCGGGCCTGAAGCAAGTCCAAACCGTTTTCCGATTGGTTGTGTGAAAATTTCATATATGACTCCTGTGAACAAGATATAATCGTCAACTCTTTACGAGATTCTGTTATCGCAGATGCCGCGCCGCCGGGATGCGGAGCAGACAAAAGTATCTTACTCCGCCAGCTGGAAGAATCGCTGGTCAATGGCGTCGTCCCGCTCAAACAGGTTGTAATAGCTCAAGATCGCGTACTGGTTCAGCAGCTCCTGCTGCTCCTCTGTCAGCTCTTCCGAGTCGCTGACAATCTCCCCCTCTTTGTTGATATAACCGGTGCGGTTGATCACCGGCAGCTCCTCGTAGAGCGCGGACAGGAACTGCTGGTAGCCGGTCAACGGGTAGCCCGACACCTGGGCCATCAGCGTCCCCAGATAATTGGCGGAGATCATCACGTCCGATGCCTCTTCAATATCATAGTTTGCCCAGATGAGGAAGGGCACAACATACTGGGTCTCGGTTTCCTCCATGTCCAGATCATCCAGACTCTTGCCATACAGCCTTTCATAGAACTCTGTGGACAGCTTGCCCTGATGGTCGCCAAAGAGGACGATCAGGGTTGGCTCGCTCTGTTCGCTGTAGTATTCGATCAGCTCCTCCAGAGCCTCGTCGGTGGTGCGCATCAGCGCCAGATACTGCTCGGCGTTTGTGCTGGTCCCCTCCAGATCCCCCGTCAGCACCGGCGAGCGGATCAGATTGGTCCAGCTCTGGGCATAGCCGCCGTGGTTCTGCATGGTGACGTTAAAGATGAACTGTTTATCCCCTTCCTCCGCGCTGGTAATCTCCTTGATCACATCAAAGTCGCAGGCATCGGAGATATAATTCCGGACGTAGGACGGATTTTCCACATCCTCTTCATAGAGCTGCTCATCCGCGCCGAAATACTCATAGACCAGCGTACGGTTCCATCCGGAGGCTGCATAGGGGTGGAAGGTCGTGGTGTGGAATCCCAGGGCATTGGCCCAGGAGATCAGCGAGGGCATCCCATCCTGTACATAGAGCTGATAGGCCACCGTGCCCATAGGCAGGAAGGTGACGGCGTTTCCGGTCAGGAACTCGTATTCCACCGTGGCGGTGCCGCCGCCGGTGACCGGGGAGTACATCCATCCCTTGATGGTGTTCTCCTCCAGACTGTGATAAAAGGTCAGCGTGTCGTCACTGGTCTCCATCGCGTCGTAGATGGACAGATCCGCAAAGGATTCGTCCATGATGCAGATGATATTCACCGGCTGCACCGTGCTGGATTCGCTGTATACCGTCAGGGACTGGGTCATCTCTGTGACCACCTGGGTGGCGGCGTCATAGGGGGAGTCGATATAGGGATCCTGCCACAGGGTGATGCTGTCCCCCTCGCCCTCCTCCAGAAGCTCGTCTACCAGCTCCGAGACGGCTTCCAGGGAATATCCATCCGGTTTCTCCACCTGGCTATAGCGCAGGGCAATGCAAAAGTTCAGCACAAAGCCGTTGCTCTGGGTGTTCCACTGCTGCGTCTTGATTCCGCTGACGAGCAGCCAGGGGCTGAAAAAGAACGCATAGATATAACCGGCGGCGGCAGCTCCCATGAGAATATTGGCCCATCTGGCGTGAAAATACGTGCGTTTTTTCTGCTTTGGCTGGATCAGAAAGAAGAGCGCCAAATACCCCAGGGAAACCGCCAGGGCCGTCCAGACATATTTGTCCGGCGCCAGGGAGTACTCCCCGATCACGTTTGCCGCGGTTTGAATCCCGGCCAGGTCGTTGGGAAAGAGAATCCGCCCCATATATTCTAACACATAATGGTTCACTACGCCACAAATTGTGAAAAATATCACGGCAACGGCGGCAGTAGGCTTTCTGCGCCCAAAGATCAGCCACAGCACCGCCCACACCACGGCGTACAGCACCAGATTCATGAGCCACTCCGTCAAATTCAAGTTGGTGAAGGGGTTGCGCTCATTCAGAATTTCCACAGAACACAGCGCCGCAAATGGCCCCAGGAGAAACAGCAGCCAGGAGAGCACCGGCCGCCACCAGCGCTTCAGATTTCCCAAAAGCGTCCCCATCGCGGCTTTCCAGTCAAATTTTTTCGCCTTCCTGGGCTTTTGATTCCAAAATTTCATCGTATTTCATGCTCCTGAACAGGAAAGCCTCTGCCAACGTGTGACAAAGGCTTTCAGGTCGGTCAATCCGGTCAATCCAGCAGGAAGAAGGCATCGTCCACGTCTTCGTTTCTGGTCTTGGTAAACAGATTATAATAACTCAAATATTCATACTGTAGCAGCGCTTCCTGCTGCTCCTCCGTCAGATCTTCCACGTCATCGGTGAGCAGGCCCTCCGAAGTGATATAGCCCTGGGTGTTGATCATGGGCAACTCCTGATACAAATCCAGCAGGAAATCCATGTAGCCGGTGGTCGGGTAGTTGGAGAGCTTGGCCACCAGCGCCCCCAGGAAATTGCTGGAAATCATCACATCCTGGGCCTCTGTGCTGTCGTAATTGGTCCAGATGAAGAAGGGGGTGACATACAGCGTCTCCAGCTCCTCCAGCGTCAGGTCATCCATGGACTTTCCATAGAGCTGGTTCTCATAGAACCAGGTGGACAGTCTGCCCTGGTGGTCGCCAAAGAGGACAATCATGGTGGGCTCTTCCTGCTCGCTGTAATACTCCAGCAGGGCTTCCAGCTGGCGGTCCGTCTCCTGCATCAGGTTCAGGTACTGCTCTGTATAGCTGCTGGTGCCCGTCATGGAGCCATCCAGAGAAATCGTGTAACTCAGGTTCGACCAGCCCTGGCTGTAACCGCCGTGATTTTGCATGGTGACGTTGAAAATGAAATTCATCCCGTCGGAGTTCTGGCTGGTGATGGACTCCAGATACGCAAAGTCGCTGGCATCTGAAATGTAGCCGCGGACATAGGTTGGCTGAAGGAAGTCGCTCTCATACAACTGGGTCTGCACGCCAAAATAGCTGTAAACCTGCGTCCGATTCCAGCCCGAGGACAGATAGGGATGCACGGTGGTCGTGGTGAAGCCCAGGCTCTCGGCCCAGGACACCAGGGAGGGCATATCGTCCTTGACATACAGCTCATAGGCTACGGTTTCGTTGGGGAGGAAGGCCACGCTGTTGCCCGTCAGGAACTCATACTCCACATTTGCGGTGCCGGCCCCGGTGACCGGGGAATACATCCAGCCCTTGACCGTGTTTTCCGTCAGGCTGTGGTAGAAGGGGATGGTCTCGCTGTCCACCTCCAGCGTGTCAAAAATGGCCAAATCCGCAAAGGACTCGTCCATAATGCAGATGATGTTCACCGGCTGCGTGCCGTCCTCATCCGTGGTGATGGTCGCCACCACATCGGGGGTAGTGTCCTCGTCCCAAGTGTCCTCGTCGTACTGGCTGGCGATATAGGACGCGCTGTACAGCGTGATCTCACTGCTGCTGTCCAGGGACTCGCTGAGAGATTCCACCAGCTCGGTCAGGCTCTCTTCGGAATAGCCGTCCGGCTCTTCCACCCTGCTGTATCGCAGCGCCAGAGAGAAGTTCAATACAAAGCCGTTGCTCTGGGTCTTCCACTGCTGGGCTACAATTCCCACCGTCGGCAGCCAGGGGGACCAGAAAAACGCCACCAGATAGGCGACAGAGACCCCCAGCAATCCCATGGTAATGCCCCGCTTCCGGAAATATTCCCGGCGCTCCTGGGGAATCATAAAGAACTTGATCAGGAGCAGGTAGACCAGCGCCAGCGCCGCCGCGCCGCATATGTAGCCGTCCGGCGCAAAGCTGTACTCCGTGGAAACGTTTGCCGCCGTGCGCCAGCTCAGCACGTCCTGGGGCAGCAAAATCCGCCCCCGGTACTCCAGCACAAAGTGGTTGATGACGCCCACGACGAACAAAATGGCGAGGTAGACCACCGCCGCCCGCCGCCGCCGGCCAAAGAGCAGCCAGCAGAAGAAGAGCAGCATCACATACCAGATCATGTTCATCAGCAGCTCGATGAAGTCCAGATTGGTGAACGGGTTTTTCTCGTTCATAATCTCTACCACAAACAGCGCTACCACAGGGGCCAGGCAAAACAGAACGCGGGAGCGGTACAGCCCCTTGGGGCCGGCTTTCCACCAGCGCCGCACGGCTGCAACGGTAGATTTCACGTTCTCCCTAAGGCTATGTTTACGTTTCAGTCCGCTAGAGACCATTTCGCATCCTCCTGGGTTTCTTTATTTTTTCGGAAGACATGGATATGAAATGCAATTTGAAGATCCAGCGCGTCCAGGGCTTTCAGCCGCTCCACGCCCGCCTTTGGTGTCCTCCAGTAATATGGTGTCATCTGGAACAGGTCAAAAATCGTCTGTTGGTTGTCCAGATGGATTCTCGCGCTCACAGACCGGATCTCCTCATAGGAGAATCCCTCATACTCGATGCGCTCCTCCCTGTTTTCATAGGGGACGTCATAGAGAACCTGCTTCAGCTCCCACAGGTGCCTGGGCGCGGGAACCACATAGAGGAACACAGCGCCCTCTTTCATCACCCGCCGAAACTCCTCCAGACCGAGGGGGGAAAAGCAGTTGATCACCAGGTCCACAGTCCCATCCCCCAAGGGCAAATGGTAGGCCGAAGCCACGGCGAACTCCACGGCCCTTTCCCGCTTGGCGGCCCATCGCAGGGAAAATTTGGAGAGGTCAATCCCCGCCATCTGCACGTCCCTGCCCTCTGCACGCAAAGCCTGATAGACGCCGGCGGTGTAGTATCCCTCACCGCACCCGGAGTCCAGAACCACCGCCTTCTCCCCGGTATAGGCCAACGCCAGGGCGCTCAATTCCTCCAACAGCGGCCCATAGCAGCCGCCGGACAAAAACCGATTGCGTGCCAAGGCCATCTCTTTGCTGTCCCCCGGCGTCTTCGAGTGCTTCCGCTGGACGGGCAGCAGATGCACATAACCGGCAGACGCCCGGTCAAAGTGGTGCCCCGACGGACATTCGTACCATTTTTCCTCCCGATTTAAGGGTTTTCCGCAAACCGGGCAGGTGAACAGTGTCACAATAGATTCGCTTCCTTTCCCCATCCTGCACAGCTGTTTTTGCAACGAGCTGGCCATTTTATGTCAAGACAGTTGAAAAGACTCTTGCAATTCGCACTATTGACTATTATAATAATCTTCAGGCTGAAATGAAACTTAAATTTTAAAAAACAGAGAATTATCGTGATTTCATCCAATTTTCGGCCTTTTAGGAGTGTTATTTCATGAAAAATCAGACAAACTACACGATGCTCTGCGATTTTTACGAACTGAGCATGGCTAACGGTTACTTCCAGTGTCCTGTGGGCGACCGCATCTCCTACTTTGATGTGTTCTTCCGCAACATCCCCGACAAGGGGGGCTTTGCCATCGCCGCCGGTCTGGATCAGGTAATCGATTACATTCAGAATCTGAAGTTTACCGACGAAGATATTGAATATCTTCGGGAGCACAAGGGCTTCAACGAGGCGTTTTTAGACTATTTGAAGCAGTTCAAATTCACCGGCGACATCTGGGCCGTTCCCGAGGGAACCCCCATTTTCCCCAACGAACCGATCCTGACCGTTCGCGCCCCCGCCATACAGGCCCAATTCATTGAGACCTTCCTGCTGCTGACGCTGAACCACCAGTCCCTGATCGCCACCAAGGCGAACCGCATTGTCCGCGCCGCAGAGGGCCGCCCCATTTCGGAGTTCGGTTCCCGCCGCGCACAGGGGCCCGAGGGGGCCATTCTGGGGGCACGGGCCGCCTATATCGCCGGGTGCTCGGCCACGGCATGCGTCCAGTGCGACCGCGATTACGGCGTCCCCGCCACGGGCACCATGGCCCACAGCTGGGTTCAGATGTTTGACGACGAGTACACCGCCTTCAAAACCTACTGCGAGCTGTACCCTGACAACGCCACCCTGCTGGTGGACACCTACAACGTGCTGAAAAGCGGCGTCCCCAACGCCATCCGGGCTTTCCAGGAAGTCCTGCTGCCCAAGGGCATCACCAAATGCGCCATCCGCATGGATTCCGGCGATTTGACCTATCTATCCAAAAAGGCCCGCAAGATGCTGGACGACGCCGGTCTGACCGAGTGCAAGATCATCGCCTCCAACTCTCTGGACGAATATATCATCCGCGATCTGCTCCATCAGGGCGCCCAGCTGGACGCCTTCGGCGTGGGCGAGCGCCTGATCACCTCCAAGAGCGATCCGGTCTTTGGCGGCGTATACAAATTGGCCGCCGTGGAGGCGGAGGACGGCACCATCGTCCCCAAGATCAAAATTTCCGAGAACCCCGGAAAGCTGACCACCCCGCACTTTAAGAAGGTTTACCGTCTCTATGACAACGTCAGCGGCAAAGCCTTTGCCGACGTCCTCTGCGTCCACGACGAAGTCATTGACGACAGCAAGGATCTGGAGCTCTTTGACCCCGCCCATCCCTGGAAGCGCAAGACCTGCACCAACTTCACCGCCCGGCTCCTGATGAAGCCCATCTTCAAGGACGGCAAACTGGTGTACCAGTCCCCCTCCATCCACCAGATGAGAGAGTATTGCGCCCAGCAGCTGGACCTGCTCTGGGACGAGGTCAAGCGGTTTGAGAACCCCCACACCTACTATGTGGACCTCTCCCCCAAGCTGTATCAGATCAAGTATGACCTGCTGACGGCCGCCCATTACGATTACCGGTAAGCCCCAAATGAGATATGGCCCCGATGTCCGAAGACATCGGGGTTTTTCGTTGCGGTTTGCGTGTCAGTTAAATTTGTAAATCTTCTGGGCGACTTTGTACAGCTTCACGGTCAGCTTGCGCCCCTGGGAGCCGGGCAGGTTGGACACGGAGGAAAGGCTGGCGTACTTCAGCCGTTTATAGAGCCTGGCGTCCTTCGCCTTCAGATAGCGCCACAAGTCCTGTTTTTCCGCCAACTTGTTGGGCCGGTCGGACATGATGAGGAAAATCGAGGAAATGGTCATCATGATGGACAGGTAGCGGGTCATATAGTTGGCCAGCTTGCGGTCGGTCTTTTTCAGTGCGGACAGGTCACAGCAGTCGATCATGATCTTGGTGATGCGCACCTGCTGCTCCACCCGGCCAATCATCACCTTTTCGTTGACGGACTGGTCGCTGCGGCCAATGAAATAGCGGTACAGATCCTCGTTCATGTAATAGATGCTCTTGACATAGGGCAGCGGCTGGTAGACAAAGATATTGTCCACATAGAAGGTGTGTTTGGGCAGTTCCATACCGCACTGGCGCAAAATCTCGGTGCGATAAATGGCGGAGTGCATGAGCAGGAACTTGGAGGGGCTCCAATGCCCCATCTCCTCCCAGGTGAACACCTTGTCCACCGGAAACGCGCCCTTGTAGCGGACGATGTTCCGGGTGTTGTCCTCCACGTGCTCATAAACATAGTTGCAGATGAGCAAATCCAGGGGCTTGGGCCATGCGGCGAATTCACGCAGCTTGTCCATAACCCGCTGGAGAGAGTCCACGTCCAGCCAGTCGTCCGAATCGACGACTTTGTAATAGAGGCCCCGGGCGTGCCGGATTCCCTGATTGACGCCCTCGCCATGGCCGCCGTTTGGCTGATGAATGACGCGCACAATGTCGGGATACTCCGCAGCATAGCGGTCAGCAATCGCGGGGGTCTCGTCCTGGGAACCGTCATCCACCAGAATGATCTCCGCGTCCTCCCCCGCGCTCAACAACGTCTCTATACAATGGCCCATATAGGCCGCAGAGTTATAGCAGGGGACTGCAAATGTAATTAATTTCACAGAAATAGCTCCTTATTGGCAGTTCTTGTGGTAAAATTGTTCTAAAAACGAACCTCGAAACCACAAACTGTCCCGATTGACCGTCTTATCTTACCACAAGAACCTCCAAAAGAAAACCACCTTTTTGTAAACTTGGGGAAAAGCCGAAAAAAATCATAAAATGGCAAAGAGCTGCCGCCTTCTGTCGCCTTGTGCCCGCGGAGCGCCGGGGGAGGGCGCCCCCTCCCCTACGGTTCGCTCCATCCCTTTTCCCGCTACTCCAACGTGCCCAGCAGCACCGGCTGCAGCTGCCTCTCCTCCAGGGCCGCTTCGATGGCGGCGGGAATCTGCTTCATATCCGCCACCAGGGAGTTGGGCTTTTCCTGCGGGTCGTCCTGCCGGAAGGGCACCACATAGATGTGCTTGCGGCAGAGCAGCTCTCCCAGGTTCCGCATGGATATGGAGAGTCCGTCGTTGCTGGAAATGGCCAGCAGCACGGGCCGTCCGTTGCGCAGATGGGATTTGGCCGCCATCGTCACGGAGGAGTCCGTAATGCCCTGGGCCAGTTTCGCCAGCGTGTTCCCGGTGCAGGGGGCAATCACCAGCACATCCAGCAGCTTTTTGGGGCCAAAGGGCTCCACTTCCCCGATGGTGGTCAGCGGCTTTCGCCCGCAGATCTGCTCCATCCGATCCCGATGCTGCTGGGCTGTTCCAAACCGGCTGTCGGTGGCGGCGCTGTGCTCGGACAGGATGGGCACCACGACGCCATACTGCCGCTTCACCTCTTCCAGCACGGGGAACACTTTGCCATACGTGCAATAGGAGCCGGTCATGGCAAAACCGACTCGCACCTGTGCCGCCTTCATAGCTCCAACTCCTGCATGATATTATAGATGGTATCCCGGATGATCTTCCCGGACGTCATGGGGGCCACCTTTCCCGGCAGCGAAAGGGCCCAAATCACCTTGATCCCCTGCTGGGCTGCCGCCTGAAAGTCCACGCCGCCGGGCTTGGAAGCCAGATCAATGACCAGCGTTCCAGGGTCCAGATCCTGCAGCCGCGCCCCGTCCAGCACGCAGGCGGGAACCGTATTGATGACAAGCTGATACCCACCCAGCCAGCCGTCCAGCTGGTCCGTGCGCTCACTGCAGCATCCAAAGGCCTCAATCCAGGCCAGATCTTGATAGGTTCGGGCCGATACCGTCACCCTGGCCCCCATCCCCTTCAGCCGGCTGGCCAACAGCCGTCCAATGCGGCCGCAGCCGATGACCAACACCCGGGTGCCATAGAGGGTGGTGGGCAGTTCTTCCATGGCAATTTGAATGGCGCCCTCCGCCGTGGGAATGGCGTTTTTGATTTTCAGCTCCTCCCGGGCAAAATAGTCCCGCAGGATCAGCCCCCGCTTGGCCGCCGCCTCCTCCAGCTCCGGGGAGACACGGCCGGCGCACAGCAGCTGACCTTCCCGCATGGCGTCCAACACCGTCTGAACCGGAATCCGCTGGTCGGACAGGGGGGTATTCAGCATCTTCCCCTCCACCGTCACCGGCAGGGGCAGGATCACACAGTCCGCCCGTTCCAGTCCGCACAATGTATCCGAACCGGGCAGCATGTGCGGCTCCGGACGGCGCTCCATGCCATAGGTTTGCACCGTATGGCCGTCCTGTATCAACAGTTCTGAGAGCTTTACCTGGCGAAGATCACCGCCGATGACCCATATGTTTATCTCTTCTCGCACGATGGCAACACCTTCCTTTTTCTCTGGTGGTTTATCCTATGCATCCATCGGGAAACAGGTGAGGCAGGGGCGGCGAAAACGGCCCCTCTCCTTTTGTCGAAAGGAGATCTCCCCCTTCCCAGGAGATTGACGAAAGGGCGTTTTTCCAGTATAATTCCCATAAACCTGTCCATCCTGCCATCTTAGCCGGAGCAAAGCCCGGGGGATGGAGAAAAGTCGTTTTCACTGCAAAAGAAGTGCGAGGCATCTATGTCACCCAACCCATACACGCTGGAAATTTCCGACGTTCTTTCCCAGCGCCGCGCCAACGATCTGCTTGTGGATTTGCGCGACGCCGAATCCTACCGGCGCGGGACGATTCCCGGCGCAATCAATCTCCCCGCCGATGAAGAGACCGCTTTACTGGCTCTGCCCAGGGATTGCAGGGTCATTTTGTTCTGCCACAAGGGGGAGACCAGCCAGGACATCCTCTCCCGGATGCGGGAAGCCGGCTTCGATGCCTACCAGATCGCAGGCGGCTACCGCCAATATCTCCGCCGCCAGTTGTTGGCCGGTTTCCAGTGAATAGGAGGTCCGTCTATGGACACGTTGCACCAGAAATACGAATGGCTGCGGCAGTCTCTTCAGGAATTTGGCAGCGTTGCCGTGGCGTACTCCGGGGGCGTGGATTCCACATTCCTGCTGAAAACAGCCGTTGACGTCCTGGGCGGCAGGGCCATCGCCATCACCGCAGCCCTTTCCTCCTGTCCCAGACGGGAGCTGACCCAGGCCGCCGACTATTGCAAAGAGCAGGGAATCACACAGATCGTCACCCCTTTCAACGAGTTGGCAATTGATGGATTCCGGCAAAATCCCAAGGACCGCTGCTACCACTGCAAACGTGCCATATTTCAGCACATCCTGTCCGTGGCCGCCTCCCATGGCATAGCCGTCGTGGCGGAAGGTTCTAATGCGGATGATGACAATGACTACCGCCCCGGCATGCGCGCCATTCGGGAGCTGGGCGTCCAAAGCCCTCTGCGCCATGCCCAGCTGACAAAGGCCGATATCCGCGCCCTGTCCCGGGAGCAGAACCTCCCCACCTGGGATAAACCGTCCTTTGCCTGTCTGGCCTCCCGTTTTGTCTATGGCGAGCCCATCAGTTTGGAAAAGCTGAACATGGTGGAGAGAGCCGAAGAGCTTCTCCTTGACCTGGGTTTTCGTCAGGAGCGTGTCCGAATCCACGGCCGGATGGCCCGGATTGAAGTGTCCCCGGATGAGATCTCCCGTTTTGCCGACGCCAGGCTGCGGGAAACCGTCTATACGTCCCTGAAAGCCCTGGGCTTTACGTATGTCACATTGGATCTGGGCGGCTACCGCACCGGCAGCATGAATGAGACGATTGACACCTCTGTTATGGCAAACGAATGATCCGGCGAGCGCACCGGCCCGCCTTTTATCCAGATGGGGGCGGGCTGTCCCATCCCCCTTTGTTGCAGAATCCGAGGTTTTTCCATGAATCAATTTTCCAGAACCCAACTTCTTTTAGGCCCTGAGGGCATGGAGCGCCTGTTCCGCGCCCGGGTGGCCGTCTTCGGCATCGGCGGCGTCGGAGGCCATGTTGTGGAGGCTTTGGCCCGCAGCGGCGTCGGCGCCCTTGACCTGATCGACAACGACACCGTCGCCCTCTCCAACCTGAACCGGCAAATCATCGCCACCCACAAGACGCTGGGCCAATATAAAGTCGATGCGGCTGAAGCGCGGATTTTGGACATCAACCCCAGGGCCGTTGTCCGCAAGTACAGAACCTTTTATCTCCCGGAAACCGCCGATCAGTTCGATTTAAGCCAATATGACTACATCGTAGACGCCATTGACACCGTCTCCGGCAAGCTGGAGCTGGCGGAGCGGGCCGTTGCCTGCGGCACGCCCATCATCAGTTCCATGGGCGCTGGCAACAAGCTGGACCCCGCCGCCTTTCAGGTGGCAGATCTGTCCCAGACCTCGATGGACCCTCTGGCCCGCGTCATGCGCCGGGAACTGAAAAAACGGGGCATCCGGCATTTGAAGGTGGTCTACTCCCAGGAACCCAGCCTGACGCCCATCCCCACAGAGGAGGACATCCAGGACGGAACCGGCCGCTCACGCCGCTCGGTTCCCGGCAGCACCGCCTTCGTCCCCGCCGTCGCGGGGCTGATCATCGCAGGTGAAATCATCAAGGATCTTTCCGCGGTTTCGCCCACATAGGGGGCTTTTTTCCCAAAACGGCAGACGTTCCCGGCACGGATGCACCGGCGATTGCTGCGGTTTGCAAAAAATGCGATTTGTAATCATTCGCCAGACCGCATCATTTCATTTCCAAAGCACTGGAAGTTTGGCCGGAAACCGTGTATAATAGGAAAGAAGCCACCTGGCGGATTGAGCCGCCCGGCCATAAGAGCAAATCGTTTTGATACACATTACATATGAAGGATAACAATATCCTCTCCCCTGTCTGATTTGAGGTTTTTATGATTTTTCGCAAAAATATTGAGCCGCGCTGTGCCTATTGCACCCATGGCGAACAACTGGACGATGAATACGCCGCCTGCCTGAAAAAGGGCGTGGTGCCTCTGGGCCACCACTGCCGTTCGTTCCACTATGACCCCCTAAAGCGCACACCCCCGGAGCATGTGGTTCCAAATTTTTCCAAATTTAAGGACGAGGATTTTTCCCTTTGAACCCTTGAACATCGCTCTGTTTGATTTTTCCAGCATGCTTCTCTCTCAGTTTGGACATATTAAGTCCTGAATCCGCAACTTGCGGCAGAAAGGGAGTTTTCACATGCTTGATAGAATCGCGCTCATCCTGTCCATTGTGGGCGGCCTCAACTGGGGGCTGATCGGCCTGTTCCGGTTCGATCTGGTCGCCTGGATCTTCGGAGGCAGCACATCCACGGTCAGCCGCCTGGTGTACACGCTGGTTGCCATCGGCGCACTGTGGTGCATCTCGCTGCTGTTCCGGGACACAGATCCCGTCAGACGGGAAACCGCCAGCTGAGCGGACATCCTTTCAACTGAGGGGGCGATGATGAAATCCCCCGAATCGCTGGGCGGGGAACCAAGCCCCTCAGCCGGCTTTTCCATGCAGCCTGGCAAAAGCCTGTTTGCCCGTGAAATTCGGACAGACAGGCTTTTCTTACATTGACAAAATACCCCAACGGGGTATAAGATAAGAACATGCAATTGGATCTGCAAACGGATTTTCACAGAGAAAGGGGTCTCCCCATGGAACAGTGTCACTGCTGCCGCAAGGCCAAACACCGCTCGGAACAGGAGTATAAAGACCTGATAAACCGTCTCAGCCGCATTGAAGGGCAGGTCCGGGGTGTGAAGCGCATGGTAGACGAGGACGCATACTGCGTGGACATTCTGACCCAGGTCAGCGCCATCACCGCCGCGTTGAACAGCTTTAATAAGGTGCTGCTGGCCAACCACATCCGCACATGCGTTGCCGACGGCATCCGCAACGGCGAGGACGAACAGGTGGAAGAGCTGGTCACCACCCTGCAAAAGCTGATGAAATAGTTCTTGTTTGAAAATGAGAAATATGACCAATGGCGAGGATTTTTTCGCCGGACAAGGGGATTTGACGCCCCAATCCTTTGTGGATTGCAAGGAAAATCAACAACCCATGGCGGAAAAAGGCCCGGCATTTGGGCATGTTGATATGTTTCAAACAAGTCCTAAGCTGTTATGTCAGACAAAATGCCAAAACAGGCTTGATTGCTGTATTCCCCGGGAAAGGAGGAAGGGAACCCATGACCAAAGTGCTCTCTATCGAAGGCATGATGTGCGCCCACTGCAAAGCTTCTGTGGAAAAGGCGCTGTGCGCGGTTCCGGGCGTTGATTCCGCACAGGCCGATCTGGACACCAAGTCCGCCACGGTTTGCTGCGCTTCGGATGTGACGGACGACGCCCTGAAGGCGGCTGTCGTCCGGGCCGGCTTTGAAGTAAAATCCTGATGGATTCGCGTTCCATCCGCTCCTGTTGTCCCGGGAGCGGATTTGTTTTTGGCGGATAATCCCGGTTTCTTGGTCAGCGTCCCCCTCGCCGTCGAAGGGGGGATTTGCCATCCGGCTCCCTTTACACTATTTACAATTCGTTTACGATTCAAATATTGACCTTTTTGTCGGACTGCGGTATGATGATTCCATCATAATGATTCATTGATTTGAGGTTGATAGTATGCGCAATTTTTTTAGCCGCTTGATGTATGGCCGCTACGGAAGTGACCAATTAAATCTGTTTTTGCTCGGGGCATGGGTTGTCTTTTATATTCTCTCTCTCCTGTTTAGTTCGGTTTTCCAGGTATCCGCTCTGGCCTCCCTCTTCATGATCCTGGCGTATGTGTGTATCATCCTGGAGCTGTTTCGGATGTTTTCCCGAAACTATGACAAACGCCGCCGCGAGAATGAAAAATACCTTTCCATCGTGGATCCCATCACCCACATCTTCCGCCAGAAGCGGGCACAGGCCAGCGACAAAGACCACAAGTACTTCAAGTGTCCCAGCTGCGGCCAGACCCTCCGCGTCCCCAAGGGCAAGGGGAAAATCAATATCCGCTGCCGGAACTGCGGCACCACCTTCCAAAAGAAAACCTGAGTCCGATAATCTGAGCAGCCTGGAAAATCCAGGCTGTTTTTTCTCTATTCTTGTGCTATAATATCGATACATTTCAGATTCAGGAGCTTGGATTTCTATGAAACGATTTTATGGCAGCGCGGCACTGTTGGTGGCAGCCTTTGTCTGGGGCCTGGGCTTTGTCGCCCAGAGCATTGGCCTTGACCGCATCGGCCCCTTCACCTTCCAATCCGTCCGCTGCATGATTGCCGCCCTATGCCTGTTCGCGGTGGTTCAGGTGATGGACCGGTTGAAAAAACGCCGAAACAGCTGGAAAAAGCCCACAAGGGCGGAAACCCTCTATCTCTGGAAAGGGGGGTTTGTTTGCGGCCTGGTCTTTACCATCGCGGCCTGTCTCCAGCAGACCGGACTGCAATATACCACCCCTGCCAAAGGCGGATTTCTCACTTCTATGTACTTAGTGATGGTTCCGCTGCTCGGTCTGGCCCTGGGGCACAGGCCCCCCCGGAAAATCTGGCTCTGCGTTTTGCTGGCCCTGTTGGGCGTCTACCTGCTCAGCATCACCTCCGATTTCACCCTGGCCCCTGGAGACGGCTTTGAGATCGCCTGTGCGCTGGGCTTTGCCTTTCACATCCTGGTCATTGACCACTACGCGCCCCACACCGATGGCGTCAAGCTGAGCTGTATCCAGTTCTTTTTGTCCAGCCTGATGTCGGGGGTGTTGATGCTGCTGTTCGAGCAGCCCAGCATTTCCGCCCTGATAGCCGCCTCTGCGGCGTTGCTCTACGCAGGGGCCATCAGCGGCGGCATGGGTTATACCCTCCAAATCATTGGCCAGCAGTATGCCGAACCCATCACCGCTACCTTGCTTATGAGCTTGGAATCCGTCTTTTCCATGCTGGGCGGGCTGGTGATTTTGCATCAGATCCCCACCGGGCGGGAGTTGAGCGGCTGCGCGCTGATTCTCATCGCCGTTATTCTGGTTCAGCTGCCGGCGCGCAAATCCAAACGAAGGGAGCGTGTTCCCTATGAACAGCAAACGTGATCTGCTCACCCTGCTGCGTCAGGTGGAGGCGGGCAAACTCTCCCCCGAGGACGCTGCCCTGGAGCTGAAGATCGCCCCCTTCCGGGATCTGGGCTATGCCAAAGTGGACATGCACCGCAGCATCCGCCAAGGATACCCGGAGGTGATTTACGGCCGGGGCAAAACGCCGGAGCAGATTCACGGCATCGTCTCCGCCATGGCGGAATCCGGAACCCGCAACATTCTGATCACCGGATTGAGCGAAGGGGCCTCACAGGTGCTTTCCGCCGATTTCCCCTTGGACTACCACCCCATTCCTCAGCTCGGGATCGCCTTTCCAGCCGATCAGCCCCACATCGGGAATATCGTCGTGGCCGCCGCCGGCACCAGCGACCTGCCTGTGGCGGAGGAGGCCGCGCTGACCGCCGAAACCTTGGGCAATCAGGTGGTGCGCCTGTACGACGTGGGCGTCGCGGGCATTCACCGCACCCTTTCCCACCTGAGCGAACTGATGCAGGCCAGGGTGGTCATTGCGGTAGCCGGAATGGAGGGGGCCTTGCCCTCCGTCCTGGGCGGGCTGGTGGACTGTCCGGTCATCGCCGTCCCCACCAGCGTCGGCTATGGCGCCAGCTTTGGCGGCGTAGCTGCTCTGCTGAGCATGCTCAACTCCTGCGCCTCTGGCGTCAGCGTGGTCAATATCGACAACGGATTCGGGGCCGGGTATCAGGCCAGTTTAATCAATCAGATGGAGGGTGTTAAAATCTAGCGTTTGGAGATCTCCCTGCTTTGCCCCTGCTGCCCTAGAACCGCTCGGCCAGAGAACGCAGCTCCCCTTCTTGATACCAACATTTCAAAACAAAAAAAGATTGGATTTAAAAAGACGGGAGAACGAAGGTGTACTAAGTCCCTTCGTTCTCCCGTCCCATTTTTAGATGTATTTGCTGAGATTGTAGATGCTGATTAGCGTAATCACAATCAGCAGCACAAAGAAAATCCGATCGATTCCCCCATTGTCCAGGCGCTTGCTGATCCGTCTCCCCAGGAGCCCTCCCAGCACGCCTCCAAACACCATTACCCCCATAACCGGCCAATCAAACGCGGGAATGCTACCGCTGATCGCCGTGTTCAGAAAGCTGGCGCTCTGTGAAAACAGGATAATATACAGGGAGTGCAGGGCTGCCGTCTTGCTGTCCATAGAGAAACAGAAGGAGAGAACCATCAGGTGAATGGGCCAGCCATGGCAGCCAGCAGGCAGATCAGGTCCTGTTTGAAACAGGTCAACATGCCCAAGTGACGGGCCTTTTTCCGCCATAGGGCGTTGATTTTCCTTGCAATCCACAAAGGATTGCGGCGTCAAATCGCCTTGTCTGGCGAAAAAATTCCTCGCTATTGGTCATATTTCTCATTTTCAAACAAAACCTAGCCCTGATGGTCCAGGGATTGTCCCGCATTGGGCAGGCCGCGCCGCCTAGTCCTCCGGTCTGGCCCACTCCGCCAGCTGGGAGAGAACCTCATCATCGTAGTCTATGACGATGCTATACCCGGTCTCCTGGCTGGAAAGCACCCCGGCAGGGATTCGCACCTCCAGCCGGTCCGGGAAC
>CAYWAP010000018.1:0-32047 GCA_964456525.1 uncultured Oscillospiraceae bacterium
GCCTGGGCAAGTTCGACGCATACGGCCCCATCCTGCTGGGCCTGAACGCCCCCATTAACGACCTGTCCCGCGGCTGCAACGGTATGGAGGTCTACTCCATGGCCATCATCACCGCCGCTCTGGCCGAATAACCGAAAACGAGGAGAGCCAGGCCGCAGGGCGTGCTGCGCAGGTGCAGCGCGCTCTGCGCTCCTCCGGTTGGGGGGCGGCAGGCGTCCCGGCCTTTTTTCCAAAATCAGGGTTGACATTTCCCGGTTCTATGCTATAATAACACTCGTTCCGCGGGAGTAGCTCATCTGGTAGAGCGCCACCTTGCCAAGGTGGAGGTAGCGAGTTCGAGCCTCGTCTTCCGCTCCATAGTTGAAAGAGCATCTGGCTTTTGTCAGGTGCTCTTTTTCGCGCATGGCGGGGGTGCTCCGGCCCTTGTTTGAAAACGGGAACGGTGACCAATGGCAGAAAAAGGCCCGGCATTTGGGCATGTTGACCTTTTTCAAACAAGGCCCAAATTCGCGCTTGTTTTCTCCCATGAAATGGGCTATGATAAGTGCGATTCCAAAGCCCGCCTGAGAGGGGGAAACTTTTATGGACAACAGACCCATCGGCGTCTTTGACTCCGGCCTGGGCGGCCTGACGGCTGTCCGCAAGCTGACCGAACTGATGCCTTCGGAAGAAATCGTCTATTTTGGCGACACGGGCCGGGTCCCCTACGGCGGCCGCTCCCACAACACCATCGTCAAATACGCCCGTCAGGACGTGGCCTTTCTGCGGACCTTTGACCTCAAAGCCATCATCATCGCCTGCGGCACCGTCTCCAGCACGGCTCTGGCCGAGCTGACCACGGACAACGACATCCCCATCTTTGGCGTGGTGGGCCCCACCGCCTTGCGGGCGGCCCGGAGCACCCGAAACAACCAGATCGGCCTGATCGCCACCAAAGCGACGGTTTCCACCGGCGCCTATGAGCGGATCATGCGCCATGTCAACCCGGCGGCGACGATTCACTCCCTGGCCTGCCCGTTGTTTGTCCCTCTGGTGGAAAACGGGCGCACCGAACCGGGGGACATCGTCATTGAGACGGTCGTCAGCGAATACCTGACGCCGCTGAAACACGCCGGCGTGGATACTCTGGTTCTGGGATGTACACACTATCCACTGCTGACCCAGGTGATTCAGAATTTCATGGGCCCGGACGTGACCTTGTTGGACTCGGGCGCAGAGGTCGCCAGGCAGGCCGTCAGATGCCTGAAAAACGGCTCCATGCTGGCCGACCCCAGCCGGAGCGGTTCCTGTCACTGGTATGTCAGTGACACCACCGACACCTTTTGTGAACTTGGCTCCCGCTTTCTGGGCCGCGCCGTCACCGAGCCGGTGGAGCAGATCGCCATTGAAACTTACTAATTCATTGAGGAATGATATTATGACAAAAGACGTGATTATCTCCATCCGGGGACTGCAGGAATACGAAGGGATAGACAAGGATTCCATTGAACTGGTCACTGCGGGCACCCTGACCTCCACCGGCCAGGGCTATAACCTGACCTATGAAGAGAGCGCCATTACCGGCATGGACGGCACCGTGACCAGCTTTGACATCTCCCCCCAGCGGGTGACGCTGATCCGCACCGGCCCCATCTGTTCCGAGATGGTTTTTGAGGCCGGACGCCGCCACCTCTCTCTGTATCAAACGCCCTACGGCAATATGGAGGTGGGGGTGCGCGCCCGCATCATGCGCTGCACTCTGGACGAAAACGGCGGCGAGCTGGAAGTGGACTACGCCATCGACATCGACCACGCCATGGCGGGAGAGAACCGCTTCCGCATTCAGGTTCGAGAATCCAAAAACGCACTAAAGCAGTAATGTCAGGGCCGCAATCTGCGATTGCGGCCTTTTGCCGTTGGCAGGACGGCAGCGACTGAAAGAGAGGTTAGGAAATATCTATGAAGCGAGTGTTACACTGTGATTTACCGGCCGTCCGCGGCCTGAGATGCCCCGCTCTGCGATGAGGGACTGGAAACAGCTCGCCTGTGAGGAGGCGGACCGGATGCTGTTTCAGGCGCTGGGCGGTTCACTTCCGGTCAAAACCCGAAAAAGCAAAGGGGAGCGCGTCTCCAACCCCGCCCCACGGGCCCTGAAACTGGATGGGCAGCCCATTTTGGAACGCCTTGCCCCAAGCGCCGATTTTTTCCGGAGCATTGCTCTGGAGAACGGCTTTTTTAACTTTTATTTCAGTTCCCGGTGGTACGCTTTGGTCATAGAGGACACGCCCTGCCCCGCCATCCGGCGGGAAATCCCCCTTGGGAAGGAGATCTCTTCCCCCTGCCCGCTGACCCTTTGGGATCTGCGCTTCCTCACCGCCCTTTGCGGCGCCGCCCCCGATTGGACGCTGGCGGCACGCCAGGATCAGGGGAACCCCGCCTGGCTGGTTCGGTATACGGCGGCCCGGCTGGCCGCGCTGGAGGGGCGCCCTGGGCCGGCCGGATTTTCCCGGGAAATCCGGGATCTGATCTGTCTGGCAGCCGATTACCCCTGTGTCTCCGGGGCGGAAAGCCGCACCCTCGCCCGATACCTCTGCGCGCTCTCCCATGCGGTGTGGGAGATCACGCCCCAGAAACTGCCCGAAGCGGCCCGCCGCTGCGTGGGGGAGGTGCTGCGGGCCGGGATGCATGCATTTTCTTAAGGGCGCCGCCCGCTCCCCTGTCTGTCAAGGCGCAAGCGCCTTTTACAAATTATTCACTTACTTTTGCCATTTCTGCGCTATACTGGTTAGTGGTGAACATTTTTGAAACGGAGGACCTATCTATGGCTCTGAAAGTTCTGATTGTAGAAGATGACAGCAATATTTCCCAGCTGCTGCAGCTCTATCTGGAAAAGGAAGGCTTTGAGACTGTGACCGCCGCAGACGGCAGCCAGGGCCTTTCCCAGTTCCAGGCGGCCAAGCCCGATCTCGTGCTGCTGGACATTATGCTGCCCGAGATGGATGGCTGGACGGTCTGCCAGAAAATCCGCGAGAGTTCCAAGACCCCGATTATCATGATGACCGCCAAAGGCGAGGTGAACGACAAGGTCAACGGCCTGGAAATGGGCGCGGACGACTACATCGTCAAGCCCTTTGATATGAAGGAAGTTCTGGCCCGTATCCACGCGGTTTTGCGCCGCTACGGCACGGACGGCACCCAGGAAAAGAAGCTGACCTTTGACAAACTGGTCATCAACATGGACTCCTATGAGTTGCTGGTGGACGGCAAGCGTGTGGACACGCCGCCCAAGGAGATGGAGCTGCTCTATCATCTGGCATCCTCTCCCAACCGTGTCTTTACCCGCAACCAACTGCTGGACAAAGTGTGGGGCTTTGACTACTTTGGCGACAGCCGCACGGTGGACGTCCACATCAAGCGCCTGAGAGAGAAACTGGAGGGCGTTTCCGACAAGTGGAGCCTGAAAACGGTCTGGGGCGTGGGCTATAAGTTTGAGCTGCTGAGCTGAGGTATGGCATGGGACGCGCATATAGACGTCATTTCTTTCTGACCGTCGACATCCTGTTGTTGGCGTTTGCCCTGCTGGGTGTGGGCTTTATGATGCTGATCCACAACTCCACCGTTCAGGAGAAGAAATCCGTTCTGGGCGACGACGCTGTGTACCTCTCCAATGTGCTCAGCGTGGCGCTGGAAAACGGCGGCTCTCTCAGTGAGGACAGCTTGGACAACACGCTGGACTTTATCGCCGAAGTCTCAAACGCGGACGTGGTCATCTGCAAGATGGACGGCACTGTGATTTTCGACTATTCCGGTGACCCCTATGAGTCGGAGGATTATGACAGCCTGTCCGGCATTTTGAACCAGCTGCTGGACATGGTCGGCCTGTCCAACGACTCGGAGAAGGAGGGAGGCAGCTCGGAAGCCGCCCCCGCCAGTCAAATTTCCCAGGACGTTTTGCAGGCCATGGAGCAGGAAGGGCGCTATGAGGCGATGGACACTCTGGGCCTTTATGACACCCAGCACTTTGTCGTGGGCGTGCCCATTCTGGTTCAGGAGGCACCGGTTGGCTATGTGCTGGTCACCGTCAGCATGCAGAACCTGTACACCCTGTGGAACACCTTTTTTGTCTTTTATCTGGTTGTAGCCCTGTTTGTGCTGGCGCTGGCCATCATTTCCAGCTTTGTGGTCACCCGCCATCAGGCCCGGCCGCTGAGTGAAATGACGCAGATTGTGCGCCGTTTCGGCCTTGGAGAGTACAATCTCCGCCTGAACGAGAACACCCACGACGAAACCGTCCGGGAGATGGCCATCGCCTTTAACGCCATGGCGGACTCCATCGCCTCCACCGAACAGCAGCGCCAGGAATTTGTGGCCAACATCTCCCATGAGCTCAAGACCCCTATGACCAACATCCAGGGCTTTGCCGACGGGATTTTGGATGGCACCATCCCGCCCGAGCGGCAGCCCGAGGCCCTTCGGACCATTTCCGACGAGACCCGCCGCCTGAGCCGGCTGGTGCGCCGGATGCTGGATGCCAGCCGTCTGGCCGTACAGGGAGAGAATGTCCTGTGCCAGACCCAGTTTGATATTGTGGAAACCTACGCCCAGGTTCTCATCAGTCTGGAGCGGAAAATCACCAGCAAAGGGCTGGAGGTGGACGTCCAATTCCCGGACACCCCCACCAAGGTCTGGGGCGATCAGGATTCCATCACCCAGGTCTGCTATAACCTGCTGGACAACGCCATTAAATTTGCCACACCGGGAACGGTGATCGTTTTGGGCATTGCCGTCAAGGGCAACAAGGCATATGTCTCCGTCCGGGACACCGGCGAAACCATCCCCAAGGAAGAATTGCCCCTGATTTTTGAGCGCTTCCACAAGAGCGACCGCTCCCGCAGCCTGGACAAGGACGGCGTGGGGCTGGGCCTTTATATCGTGAAGACCATCATGAACAACCACAAAGAGTCCATCACCGTCACCAGTGAAAACGGCGTCACGGAATTCGTCTTCACCCTGACGATGGCGGAATAGGCGAAATCACGTCAAATTCTCTGTCCCCTCGGCTTCCTCCGGGCGGGACAGATTGTTTTATACCTTGCATTCTTTTCCCATCAAAATTATAATAGAGCTATCCTGATCAAAATGGGGTGTTTCCATGCTTTCTTCCGTCCGTTCTCTGGGACTTCTCGGCGTCACCGGCTACGAGGTGCGCACAGAGTGCGACCTCTCCACCGGCATGCCTCGGTTTGATCTCGTGGGCCTTCCGGACGCCGCCGTGAAGGAGTCCCGGGAGCGGGTGCGCTCCGCCATCGTCAACAGCGGCTTTCGCTACCCGGTGGGGCGGGTGACGGTGAACCTGGCCCCGGCTGACCGGAGAAAAGAGGGCACGGTCTACGATCTCCCCATTCTGGCCGGCATCCTGTGCGCCTCCGGCCAGCTGGAGGGGCTGCCCGATGACAGCGCCTTTGTGGGGGAGGTCTCTCTGTCCGGCGCCCTCCTGCCCGTACACGGCATGCTCCCCATGGCTCTGGCCGCCCGGAGGCTGGGCATTCGCGCGCTGTTCGTCCCCGCCTCCAACGCCGCCGAGGCCACTCTGGCCGGGGAGATCACCGTCTATCCCGTCCAGAATGTCCGGCAGCTGGTCGATCATTTGAACCATCAGCAGCCCATCCCGCCCGCGAAGCCCTGGAGCGAAACGGCCTCCCCGGAGGCGCTGCCCGACTTTTCGGACGTCAAGGGACAGGAGCCGGTCAAGCGTGTTCTGGAGATCGCCGCTGCCGGCGGGCACCATCTGTTGATGGTCGGGCCGCCCGGGGCAGGCAAAAGCATGCTGGCCAGACGCCTTCCCTCCATTCTCCCCGATATGACCCGGGAGGAGGCTCTGGAGGCCACCGAGCTGTGGTCCGTCTGCGGCATGACAGATGAGCACCATCCGCTGCTCATGTCCCGGCCCTTCCGCGCCCCACACCACACCATCTCCTCCCGCGCTCTGGCCGGCGGCGGGAGTTATCCCCGGCCGGGTGAAATTTCCCTGGCCCATCACGGCGTCCTGTTTCTGGATGAGCTGCCCGAATTCCAGTCCGCCGCTCTGGAGGTTCTCCGGCAGCCTCTGGAGGACGGGGAGGTGCAAATTTCCCGGGTCTCCGGTTCCGTGACCTATCCCAGCCGGTTTCAGATGGTCTGCGCCATGAACCCCTGCAAATGCGGCTGGTACGGCCACCCGTCCGGCCGGTGCCGCTGCTCGCCCCAGAGCGTCCGGCAATATCTGAGCCGGCTCTCCGGCCCGCTGCTGGACCGCATCGACCTGAAAATTGACGTCCCCGCCCTGGAGTTTGAGGAGCTGAGCCGCCGCAGCCCCGGGGAGTCCTCCGCCGCCATCCGGGCCAGGGTCAACTGCGCCCGGGACATCCAGCGCAAACGCTTCGGGGACGGCGGCCCCGCCTGCAACGCCCAGATGGGCCCCAAAGAGCTTCGGGAGCACTGCCAACTGGACGAGGGCTGCACCGCCCTGATGCGTCAGGCCTACGAGAAACTCGCCCTGACGGCCCGGAGCTATGACCGGGTTCTCCGCGTGGCCCGCACCATTGCCGATCTGGCCCAGGCGGAGAACATCGGCGTGCCCCACCTGGCCGAGGCGCTGCAATACCGCACCTCCGAACCCCTGGGAGGATGACGTTTTTCTCCAGGCGGCGTGTATCGGAAAACCAGAAGAAATTCGTCACGGTTCCCTTGACTTTTTCCTCAATTGCTGCCACAATGAGAACCCCGAGAAATTTGAGGATAATCCTCAAATTTCCTCCGAAATCGCACAGAAATGTTTTAATTTTTTGTGAATATTTCGTTAAATGACCTATTACCGGATTGACTTGAAAAAAATAATCCTTTATCATAACATTCATAAGAGGAATATTTTTTTACTCTGTTATGTTTAAAGGAGATGACGATTTTGCAGGCATCAAATGAAGTTTTGCACGCCTACCTTCAGGTCAGTCACAAGATTACCGAGGAAATGCGCGGCCATTTTGGCAAGTCCACACTAACCTATCCTCAGACGTTGGTTCTGGCGCTTTTAGATTGCGACGGACCCATGCCCATCAGCAGTCTGGCGCGGGCCGCTGGCAGCGCAAACAGCACCGTTTCCGGCATTGTGGACCGGCTGGAGAACGCCGGCCTGGTGCGCCGCGTCCGTTCCGAGCAGGACCGCCGGGTGATCTTTGTGGAAGTCACGGAACGATACCACGAGGGCCGGGATCAGGCAGGTTCCTTTGCGATGCAGCGTTTTGACCGTGCGGTCAACTCAATGGATGAGGAGCAGCTCCGCGCCGTCCTGAACGGTCTTTCCATCCTCTCCCGGGCGCTGGAAGAGCAGAAGGAAAAAGACAAAGAAAACAATAACGATAACTAACTTTGCGGAACGCCTCATTTGGGGAGTTCCGCTTCAATGAGGCGATGATGATATGTTATTTCGTAGAACCGATAAGTATGGTTACAGCCGTTATTACGGCAACGGCGGCCCTGCACTGGTCATCAAGATCGTTGTCTGCATCCTTGCCCTGATAGTCATTCTTCTGGGTGTGGCGACTCTGGTCTTGAAGCAGTACATGGTTTACACCGAAAATGGCGGACATCTGGAGCTGCCCTGGAGCACTTCTGATGGAAGCCTGCTCGCCAGCGATGTCAGCGAATCCTCGGAAGGGGATAGCAGCGAGGGCGATACATCTCTTCCCGCAGCAGATGCATCCACCTCCAACACCGATGACGGCGACGGCAGCGACAGCAGCGGCGGCGACGGCACAGAGGGCGTCACCAGTGAGCTGGATCCGCTGGTGGGCGATCTGCTCATTCAGCACGTTTCCATCAGCAACGTCATCAGCGGCAACGCCGCCAGCGATCTGGAGGACGCCGGCGCAAACGGCATTATGCTCTTCATGAAAGAATCTGGGGGCGCCCTGAACTATCACTCCCAGCTGTCCATGTCTGCCACACTGGGCGCTTCAACCAGCACCAGCCGCAGCACAACCATCCAGAACACCATCGAAAGCCTGAATGAGGACGGCTATTACACGCTGGCCTATTTGAACTGCTTTGACGACGATATGCTCAGCGACGAGGACGGCTTCGCCCTGACCAATTCCGACGGCGAAACGGTCACCGCCAGCAACGGCGTGGGCTGGGTGGATCCCTCCCAGGAGGACGCTCAGGAGTATCTGCTGGGCATTGTGGCCGACATGGCGGAGATGGGCTTTGATGAAATCGTCCTCTATGACGCCTGCTATCCGTATGGCGACACCGCAGATGGTTTGGATCTGGACAGCGACGAGACCGAAGCGGTCATCACCGCTTTCTATGAGGCTCTGGCCGATGTGGCGGCGGAATACGATGTTCTCGTCTCCGTCGTGGTAGACCCCGCTGTGATCCTGGGCGAGGAGAGCACCTCCGGCCAGACTTTGGAAAGCCTGCTGGCTCTGGGCGGCCATGTCTGGGTCATGGAAGATGAGGCGGACGATCTGGACGCGCTCAACGATGCACTCAATGCGGCAGGCTTCCCGGAGAACGCTCTGAGCGTCGTTGCCGACACGCTGGAATCCGACAGCGGTTACAATTACCTGAACCAGGATTAACCATCCGGAAAAGGTGGTGTTTGTTGCCAGGTTGGCGCAAAGCCGCCGCGCACCGCCCCACCTTGCAGCTTATCCTGCGCGAAGGTTCGAATCTTCTCCTCAAAAACGGCAAAACACACAACTGAAACGCACTGAGCCCTGCTGGATCAGTGCGTTTTCCCTTATCCATATTGGCGGCAATATTTCAAAAAAAGTCCTTGCCTAAACCCCACGTTTTAGGATAATATATAAAAAGCTGGTATGCTGCTTATATGATCATATCAGGAAAATGAAAAGACGAAAGGCGGTGAGACGATGTCTCTGGAAGCAGTCAAGCAGGTCACTGACGCAGAACAGCGTGCCAAAACCCGCAAGGCGGAGGCTGTACAGGAGGCCAGAAAGCTGGTTGCCAATGCAGAGCGCAGTGGGCAGGACGCTGTTGAGCAAGCCAGACAAAGCGCCCAGCTCCAGGTTGAACAACTGATGGAACAGGCAGACCGCAATGCTGCCGCCCACACAGCAGCCGTTATTCGGGAAGCCGAAGGCCAATGCGACGAACTGCGCGCACAGGCCCAAAAGCGGCTTGCGCAAGCGGCGTCACTGATAGTCGGAAAGGTGGTGGGCTCCTGATGTCCATTGTCCGGATGAAACGGCTTCGGGTGATCGCGCTGGAAGAACAGCGCGAGGCGCTTCTTTCCCGTTTGCAGCGTCTGGGGTGTGTGGAGATCTCAGAGCCGGATGACAAGCTGGCCGATCCCGACTGGATGGCTCTTTTGGGCCGGGCCAACAGCAATCTGGGCGACGTGAAGGCGGAGGAAGCCGCCGTCAGCGCCGCTCTGGCCACGGTCAAAAAATATGTGCCCACCAAAACCGGCCTCTTCCGCGTCCGGGACACCATCTCACAGGCAGAGCTGTTCAGCGAGCAGCGGAAAGAGACGGTTCTGGAAAATGCCCGGGAGATCAACCGCTGCGTTGCGGAAATGGCGCAGCTCACCACCCAGACCGCCCGGCTGACGGCCCTGCGGGACAGTCTGCGCCCCTGGGCCACGCTGGATCTGCCCCTGGAAACCGCCGGCACGGAGACCACAGACCTCCTGCTGGGCGCCATCCCCGCCGCCGAGGATCTGGGCGCCGTCCGCGGCGCTCTGGCGGAGGGCGCGCCTTTGAGCGAAATGATGGAGATCAGCTCGGACAACGAACTGCACTATGTGCTGCTGATCTGCCACAAGAGCCAGTGGCCGGAGGCCCAGAGCGTCCTGAAGCCCTACTCCTTCTCCGCCTCCCGGTTTAAAGACATGACCGGCACGGCTGGGGAAAACATTGCGTCCCTGGAAGCACAGCTCGCCGAGATCGCTGCGCGCCAGGATCAGATGCAGGAGGAGATCAAGAGGCGCTCCGGCATCCAACGCGATCTGGAGATTCTGACAGACCGTCTGGAGCAGGACGCAGAACGGGAGAGCGCAGGGGAGCGCAGTCTGACGGACGGCACCATCCTCTTTCTGGAGGGCTGGGTTCCCGAGCCAAAGTGCGGCAAGGTGGAGCACATCTTGCAGTCCTATGACGCGGCCTTCTCTTTCCGGGACCCACAGGAGGGCGACGATGTCCCCACCCTGCTGGACAACCCCCGCTGGATGAAGCCCATCAATATGGTCACGGAGATGTATTCCCCCCCGGCCTATGACGGCATTGACCCCAACCCGCTGATCTTTGGCTGGTATGTGTTCTTCTTTGGCTTCATGTTTGCGGACGTGGCCTACGGCATTATCATCTGGCTTGTCTGCACCATCATCACCGGCAAGTACAATCCCAAAGGGGGTGTGGGCCGGGCGCTGGGGCTTGGAAAATGGCTGGGCGCTGCCACTGCCATTTGCGGCCTGTTCACCGGCGGTTTCTTTGGCAACTCCATCGAAGTTGTGGCGGAGACGTTTCTGAACACCCCTCTGGAACAGCTGCCCGGCTGGCTACAGGCCTTTTGCAACGGCCTGATCGTCAGCCCCATCGACGATCCCATGACGGTTTTGATTATGGCGATGGTCATCGGGTTCCTGCAGCTGGTGTGCGGGCAATGTATCCACATCTATATGGAGGCCCGGGACGGCCACCCGCTGGACGGCATATTGGACGTCGTCCCCTGGTGGATTTTCCTGGCCGGTCTGCCCGTGGCTCTGCTGAGCGGCAATCTGGCCGTGTTGATCCTGGGCGTCATCGCCCTGATCCTGACCCAGGGCCGCAAGAACCGGGGCGTTTTCGGCAAACTCTTTGGGGGCGTTGCCAGTTTGTACGATGTCACCAGCTGGCTCTCCGACGTGCTGTCCTATGCCCGGCTGATGGCCCTGATGCTGGCAACTTCCGTCATTGCCATGGTGTTTAACACCCTGGCAGCGCTGCCCAATATCTTCTTTGTGTTCCTGTTGATTTTTATCATCGGACACACGTTTAACATAGGCGTCAACCTGATCGGCACCTATGTCCACGCAGCCCGGCTCCAGTATCTGGAGTATTACGGCAAATTTTATAAAGATGGCGGCCGCTTCTTCAAGCCGCTGAAATACAACACAAAATTCGTTGACATTGACGAGGAGGAATCGTAATTATGAACACGGAATATCTGGGTCTGGCAATTGCCCTGCTGGGCGCATCGCTCGCGGTGGGTCTGAGCTGTATTGGTTCCGGTAAAGGCACCGGCATGGTGGGTGAGGCCTCTGCCGGCGTGGTCGCGGAAGACCCCTCAAAGTCCAGCGCCTGCCTGGTGCTGCAGATTCTGCCCGGCACCCAGGGCCTGTACGGTCTGGTTATCTGGTTCTGGGCCATCCTGCAGCTGGGCATTATGAGCGGCTCCCCCCTGACGCTGACCTGGCAGGAGGGTGTGTCCTTCGCGCTGTGCTGCCTGCCCATGGCTTTGGGCGGCTATTTCACCGCCATCGCCCAGGCGCGCTGCGCCGCCGCCGGCGTTGCACTGGTGGCCAAGCGTCCTGACCAGTTGTCCAAGGGCATTATGATGGCCGTTATGGTCGAATTTTACGCCATTTTGTGCCTGCTGGCTTCCTTCCTGATGATCCTGTTCCTGGTTCAGACATTTTAATCTCCTTCCACTGGAGAATTCCTGAGGAAAGGAGCAAAAAATGACTGGTATTGAAAAGATTGTTGGCCGGATTGACCAGGACGCCCAGGCCGAGATTGACGCCGTCATGGCCAAGGCACAGGCACAGGCGGACGAAATCCAGGCCCGTTATGCCGCCCAGGCCGGCGCCGTCTCCGATGAGGTGCTGCAGCGCGGCCAGAGGGCCGCTGCCCAGCAGGAGGCGCGCCTTGCCTCCTCTGCCCAAATGGAGGCAAAAAAACGGCTCCTCGCCGCCAAGCAGGAGATGCTGGACGCCGCCTTTGACGCAGCTTTGCAGCAGCTGCTCTCCCTGAGCGCCGATGCGTATGTGGAGCTGCTGGCCAAGCTGGCCGTTCGCGCCAGCGCCAGCGGCACAGAGCAGATCATCCTGTCCCAGGTCGACCGCAAACCCTACGGCGTCAAAGTCGCCACCCGGGCCAACCAGCTGTTGGAAGCGGCGGGCAAGACCGGTTCCCTGACTCTGAGCACGGAATCCGGCGCCTTTCAGGGCGGCCTGCTGCTGAGCGATGGAGATGTGGAAGTCAACTGCACCTTTGAAACGCTCATCCGCCTGGCCAGAAATGAGATCGCAGGCGAAGTGGCAAAGGTTCTCTTTGATTGACCATCTCCTCGCGACCGGCGAAAAAACGGGGCAATCCCCCGCCTTTCGCTGAAAACAAGGAGGAACAAATGGCGAAACGAATTAAGGACACCGATTACCTGTTCCTCTCGACCCGCATTCATGTCCTGGAGCGCAGCCTGCTCTCCCGCCAACGCATGGAGCGGATGCTGGAAGCGTCCACCAATGAAGAGGCCGCCAAGGTGCTGGTGGAATGCGGCTATCCGGAAATGTCCCCCGTGGACATGGACAGCGTCAACGCCGCGCTCGCCTCTGTGAGGGACAAGGTGTTTGAGGATCTGTACGCAAACGTGCCGAACCCCAAACTAATCGATGTATTCAAAGTAAAATATGATTATCACAACGTGAAAACGCTGCTGAAAGCGGCTGCTATGGGCACGGATCCCGCCCGGCTTCTGATCCATACCGGGCGCTGGGACCCGGCGGAGCTGGCCGAGCAGATCACCGCCGGTGATCTTTCCGGCCTTCCCGACACCTTCGCCGCAGCGATTCAGGAGGCCCAAGAGGTTCTGAGCACCACCCGGGACCCTCAGCTCAGCGACTTTGTGCTGGACCGGGCCTATTTTGAGGAGCTGGGGGCTTTGGCTGGCGACGTCCATTCCCCCTTCCTGACGGGCTATGTCCGGCTGCTGGTGGACGCCGCCAACCTGCGCAGCCTGGTTCGCGTGTGCCGCATGGGCAAACGGGAGGCATTCCTGAAAAAGGTGCTCTTTGAAGGGGGCAATCTCCCCGTTCACAGCCTGCTGCAGGCGGCCTCTGACGATGGCGACTGGTCCGCCGTTCTCCACAGCAACGCCCTGCGCGAAGCCGTGGAGGCGGGGGAGGCGGCCGTCAAAGGCGGCTCTCTCACGGCCTTTGAGCGCGCATGTGACAACGCCATCATGGCCTATGTGGCCCATGCCAAGTACACCGCCTTTGGCGACGCCACCGTGATCGGCTACCTGGTTGCCAAGGACAGCGAGCTGACCGCCGTGCGAATCATCATGACGGGACGGCTGGCCGGCCTGCACCCTGACATCATTCGGGAAAGGTTGCGTGAGTCTTATGTATAAGATCGCCGTTTTGGGCGACCGCGAGTCCGTTATGGGCTTCAAGGCCCTGGGGCTGGAGGTCGCCTCCGCAGAGAATGCGGCAGACGCCCGCAAGACGCTGCACCGGATGGCCCGCAGCGGGGAGTATGCCATCATCTACCTGACGGAGCAATATGCAGCGGAGCTGGCCGATGAGATCGCCCGGTACAAAGACAGCCCCACCCCCGCCATTATTCTGATCCCCGGCAAGGCGGGCAGTCTCGGCATCGGCCTGAAAAATATCACCGATTCCGTGGAGCGTGCCGTTGGCGCGGATATTTTCTGAGGCAACCCTCTGCTGTCTGTATGCCGCCGTTTTGCTCCGCCTGCAATTGGGTAGCTTACGGCTTTGATCTCCGTTTACGCAGTCAAGGGTTTTCCGGCCTTTGGCTGCCAAAAGAACAAAAATCCCCTTTGGAAAGAAGGTTAAGAACCTATGGGCAAAATTGTGAAGGTTTCCGGCCCGCTGGTCGTGGCCACCGGCATGCAGGACGCCAGCATGTCCGACGTGGTTCGCGTAGGTGAACAGCGTCTGATCGGCGAGATCCTGACCATGACCGGCGACGCCGCCTCCATCCAGGTTTATGAGGAAACCTCTGGCCTGGGCCCCGGCACGGAAGTGGTCACCACCGGCGCCCAGCTTTCGGTTGAGCTGGGTCCCGGTCTGCTGGAGAACATTTATGACGGCATCCAGCGTCCTCTGGAGGGCATTATGGACCTGTGCGGTTTCAACATCAAGCGCGGGGTGGATGTGCCCGCCCTGAACCGGGAGAAGGTTTGGGAGTTTACCGCAACGGCCAAGGCCGGCGACCGCGTTGTGGGCGGCGACTTTTTGGGCCACGTTCAGGAGACGCCCTCCGTTGTACACCACATCATGGTTCCCGTGCACAGCAAGGGCACGATCAAGTCCATCCAGTCCAGCTCTTTTACCGTGACAGACACCATTGCCGTTTTGGAGCACGATGACGGCACCACCGAAGAGCTGACCATGATGCAGAAGTGGCCGGTTCGGGTTGGCCGCCCCTACGCCAAAAAGTTCCCACCCAAAACCCCGCTGCAGTCCGGCCAGCGCGTCATTGACACCCTGTTCCCCGTGGCAAAGGGGGGCACCGCAGCCGTTCCCGGCCCCTTCGGCTCCGGCAAGACCGTCGTGCAGCACGCCCTGGCCAAGTGGTCGGATGTGGACATCGTGGTCTATATCGGCTGCGGCGAACGGGGCAACGAAATGACCGACGTTTTGCGGGAGTTCCCCGAGCTGACCGATCCCCGTACCGGGGAAACGCTGATGAAGCGCACCATCCTCATCGCCAACACCTCCGATATGCCCGTTGCCGCCCGTGAGGCCTCGGTCTATACCGGCATCACCATCGCCGAGTATTTCCGGGACATGGGCTACGATGTGGCGGTCATTGCCGACTCCACCTCCCGGTGGGCTGAGGCGCTGCGTGAGATGTCCGGCCGTATGGAAGAAATGCCCGGTGAGGAGGGGTATCCCGCCTATCTGGCGTCCCGTCTGGCCCAGTTCTACGAGCGTGCGGGCATCGTCCAGACCATCGGCTCCCAGGAGCGCACCGGCTCCCTGACCGCGGTGGGCGCCGTTTCCCCTCCCGGCGGCGACCTGTCCGAGCCGGTTTCCCAGGGCACCATGCGGATCGTCAAGGTTTTCTGGGCCCTGGACTCCTCTCTGGCCTACCGCCGGCACTTCCCGGCGATCAACTGGCTGAACTCCTACAGCCTGTATATCGATTCCCTGAAGCCCTGGTATGACAGCACGCTGGGCACCGACTTTGTGAAAAATCGTGAAAAGGCGATGGCGCTGCTTCAGGAGGAAGCCAGCCTGAACGAAATCGTCCAGCTGGTCGGCAAGGATTCCCTGTCCCCCAGAGATCAGCTGACCCTGGAAGTGGCCCGCATGATCCGGGAGGACTTCCTGCAGCAGAACGCCTTTGTGGATGTGGACTCTTTTTCCACCTACCGGCGCCAGTATCTGATGCTGAAGATGATTCTGGACTATGACGTCAAGTGCCGCGACGCGCTGGAAAAGGGCGCAGATCTGAGCGCCCTCTTTGCCATTGACGCCCGAAACGGCATCGGCCGCGCAAAGACCGTTCCCGACGACGCCTTTGAGGACGTCTACGCGGGTATTTTTAAGGATATGGACGCCCAGATTGCCGAAGTGGCCGCGAGAGGGGAGGATGACTGATGATTAAAGAATATCGCACCATTCAGGAGATCTCCGGCCCCCTTATGATGGTCAAAAAAGTTTCCGGCGTCACCTATGACGAATTGGTGGAGATTCAGCTGCCCGATGGCGGAGTCCGCCGGGGCAAGGTGTTGGAAGTCAACGGGGACACCGCTGTGGTTCAGCTGTATGAGCCGGCGGCGGGCATCAACCTGCGGGATTCCAAGGTCCGCTTCCTGGGCCATCCCCTGGAGCTGGCGGTCTCCGGCGACATGCTGGGCCGGGTGTTCAACGGCATGGGCCAGCCCATTGACGGCGGCCCCGACATTCTGGCCGAGGACGCCCGGGACATCAACGGCCTGGCCATGAACCCCGCCGCCCGTGACTACCCCAACGAGTTTATTCAGACCGGCATCTCCGCCATTGACGGCCTGAACACCCTGGTTCGCGGCCAGAAGCTGCCGATTTTCTCCGGCTCCGGCCTGCCCCATAACCAGCTGGCCGCGCAGATCGCCCGCCAGGCAAAGGTTCTGGACGGCGGCGCGTCCAATTTTGCCGTCGTCTTTGCCGCCATCGGCATCACATTCGAGGAATCCGAGTACTTTGTGCAGGAGTTTACCCGCACCGGCGCTCTGGAGCGCACCGTTCTGTTCCTGAATCTGGCCAACGATCCCGCCGCGGAGCGTATCGCCACGCCCCGCATGGCTCTGACGGCCGCCGAGTATCTGGCCTTTGACAAGGGGATGCACGTTCTGGTCATCCTGACCGACATCACCAACTACGCCGAGGCCCTGCGGGAGGTCTCCGCCGCCAAAAAGGAAGTGCCCGGCCGCCGCGGCTATCCCGGCTATCTCTATACCGACCTGGCCACCATGTATGAGCGGGCAGGCCGTCATCTGGGCCAGCCCGGCTCCATCACCATGATCCCCATCTTGACGATGCCGGAGGACGATAAAACCCATCCCATCCCCGACTTGACCGGCTATATTACCGAGGGCCAGATCATCCTGAGCCGCGAGCTGTACCGCAAGGGCATTATGCCGCCCATTGACGTTCTGCCCTCCCTGTCCCGACTGAAGGATAAGGGCACCGGCGCCGGAAAGACCCGGGAGGACCACTCCGACACCATGAACCAGCTGTTTGCCGCCTACGCGACGGGCAAGGAAAACAAGGAGCTGATGGCGATTCTGGGCGAGGCCGCCCTTTCGGCCACCGACCTGAAATACGCCCACTTCGCCGACGAGTTTGAAAAGCGCTATGTGGGCCAGGGCATGGAGGAAAACCGCTCGATCTTTGAGACCTTGGACTTGGGTTGGGAGCTGCTGCGCCTGCTGCCCGAAAACGAGCTGAAGCGCATCAGACCGAAATATATCGAAACGTATCTCCACGGCAAAAAAGACGGGCAGTAAGGGAGGGGATTGCATATGCCTTCCGTGAACGTAAACGCCACCCGTATGGAGCTGACGAGGCAGAAGAAGAAGCTCGCCACCTCCACCCGGGGACACAAACTGCTGAAAGACAAGCGGGATGAACTGATGAAGCAGTTCCTGGATCTGATCCGGGAAAACCGCGCCCTTCGCCAGCGCGTTGAGGAAAAGCTGATGGCTGCCCATGCCAGCTTCACCGTGGCCTCCGCGCTGATGAGCCCGGAAATGCTGGAACAGTCTCTCCTCTATCCCAAGCAGAGTGTGGAGCTGGAGCTCACCTACCGGAACATTATGTCCGTTGAGGTTCCCATGTACCAGTTCAACACCAAGAGCGCCGATTCCGGCGAGATCTATCCCTACGGCTTCGCCACCACCAGCTGTGAGCTGGACGGCGCCGTGGACGCCCTGTCCTCCGTCTTTGAGGACATGCTCAAGCTGGCGCAGATCGAAAAAGCCTGCCAGCTCATGGCCGAGGAAATTGAAAAGACCCGCCGCCGGGTCAACGCACTGGAATATGTGGTGATTCCCGACTGCGAGGCAAAAATCAAGTCCATTTCCATGAAGTTGGACGAAAATGAGCGCAACAACACCATCCGCCTGATGAAGGTCAAGGATATGATGCTGGAGCAGCAGATCCAGCAGCGCCGGCGTGAGAACGAGGAGGCTCTGGCCGCCTTTCAGGCAGCCAACGGCTGAACCGTTTCCCAATGGAATACGGCTGATTCTCAAAGGGGAATCGGCCGTTTTTCCTGTTCATACGCCTTATTTTGCCGGGGCTTTTCCCCGCCGGCGAAAAAAACGCGGCCCCGTCCGACGGCACGCCGGGGCCACCCGAACCCGTTTTGCGGTTTTGTTTGCATCAATCCTTGCACGCAGCCAGTTTGTCTGCTCCCGCCCTCCTCTGGCGGCGTTGAAACGGCGTCAAATCGTTGCATCTGTTTTCCGAGTATGCTATAATCAGACCATATCAAATCCCATTGGTTTTGTAGCCTTACCGATTTTGGGTTTTCCGAAAAGAATCATTTGTTTCGTGTTTTTTTACACCGAAGGAGGCTCTTGCATGAAAAAAGTCATCACCTACGGCACCTTTGATCTGCTCCACTACGGCCACATCAACTTGCTCAAGCGGGCCAAGGCCCTGGGCGATTACCTGATCGTCGCCCTGTCCACCGATGAGTTTAACTGGAATGAAAAGCAGAAAAAGTGCTACTTCACCTATGAACAGCGCAAAAGTCTGCTGGAAGCGATTCGTTATGTTGATCTGGTCATCCCTGAAACCTGTTGGGACCAGAAGGCGCAGGATGTGCGGGAGTTCCGCGTGGACACCTTTGTGATGGGCGACGACTGGGAGGGCAAGTTCGACTTCCTGAAGAGCGACTGCGAGGTGGTCTATCTGCCCCGTACCCCTGAAATTTCAACCACGCAGATCAAATCAGATCTGGGCCGCTAAAGCGGGGGAATCTACTGTGAACGCAACCAATCGTGAGCGCTGCCTTCTGATGCCGCTGACGATGGCAGCGGGCTGTGCCATCTTCCTCGGAACATGGACCGATGCAGCTTCCGCCCGGGGACTGTGCAGCGCCATCGCCGTTCTGGCCATGCCCTGCGTGATGTATCTGACCGGCGTCGTTCTCCGTTCCACGGATTGCCGGGAAAAACTGCGCCTGGGCGCCGGGTTCTTTGTGCTCTATGGGGCGGAAAAGCTGCTATCCTTTTGGGTGGCCTTTGCATCGCTCTCCAAGCCGGATCTCTCCATCCTCAAGGCAGACCGCTTTTCCTGGCCCTTTCTGGTGTTGGGCGCGGCGCTCTGCTTTGCCTCCTGGATGGAGCGCCGGGGCACAAACCGGGTCAAAGCGCTGGCTGTCCTGACGCTGGTCTGTTTGATTTTGCCCTATGTGAAACTCTTTGGGACGTATTTGGGCCTCTCCTACCTCTTCACCTTCGCCCCTTTGTTCTTCCTGGGCCTGTGGGAGCGCCCTGCCTGGCGGGAACGGCTGCAAAGGAGCCGGTTGCTGCCCCTGCTGGCGCTGCTCCTGGGCGCCGGTGTGGTGGGCGCTTGTCTGCTGCGCCCCCAGGCGTTTTGGACCCTGCGCACGTTCTTTATGGGCAGCCGCAGTTATCCAAACGTCTCCTCCTCCATGGTGAACACCTTTGGCGGTTTCCTGCGCCTTGCCCACTATGTCCTGGTCTACCTGGTGGCAAACGGGCTTGTGCGTCTGATGCCAAAAGGCCGGATTCCCTTTGTCGCCGCCTATGGGAAGCGCTGGTATGCGGCCTGGTTCTGGTTCTCTCCCATATGGATTTTGATCGATCTCCTGCTGGTGGACCGTCTGGCGGCGCTGGGAACCACCGGCATGGTCCTGACCGCCGCGCTGGTGCTGCTGCTCCTGCTGGCGGCCGGAACGAACTGGGCGATCAGCCCCGTACTAACCCTGTTGAACTGGCACCGCCTGCTGGAGCGTTCCCCCCGGCGTCTGGAGCCGAAGGCCGGTTTCTTTCGCCGCCACAGAGGGGCGTTTCTCTATGTGGCCCTCTACTCCTGCGCATTCCTTCTGGTGAGCACAGGCATTGCTTACGCGCTGGTGACTGCCGATAAAAGCCTTGTCTGGGATGCCGACGGCCTACAGCAGCAGTATACCAGCCTGCTTTTTTTCAGAAACTATGTCCTGGAGGTGATCGCCGCCACCAGGGAGGCCGGTCATCTGGTGCTTCCCCAGTTCACGTTTACCGGGGGACAGGGCATGGCCGTGCTGGACGTGATCCGCAAGGATCCCTTTGTCCTCTTCGCCCTTTTGACCGATGAAACCCACATGGAGGCCATGTTTGCCTTTCTGGTGTTTTTCCGCCTGTGGGTGGCGGGGCTTCTGTTCTCCTGGCTGTGCTGGGAGATGAACCAGCGGGGCAATGCCCAGCGCATTTGCGGCGCTCTGGTCTACGTCTTCTCCGGCTACAGCATCTATGTGATGGTTCGCCAGACCAACTTTTTACACACCTGCCTGGTCAACCTGCCGCTGATTCTGGTGGGCGTGGAGCGCTATCTCCGGAAGGGAAAAAGCGGCGTCTTTCTGTTCGCCATTTTCCTCGGCGCCTTTAACGGCTACTATGCCACCTGGATGAACAGCCTGATCATGGCGGTTTGGCTGCTGATTCGCCTGATTGACATCCATGGCGCCGACCTCAAGGGGATCATCTCCCGTATTTTCAAGATGTTCGGCCTGTATCTGTGGGGCCTGTGCCTGTCTATGGCGGTATTTTTGCCCGCCGTCATGACGCTGCTCTACAGCGGCCGCAGCGGGGAGTCTGGCTACTCCGGCTCCATGCTGTACTATGATTCCAGCTATTACCAGACGCTGTTTACCACGCTGTTTGGCAGCTATAAGCCCGTGGGGTACTGGACGATCACCGGCGCCGCCGGTGTGGTTCTGCTGGCCGTGGTGCTGCTGTTCCTGCGCAGGGACCGGAAACTGCGGGCACTGAAAGCCGGACTGCTTCTTTCCATTGCCGGGCTGTGCATTCCGCTGGTTGGCAAGATTTTCAACGGCTTTGGCTATGTCTCCAACCGGTGGTGCTACGCTTTTGCGCTGGTTCTCGCCCTGGTTGTCTGCCGGATGCTGCCGGAATTTCTCCACCTGTCGGAAAAGGAGACCCCCGTTCTGGCCCTGCTTGCGGTGCTCTACTCCGCCTTTGTCTTGCTGAGCGAGGACAACGACGACGTTCGCCGGATCTGGGCAATTGTCATGGTTTTTGCGACGTTGCTGGTCATTCTGGTTTTGAGGGGCGTCAAATGGAATGCCCGTCAAAAACAGGTCGTCCTGTCTGTGACGGTCTCCCTGTCCCTGCTGAGCAATCTGGCCATTGCCCTGCTGCCGGATTTTGGCAACTATCTGTCCATATGCTTGGACGCGGGGACGGTGCAGGAGACTCTGGAAGGCTCTGCCGTCAGTGTGGCGGATCAAATTGAAGACGATGAGGGATTTTACCGGATTGAACAGACCCTGAGGCGCTCCAATCAGGCAATTGCTCTGGATTATTACGGCACGACCTCTTACTTCAGCATCGTCTCCGCGGAGATGAGCGATTTTTACAACGCCTTTGCTCTGTGCAGCGTCATTCAGTCCTTTGACCTGCACGGTCTGGACAGCCGCGCATCTCTGGAAGCCCTTGCCAGCGTGAAATACTACCTGTGCAGCGCCGGAAGCACCGGGCATGTCCCCTACGGCTTTGAGCAGGTGGACACCATCACCGAGAACGGCACGGACTACGCAGTCTTTGAAAACACCAACTTCCTCTCCCTGGGCTACACCTACACCGGGGTGATGACCCGCTCGGACTTTGACGCGCTGACGCCCTTGGAGCGCCAGCAGGCCATTTTGCAGTACGCCGTGATCGAGGATGAGGACGCCACTTCTCTGAACGGGCTGGAGTTTGGAACCCCCGTGACAGAGATGAGCCGCAGCACAGTCACCGTGGAGGACGCCGACGGCGTTGAAATCGACTTTGACGCCAAGACGATTACCGTCACCTCCCCCTCCTCCGGCTCAGAGGCCTCGATCACCCTGTCCTTCCCCGCCGCGGAGGAGTGCGAGACCTATCTCTATCTCCAGGGGCTGGAGTACGCCGACGAAACCAGCGACAGCAAGGTACATCTGCGCTGCAGGAGCCAGGGCGTCAACAGCACCACCTATGTTCACGGCAAACAGCACACCTACTACTTTGAACGGGAGGGCGTCAGCTATTTTCTGGGCTACAGCGAAGACGGCGTCACCACCTGCCAGCTGTTCTTCAGCACCTCCTGCGTGCTGACCTTTGAGGACATCAGCGTTTACGCGCTGCCCGTGGACCGGTTCCAGCAGGATGTGGACGCGTTAAAAGAGGTTCAATTGGAGAACGTGGTGGAGAGCGGCGACACCATTACCGGCACCATCTCCTGCGATGGCACACGGCTGCTGGCCACCTCCGTCCCCTATTCCGAGGGATGGCATATCTATGTGGATGGGGAAGAGGTAGAGCTGCTCCAGACCAACATCATGTACTGCGGCGCCATTCTGGAGAGCGGCGATCACACCGTTGAACTGAAATATGTCACGCCGGGCCTGAAATCCGGCGCCATTGTCAGCATCCTGTCTTTTGTGCTCTTGATTGGGTGGACCGGCGGAAGGGCCATTCTCCGCCGAAAGCCGAAAGAGCAGACATCCAAATAAAGGTCTAAACGTTTCAATTCCGTTGGGAGGCAGTTTCCTTGTATCACATTCCCTTTAACATCCCTCCGGCCACCGGCCGGGAAATGGAAACCCTGGCAAAGGCCATTGCCAACCGTAAACTCTGCGGCGACGGTGAATTTACCAAAAAATGCCACGCCTGGATGGAGGAGCGTTTTCACGCCACGAAGGTTCTGCTGACCACCTCCGGCACCAGCGCCCTGGAGATGGCCGCGCTGCTGTGTGACGTGCAGCCGGGGGACGAGGTCATCCTCCCATCCTACACCTTCGTCTCCACCGCTGACGCCTTTGTGCAGCGGGGGGCAACCGTGGTCTATGTGGACATCCGTCCGGACACCATGAATCTGGACGAGACGAAGGTGGAGGCCGCCATCACCCCCAAAACCAAAGTCATCTGCGTGGTTCACTATGCTGGGGTTGCCTGTGAGATGGACACCATTCTGGAAATCGCCCGCCGCCACAACCTGAAAGTGGTGGAGGACGCCGCCCAGGGGGTGATGGCGTCCTACAAGGGCAAAGCCCTTGGCACCCTTGGGGATGTGGGTTGCTACTCCTTCCACGAGACCAAGAACTACACCATGGGGGAGGGCGGCGCCGTCCTGGTCAACCATCCCGAGGACATCGAGCGGGCGGAAATCTTCCGCGAAAAGGGCACCAACCGGGCCAAGTTCTTTCGGGGCCAGGTGGACAAATACACCTGGGTGGACTACGGCTCCAGCTACCTGCCCAGCGAGCTGTGCGCGGCCTATCTCTGGCCCCAGCTGGAGGACGCCGACAGAATCAATCAGGACCGTCTGAACAGCTGGAACGATTACTATGAGAAGTTCCAGCCCCTGGCCAGCACGGGGCAGGTGGAACTGCCCGTCGTCCCCGAGGGCTGTGTACACAACGCCCACATGTTTTATCTCAAGTGCCGGGATTTGGAGGAACGCACCGCCCTGATCGACCATCTGAAACGGACCGGCATCAGCGCCGTTTTCCACTATATCCCCCTGCACGGCGCCCCTGCCGGAAAGAAGTTCGGCTATTTCAGCGGCGAGGACCGCTACACCACGCGGGAATCGGAGCGGCTGATTCGCCTGCCCATGTACTATGGCCTGACCGCTGAGGACCGGCAGCGGGTGGTGGACGCCGTCAACGTCTTTTATCGAAAATAAATGCGGTTCTACCCCGCAATCAGGTGATTTTATGTCCACATTAATCAGCTTTGTTATTCCCTGCTATGCCAGTGAGGGCTCTGTGGCGCTGGTCATTGACGAAATCCGGCAGACCGTCGCGCAGCGTCCCGGCTTCGACTTTGAAGTTGTGGCTGTGAACGACTGCTCTCCCGACAACGTGCTCTCCGTCCTCCGCGCCGAGGCCGCCAGGGATTCCCGCGTGAAAGTGGCCGACCTGGCCAAAAACGGCGGCCGCCACAACGCATTGATGGCGGGCTGCCATTTTGCCAGGGGGGACTATGTGGTCTTCATCGACGACGACTTGCAGTGTCCCACAGATCAGCTGTGGAACCTGCTGGCCCCGTTGGAGTGCGGCGACTTTGACGTCTCCATTGCCCGTTATCCCAAAAAAACCCAAAGCGCACTGAAAAACTTTGGCTCCTGGGTCAACAACGCCGTCTCCAACTGGATTCTTGACAAGGACAGAGAGCTGCGCTTTTCCAACTTCTCCGCCATGAAACGGTTTGTGCGGGACGAAATCATCCGCTACACCAACCCCTACCCCTATCTGTCCGGCCTGATGCTGCGCACCACCAGCCGGGTCGCCAATGTGGATATGGAAGAGCGCGAGCGCACCATCGGGGAGGGCCACTACACCTTTCGGAAGTCCTTTGCCCTGTGGATGAACAACCTGACCGCCTTTTCCGTGAAGCCCCTGCGCTTTGCCACCACCTGTGGAATCCTCTGCGCCGTTGCCGGCGTGCTGATGGCGGTTTACACCGTGATTCACAAGCTGCTGGTCCCCTCCATTGCCGCCGGTTACAGCTCTCTGATGTCCGCGCTGTTCTTCATTGGGGGCATGATTATGTTTATGCTCGGTCTGATTGGCGAGTATATCGGCCGGATCTATATCTCCCTGAACAATTCCCCCCAGTTTGTCATCCGGGAAACCATCAATATCGAGGAACCGGTCAATCAACTGTGACGGACGGGGCAGGATTGCTCCCCCCTTGTGTCCCAAAAGAGGTAAATTCCAATGAAAAAAATTCTCATTCTGGGCGCCGGCATTTATCAGGTGCCGCTCATTCAAAAAGCCCGGGAAATGGGCCTTTACACCATCGTCTCCAGCATCCCGGGAAACTATCCCGGCTTTGCCATTGCCGACAAGGTGGTCTATGAAAACACCATCGACCTGGAGGCCATTTTAAAACTGGCCCGGGACGAGCAGGTGGACGGGATTATCACCGCCGGAACAGATGTCTGCGTCCCCACCCAGGGGTATGTTTGCGACCAGCTGGGCCTGTGCGGCCCCACTCTGGCGGCCGCCGAAAAGGCCCAGGACAAGCTGCTGATGAAGCAGGCTTTTGCCGAATACGGCGTAAACACCGCCGAATTTGAGTATGTGGACATCGGCAACGCCAATCCCGTCTCCATCTGTGAGAAAATCGGCTATCCCGTCATCTTTAAGTCCGTTGACGCCTCCGGCAGCCGGGGCATCACCAAAGTCGCCGGTCCGGCGGACATCCCCTTTGCCTATCAGGAGGTTGTAAACAACACCCACGCCAGCCGCTACCTGATTGAAAAGTTTCTGACCGGCGAGGAGTATGGGGCACAGGCCTTTGTGTTCAACGGCGCCATCCGCTTTATCCTGCCCCACGGGGACTACGTCTTTCAGGGCAGCACCGGCGTCCCCATCGGCCACTTTGCCCCCTATGACATCGCGCCCGAAATCCTGGAGGACAGCAAGCGCCAGCTGCAAAAGGCGGTCACGGCGCTGGGGGTGGACAACTGCGCCATCAATGCCGACTTTATGCTCTGCGACGGAAAAGCGTATGTCCTGGAAATCGGCGCCCGTGCCGGCGCCACCTGCCTGGTGGAGATGACCGAGCAATATTACGGGATTGACTATTACAAGCAGATCATTCGCTGCGCCATGGGGGAGGAGCCGGATTTCACCCCCGGCAACGCAGAGCGGCAGCCCTGCGTGGTCATGCTGTTCCGCTCCGAGCAGACCGGCATCATCACCTCCATCGACATGGGGGATCAGCGGGATCCCCATGTTCTGGATCTGTCCCTGGATTACGGTGTGGGGGATTGCATTCGCCAGTTCCGCAAGGGGCCGGACCGGATCGGCCAGTGTATTGTCGTGGCAGACAGCGTGGCGGAGGGCAAGCGTATCCTGGATGAAGCCATGGAAAAGGTGACCATCACCCTGGACCCTGTTCCCCAGACGGAGTGAAGGGAGCAGACACCGGTTATGGATCATCTTAAGGTCGCGTTATTGCAGCTTCTGCCCGAGACCTCCTGGGAGGCAAATCTGCAAAAGGGGGCACAAGCCTGCAAAAGAGCCAAGGCAATGGGCGCGGACATCGCCCTTTTTCCCGAAATGTTCAGCAGCGGATACCGCATCCCGGACAATCCCGAAGATTTAAAGCGCATGGCCGTCCCCGCAGGGGGTGAATTTGTCTGCTCCTTTGGACGGCTTGCCAGAGACCTTGATCTGGCAATTGGCATCACTTTTTTGGAGGCCTTTTCCCCGGCTCCGCGGAACACGCTCTGTCTCTTCGACCGCTTCGGAACCAATGTGCTCACCTATGCCAAAGTCCACACCTGCGACTTTGGAGCGGAGCGCCGCCTGTCTCCTGGGGAGGACTTTTCTGTCACCGAGCTGCACACGGCCTCCGGCGACGTCACCGTTGGCGCCATGATCTGCTATGACCGCGAATTTCCGGAAAGCGCTCGCATTTTGATGTTAAAAGGGGCGGAACTCATTTTAGTTCCCAACGCCTGTCCCCTGGAAATCAACCGCATCTCCCAGCTGCGGGCCAGAGCCTATGAAAATATGGTAGGCATTGCCACCTGCAACTACCCCATGGGACAGCCGGACTGCAACGGCCATTCCATCGCCTTTGACGGCATCGCATACCGGCCTGCTGATGCCGGCTCCCGAGATACGCTTGTCCTTGAGGCAGGGGAGCGGGAGGGAATTTATCTGGCCGATTTTCCCATTGACGCCCTCAGGGAATACCGCAGAAGGGAAGTACACGGCAACGCCTATCGCCGCCCCGAAAAATATCATCTGCTCACATCTGAAACCATCCGAGAGCCGTTTATTCGCAGCGACCGCAGGCGCTGACCCATCGGATGACCCCCGTAAACCGGTCAATTCCATATCTCAACCGGCGAATGTCCTGAGGGATTTCGCCGGTTTTTGTCTGCTTTTCCATCCGGGCGCTCATGTCATGACAATGTATTGACATTTCCATTTAATCTGATTATAATGGCTCCCGAAGGAGCTGAAATCCATGGACCCCAAGCTCAACGTTGCCACGGCCCCCAAAACATCCACCTTTCAGATGCGAATCAACCCCCAGATCAAAGCGGAGGTCGAGCGCATTTACGCGGGCTGCGGCATGACCCTGACAGACGCCGTCAACCTCTTCCTCCAGCAGTCCATCAATGCCGAAGGGCTCCCCTTTTTGGTGACCCGAAACAGCAAGGAGGCCCTTCAGGAGCAATCCATTGCAAGGCTGACCCTGAGCCTGCAGCAGGGCAGCGCGTACCCCCCGCTGCCCACTGCTTCCGACTGGAATGAGGAGGAAACCCCCCAACCGGAAACAAGAGAGGATTATATGTCTTACGCAACTGACAAGAAACTGGAAAACATTTTTTATTTTCCCAAGAGCCTGACACAGCTGTACACCAGAGTTCCCAAGCACCCTGAAAAGGTTCGCGCCATCCAGGACCGGAAGGTGCAGCAGCTGATGGCCATCGCCTATGATATCCCGTTCTACCGCAAGCGCTTTGAACAGGTGGGGCTGACCCCCTCTGATTTCCAGTGCGCGGAGGATTTGCAGAAGTTTCCTCTGCTGACCAAAGCCGATCTCCGGGACTGGGCCAATGACGAGCTGGAGAAAAACCCGGAAAAGTACAAGGACTGGCACATTTCTCCCACCAGCGGCTCCACCGGCGTCCCCCTGAAAACCCCCTTTTCTCCCCGGGAGAACGCCATATCACACGCCAACTTCCTGCGCTCCATTATGATGGCCGGCTTTATTCCCGGGGTTCACAAGTGTCTCCACCGGCCCAACTCCCTGCACACCACCACCGGCGGCAAGCAGAGCTTGAGCCAGAAGGTCGTCGGCACCCGCTGGAGGGACATGTCCGACGCCATCAAAAACCGCGTCCCCTCTGAGGTTCTGTTGAAGGAGATCAACGACTTTAAGCCGGATTTCCTCTATATCCACAAGAACATCATGGTGCGAATCTGCCTGTACGCCAAGCGCAACAACCTGCCCATCCACAAACCCAGATGGTACGCTCCCATCAGTGAGATGCTGGACCCCACCAGCGAAAAACTGCTGCGGGAAATGCTGGGCGACGGCCTGATCAACCCCTACGGCCTGTCCGAAACCGGCACAGCGGCCGTCCGCCTCCCCGGCGAGGACTTTTTCCGCGTCAACAGCGACACCCACGTCATCAACCTGCGCGATGACGACGGCAACCCCTCCGACAGCGGCGTGGCGATCATCACCCCCTTGTATAAGACCGACTTCCCCCTGATTAACTATGTCACCGGCGATCGCATGGAGTCCCATATGGAGGGCGGCCTGCGGATCATCACCAACATCAAGGGCCGCATGAACGACGTCATCAAGCACAAAGACGGCTCCGTCACCGAGTGGGGCAATCTGGAGGTTGTCATCAACTACGCCACTGGTTTGGGCGTCGCCCAGAGCCGCTTCATTCAGGAGAGCTATGACACCATCCGTGTGCAGGCCGTCAAGGACCCCGCCTGCGGGATGAGCACAGCGGAAATTGAGGAGAAATACTCCGCCGTCTTCGCCCCCGCGTTGAACAACGAGTTCCGCTTCGTCTATGACTGGATGGATGAAATCCCCACCGATCCCAACGGGAAGCTCAGAATGATCTTGTGCAACATTCCAGAGGATCAGTAAGCGGTCTTCCCCAACGTTTGCACCCTGTATCAGGAGATAAGGAAGGATCTGCCTTGTTAGACAAATTTTTGGACAAAAAGCGAAACGTATACGTTCTCGCCCTCGTCGCCATCGTGTTTGAGAGCCTCTCCTCTTCCGTGCTGAAGTTCAGCAAGGACTATGATTTTCTCTCCCCCATGTACCTCTTTTGGTTCTGCGTGGCCGTGGGGATCATGGGGCTGTACGCCATTGCCTGGCAGCTTCTCCTGGAGCGGCTGCCCCTGACCACCGCCTATCTGCGGAAGGGGCTGACATACGTTTTGATTTTCGTGTGGGCGCAGGTCTTTTTCCATGAGACCATCACCTTCCAGCAGGTGGTTGGAATGGTGATTATCATTGCAGGAATGGTGGTGAGTATGTCCGATGACCATTGAATTTACGCCGGCCTTTTGCTATGCCATCGCCTTCGCGGCGGTCTTTATCTCCACCGCCGGGCAGATTTTGCTGAAGCGGCAGGCAAACAGCACCGCCGGCAAAAAGGGACTGATTGGGAAGTTTTTAAACCCCCGGGTCATTGCGGCCTACGTCTTTTTGCTCCTGGCTCTGGCCATGAATCAGGTTGCCGTCAAGCAGGTGCCGATTTCCGTGCTGCCCTGCATCACCTCCACCAGCTTCATCTGGATTTTTCTGTTTGGCTTCCTGATTCTCCACGAACGTCCCACAAAGAAAAAAATCATCGGCGTTGCACTGATTCTGGTGGGAAACGCCATTTCCCAGTTGGGCTGACCGGCCGCGGAAGGAAAGGATGTTGACATGAAACTGATTTCTTGGAACGTGAACGGCCTGCGCGCCTGCCTGAAGAAGGGCTTTGAGGAGGTCTTTCACCGTCTGGACGCGGATATTTTCTGCCTGCAGGAGACGAAATTACAGGCCGGCCAGGTTCAGCTCTCCCTCCCGGGCTACTGGGAATACTGGAACTACGCCGACAAAAAGGGCTATTCCGGCACCGCCGTCTTTACCAAAACACAGCCCATCAGCGTTCAGCTCGGCATGGGCCTGGACGCCCACGACCACGAGGGGCGGCTCATCACTCTGGAGTATGAGGACTTCTACTTTGTGTGCTGCTACACCCCCAACGCGCAAAGCGAGCTGAAGCGCATTGATTACCGCATGCAGTGGGAGGACGACCTGCGCGCCTACCTGCTTGGGCTGGACCAGATCAAACCCGTGATTTACTGCGGCGATTTAAACGTGGCCCACGAGGAAATCGACCTGAAAAACCCCAAGACCAACCGGGGCAACGCGGGCTTTTCCGATCAGGAGCGGGGCAAGATGACCCAGCTTCTCGCCAGCGGCTTTACCGACACCTTCCGCACCCTCCACCCCGACCTGACCGGCGCCTACTCCTGGTGGAGCTACCGGTTCCACGCCCGGGAGAAGAACGCGGGATGGCGCATTGACTACTTTATCGTCTCCGACCGGCTGTTCGAGCGGGTGGAGGCGGCTGAAATTCACAGCGATATTCTGGGCAGCGATCACTGCCCCATAGAACTGGTGCTCCGCTGAGCGGACGCCGCGGGAGGTTTGTATATGTCCCCAAAAGACACTATTCCCCGCCCGCAGGAGGAACTGCTGGGCCGGTCCACCCCTTTTCCGGTTCTCCGCCTGATTCTGGTCTATCTGGTGCTGTTGGTGGCCGTGGCAATCACCACGACGCTGTTCGTCCTCGGCGGCGTCATGGACACCCTTCAGGTTCTGCTGACGCTGGCGGTGCTGTTTTGCGTGGTGTTTGGCATCGCCAAAGCCTGTTGGGACTGGAAGCGGGAGATCTTTCTCTATGACACCTGGTTTCAGGTGGGCCGCCGCACATACTCCTACGACGACCTCTCAGAGGTCCAGTGCCAGGGCAACCGGGTGTTTTTCCGCACCGGCGAAGGCCCGGCCCGAAGGTGCAAATTTTACGCCGGAAACGCCCGCGCCCTGGCCTATCTGCTGGAGCGGAAGCGCAAGGAGACCCAGCAGCGCCGCGCCGCGTCCCAAAAACGTCCGTCTTCCAAATCGTAATCAACCCTCCATGCTCCCGATGAAAACCGGGGGCATTTTCCTTTCTGGAAAGTTAATTTTTTATGAACACAATTGACATTTTTTGCATTGAGCGCTACTATATTATAAAATAATCTCCTTTATTTCCCGATTCTTTTTACTGTTTCCGCCATAATTCTTTCTTTTTCGTTTCAAAACGAACATTCCGTCTGTAAATTTTAATTTATATTTTGCGCATTTCAGGAGGTGATACCTTGTTAACCGTTCTTGTCTGCGTCCAATCCTCTTGCAATCAGCCGCTTGCAAAGACCGTGCTCTCCCGTTTCCAGGCCCTTGCCGCTCAGCACGGAATCGAAGATCAGGTTCAGATTTCCCCCTCCGATTGCCTTGGCGTGTGCAACAATGGGGTAACGGTTCAAATCGGTCAACATCTATATACCGGCATTGCGAAAGATACCATGGACGTTGTGTTCCATCATTACGTGCTGGATCTGTTGAAAGAACACACTTGATTCTTTTTTCCTGTCCATATCCCAGCGGGGAGCGCGCCAACCGGCTGGGGGATTCTCTCCAAAAGGCGCTATTTCCATCGCTAACCGGGCCAGGTAGTGGTTCCCCTATTCCCCCTTTCTTATTTTGTTTTCTACCTGGCGGCGCACCTGCTTTTGCAGGTGCGTTTTTTATTCCGGTTCCCCTTCCCTGCACAAAAAAATTGCGCAACGCCCTCCATCGTGATATAGTAGCAGGGAACCTATCTCGCAGGGAGTGTGCATATTTATGAAAAAACCGATTCTGGTTGTGATGGCCGCCGGAATGGGCAGCCGTTACGGCGGTTTAAAGCAGATGGACCCCGTAGGTCCCAGCGGCGAATTCATCATCGATTATTCCATTTACGACGCCCACCGGGCCGGTTTTGAAACGGTCGTCTTTATCATCAAACACGAAATTCAGGCGGCCTTTCAGGAGACGGTTGGCGTCCGCGTCTCCAAATATATGGACGTCCGGTACGCCTTCCAGCAGGTGGACATGCTGCCAGAGGGCTACGCCGTCCCCGAGGGCCGCGTGAAGCCCTGGGGCACCGGACACGCGGTCCTCTGCGCCAAAGACGTGGTGGACGCCCCCTTTGCCGTCATCAACGCCGACGACTATTATGGCCCGGAGGCCTTTCAGGTGGCCTTCGACTTTCTCTCCCAGGTGGAGGAGGGGGACGGGACCTTCCATTATGCAATGGTGGGGTATCTGCTGAAAAACACCGTCACCGAGAACGGCTCCGTTTCCCGGGGCGTCTGCGTCACCAACCGGGAGGGGCTGCTGGAGAGCGTTGTGGAGCACACCGCCATTGAGACCTATCCAGAGGGCATCCGCTCCACACCGGACGGCGGCAAGACCTGGGTGGACCTGCCCGGGGACACCATTGTCTCCATGAATCTGTGGTGCTACACCCCCAGTTTTCTTCAGGCGCTGGAGGACGGCTTCCCCGCCTTTTTGGACAAGGCCCTGTCGGAAAATCCCCTGAAAGGGGAATATTATCTGCCGGCAGCGGTCACCGAGCTGATTACCTCCGGCAAGGCCGACGTAAAGGTTCTCTCCAGCCGTGACAAGTGGTACGGCGTCACCTATCAGGCCGACCGCCCCGAGGTGGTCGCCGCCCTGAAGCAGAAAACCGAGGAAGGATTGTATCCATCCCCCCTGTAAT
>CAYWAP010000019.1:0-19775 GCA_964456525.1 uncultured Oscillospiraceae bacterium
GCTTTTTTCAGATTGATCTTGTCAAATCCCGCTTTTCGGTGTAAGATAAAGCTACAATTGAATCGGGGAGCTTGCTCAAGCAGGCTGAGAGGGGACTGCATCGTCCCGACCCGCACAACCTGTTTGGATAATGCCAGCGTAGGGAATCATAGGATGTTTCATGCCGTGAAAATGCTTATCCGTATTTTCACGGTTTTCTTTTCCCCATATCCGCGCATTTCCACACGAAAGGATGGATACTGCATGCGAACTTACACAACCCAGATGGCAGCCGCCCGCCAGGGAATCCTCACGCCGGAGATGGAAGTGGTTGCCAAGAAAGAGTACATGGACCCGGAGAAACTCCGCAGCCTGGTGGCCCAGGGCAAGGTTGTCATTCCCGCCAACCGGAAACACACCTGCCTGAACCCGGAGGGCATCGGCTCCATGCTGCGCACAAAGATCAACGTGAATTTGGGCGTCTCCCGGGACTGCAAAAGCTATGACATTGAAATGCAGAAGGTGATGGCCGCCGTCAACATGGGGGCGGAAGCCATTATGGACCTTTCCAGCCACGGAAACACGGAGCCGTTCCGCTGCAAGCTGACCTCGGAATGTCCGGCTATGATTGGCACCGTGCCCATTTACGACTCCGTCATTCACTATCAGCGGGATTTGGATTCCCTGAGCGCAAAGGATTTTATCGACGTGGTTCGTCTGCACGCGGAAAACGGCGTTGACTTTGTCACCCTCCACTGCGGCATCACCCGCAAGACCATTGACCAGATCCGCAAGCACAAGCGCAAGATGAACATCGTCTCCCGGGGCGGCTCGCTGGTGTTTTCCTGGATGTGCATGACCGGCGAGGAAAACCCCTTCTATGAACACTACGACGAAATTTTGGACATCTGCCGGGAGTACGATGTCACCGTCTCCCTGGGAGACGCCTGCCGTCCCGGCTGTCTGGCGGACGCCACCGACGTATGCCAGATTGAAGAGCTGGTCCGTCTGGGTGAGCTGACCCGGCGCGCCTGGGAAAAGGACGTTCAGGTTATGGTGGAAGGCCCCGGTCACGTGCCCATGGACCAGATCGCCGCCAACATGAAGGTTCAGCAGACCATCTGCCAGGGCGCCCCCTTCTATGTCCTGGGGCCGCTGGTCACCGACATCGCCCCCGGTTACGACCACATCACCGCAGCCATCGGAGGCGCAATGGCCGCCATGCACGGCGCGGCTTTCCTGTGCTATGTCACCCCCGCAGAGCATCTGGCACTGCCCAATGTGGAGGACGTCAAGCAGGGCATCATCGCCAGCCGCATTGCCGCCCACGCCGCCGACATCGCCAAGGGGATTCCCCATGCCCGGGACATAGACGACAAGATGGCCGACGCCCGCCGGGTGCTGGATTGGGAGGCCCAATGGGACTGCGCCATCGACCCCGAGACCGCCAGAGCCATTCGTGCAGACCGTTCCCCCGAGCACGAGGACACCTGCTCCATGTGCGGCAAGTTCTGCGCGGTGCGCAGCATGAACAAAGCCCTGGCCGGGGAACACATTGATATTCTGTAAACGGCCATGGAACGGAAAACCCTGAGAAAGGCGATGCTGCTCTACGCCATCACCGACCGCTCCTGGCTGAAACCCGGCGAGACGTTGGAGGAACAGGTAGAGATCATCCTGGCCAACGGGGCGACCTGCCTCCAGCTCCGGGAGAAGCATCTGGAGGACGAGGCCCTGCTGGCCGAGGCCCTGCGCATCAAGCCCATCTGTGAAAAATATGGGGTGCCGCTGATCCTCAATGACAACGTGGCCGTCGCCAAAGCCTGCGGCGCCGATGGCGTCCATGTGGGACAAGAGGACATGGACATTGCCGCGGTCCGGGCCATTCTCGGCCCAGACAAATGGATTGGCGCCAGCGCGCATAACGTGGAGGAAGCCCTGCGCGCCAGAGAGTGCGGCTGCGACTATATCGGCTCTGGAGCCGTGTTCGGCAGCGCCACCAAGCAGGACGCCCATGTGCTGGATCACGGGGAGCTGCGCCGCATCTGCCAGAGCGCGGACCTTCCCGTGGTGGCCATCGGCGGCATCACTGCGGACAACGCGCTTCAACTGGCCGGAACCGGCGTGGACGGCATCGCCGTCATCAGCGCCCTGTTCGCCCAAGAGGACAAGGCCGCCGCCGCACGGCGCATGCGCGCCCTGGCTTGCCGGGTGGTTGACGGCCCGCCAGACGAAAACATTTTGTAATATGACAGCTTAATACAACAGTTTGGAGTGTTTCTATGAAGCGACCCACCGCACTGACCATCGCCGGGAGCGACTCTTCCGGCGGCGCCGGCATCCAAGCCGATTTGAAAACCATGACCTGTAACGGGGTTTACGCCATGAGCGCCGTCACCGCGCTGACCGCCCAGAACACCACCGGCGTCTTTGGGGTGATGGAGGTCTCCCCTGACTTTCTGGCCAGCCAGATCGACTGCGTCTTTACAGACATTCGACCGGATGCCGTCAAGACCGGTATGGTCTCCTCCGCCGGGCTGATCGAGGTGATTGCAGACCGTCTGACCCACTACAAAGCCGGGAACCTTGTGGTAGACCCGGTGATGGTCGCCACCTCCGGCGCCCGGCTGATCTCTGACGGGGCCATAACGGCCTTGCAGGAGATGCTCTTTCCCCTTGCCGCGGTGATTACCCCGAATATCCCCGAAGCCGAGGTTCTCTCCGGCCGGACCATCACCTGCGACGCGGACATGATGGACGCGGCACAGGCCATCTACGACCGGTACGGCTGTGCCGTTTTGTGCAAGGGCGGCCATCAGATTCACGACGCCAACGACCTGCTCTGCCAGTCGGGCCGCCTTGTCTGGTTTCACGGCAGACGGATCCCCAATCCCAACACCCATGGCACCGGCTGCACCCTGTCCGCCGCCATCGCCGCCGGTCTCGCCAAAGGGCAGGACTTGAAGACCGCTGTAGATCAGGCCAAAGCCTACCTCTCCGGCGCGCTGGGAACCATGCTGGATCTGGGCAAGGGCAGCGGCCCCATGGATCACGGGTGGAAGTGGAACTCCCTTTCCACAGCGCCGGATCCCGGCCTTTCATAAACTTGGGGGGATGGTATGCAAAACGAAATCCAGTTCCCGGACTTCACCGTCCATGTGGAGCGAAAGTCCATTCGCAACCTATACATCCGAATCAAGGAAGACGGCCGCGTCGTCCTCTCCTGCCCCAGGAGCACCACAGACCGGGAAATCCAGTCCCTGATCCGGTCCCGATACCGCTGGATTGTCTGTCACCGCCAGAAGGTTTTGGACAATCTGGTCGCCCGGCCCAGCTACTGCCGCTCCGGGGAGACCATTCCCCTGTGGGGCAGCGGCTACCGCCTTCGGGTGGTGGAAACATCCGCCCCCGCCTCGGTCACACTGGAGGGGGACGAAATAGTATTGTCCGGCCCACCGATGGACGCAGCCGGACGCAAACAGCAGCTGGACGCCTTTTACCGCGCCCAGCTGAACACCGCGGTTCCTCTTTGGATGGAAAAAGCCGTCGCGGCCACGGGACTTCGGCCCAACGAGTGGCGCATCCGGAATATGCACACCCGCTGGGGCAGCTGTAATGTCCCAAAGCGGCGCGTCTGGCTCAGCCTGAACCTGGCCAAATATCCACCGGAATGCCTGTACGCCGTCATCATTCACGAGCTTTGCCACTTTCTGGAGCCGGGCCACAACCCCCGTTTTTACCATTTGATGGATCGCTTTTACCCCGATTGGCCCAGAGCAGACGCCCTGCTCAAAGCCGGAACCCCTCTCTCCCCCATGCCAAAATAAAGGGCCGATGTCTGCCGCCGGAGCCTTTTCCTCCAGCGCTTGCAGACATCGGCTTCTTTTTATTCCTGTTCCTCGTTGACATGCCCCATCAGCAGACACATAATGGCTTTTTGAACGTGGATTCGGTTCTCCGCTTCGTCAAAAATCTCATCCGCATGGGCCTCAAAGACCTCACTGGTGATTTCCTCCCCTCGATGGGCTGGCAGGCAGTGCTGCACCATGCAATCCGGGGCCGCCAGGGACAGCAGTTCCTCATCCACGCAAAAGCCTGCAAATGCCTGCATGCGCGCCTGGGTCTCCGCTTCCTTGCCCATGGACACCCACACGTCGGTGAACACCACATCCGCTCCCCGCACGGCCTCCCTGGGGTCCTCGGTCAGCGTAAAGTGGAACTCCGGATTGGACGCGGCAAAGGCCAAAATTTCCTGCCTGGGCCGGTAGTCCGGGGGCGTCGCCACCGCCACCTCCATGCCGCATTTCAGCCCGCCCACAATCAGGGACTGGGACATATTGTTGCCGTCCCCCACATAGGCCAGCTTCAGGCCGTCCAGATGGGCATACCGCTCGCGAACGGTCATCAGATCGGCCAGCACCTGGCAGGGGTGGGCAAAATCGGTCATGCCGTTAATGACGGGAACCGTGGCATACTTGGCCAGCTTCTCCACCGTGTCCTGGTCAAAGGTGCGCATCATAATGCCGTCACAGTAACGGCTCAGGGTGCGCGCGGTGTCCTCAATGGGTTCCCCCCGGCCCAGCTGGCTCTCCTTGCCGCCCAGATAGAACGCGATGCCGCCCAGCTGGAACATCCCCGCCTCGAAGGAAATCCGGGTGCGGGTGGAGCGCTTCTCATAGATGGTGACCAGGGTCTTCCCCTCCAACAGCCGGTGAGGAATGCCGTGTTTTTGGTCGTATTTCAGCTGATCGGCCAGATTGAGAATCTCATAAATGTCATCTGCGGACAGATCCAGCATTTTCAGCAAATGTTTCGTCATAGGTTTCTCTCTCCCCTGCATCCGCGCAATCGGGTTCTAAGCCTGACAGCCCCCGGCCGGTTCGATTACGCATCCAGCAACACTTTTTTCAGGATGGCCAATCCCCTGTCCATCTCCTCTCGGGACATGACCAGCGGCGGCAGCAACCGAATGGTTTTGGGACCGGCGGTCAGGACCAGCGCCCCGAGGTCATAGCATTTTTTCACCAGCGTCCCCCGGTCTTCCCCGTTTTTCAGGACAATCCCGATCATCAGCCCCATGCCCCGAACCGTCTCCACATAGGGAGAGTGCCAACCGGCAATGGTGTCCATCAAATAGGCGCCCTTGGCGTTGACATCCTCCAAAAATGCCTCGTCCAGGGTGTCCAACACGGCGCAGGCCGCAGCTGCGGCAATGGGGTTGCCGCCAAAGGTAGTGGCATGGGTGCCGGGGATGAGAACCCCCTTGCACTTCTCATTCGCCATCACGCCGCTCATCGGCAAGCCCCCTGCAATCCCCTTGGCAAAGGTGACCACATCGGGCAGAATCCCGTATTGCTGGAAGCAGAACAGGGAACCGGTGCGTCCAACGCCGGTTTGAACCTCGTCCACCAGCAGCAGATAGTCCTTGGCGGCGCACCAATCGGCCAGTTCCCGGACAAAGGTCTGATCCAGCGGCAGGACGCCTCCCTCTCCCTGAATCAGCTCAATCATGACGGCACAGACGTCGTCCCCGTCCTGCTCCCTGACGGATTCCATGCTGTTGGCCTGGGCGTACCGGAATCCATCGGTGAAGGGGAAGAAATAGTTGTGAAAAACCTCCTGCCCGGTGGCCTCCAGGGTCGCAATCGTCCGTCCGTGGAAGGAGTTGACCAGAGTGAGGATGGTCGCCCGCCCCCTTCCATACTTGTCAAAGGAGTATTTTCGGGCCAGTTTAATCATGCCCTCATTGGCCTCGCCGCCGCCATTTGCAAAAAAGACCGAGGCCATACCCGTGCGTGTACACAGCTTCTCCGCCAACCGGGCATAGGGCTGGGTGTAAAACAGGTTGGAGGCGTGCGCCAGCTTGCGGGCCTGCCCCTCCACCGCCTGAAGCCACGCGGGATGACCATATCCCAGCGAGGCCACACCGATGCCGCTGGCAAAATCGACGTACTCCTCGCCCTCCAGTCCATAAAGGGTGGCTCCCTGCCCATGGTCGATGGCCACGTCAAAGCGGGAATAGGTCTGCATGGTGTATTGGTGATCCAACTCCCTGAGTTCATCAAAGGTCATAGATATATCCTCCTCTTTTCAGCTCTCCTCGCTGGAAAGGACTACGGTGTAACTGGGTTCATAGACCGTTTCGGTAAAGTCCTCCGGCCACGTGACCTGCTTCTCCAGCCAGTTCCCGGTTGCGTCAGGATAACGGACCAGAAACAGTCCCTGCTCCCCATCGTAGGAGAACAGGCCGTAGGAGGCCAGCAAAACCGCATCTGTGGGGTTGTCCTCCTCTGAAAGGACGCTCCCCTTGTTCACCGTGCTCTGCAAAATGCTCCCGTCCGCCTCCCGATACACCAGAACTTCCTCCGTCTCGATTGACGTATAAGAGCAGTTACAGATCAGCTCCGTGACGCCGTCTCCGTCCAGATCGGCGCTGTAGTCGTCCTGTGTAAAGCCATAGCTCTCGGCAATGCAGACCGGCTCATCCTCCCCGTCCATGTCAATGGCGTAGTAATACCGCTCAGACCAGCTGGACCCGGCTCTGGGATGTATCTCACAGAATCCGACGTGGCCCATGATGTCGGAAAACAGCTCCACTTCCGGCGCGGACAGCTCCTCCCCCTCAAGGCCGTTCAGGGTGGGCGTGGAATACGTGCTGGTCTCCCCGTCCCAGGTCACGACCACTTCCAGGGTTCCGCTTTCCAGATCCCCTTGCAGGGAAATGGAGATCTCCCCTTCCGATTGGGCCGCGCCGTCCGAGTCCGCCTCAGAAGCCTGCAAAGACGTATTTGCCGAATTTCCCGATTCCAGACTGCCGCAGCCGGTACACATGGCCAGAATCCCAACCAAAACCAACAATAATCCGGTAATCCTCTTCATTTCACGTCCTCTTATCAACACAAACACCTTACAGCATCATGGTGCCCATGCCCTGATTGCTGAGCAGTTCGATCAAGATGGAGTGGGGCACCCGGCCATCCAAAATAATGCTCCGCTTGACCCCCCAGCGGACGGCCTCGACACAGCATTCCACTTTGGGAATCATGCCGCCGGAGATAATGCCCTTCTTTTTCAGCATGGGGACGTCGGACATGCGAACCAGGGGAATGAGCGTGCTCTCATCCTTCGGGTCCATCAGCAGCCCCCGGGTGTCCGTCAGAAGGATCAGCCGCTCCGCCTTCAGGGCAATGGCCAGCTTGGAGGCCGCGATGTCGGCGTTGATGTTATAGGAGCACTCGGCGTCGCAGCCCTGGGCCACAGTGGAGACAATGGGGATATAGCCCGCCCGGATACAGTCCGTGACCACCTGTGCGTTGACGTGGGTGATCTCCCCCACCAGTCCGTATTTGGGGTCTTTGATTTTTGCCTCAAACAATGCCCCGTCCAGACCGGACAGGCCCATCGCCTTGCCGCCCCGCCGGTTCAGCGAGGCGACCAGATTCTTGTTGATCTTGCCGCACAGAACTTCCTGCACGATGTCGATGGTTTCCTGGTCGGTATAGCGCAGTCCGTCCACAAACCTGGACTCCTTGCCGATCTTTTTCAGCATGGCGTTGATTTCCGGACCGCCTCCATGAACCAGCACCACGTTAATGCCCACCAGGTGCAGCAAAACAATATCGCTCATGACGGCATCCCGCAGCTGGTCGGAAATCATCGCGTTGCCGCCATATTTGACCACCACGGTTTTGCCGCTGTATTTTTGTATGTAAGGCAGCGCCTCAGCCAAAACCTGAGCGCGCTGAATGTAATCTTCTGCCATGGAACATCCTCCGATTGCCGGCGCAGGGGGGAAGTGACCTGCCATTCCCCGGCTGCGCCTCCCTCTCTTTATTCGTCTCTTCTCAGGTTCGGTAATCGCCGTTAATTTTGACGTAATCGTAGGTCAGGTCGCATCCCCAGCAGGTTGCGTAGCTGTCCCCCTCGTGGACGTCGATGTCAATGATAACCTCGTCCTCGGAGAGCACGTTTTTGGCAACCTCCTCATCAAAGTCCACCTGGCAGCCCTGCTGGCAGACCAGAATTTCACCGGCGGCCGAGACAAATTTCACGTCCACGTATTCGGGGCGGAAGGGGGCCTTGGAATAGCCCATGGCGCACAGCACCCGCCCCCAGTTGGCGTCCCGGCCAAAGATCGCCGCCTTGACCAGAGAAGAGCCGACCACCGCCTTGCTCAGCCGCTCGGCGGCCTCTTCAGAGCGGGAGCCGCGGACGGAGCACGTCAGCAAATGGGTGGCGCCCTCCCCATCGGCGGCTATCGCACGGGCCAGATGGGTCAGAACCTGGGTCAGCGCCGCCCGGAAGGCGGCATAGTTCTCATCCTTCCACTCGATGAGGGGGTTTCCGGCCAGCCCGTTGCACATGAGCAGACAGGTGTCGTTGGTGGAGGTGTCGCCGTCCACCGTGACCCGGTTGAAGGTGCGGGGAACGACCTCATGGAGAAGGGTGCGCACCATATCAGAAGAAATGGCGCAGTCCGAGGTCAGAAAGCACAGCATCGTGCCCATATTCGGCGCAATCATGCCGGAACCCTTGGCGATTCCCCCCAGGTGAACCACTTTTCCCCCCAGCTCCAGCTCCACGGCGATGGATTTCTCCCGGGTGTCCGTGGTCATAATGGCGTTTTCCGCATCGGAGGAACCGTCGGTGCTCAGCTTTGCCGCCAAAGCGGGGACGGCGTCCGTGATGACCTGAATGGGCAGCTCCTGACCAATGACGCCGGTGGAGGCCACCGCAAAATCCCATGCGGACAGCCCTGTGGCGGCGGCAGCGGCGGCGCACATGGCCTCGGCATTTTCATGGCTGTTGGTGCAGCAGGCGTTGGCGTTGCCCGAGTTGGCAATGACTCCGCGAATGGTGCCGTTCTCCAGATGGGCCATCGTCACATACAGCGGCGCGGCCTTGACCCGGTTCGTGGTAAACACGGCGGCAGCGGTGCACTCCACATCAGAGACAATCATGGCCAGATCCTTCTTGTCGGGATGCCCGTCCTGTTTCACACCGGCGCGAATGCCGGCGGCCCGAAAGCCTTTTGCGGCGCAGACGCCGCCGGAAATCTGTTTCATCATGTGTTTCTCCTTTATTTTCCTGAAAAATCGTCTTAAATACCCCAGCTTCGGTGAGGCCGCAAACTCTGCCGCATACCCTCTCCCCGGTCCGTTACAGGTTCAACCCTGCCGTCTCTTCCAGGCCCAGCATCAGGTTCATGTTCTGTACGGCCGCGCCGGAAGCGCCCTTGCCCAGATTGTCAAAGAGGGCTGTAACCGTGGTCTGTTCGTCGTTTCCACAGACGATCAGCTGCAGCGTGTCCTTCCCGGCCATGCGGCTCGCGGCGATCATAGGTTCATCATACCCCAATTTGCCCACAGAAACAAGAGCGCTGCCCTCATAATGTCTGCAAAGGGCCTCATGAATGGCAGCGGTAGTGGGTTTGCCGTTCAGGCATCGGTTGTGGAGCAAAATCGAGGTGGCCATACCTTGATAGTAATCGTCCACCACCGGGCAAAAGACCGGGGGGTACGCCAGCCCGCAGACCTTCTGCATCTCCGGGAGATGTTTGTGGTTCAGCGTCAGGCCGTAAATTCTGGGGGCGGACAGCGCTGCGCTCCGCTCCTCCGCCTCATACTCCTGAATCATCTTCTTCCCGCCGCCGGAATAACCGGTCAGGGAATAACAGGTCAGCGGGGCGTCCGCAGGGAGAATCCCCCCGCGCACCAGTGGGGCGGCGGCGGAAATAAACCCCGTCGCGTGGCAGCCGGGATTTGCCAGGCGGCTGGTCCGCCGGATGGTCTCCCGCTGCTGCTCTGACAGCTCCGCGAGGCCATAGACCCAGTTGGGGTCGGTTCGGTGGGCGGTGGAGGCGTCGACAATCCGGCAGCCGGAGCCCTCTGAGAGCGCCACGGCCTCTATCGCCGCCTGATCGGGCAGGCACAGAAAAATCAGGTCTGCCGCGTCCATCAGGCGCTTTCGGGCCGCCGGGTCATGGCGCTTGCCCTCGTCAATGAGCAGCAGATCAATGTCCTCTCGTTTGGCAAGGCGCTCCACAATTTGCAGCCCTGTGGTGCCCGCCTGTCCGTCGACGTAGACGGTCGGTTTCATAAAATCTCCCCCTTTTGCATGCCGGGGCCGGCCCTGGTCATCTGTACACCAGGGGGCCTGTCATCGAATTGACCGGAACGGGTAAAACGCAATGAGGGCAGGTATAGCGGATACCCACCCCAAAGCGTGATCGCGTTTCCTGATTGTCGTGTCCAGTGCACCGGGCACGTGTTACTCCTTGGCCTCCCGCTGCTCCACAAACTGCCGGATATAGGCAATCTGCCGGGTGGTGTCTTCCTTCGACGGCCCCCCCAGAACCTTGCGTTCATGCACGCAGCGCTTCAGCTCCAATGCCTCGTAAATATCGGCGTCAAAGAGATTGGAGATGGCCCGGAAATCCCGCAGCGTCAGCGTCTCCAGTGTCTCATCAGACTTAATGCACATATTGACCAGACGGCCCACAATCATATAGGCCTCCCGGAAGGGCATCCCCTTCTTGGTCAGGTAATCGGCGCAGTCCGTGGCGTTGATGAACCCCCGGGCAGCCGCTTTTGCCATATCCCTGGGACGGACCGCCAGCGTCTCCAGCATGGCCGTAAAGACGGGGACGCACATCTCCACCGTGTCCACGGCGTCAAAGACCGGCTCTTTGTCCTCCTGCATGTCCTTGTTATAGGCCAGAGGCAGCCCCTTCATAACGGTCAGCAGCGCCACCAGATCGCCATAGACCCGGCCCGTCTTGCCCCGGACCAGCTCCGCCACGTCGGGGTTCTTCTTCTGGGGCATGATGGAGGAGCCGGTGGAATAGGCGTCGTCCAGATCCACAAACTTGAACTCCCAGGAACACCACAGGATGACCTCCTCTGAGAACCGGGACAGGTGCATCATCAGCACAGAGCAGGCGCTGAGGAACTCAATGGCGTAATCCCGGTCGGAGACGGAGTCCAGCGAGTTCTCCGTGGGCTTCCGGAACCCCAGCAGCTCCGCCGTGCGGTAGCGGTCCACCGGATAGGTGGAGGTGGCCAGCGCACCAGCGCCCAGCGGACATTCATCCATGCGCTCCAGACAGTCCTCCAACCGGGTGATGTCCCGGCGGAACATATTGGCATAGGCCATCATGTAGTGGGCAAAGGTGGTGGGCTGGGCCCGCTGCAGGTGGGTATAGCCGGGCATGACCGTCTCCTGATTGGCCTCGGCCTTTTGGATGAGCACCTTCTCCAGCTTCAAAACCTCTTGAATGATGACGGGAATCTCCTGCTTGAGAAACAGACGGAAGTCCACCGCCACCTGATCGTTGCGGCTGCGGCCGGTGTGGAGGCGTTTGCCCGCGGCGCCAATGCGCTGGGTCAGCAGCGCCTCAATGTTCATATGAATGTCTTCATTGTCCAGCGAAAACTCCACCTGACCGGCATCAATATCGGACAGAATCGCCTTCAACCCGGTGATGATCGCCTCGGTGTCCTCAGCGGAAATAATGCCCTGCTCCCCCAGCATGGTGGCGTGGGCGATGGAGCCGGTGATGTCCTGCTGATACAGCCGGGCATCAAAGGTGATGGAAGCATTGAAATCATTGACCAATGTATCGGTCTCTTTTTGGAAACGTCCAGCCCAAAGTTTCATAACTAAATACCCCTTAGAGAAAGACTGCCGCACCGGTGAAAGTGCGGCAATCTGCGTGTTGATTTCATCCGTGCCAACCACGAGAGGCGAATTTCCCCCGGAAACCCGGCCGGAAGCGCCCCGCCTGACACACTGCGCTTACTTCAGCTTGCCCATCTCCCGCAGCGCCTGGATCTTGGTGGGCAGACCCCACAGGTTGATGAAGCCTGCGGCGTCCTTCTGGTCATAATCGGACTCGTCAAAGGTGGCCAGATCCTCGGAGTACAGGGAATAGGGAGAGGTCATCCCGGCGGGGATGATGTTGCCTTTATACAGCTTCAGCTTGACCGTGCCCGTGACATACTTTTGAGACTCGGTGACAAACGCGGACAGGCACTCACGCAGAGGGCTGAACCACTTGCCGTTGTAGACCAGGTCTGCGAAATCCACCGACAGCTTCTGCTTTTCATGCAGGGTGTCCTTGTCCACACAGAGCATCTCCAGCAGCTCATGGGCTTTGTAGAGGATGGTGCCGCCCGGTGTCTCGTAAACACCCCGGTCCTTCATGCCGACCAGACGGTTTTCCACGATGTCGATGATGCCGATGCCGTTCTTTCCGCCATATTCGTTCAGATCCCGGATGATGTCCGAGGCCTTCTTCTTTTCGCCGTTGATGGCTACAGGTCTGCCCGCCTCAAAGTCCAGCGTAATATAGGTGGGCTCGTCAGGGGCCTGGGCGGGGGAAACGCCCATCTCCAGGAAGCCGGGCTTCTCGTACTGCGGCTCATTGGCCGGATCCTCCAGATCCAGCCCCTCATGGGACAGATGCCACAGGTTCTTGTCCTTGGAATAGCTCGTCTCGCGGGTGATCTTCAGCGGCACATTGTGGGCCTCGGCATAATCGATCTCCTGATCCCGGGAGACAATATCCCACTCCCGCCAGGGGGCAATGATCTTCATGTTGGGGGCAAAGCGTTTGATGGCCAGCTCAAAACGAACCTGGTCGTTTCCCTTGCCCGTGCAGCCATGGCAGATGGCGTCGGCTCCCTCTTCCAGGGCGATCTTTGCCAGGGCGCGGCCAATAATGGGGCGGGCAAAGGCGGTGCCCAGCAGATAGGTCTCATATTTGGCCCCTGCCATGACGGAGGGGATGATGACTTCCTCCACCATCTCGTCCGTCAGATCGGCCACAATCAGCTTGGAGGCACCGGTTTTCAGAGCCTTCTCCTCCAGCCCTTCCAGCTCATCTGCCTGGCCAACGTTGCCAGACACCGCGATGATCTCAGGATTGTTGTAGTTTTCCTTCAGCCAGGGGATGATAATCGATGTATCCAACCCGCCGGAATAGGCGAGAACCACTTTTTTTACGTCAGCCATGTATGAATTCCTCCGAAATCTTTCTATCGTACTGCGCCCTCAAAGGCGCTGTCTGATTTGATCGAATGATATACTATCACGCTTTTCTCATTTTTGCAAGTGTATTTTTGCATAATCATTCAAAATTTTTCCGTGAAACCTGTTCAGCCCCCAATTTTTGAATAATTATGCATTATAGGCTGTATAAATAAATATCTATTCACTTTTCCGGCGGCGCACCGGCCCGCAGGCCCCCGAAGGACAAAAAACCGGACGCTGCCACAAAGACAGCATCCGGTTTTTCCGCTACAGGATTATTCCTCAGAAATAGCACCCATGGGGCACTGACCAGCGCAGGAGCCACAGGAGATGCAGCTATCCGCATCGATCACATACTGGGTGTCGCCCTGAGAAATTGCGCCCACGGGGCACTGATCTGCACAAGAGCCGCAGGAGATGCAGCCATCAGAAATAACATATGCCATGATGTAAATCCTCCTTATTGATTGTACCTTTATTGTAACAGATTAAACGAAAAAATCAAGAGGAAAACCTCAAAAAAGTTTGGAAAATATGGTTAGTTGGTACAAACTTTGAATATTTGTTGAAGAATTGCGCATTTTAATGGGGGCAAGCAGAATTTTTCACACCCAATGAAAGGTTGGTATTTTATGGGTAAACGTGTTTCCGAGCAGCCTCCCCGCTTCGATGAGGAATTTGGATATGATCTGACTCCGGACCTGACGGACGGCAAGCACAGCCGGCCCCATCCACGGCGGCCAGCCATCCCCCAGGGCAGTCATGAGGAGTACAGCCGGGCAGATGACAAGCCCCATCTGGGCCGAAAGGGCGGGGAGTACTGAAAACCCCCATCCACGGGCGGGAGGCGCTTTGCCCAAACTTGGTCGCTCTTCCCGCCTGTATACACACCCGCGCCGCCCGGTTCACCCCCAAAACATTCTGACCGTCCAGGACGCCGCCACAAACCCCGTCAGATCGGCGCACAGCGCCGCTGGAATGGCATACCGGGTCTTTCGTATCCCCGCGGCGCCAAAGTAGACTGCAATGGTATAAAAGGTCGTCTCCGTACTCCCCAGCATGACGGCGGCCGTGCGTCCCACTGTGGAATCCGGCCCGTAGGTTTGAATGAGTTCTGACCCCACCCCCAGCGCGCCGCTGCCGCTGATGGGGCGCAGCAGCACCAGGGCAATGGTTTCCGGCGGGATGCCGAGCCGGTTCAGCACCGGCTCCAGCCAGCCGGCCAGCAGCTCCGGCGCGCCGGAGGCGCGGAACATGTACATCACCGTAAACAACCCCACCAGAGGCGGCAAAATCCGCAGCAGAATTTTCAGTCCGTCCATGGCCCCGTCCGACAGGGCGGCATACACATCCACCCGTTTCCAGCAGCCGTACAGTGCCACCACAGCCAGCAGAACCGGCACCAGCATCGTTGTGAAAAGCGTCACGTTTCCCTCCAGATTCTCGCAAACACGGCCGCCGCGGCCAGACCCGCCGTCACCGAGAGGGCGGAGGTCAGCCACACCGCCGGCAAAATGTCAAAGGGCGTCTGACAGCCTGCCGCGCTTCGCACCGCCGCCACCGTGGTGGGGATCAGCTGGATGGAGGCCGTATTGCAGACCACAAACCGGCACAGCGCGTCGGAGGCCCTTCCGCCGCTCTCCCTGGCCATCAACTGAGTCGCCTGAACCCCCAGGGGGGTGGCCGCGTTGCCAAGGCCCAGCAGATTGGCGGAAACATTGGCCGACACAGCGTCCATAATGGCAGGCTTTTTCCGAAATTCCGGAAACAACCGGCCCAGCACCGGCTGGAGCAGCTGCCGGAGCCGGTCCATCAGGCCGCACCGCCGCATGACCTCCATCACCCCTGTCCAAAGGCATATGGCCCCTGCCATGGCCAAACACAGTTCGACCGCCGCCTGCGCCCCCTCCATCGCCGCCGCCGAAACCGCGTCCAACCGTCCGCTGCCGGCGCCGCATAAAATACTCGCCACCACTAAAATGGTCCAGAGAACCGTCATTGCCAACGTTGATCTCCCCTTTCCCAGGACGCCGCACGACAAGGTTCGCCCCTTCGTCCGCGCATCTGCCGAACCTTGCGGAATCTCATCCAGTCAATGGAATTTATGGTTGACTTTCCCACACAATTTGTTATAATAATGTTTGTAAACCTTACTTTATGTGCGTAATGTCGACAAAATCCAGATTATTTTTGTATTTTGTGTCATTTTATGTGCGATTGAGCGGCCACTGCACAGGAGCCATCCGCCCCTTCCGCGCCATGCTCACCGCCGGTCATCCAGTAGTCCGCCGCCCAAGCCTCCATAAACATAAAAAGAGTTCTAAGTAACGGGGTGAAGTTGTTGAAAGCCACTGGCATTGTTCGAAAAGTCGACGAACTGGGTCGCATTGTCCTTCCCATTGAGCTGCGCCGCAACCTCAACATCGAGGAAAAGGATGCACTGGAAATCTATGTGGAAGGCGCCTCTATTATTCTGAGAAAATATCAGCCCTCCTGTATTTTCTGCGGGGATGCAAAAGACATCATCCACTACAAAAACAAAAATATCTGTCAAAATTGCCTGCGCCGCATCCAGGCGCTGTGATGTTCAGGTGATCAAAAAAACGCCCGGCAGCGATTCCCATCGCCCCGGGCGTTTTTCAATTTCGGGGTTTTCTTCCCCCCCCTGTTTTTTACTCTGCGTTAATTCTAACGCAGATATTGCGTTTTGTATCCTCAATCCAGGGACAGCCTGTAAAGCTCATTTCTGGGAAATCCCGTCTCGGCGGCCACAACTTTGGCCGCCTCCTTTCGCCGCATTCCCTGCTCCGCACACAGCATGCGCACCCGCTGCCCGGCCTCCTCCAGCGTCATGGACGGCGCTTCCCGGGGGGTAGTGTCCCCCTCCAGAACCAGGACAAATTCCCCCTTGGGCGATACCGCCTGATAATGGGCCAGCGCGCCGTCCAGGGTGGTTCGGATAATTTCCTCATGGAGCTTGGTCAGCTCCCGGCAGAGGGAGATCCGCCGCTGGCCGCCAAAGGCGTCTTGCAAATCGGCCAGCGTGGCGCACAGCTTATGGGGGGCTTCGTAGAAAATCATGGTGCGCCGTTCCCCCTGCAGGGAGGCCAAATGCTCCCGCCGGTTTTTCCGATTCATGGGCAGAAAGCCCTCAAAGGTAAACCGCCCGGTGGGCAGACCGGAGACGGCCAGGGCGGTCACCAGGGCGCACGGCCCGGGAATCCCCACCACCGAAATGCCCGCCTGGGCGCACTGCTCCACCAGCTCTTCGCCGGGGTCGCTGATGGCCGGCGTTCCCGCGTCCGTCACCAGGGCGCAGCTCTCCCCCTCCAGAATGCGTTGGACGATCTGGGGGCCGCTGGTCTCGGTATTGTGGCGATAGTAGCTAACCATGGGCTTTTTCAGCCCCAGGTGGTTCAAGATTTTGATGGAGACACGGGTGTCCTCCGCTGCGATAAAATCCACCTGCTCCAGTGTTTCCACAATGCGGGTGGACAGATCCCCCAGATTGCCGATGGGGGTGGGTACCAGATATAAAATGCCAGCCATGCTTCACTCTTTCTTCAACAACAACACCGGTTCCACACGCAGACCCGGTCCCCCCTGCCGCACAGCCTCCAGCAGCGCCAGCTTGGGCGGCCTGGTTTCGTGATACTGCACCAGCTGCATCCGCTTGGGTTCCAGCCGGTTTTCCCGCAGCGCGATCATTAAGTCCGTCAACCGTTCCGGGCGAATGCACAGCGCAAATCGTCCTCCGGTTTTGAGCCGTGGCCCCGCTGCCCGGCAGAGGTCGGACAGGGTACAGGTCTGCTCGCTTCTGGCTCCAGCGGGACGCCGGGTGGCCACTTTGCCGCTTCCTAACGGAAAATAGGGGGGATTGGACACGATCAGGTCGTAATGTCCCTGGGAAAACCAGCCCGGTTCCCGAAGATCCTGGCACAGAATGTCCCCTGCCAGCCCGTTTTCCCGCAGGTTCTCCCGGGCCAGCGCCGCAGCCTCCGGGTGGAGCTCCACGCCGTCCAGACGCAGCTCATCCGCCCGCCTCGCCAGCAACACCCCCAGCACGCCCACGCCACAGCCCAGGTCAAGGACTTTGTCCCGGCGGTGCAGGGTGGCAAACCGGGCCAACTGGACGGAATCGGTTCCCATTTTGGGCAGACCATCCCGCTGCCGGAGGGTAAAGCGCCCCAGTTGTTCCATTGGCTCCACGTTCTGCTCCCCCATCCTCCTATGACTTTGTACCATTATGCCACAGCCCATCGGGAAACGCAAGTCAGGGTTTGGCTCCATTTCCCCGCACCTTTCAGAAGTTTCTTCCATATACAAATAATATCTTGTCAATGCGTTTGCCATATGCTATGATCTTTCCTGTCAATGAGACCGATTCGCACATTTTTGCAAAGTGAGGGCAACTACATGAAACGAACCCATCGCCTGTTGGCACTGTTTTTGGCACTTTCCATGGTGCTCAGCATACCTGGCACAACATTTGCCGCCGATCTCTCTGCCGTCTCCGAGGAGATTGTGCTGACCGAGACGGAAGACGCCAAAGAGACCGAACAGACCGGCGAGACCGAAGTCGCGGAAGAAACTGCGGAATCGGAGACGGTTTCCAGCAGCACCGCCTCCGAGGACGCCGAAGAAACCCAGGAGACCGGCGAGGAGACCTCCGCCGAGACGGAGGAAGGCTCCCTGCTGACCTATTCCGAGACCAATGACCAGCTGGTTTCCGACGATTATATGGTCACAGACGATTTTGAGGACAGCGAACAGAAGGAGAACAGCTGGCGCTATGAGGACGGTGAATACATAACCTCGTCCAGCGATTCCACCGAGAACAGCCCCATGCTCTACAGCAGCGCGGCCGGTGCGCTCACCGCCGCCGGCATCGATGTCAGCCACCACCAGTCCACCATTGACTGGTCCAAGGCCTCCTCTGAGGTGGACTTTGTCATCATTCGCTGCGGTTACGGCACCAACTCCACCAAAAACGACGACACCCAGTTCCTGAATAACGTGGCCGGCTGCCAGAAGTACGGCATTCCCTTTGGCATCTACATCTATTCCTACGGCGTCAGCGCCAAGAGCGAGGCCAATCACGTCCTTCGCCAACTGGAAGCGGCGAATTTAAGCCCCTCCGACGTCACCTTCCCCATCTACATCGACATGGAGGACAGCACCCTCATCACCACCAGCAGCGACGTGTACATGACCAACAGCGAGATGCTGACCTATGTGACCACCTTCTGCGACATCATCGAGGAAGCCGGTTATACCGCCGGTGTTTACGCCAATCAGGAGTGGTGGAAAACCTACCTGTCCTCTTCCTCCTACGACCAGTGGGAGCGCTGGATCGCCCGTTGGGGAACGCTGAACTACTCCCGCACCTATTCCATGTGGCAGTACTCCAGCACAGGCACCGTTTCCGGGATTTCCGGCTATGTGGATCTGGATTACTGGTATGGGGATCTCCCCAACAGCTCCCTCTCATCGGTCACGCCCGCGTTCACCAGCTTCTACAATGGCGCCAGCGGCATTACCATGAAGTGGTCCAAGGTCTCCAACGCCACCGGATACTACGTCTACCGCAAAACCGGGGACGGGGAGTACACCAAAATCGCCACGCTGAGCGGCGCCTCCCAGACCACCTATAAGGATCAGACCTGCGTGGACGGAACCGTTTACAGCTACCGGATTCAGGCCTTCAACGCCACCTCTTCTTCCGACTATTCCGAAACCAAGACCATCAAGCGCGTCCTCTCCCCCACCGTCACCGTCGCCAACGTTGACAGCGGGCTGAATATCTCCTGGACCGCTGTGGACAGCGCGGACACCTACTATGTCTACCGCCGCAGCAGCAGCACCGCCAGCTGGACCCAGATCGCCGAAACGGACGCCGACACCCTCTCCTATATCGACACCTCTGCCTCCGCCGGAAAGAGCTACTACTATTCCGTCAAGGCCTATTCCGAGGGCTACGAGGGAGGACGGAACGTGGCGATTGACGCCGTCCCCCGCCTGCTGACGCCGGTTTCCACCGTGACCAACTCCACCAATGCCACCTCGGGCATGAAAATTGAGTGGACTTCCGTCAAGGGGGCCGAGGGCTACCTGGTCTGGCGGCGCGTCAACAAGACGGACAGCTGGAAGCGCGTGGCCACCATCACCGACGCCTCCACGCTGAGCTTTATCGACACCACCGCCACCGACGGCACCTCTTATTATTACACCGTGCGGGCCTACAGCGGGGACACCCGCAGCGCCACCTCCGCCTGCAAAACATCGGTTTTGTACATGGCCTCCCCCACGTATTCCGTTGCCAACACCAGCAGCGGCGTTAAAGTGAGCTGGACCGCCGCCAAGAAAGCGGATCATTACCGGGTGTACCGCAAGTCCCCCACCGACACCAAGTGGCAGCTGATGACCAAGACCGACGCCGGCGCCACGTCCTGGGTGGACACCACCGCTGCGGCCGGCACCACCTACCGCTACGCCGTCCGGCCCTGCTACGGCTCCACATTGGGCTGCTTCTACACCACCGGCAAATACATACGCCGTCTGAAAACCCCCTCCGTCACCGTGAGCAACACCTCCTCCGGGCAGAAGATCTCCTGGAAGAAAGTCAGCGGCGCTTCCGGGTATTACGTGTATATGCGCACCTCCTCCACCGGCAGCTGGAAGAAGATCAAGACCATCTCCAGCGCCTCCACCCTGAGCTATACCTATACCTCCGTCTCCTCCGGAAAAAGCTATTACTACACGGT
>CAYWAP010000019.1:19875-21626 GCA_964456525.1 uncultured Oscillospiraceae bacterium
GTCTCCTCCGGAAAAAGCTATTACTACACGGTAAAAGCCTATAAATCCAGCGACACCAGCGCCACCAAGAGCACCTCCAAGCTGCTGTACCTGAAGACCCCCACCGTCACCGCCAGCAACGCCTCCAGCGGCATCAAACTGAAATGGTCCAAGGTGAGCGGCGCCAAGAAATATTACATCTATCGCCGAAAGGGAACCTCGGGCAGCTTTACCAAAATCGCCACAACCACCTCCACCTCCTACACCGATAAGAGCGCCAAAAAGGGCAGCACCTATTACTACCGGGTTTACGCCTATTCCGGCAGCGTAAAGAGCAGTTATAAGACCGTCTCCAAGAAGCGCTCCTGATCGAAAAAGGCCAATTGAAAAGCCGCACTTCACAACGAAAGTGCGGCTTTTCCTTCTATTCGCCAAAAACGGCCCTGTACAGGTCCTCATAATCGGCTGCGATAAACTTCGCGCCGGCCTCTTCCAGCTCCTCCCGGGTGCCATAGCCCCACAGGATGCCGATACAGGCGATCCCGTTTTCCCGGGCGCCAAGCACGTCATGTTTCCGATCCCCGACCATGACAGCCTGGGATAAATCCGAGACCCCCAACGCCTTCAGGGCGTCTTCCACAATGTCCGGCTTGCGGTTCCGGCTATCGTCCATCGTTGCGCCGCAGACCACGTCGAAATACTCCCGAAGGGCGAAGCGTTTGAGCACCTGCTCGGCCATTTCCAGGGGCTTAGAGGTGGCAATGGCCAGCTTCTTTCCCCGGCGTTTCAGCTCCGCCAGACAATCTGCAATCCCCGGATACGGCTCGTTTTCCAGGATGCCGATGGGACGGTAGTACTCCCGGAACAGCCGGACTGCCCGCTCTGCGTCCTGGATGCCGTATAGCTCCGGAAAGGCATCGAACAGCGGAGGGCCAACAAACCGCCGCAGCTTCTCCGGGTCCTGCTCATCAATGCCAAGCTGCTTTAAGGCATAGGCGGCGGCGTTCATAACCCCCGGGCCGGAATCGGTCAGTGTGCCGTCCAAATCAAATAAAATGTAAGAATACGCCATTGTTTTTCCTCTCATCATCCATGTGTTCCCTGCGGCTGAAACCCGCCTGTTGCTCTACCAACCGCCCAGAGGGGCCAAGACCAGCAGGCACTGCTTCCTGGGCGCCTCTTGGGATCTCCCATAACCGGAAAATTTATTTGGTCTCGATCCAATATCGCTGTTCTACGACGCCATCTAGCTCAATCTCGTTTTCCAAGATGCCGCCATTGTTCAGGATACTCTTTGCCGACCCCACATTATTCTTATCGCATATCATCAAAACCCGGTCAATTCCCAACTTCCTGCACTCATCGAGCGCAAGACCAATCATGGCGGTTGCAATCCCTTTTCTTCTCTCAGAGGGTACAACCCCGTCTCCGATATGGCCGCCGCTCAACAGAAGCCCTTCATTAAGGTAATGCCGGATATTGACGGCCCCTACCATCTTGTTTCGATCGAGATCGAGACAGAAAAAGGTGGAATCCGGGACAAGCCCATTGCCCGCATCTTTGACTTCAATCTTTTCACAGTAGTTTGGAAAGTCATGATAATCCGCTTTTCCAATCGCCCAGGGCATGATCGTTTCCCCTGAACGGTACCATTCTTCCAGCATCTCAACGATTGGTTGTTGGTACTCCGGACTTGCCTTCACCAGTTTTAAATTCATCCAAGAATTCCTCCCCCCTGATGCCCTGCCGCGTGATACACGCCGCGGCGTATG
>CAYWAP010000019.1:21726-30624 GCA_964456525.1 uncultured Oscillospiraceae bacterium
TCCAAGAATTCCTCCCCCCTGATGCCCTGCCGCGTGATACACGCCGCGGCGTATGAGAACCAGCTTATCCTTTCTCTCTCAGCGGCACGGGCTATTCTCCCGCAACTCTATTGTACCAGAATCCCAGCTAAATTTCTACCAGTTTCCTTCTTTTTTACGAAAAAACGGAGCGTCCCCGCTTTTCCGGCAAAAGGCGCGGGCAAAAGAAACCCTTGCTTTTTGCCCGGTTTTGTATCATGATGGGTGTGAAGAGCATGCATATGGCCCGGAGGGATGCAACAGCTATTCCGGCGGGAAAGGGAGAGATTGTTATGAAGCGGGAATTGGGAATTGCACGATGCGGGCTTGCCTGCTGCCTATGTTCTGAAAATGCGGCTTGTACCGGCTGCGATTCCGGCAGCTGTCCCGATCGGGACTGGTGCGAAAACAGAGCATGTTCCATGGCGAAAAAGATTGCGCATTGCTATGAATGCGAGGAACCTTGCAGAAAAGGGTTACTTGGTAAGATCAAACCCTACGCTTTTACCGAGTTCGCCAAACGGTATGGTGAAGACTGCCTTTTGGATTGCCTGGAAAAAAATGAGGAAAATGGAGTGATTTATCACCGGGAGGGCATCAACGGGGACTATGACGACTTTGATGAGGTAGAGGCTCTGATTGAATTTATCAAAACCGGCCATCGATAAATGGCCTTTGACAACCATTGTGAGATCATCGGGTACGAGACGGCTCTGCCAGTGATTCAGGAATGGCTGTCCAGTAAATGGATCGAGAAATAAGTCCGCGCTGCTGCATCATATCAATCAGAAAGGAAGTTTTTTATGGAAAGCCCAAATAAAACAAGGTGTTTCCTGAAGGGCCTGATTCCCATTGTGGTCTATTTCATCGCTCTTGCCATCATATCGGTATGGTGGTTGTCCTACGCCGGAACGGAAATGGCATTGACTTTCGGCCTGTTCTTTTATCTTCCTTACGAACTTGGCGGAGCGTTTATTCTGTGCCTGATTCAAGGGATTCTGGTTCGAAAATGGAGCCGGGCGAACAAAATTGCGCCGATGCTTCTCTATCTGGTGATCCTGGTGTTCTGTGTCTACCTGATCATCTGGTTCCAGCAATCCCTTTTAAGCAGCTCTCCAGATCTTATTCATTTTTACAGGGCGGGTGTGTCATTGCTCTATCCCCTTTCAAAAGTGGATACGCCGCCCACACTGTTGGAAACGGCCGGCGGCTTTTTGCTGGGCTGGCTGATTCGAAGCCGCAAAGAGCGGCGTCTGAAAACCAATTGCCCCAAGTCCTGAATATCCGTGTCTTCCGGCAGACACAGGGCGGACAGCCGCACCAACGGGGGCCTGAACGGGTTGAAGTAAACCGAAAGATCTGGAGGCGCAAATAAAAACGGGACGAAACGCCATGTCTCGTCCCTTTCCGTGTTGGGAATTGCTCTACAAAGCAAAAACCCGCTCCACAGGAACGGGTTTTCGAAAGCAACTCTCTTTGAGATGGTGGAGATAAGCGGGATCGAACCGCTGACCTCTTGAATGCCATTCAAGCGCTCTCCCAGCTGAGCTATACCCCCAGATACAGAAAACTGCTTTATCACAAGTGAATTTCAATTGGGAAGAAACCATACCTCATTTCCGTGAAGCGGTTTCGCCCTCGTTGAAGCTCTTGCTCTCAACAAATGATATTATACTCGCTACTCCCGGAATTGTCAAGACATTTTTTCACTTTTTTCATGCTATATTTTCCTCTCCAGCTCTTCCGGCCCATTTTGGGACTGCCGCTGGGCCAGCAGCTCCAAATTCTCCCCCAAACAGGTAAAAAAGGCCCCCAGACATTCGATCTGCTCGGCACTCCGTCCCTGCGCCACCTGCACCGCGAGAAGCGCGGCCGTTGTCACCAGTGCGCTGCCTGACATTTCCATACCCTTCCCCCCTTGCCCCATTCTATGCTTTTCTGCGCCAACGGGTCAATCAAGGGCCGTCCCGGAATCCACCCTACCAAACGGGTTGCTTTCTCCGCTAAAGAGAGAAAAACATCCCCGCCGCAGGTTGTGCGGCGGGGATGACATGGGTATCCCTAAAACAGGTTGCGCTCAGGGGAGCATCAGCCGATCATGGATGCGACTTCTGCTGCAAAATCGTCTTCCTTCTTCTCGATGCCCTCGCCGGTGACAAAGCGCTCGAATTTGACGACCTCGATCTTGCCGCCCAGCTCCTTGGCAACAGACTTGACGTGCTGCTCGACTGTGATCTTGTTCTCCTTGACAAACTGCTGATCCAGCAGGCAGACCTCAGCGAAGAAGTTCTTCATGCGGCCCTTGACCTTGTTCTGTGCGATCATCTCGCGCTTGGCCTCCGGAATCTTGGTGTTGGCTGCGCCCTCTTCAATGGCCTTGGCCAGCTGGACAGCCTTCTCCTTCTCCACTTCCTCAGCGGGAACTTCAGCCTCGCTCACATAAACAGGGCTCATAGCGGCGATCTGCATTGCCAGATCCTTGCCCAGCTCTGCGACGGCGGCCTGCTCAATGCCCTCGACCTTCAGATTCACCAGAACGCCGATCTTGCCGCCCATGTGGATATATGCGACGTTGACGGGCTCATCATAACGGATAAAGCGGCGGATCTGGATGTTCTCTCCGATGGACAGAACCTTGTCCGCGGTAACGGCGTCCACGGTGCGGTCGGTTCCGGGATAGGTGGCGCTCTTCAGCGCGTCAACGTCTGCGGGATTCTGCTCTGCGACAACCTTTGCCACGTCGTCTACAAACTCCTGGAAGGTGGCGTTCTTCGCCACAAAGTCGGTCTGGGAGTTGACCTCCAGAATGACGCCCACGCCATTGATCACATATGCCTTGGAAACGCCCTCGGCGGCCACTTTGCCGGCCTTTTTGGTCTGTGCAGCCAGGCCCTTTTCACGCAGCCAGTCGACGGCCTTCTCCTTGTCGCCGTCGCAAGCCACCAGAGCCTCTTTGCACTTCATCATGCCCACGCCAGTCATCTCGCGCAGCTCTTTAACGTCCTTTGCGGAAATTGCCATGGAAATAACCTCCTGCATTTTAAAGTGAAGAAAGCCCGCCCGTTTGCAGGCGGGCTTCCTATTTGGTTCCTTGATAATCGCAGCGTGATTACTGCTCCTCGTTCTGCTCTGCCAGCTCTTCGCCCTGCTTGCCCTCGGTGACGGCGTTGGCCATAATGCCGGAAATCAGGCGGATGGCCCGGATGGCATCGTCATTGCCGGGGATGACATAGTCGATCTCGTCCGGATCGCAGTTGGTGTCCACAATGGCGACGACGGGAATGCCCAGCTTGCGGGCCTCTGCAATAGCGTTGTGCTCTTTACGGGGATCGACGACAAAAATGGCGCCCGGCAGGGTCTTCATCCCTTTTACGCCGCCCATATAGCGCTCCAGCTTCTCCTGCTCGTGCAGCAGCTTGACCACTTCCTTCTTGGGAAGCATGTCAAAGGTGCCGTCCTCCTGCATCTTCTGCAGCTGGTTCATACGGTCCACACGGCCGCGCATGGTGCGGAAGTTGGTCAGCATGCCGCCCAGCCAACGGGAATTGACAAAGAACATGTTGCAGCGGGTTGCTTCCTCCCGGATGGCCTCCTGTGCCTGCTTCTTGGTGCCCACAAACAGAACACTCTTCCCCTCGGAAGCGATGTCCTTCACAAAGTTGTAAGCCTCTTCCAGCTTCTTGACGGTCTTCTGCAGGTCGATGATATAGATGCCGTTCCGCTCGGTGTAAATGTAAGCGGCCATCTTGGGGTTCCAACGACGGGTCTGGTGACCAAAGTGGACACCGGCCTCCAGAAGCTGTTTCATTGATACGACTGCCATGGAAAAAATTCCTCCTTTTATAGTTGTTACCTCCACCCGGTTCATTCTCTGGGCCAACCGCTTCCCAGAAGCGGCACAAGGCGCAAAGTCCCCCTGGTGTGTGTAATCCAAGCGTTAGAATACTACATTTCCCTTGCTTTTGCAAGAGGTTTTTTCATGTTTTTCAAAATATTTTTTTGTGCTCCCTGCGGGAGGGCCGGGGTTCTGCCACCCCTTCCACCAGGATAATGTCTTCCCCAAATTTTCTCACGCTGCTCCACCGGATCAACCGCTCCTCCTGCCGCCCGAACAGACCGAAAAAGCGCGCTTTCCCGGGAATGATCAGGCCGTTGACCTTGCCGCTGTCCAGATCAACGGACAGATCCCCTACAAACCCGTATCGGGCGCCGTCGGTAATCGAGATCACCTCACGCCACCGCAGATCACCAAGGGTCGTCTCCATGGCCTCATCTCCTTTGGAAGAGGATATGATTCGATGGATTGTCCCTATGCAGCCCAGTTCCCGGGGGCGGACGGCCCCTTCGCCCCGCTCTGTCAGCCCCCTTTCCATTCCCCTGTGTCTGCCCCGGCGGGGGCAGATTAAACCTCTTCCTTGCGGAAGGTTCCTGTCAATGGTATCATAGACCAAAGGTATCCCGGAACCGAGGGGCGCTCTGCCCGGTTTTTGCTGGCCGGACATTTTTCTGCCTTCCCGGTTGTATGCGGCCGGATTTTTCAGTATAATAACGGATACGCGATGGCCGCACAGGGAACGCGTCCGGCGGCTGATTCACTTCCCGTTTGAAAGGATTCCTAATCCCATGTCCTGCATTATATACTATACCATCGAAGGGGGCGAGGCCGTCATCACCCGGGTGGTCAGCGATGAAACCCAGCTGACCCTCCCGGACACCATCGATGGCTGCCCGGTGACCGCATTGGGTCCGGACTGCTTTGCCGGCACCGCCCCCACCGAATTTTCTTCCGAGCGGGTGTTCAGGAGGGAGCAACCCCCTCAGGCCCACCCCTATGACAACCAGACCCTGAAACGCGTCACCCTCCCCGCCAGTCTGAAACGGATTGGTGACCGCTGTTTTGCCCGCTGCGCCGCCCTCCCCCGAATTGAGCTGCCCCAGAGCGTCACGGAACTCGGGGAGCGGGTATTTTACGCCTGCAAGGCCCTGCAGCGCATTGAGCTGCCGGACCGCATCACCGTTCTGCCGGACTACGCCTTTGCCGAGTGCCGGCATCTGCTGCGCATCTCTCTGCCCCATCACATCCACTCCATCGGACGGTGCTGTTTTTACAACTGCACCCGTCTGGAGCGGCTGGACTTGCCCGATGCTCTGGAAAACATCGGGGACCGCATGCTGATGAACTGTTTTGAGCTACAGGAGTTGAGCTTTAAAATCGGCGTCAACGCCGGTGCGCTGCTGCCGGAGATCGACCGGGTTTTGCGCGTCAACGTGAATTTGGGCAATCAGGTCATCCGGATGGTGCTGCCCGAATTTGCCACGGAGTACGAAGAGCTGATTCAGGCCAAGCAGTTCCGCACCCATGAATACGGCTCCGGCGCCCTGTACCGCAGCTGCTTCAGCGACCGGGACATTGACTTTGAACTTTACGACGACTACTTTTACTACTGCATCCGGGAGGATCCACCCGAGCTGGTGGCCGAGCTGGCCTTCGACCGCCTGCGTTGGCCCGTGGGCCTGCGCCCCGGCAAAGCGGCAGAATACTGGGACTATCTGACCGGACACGTCAAAGAGCTGGGCAGTTTCCTGCTGCGGCAAGATGATCTGGCGGCTTTGGAGTTCCTGCTGTCCACCGGCAAGCTGGATCACGCCGCCATCGAGATTTTGCTGGATCAGGCCGAGGCCAAAGAAAACGTGCGCTTCGTCTCCCGTCTGCTGGAGGCGGCGGGAACCCAGACGAAAGACACCGGCGGCTTTGGCGCGGACAAGGTGTTTGCGCTGTAGGCTCCCCGCTGTCCGGCGGCTCCCCTGAGCCGCCCCGGGCAGCCATCACCCATCTGCAAGCATCCTGATACGAAAAACCGCCGCCCTTGGTGACCCAAGGTTCCCGGCAGAAGGAGGGCACCCCATGGAACATCCAATCTCGAACCGGGAGCGGCTGGAACGGCTGGGCTGCCGGATTCTGGCCTCCTCCCGAAACGATCTATATGTGTCCATGCGCTTTTTGGACATCGCCCTCAGCGGTCTCTCCTACCGCATGAACCTGAACACGGTGTCCGTGGGCACGGACGGCATCCACATCCTGTTCAACCCCACCTATTTAAAGCGGGTCTATCAGGAGGATCTGGTGGAGCTGAACCGGGTCTATCTCCACATGGTGCTTCACTGCATGTTTCGCCATGAGATCAACCGGGCGGGCCGGGACGAGGATTTGTGGACCATCGCCTGCGATATTGCGGTGGAGTCCATTCTGGACGGCATAGAAAACCGCTCCGTCCAGATGATGGTTTCCTCCTACCGGGAGGACACCTATGACTGGCTCCGGGAATCCTGCCCGGTGCTGACCGCCGAGGCCATATACCGAACCCTGCTGGAGCACAAAACTGACCCCGTGACCCTTTTAAAGCTGAAACGGGAATTTTACCGGGACGATCACCAATTCTGGCTCCCGGACGACGAAGATCCGGAGTCCCAAAAGAACCGGGAATCCCAGGACGCCCCCGGGGACGGCGGCGGCCAAACCCAACAGAAGCGCCGGGAGATTGCGGCCAACTGGAAACACATTGACGAGAAGACCCAGACCAATCTGGAGACCTTTTTCGCCTCCCACGGAGACGAGGCGGGAACCCTTCTGAAGGCCATCCGGGTGGAAAACCGGGAGCGCTGGGACTACCGGGCCTTTCTGCGCCGGTTCGTCACCGCCCGCGAGGAGGTTCGGGTGGACCCGGACGCCTTTGACTACGCCTACTACGCTTACGGATTGCAGCTCTACGGCAACATTCCCCTTCTGGAGCCGCTGGAGTACCGGGAGAGCCGCAAAATCCGGGATTTTGTCATCGTCATCGACACCTCCGACTCCTGCTCCGACGGCGTGGTCGACCGCTTTCTCTCCGAGACCCGGGCCGTGCTGAACCATCGGGATCGGTTTTTTCAGGACATGAACCTGCACATCCTGCAAAGCGATGCCGGTATCCAGTCCGACACCGTGATCCGCTCCCCGGAGGAGTTTGACCGCTTTGCCGGACACTTCACGGTCAAGGGCGGCGGGGGCACCGACTTCCGCCCCGCATTTGACTATGTCGCCGCCCTGCAGGCCAGAGGCGAGCTGTCTGAGTTGAAAGGCCTGCTCTACTTTACCGACGGCTTTGGCGCCTACCCCGCCAGAAAGCCCCCCTATGAGACGGCATTTGTCTTCTTCCGGGAGGATTACGTGGCCAAGGAGGTCCCCCCATGGGCCATCCGGGTGGTGCTCGGCCCGGAGGAACTGGTTGAGATTTGAACCCCTCGACTTCCATGCACAGAAGGAAGGAACCATATGAACATCAAAGAGGCAAAAGAACAGCTGAAAAACACCGTAAAGGCCTACCTGTCCCGGGACGAATACGGGGACTGGCGGATTCCCGTCCTGGCCCAGCGCCCGGTCCTGCTGATGGGGCCGCCGGGCATCGGCAAAACGGCCATCGCCCATCAGGCCGCCCGGGAGTGCGGCATCGCCATGGTGGCCTACACCATCACCCACCACACCCGGCAGAGCGCCGTCGGCCTGCCCAGCATCCAGACCGGCAGCTTTCAGGGGAACACCTTCCAGATCACCGAGTACACCATGAGCGAGATCGTCGCCAGTGTGTACAAGGAGATGGAGAAAACCGGCCTTCAGGAGGGCATCCTGTTTCTGGACGAGATCAACTGCGTTTCGGAGACGCTGGCCCCCACCATGCTGCAATTTTTGCAGTGCAAAACCTTCGGTAACCACCAGATTCCCGAGGGCTGGATCATCGTCGCCGCCGGCAACCCGCCGGAGTACAACCGCTCCGTCCGGGATTTTGACATTGTCACTCTGGACCGGGTGCGCAGAATTGACATCTCCGAGGATTTCCCCGCCTGGAAAGAATACGCTTACCTGCGCAAAGTCCACCCGGCCATCCTCTCCTATCTGGAGATCAAGCCCGCTTCCTTCTACAAAGTGGAGACCACGGTGGACGGCAAGCGCTTTGTCACCGCCCGGGGCTGGGAGGATTTGAGCCGTCTGATCTCTGCCTGTGAGTGTCTAAACCTGCCGGTAGACCAGAATGTCATCGGCCAGTATTTGCAGATGCCCTCCATCGCCAAGGACTTTGCCAACTATCTGGATCTGTACCGAAAATATCAGACGGACTATAACGTGGAGGCCATTTTGGCCGCTCAGATCCCGGAGGCCGCCGTCCGCCGCCTGCGGGAGGCCCCCTTTGACGAGCGGGTCAGCGCCCTGTCCCTCCTGCTGGACGCCATCTTCTCCGCCTGCGACGCCGCCAACCGCGCCGACGCCTTCGTCACCGAGCTTCACAGCGCCCTGCGGGCCCTGATGGCCTCCCTTTCCCAGTCTGGCAGCTGGGAGGGCGCCTTTGACGCCGCCGCTTCCAGACTCTCGGACACGCTGGCCGCCCTGCGGGCCACCGGCAATCTGGACAAGGACACCCTGCGCCGCAAACTTCGCGTGATCGACACCGTGGAAAATTACCGGCACAGCATCCGCGCCGCCGGAGCCAGAAATAACGAGGAGGCCGGCGAGCAGCTGCGCGCCCTCTTCGCCCAGGCGGTCCAGCAGCGCCGGGAGGCCATTTTGGCCGCCTCTGCCAAACTGGACAACGCCTTCGCCTTCCTGGAAACGACCTTTGGGGAGAGCCAGGAGCTGGTCATGTTCCTGACCGAGCTGACGATGAACGGCTACTCCATGAAGTTTATCCGGGACAACGGGTGCGCGAAGTACACCGATTACAACCGCACCCTGCTCTTAGGCGGCAGGCAGAAGTCCATTCTGGACGAAATCCGGACCACGCCCTGACCCAATGCAAAAATCCTGCCCTGATGTCGCTCCGGGCAGGATTTTTCTTGCAAATCAGGGGG
>CAYWAP010000020.1:0-30326 GCA_964456525.1 uncultured Oscillospiraceae bacterium
AAGCTGCGTAACCAGATGCGCGCTGAGATCATCAAGCTGCGTAAGCGGATCAACACCACCTTTATGTATGTTACCCATGACCAGACCGAGGCTATGACCCTGGGCGATCGCATCGTCATCATGAAGGACGGTTTTGTCAACCAGATTGGAACGCCGCAGGACGTGTTCAATAAGCCTGTCAACCTGTTTGTAGCTGGCTTTATCGGCATGCCCGTGATGAACTTCTTTGATAACAGCAGACTGTTGCTGGAGAACGGCGTGTACTATGCTGAGATCAAGGGCGTCAAGTTCAAACTGGACGAGTTCCAGCAGAAGGCCCTGAAGCAGAACGGCCAGCAGCCCTGCGACATCATTGCCGGTATCCGTCCTCAGCACATGAGCGTTGGCGAGGGTGAGCTGATTGGCCGGATCGAGGTCAACGAGATGTTGGGTTCCGAGGTCAACCTGCACGCGGATTGCGGCGGCGATGAAGTCGTCATGGTGATCCCCACGGTGGATTTGACTGCGGACGTTTCGGTGGGTGCAGATGTTCCCTTCAACACGAAGCCCCGTCTGATTCAGCTGTTTGACAAGGCCACTTCCAACAATCTGATCTGGTTCGATCAGGCATCCTATGATCAGAATGCGCCTGTCTGCAAGTCTTACGACTTTTAAGTTGTCCGAAACCATTTCATGAAATAGACTCCATGCCCTGCGGCCAAAGCCGCAGGGCATTTTGTATCTTTCAAACAGGACCTAACCGCGCAAAAAGGACCGGGCGGAGCCGGTCCAAAACACACATCTGTGTGGAATTGTTTGTCTGGCCCCGTACAGGGCGATTGCCAAGCCGGGAACCAGTAAAGAAGAAAGAGAAAATGGCAGGTGTACGGAGGAGGATCACTTCCCTCCGTCTGCCATTATTATAGCAGGGCGGGATTGCGAATGGTGAAGAATCTAAGGCAGGATTTTAAACTAAATTTGAAAAGGTTATGAATTGCGATCTGAAATATTTGTTTGCAAAAGTGATTGACAAAATAGAACCCGGCAACATCCGCATCCAGGCGGGGCAAATCGGTCGAAAACCGGAGAAAGCAATTCTCATCAAAGCAAAACCCTGCCCACCGGGCGCTTTGGCATCCGGCGGGCAGGGCAATTCTCTTTCGGCTTAACTCTCAAAGGGGCGAACGCGCAGCTGTGCGCCCACCCTTTCGCAGATCTGACGGCACACAGCCTGCTGTTCCTTGTTGGTGACAGGCTCGTCCACAACCGTCATCACGACTTTGGGCACCACTTTGCTGCACTCCCTGGCGAAATTCAGCATGGCGTCGAAGGAGGGGAGGCCAAATTTGGGACGGCAAATCCGGTTATACTCCTCCGCGTTGGTGGTGTTCAGGGAGATCGAGACGGTGTCAATCAGGCCCTTGAGCTTGGGCGCGCATGGCTCTCCCCAAATCAGATCCGTCAGGCCGTTGGTGTTGATGCGGATGCTGATTGCGTAGTGGGCCTTCAGCCAGGCGGCGACTTCCAACAGATCGTCCAGGCGCTCCGTCGGTTCCCCATAGCCGCAGAAGACGACTTCGTCATATTGCTCCAGATCCCAGGCGGCCAGGCTGTCACAGGTCTCCGAAACCGTGGGTTCCCGCTCCAGCCAAAGGGGGTCGGAGCCGTAGACACCGGGGCCGTTCTGGCGCAGGCAGAAGGTGCAGGCGCAGGGGCAGCGGTTGGTCATGTTGACATAGATGCTGTTTTTGACCTTATAGGTAATGGTCATAAAAATCATCCCTTCACAATGTGGTGTGATTTTCGCGGCGTGGGAATGCCGCATCCATAAAGTGCGCTTGCCTGTAGCCCTTTGACAGGTCAAGCAGGGCGTAAGGCTGCGATGAATCCTGAATGCTTCACAATTCGGTTAAAAACTCTTCAAAGCAGATGCCATCCGTTGTGGGGATGCCCATCTCCTCCGAGCGCTGTACGGCCTTTGCCACAAAGGCGGAGGCGCGCTTGACGCTCTCCGGAAAGGGAACGCCCTTGATGGCGCAGCCGGCGATGATGGAGGCAAAGACGTCGCCGGTGCCGGACCGGTTGGGGCCGGTCCGTTTTTCCAGCAGAAGGGTGGGGGCGGTTCCCGCTTCATAGATAAAGTTTCCCAGGGAATCTCCCCGCTCCAGCCCGGAGACCACAATGCGTTTCGGGCCAAGGGTGGACAGGGCCGCGCAGAGGTCATATAAATCCAGCTCGGTCATATCCGCCCGATAGGGAATCCCGGCCAGCACGCAGGCTTCGGTTACGTTGGGCGTCAGAATGTCCGCGAAGCGAACCAGGGCGCGCATCCCTTCGGCCAGACTCTGGCTGTAAGTGGCGTAGAGCTTGCCATGATCTCCCATCACCGGATCCACCAGAACCACGGTTTTTTCGGTTTTGAACCGGGCGAAAAAATTCTGCACGATTTCCAATTGCTGCTCAGAGCCGAGGAAACCGGTGGCAATGCCTTCAAATTCCAGGCCGAGTTTCTCCCACTCCCCAGCATAGGCCTCCATGTGGTCGGTGTAGTCCGTCCAGACATAGCTGGGAAAGCCCGTGTGATTGGAAAAGATGGCGGTGGGCAGAGGGCAGCACTGGATTTTCATGGCGGAGAGGATGGGTAGGGAAACGGTAATGGAGCACCGGCCAAAGCCGGAAAAGTCGTTGATAACGGCGATTTTTTTCTGATGATTATGGGACATGCAGTGCAGACCGGCTTTCTGAAAAGGAAGCGGTTCCCCGGCTTGGAGAGCGGGAGGGCTTCCTGAAATTTCTGGCTTGGTTGCATTGTACAACAACTGTGACCTTGTGTATATGGTCAGTCTTGGATTTTTTTATAAGGTCAGGGGAGAGGGGCAGTTGAGCGGCAGCTTGGCACGATAGGACATGGAGAAAATGGCAGACATTCCCTCCCTTGGGTGCCAAATGGACGAAAATCAGGTTTTTCCGGGAAATTCCACCGCTATTTTGAGTAAATATGGGAAAATCCCTTGCATGAACGGGAAAAAGAAGCTATGATACAAGTGATTTGGTATATTCCTCTCTGCGTTGCGGAGAGATTACAAGGAGCGTTACGGCATGAATCATGCTGATCTCATCTGTCTGCTCTGTATGCGGGAAAAGCAATCCCCGGGGCAGATACCGTGCCCGTACTGTGGCGGAGATGACCGGACGCTGCCGGTTCAGTCTCCGGCGCTGCCGCCGCGCACGGTTTTAGACAATCGATATGTGCTGGGCAAAACCCTGGGCCAGGGTGGCTTTGGCATTACATATAAAGCCTATGACATACGCATGCACAATACCGTCGCCGTCAAGGAGTATTTCCCATCCTCCATCGTGGGGCGGGACTCCACCGTCACCAATACGGTCACGGTGAACGCGGTGAAAGGGGGCCGCGCCCAGACGGAGTATGCAAGCGGACTGCGCCATTTTCTAAATGAGGCCCGCCGTCAGGCGCGCATGGCCTCCTCCCCCGGCGTGGTGACGGTGACGGACTTCTTTGAGGCCAACAATACCGCCTATTATGTCATGGAATATGTGGACGGCTACGATCTGGTGAAATACATGCGGGAATCCCAGCCGCTGGACGAAGTGATTGCCCTTTTGGAACCCATTGCGCAGTCGCTGGAACAGATCCATGCTTCCGGAATGATTCACAGAGACATCAGCCCGGACAACATTATGTGCGCCAAAAATGGCAGCCGGAAGCTGCTGGACTTCGGTGCCTCCCACAGCTTTACCGAGGACGAGTCCACAACCGGCAACGCCACGCTGAAACACGGCTTTGCGCCGCCGGAACAGTACGGCTCCAGCAACATGCAGGGGCCATGGACGGATGTCTACGCCTTTGCGGCGACCATTTACTGGTGCATCACCGGAAAGGTGCCCCAGGATTCCATGGACCGCTCGATCGGCGGCGACCATTTGAAAAAGCCCATAGAGCTGGGGGCCATTTTGACGCCGGAGGCGGAGAAAGTGCTGTTGCGGGGGATGACGCTGGCGGTCACAGCCCGTTATCAGGACATGCGGTCCTTTTGGTCGGCGCTGAAAAAGGCCAACGCCCAAAAGCCCGCGGCAGCAGAGAGCGCCGGGACCCCGACGGAGAAACCGGAACAGACCGTGGTGTCCACTGTGGTGACCAAAACCGAAAAGCCCTCCTATTATTATGAAGAGCCGGAGGAGACGGTCAAGGCGGATTGGCCTGTGAATTCACAGCACCCTGCACCGGAGGAAAGCCCCTTCCCCGGCGGCAATGTGGGCCGGCAGGAGAACTCCCGGGTTCCCCCAAGCGAGGAGCCGGAGGCGACGGTGCTGCACCTGGACACCGAGCCGGTGATCGAGTGGAAGCCGTCCGGAAACCATCTGGAGGACAAGCCCCCGGAGGGGGAGGCGGGCGGCGGAGCGCCGCCGGAAGCGCCCCCGCCGCCGGAGGAGCCGGAGAGGACGGAACCGCCGAAACCCTTCGGGCACAGCCTGACCCAGTGGATTATGCTGGCAGTGATCGTCGTGTTGGCGGTGCTGTTGGTGGGGGTGCTCTGGCACAACAAAAACCTTACCGGGGACACCAGCACGTCGTGGCCGCTCTGGGAAAATCAGGATGAGGAAACGGAAACTGTCACGGTGGCGGGAGAAGAGGTTCCTTTGGACGCCACTGAGCTGTATATTACCGGCAACGCCAGTTACACAACCCAGCGTTTTTCCAATATGAGCTTTATCGAAGCAGAGTCGTTGACAGAGTCCGATATGGCGGCCATCGGAGAGCTGAAGGAGCTGAGAACCCTCTATCTGGTGGATTTGGAGCTGAATGACCTGTCCGCCCTAGCGTCCCTGAAAAATCTGACCCAGCTGTGCCTGTATGGCAACGCGATTACCGATCTAAGTCCCCTGTCCAAGCTGAGCGATCTGACGTGGCTGGATTTGGGCAATAACAAGATCACCAGTGTGTCCGAACTGTCCGGCCTGACCAATCTGGTGCGGCTGTATTTGCAAAACAATGCGATCACCGATTTGACCGGGTTGGAGGAGTTGACGGGGGTGGAGACCCTGAATCTCACCAACAACCATCTGGAAAATGCCGATGCGCTGCAACAGATGCAGTCGCTGAATATCCTGTATGTGGCGGGGTGCGGCCTGACCCAGCGGCAGCTCGCCGAACTGGTAGAGGCGCTGCCCGAGTGCGTTCTGGATGTGGATGTGCTGACGGATATTCCGGAATACGTCAAAATCGGGGATATCAGTTATTCCACCAGCACGACCGCCATCTACCTGGATAATATGGATTTGACGGACAGCGAGTTGGCCAATTTGAAATATATGGTGGACCTGACGGTGCTGGATTTGTCGGGGAACCGCATTTCCAACCTGAATCTGTTGAGCGGCTTGACCGCGCTGACCACGCTGTATCTGGATTCCACCAATGTGGAGGACATCAGCGCGCTGTCCGACCTGTTCCGGTTGGAGAAGCTGAGCCTGTCCAATACCTCCGTCAGCGATCTGTCGCCACTGGAGGAGCTGACCGCGATCACGTCTCTGGATTTGAGCGGAACGGATGTGGAAGATCTGAGCGGAATTTCCGATTTGACGTCCATTACGACGCTGAATATCAGCAACACGCCGGTGACGGATCTGTCGCCCATCGCCGGGTTGGAGGAGCTGAATTTGTTGATTATGGTGGGTTGTAACGTGGAGGATATGACACAACTTTACGAACTGACTTCGTTGAAAGAAATTCGGATCAGCCGCGGCATGTACGATGAGGAAGTACTGGACGCGCTCAAAGAGAACTTGCCTGGGTGCGCAATCGTCCAGGTGGACGGATGAAACCGGAAAGGAGAAGGAATCATGTCTCATATTCAAGAGAATTTGTGCAGCTCTGCCCGGTTTGATGCACAGGGAAATTTGGCGGCGTTCAGTTGCATTGGCCGAAGGCCGGACCAACAGGACTGTTATGCCATTGCGCCGGGCAGCGATAAGGGGCAGCTGCTCCTGGTGGCAGACGGTATGGGGGGGCTGAATCACGGCAGTGAGATCAGCAACCTGCTGCTCGATGCCATGCTGGAGAGTTTTCAAGCCCGCCCGGCGGAGGAAAATACGGCCGCGTTCCTGATGGAGTTGCTGGGGGACGCCAATGCAAAGGTCAATGCCTTTTTGCAGAACAAGGACAACGGCGGCTCCACGTTGCTGGCGGCCCTGATCCGGGGCCGGGAGATGAGCTGGCTTTCTGTGGGGGACAGCCGGATTTATCTGTGCCGGGGAGGCGGCCTGATCTGCCTGACCCGGGAGCACAACCTGAAGCGGAAGCTCCATATGCTGCTGCTCAACGGGCTGATGACCCCTGAAAGCATTGAGGACAGCCACCAAAAGCGGGCTTTGACCAGCTATATTGGCATGGGAGAGCTGGCAGAGGTGGATATGAACCTGACCCCGTTGACGCTGCTGCCCGGGGACACGGTTCTGCTGATGACGGACGGCGTCTTTGGTACCCTGGGGGAGGGGGAAATCGCGGAGGCGATGGACACCGATGTGGAGAACGCCGCCCGGCAGCTGCAAAGCAAGGTCATGGAAAACCAGCGGGAAGTGCAGGATAATTTCACCGCCGTCCTCTACCGGGTGGAGTGAGGGCTGACGGGGGAACCTGGGCCGAAACATGGAAAAAACTGCGAACAAAGGGGCTGTCTCATGGGAGACGGCCCCTTTACAGTTTTCGGGATATTCACTTCACAGCCCATTTCGGACCCGTGGACGCCTTCCGGCGGGGGACATCAGTTTTTGGGTTCCGGCTTCATCAGGATTGTTCTGGTGGTGCGAATCAGCCAGTTGTAGGGAATGTCCACCAGACGGGTGGACAGGAGCGCCGTGCCCACAGCGGGGAGGAGAAGCATCAGAATGGTGTTGAGGATCGGGTGGCCTTCCAGAGGATTCAAAATCTGAATCACGGAGACAACGTAAAAATTCAACAGATAAATTTGCAACGTCCGCTGGCCGATGCGGGTGAGATAGGACGCTTTTTTGGGCACAAAGCGGATGACCGCCATGGAGAGCAGGATGGCAAGGGCGTATTGGAACACACGGCCGATCAGGCCATAGGCGTCCTCATAGCAGGCGGCAAGGGTAAAGTCCAGGGTGACAATATCTGTACCCATGACCACAGCCAGAGAGACCGCCGCAGCCAGAGCAATCAGCACACACAGCTTGATGCTTTGGCTGCGGAGCTTGTCCATGGTTTCTGCGCTGGTGTAGAAGCCCAGCAGGAAGAAGGGCAGCAGGCAGAAAAAACGGGAAAGGGTCATATATTCGCCGATCTGGCTGTTAAAACCGATGCCAAGGGCCAGGACAAAGGCCAGGGGAACCATGCCGCGCAGCTTTGCCATATAGGGCATCAGTACCCGGTAGCCAAAGAGCACAAACAGATACCAGTAGGCAAAAATGGGGGTGAGAAAGGGCTGGAAATTGTCCGATTTCAAAACCAGATGAAGGAAAAAGTAGGCCAGCTCAAAGGGGATGGCGGGGATGATCAGAACCTCATAGGCGCGGGCGGCGCTCTTGGTGAGGTTTTTGCTGAAATAGCCGGAGAGATATAAAAACAGCGGCATGTGAAAGGCGTAAATCAGCTGATACAGGTAGTTGCAAAAGACGTTGTCCCCTTTGTAGAGACTGAGACAATGGCCTGCGAAAACGAGATAGATCAAAACACCTTTCAGGTTGTCAAAGTACGGGTCGCGGGTTTCAGAAGACATGGGAAGCGTCTCACTTTCGTTAATAATTAAAAATAATATAGTTGTAGGCGTTGAGAACGGTGGTCTCTCCGTATTGAGATTCCCGGGGAATTTTTACGCCATAGTTGGTGTGGACATGGCCATGGATAAAATACTTGGGGTGCTGGCGGTCCAGCAGATCCCGAAAGACCTGAAAACCCCGGTGGGGCAGATCTTCCAGGTCGTTCAGGTCGCGGGCCGGGGCGTGGGTGACCAGGATGTCAAATCCCTTATGCCGCCAGATGCTGAACCAGAGCTTGGCCACACGCCGGCGCATCTGGCGCTCGGTGTACATATTGTCTCCCTTGCGGTAGCGAATGGAGCCGCCCAGTCCCAGAATCCGGATGCCGTTCCAGACCACCAATTTATCTTCAATGCACTCACAGCCTCCTGGAGGCCGGGTGGCATAGGCGTCGTCGTGGTTGCCGCGAACGTAAAACAGGGGCACGCCGGTCATCGTGACCAGAAATTCCAGATATTCCGGGCGAAGGTCGCCGCAGGCCAAAATGAGATCCACCCCTTCTAATTTGTCCGGGGTGTAGAAATCATATAAATATCTTGCTTCTTTGTCTGCAATCGCTAGAATTTTCATGGGGTGCTTCCTTGCCTGTCGTTATCGTTCTGCCGGTGATGAAGAGTGTGCTGGTCAGGCCCTGTTTGAAAAGCGACAACATGACCAAATGACGGGCCTTTTTTCGTCAAAGGATCGTGGCGGCCAATCGCCTTGGCTGACGAAAAAATTCCCCGTCATTGGTCACATTTCTCATGTTCAAACAGGACTTAGTCTGTGTCCTCCTTGCTTTTGACGACCTTTTCCACGCCTACCAGGTCGACAACACCCCTGCTCTCCTCGTTAAGTTCGTTGAAACTGGGGATGGAGCCGATGATGTTTTCCGCCAGATCGTCCATGCGGATGATCTGCTCGGCCGTCAAGGCCGCGTCGCGGCTGCCCTGGATGACCGAGCCGTCCTGGGCGGTAAAGGGGCTGGAGAAGGGGCGGAACACGTTGGCAAGGATCGCCAGACGCAGGTTTTCCGCCAGCTTTTTGGTGGCCGCCGGGAGATGATCGGAGTAGATCAGCTCTACCACCCCTTCGGATAGCCCCCAGTAGTAGTTCAGGGCGCGGGGGGAGCCGCTGGCGTCACCCCGGAAGGAGCGGTCCACAATGCGGCGGATCAGCTTTTCATAGTAAACGCCCCAGTGCCAGATGGGCATGGCCAAATTGGTGTGGACTCCGTCCTTCAGCTGAGCCAGCCCGAAGGAAGAGCGGTGGTCGCTGTCCAAAAGGGCCATATCCTGAAAAGAGATCAGGTCAATGCCCTTGGCGAGCAAACTGTCCACAGCGGCTTGGGAGCTGTGGATGGTGGACCACTCCAGATAGACCTTTACCCGGGGATTCACCATCTGCGCCCCCAGGGCGAAGGCGTTTACGCCGGCAATCATACCAAAAATCGGGTAATCGCAGATATAACCGATGCGGTCGTTGGAAGCGAGGGCGCCGGCAATGGCGCCGATGATGAACTTCGCCTCATAGATGCGGGTGTAGTAGGTGCGGACATATTTGTGGGAAATGTTCAGAGAACAGTTCAAAACGGTGACGTCCGGGTGCTGGACTGCGGCGCGCAGGCTGGCGGGCAGCAGCTTCGGCGTGGTGGTAAAGATGACCGTGTTGCCGTCCTGGATGGCCTTTTCCACAATTTGATCGGAATCCGGCCCCACTGCGTCCATATAGGCTGTGGTGACGATCTGATCCCCAAATACCTTGTCCACATGATGGCGTCCCAGTTCGTGGCTGTAGGTCCAGCCGGAGCGCTGGGGCGTTTTGTCGTAAACAAAGGCCACATGGAGGGGGGCCTTAGACGGGCTGAGGAAGGGGAGGATGGCGGGCTTCTTCTCCTGATCGTCCAGCTTCAGGCCGACAGGCTCTGCCTCCTGCTGGAGGACGACGTCCTCCCAGATTTTTTGCAGATCTTTTTTCAGCTCTGTGGGGGTTTTCCCCAGGGAAGAGTGGTAGTCGTAAACGGTCAGATAGACGAGCAGCGCGTCGCCGGTGGTGCAGCGCAGAGAGCCGCCGCCGCAGCTCTGATAGGCCTGGGAGAAGTAGTGATAAAAGGTCATCAGGGCGCTGCGCTCTTCATCCGTCCAGGGGTCGGAGGATTTCTTCCCCAGGAGTTTGGAAAACTTGGCGTACCGCCCCTCTTTGGAGAACTCCACAAAATTGATCTTGCTGGTGCGGTAAAAGTCAACCAGCTCATAATAGACGCGGATGGCCGGGTCGTCTGTTTTTTCCGGCAAAATGCGGGTGACATTGGCGTAAATGTTCACGGCGTTGAAATATTTCAACACGCTGACCCGCTTATTGCCCTCCTCCACATAGTAGCGGTTCATATACTCGTAGACCTTGACGGGGTCACGGATGCCCTCTTGCAGATGGGCGGAGCACAGGCGTTGCCATTTAATTGCAAATTCGGATTGACTGTCCATCAGGGGCATAAAATTGCGGGCGAAGGAGGTGGTGCGGCCTTTGGTCTTTGTCCCCACAATAAACTCTGCGGGAATTTGAATCAGACCCAAAGATGTACCCACCGGAGCCCGATCCGATGGAAGAATTTCATCCAGAACAGGGAGATAGGGATAACGGCCGCGCGTCACGCAGGCGCGGTACTCTTTTTGCCCCAACTTTAAAGCGTCGCTGTATTCAGCCATGAAATACCTTAACCTTTCTGCATCGCCCGGCGGTTTCAGATGGGAATGCCGCCGGAGTTTTGCGAGCGTGTTTTATGGTTTCACATCGTGTGCGGTCTTCAAGGAGCCACGGAAAGGGGTGGACATCTCCTTGCGGGAAAAGGGTGTGGGAGCAAATAGCAGAAATGGGGGTGCTTCTTCCTGAAAAAGGATTGCATACGGACTTGCCCCGCCATCTGCCTGGGCAAATGGCGGGCGAAGAATTGCGCTTGATGTTGGAATCGTGAGGATATGACCGCCATTTCTACCACTTCATGATACTCGATGAATCGAAAATCGTCAAGGGCGGGAAAAGAATTCGGGAAACGGAATCCCGTCCGCCTGTTTTGCAGGAAACCAGAGGATGGGGAGCCAATATGGACAACAGACAAAAATCTCTTCCCATTTTCGGGAAAAAATGATACAATAAAAAAAATACAAGGAGCGGAGGGCGCCTGAATGGCAGAAAATAAAGAACCTTGTCTTGCCGTCCTGATCGATGCGGATAACGCACCCAGGACGGCATTGAAGGAAATTATGGAGGAGGTAGCCGTCTACGGCTCCCCTACCATCAAACGGATTTATGGGGATTGGACCTCGGCCAACATGGCCTCCTGGAAGCCGCTGCTGCTGGAGCATGCCATCACCCCCGTGCAGCAGTACGCCTATACCACCGGTAAAAACGCCACGGATTCCGCCATGATTATTGACGCCATGGATATCCTCTATTCCGACCGGGTGGACGGCTTTGTCATCGTCTCCAGTGACAGCGACTTCACCCGGCTGGCAACCCGCCTGAGGGAGGCGGGCAGGAAGGTCTATGGCATAGGGGAAAAGAAGACGCCCCAGCCCTTTATTGTGGCCTGTGACAAGTTCGTCTATGTGGAAGTGATCCGTGCCGCCGCCAAAGAGCACGAGATGGAGATGGAACCGGAGCCGGAAAAGAAATCCGGGCAGAAAAACGCCCGGAAAAAGAACGCGGGCCAGAGCCGTTCTTCCTCGGCGGTGCCCAAGAAAATCATCGAATTTATCGCCCTCTCCCTGGAGGACATCACGGACGACCAGGGATATGGCATGCTCTCCGAGTTGGGGACGCTGCTGGTGAAAAAAAGCCCGGACTTTGACAGCCGCAACTATGGCTTCAAAAAGCTGTCCTCCATGATCCGCTCCATCCCCCGGTTTGAGGTCAATACGGAGGGGACGACGACCTATGTCCGGGACCGGGAAGCGAAATAAAGGCCGAAATCAGCGGAGAAAGGGGCGCGGAAATGGGAAGTGTTCAGGTCATCAAAACCTATATCACGCCGTTTGCCTTGGAACGATCCGTCCACATTTACCTGCCGGATGGCTGGGAGAGCCGGGGAGAGCGTTACCCGGTTCAATATATGTACGACGGGCACAATCTGTTTTTTGACGCATGTGCCACCTACGGGAAAAGCTGGGGGCTGAAGGAATTTCTGGACCGATGGGATAAACGGCTCATTGTGGTGGGGCTGGAGTGCAACCACGAAGGGAACCAGCGGCTGGAAGAGTTTTCCCCCTATCCCATCCCGGAGGGCCGGGGCTGGCCGAATATTGCCGGCCGGGGTGGGGCTTTGATGGACTGGATGGTGTCGGAATTAAAGCCGTATATTGACGCAAACTATCCTACGATCCCCTTTCGGGAGTATACCGCCATCGGTGGCAGTTCCATGGGGGGACTGATGAGCCTTTTTTCCGTCACCCGGTACAACAGATGGTTTTCCAAGGCCGCCTGCCTCTCCAGTTCCCTAGAGCCGGTGCAAAGCCATGTGGTGGAGGAGATCAAAGGGGCAGAGATATGCCCGGGCACACGGGTTTTCCTGAGCTGGGGCAGCGATGAGTGTTCGGCCAGGGGAGCCGCGGCGCGGGCGACCCGGCGCAATCTGGAGGTCAATCACCTGCTTGCGGAAAAGGGAGCGTGTACCTACCCCTATCTCCACTACAAAGGACGTCATTGTGAGGCGGACTGGGAAAAAGAGATCCCCATTTTTATGGACTATCTGTGGAAAGAGGGGGAAAGAAAACTGGACGGGTGACTGAAAAAGCGCCGGTATCGGAGAAAACGAAACGGCCCGGGGTGTACAAGCCCTCGGGTTTTCCGCCGGATGCCCCTCCCTGTGGAAAAAGACGGGGAAGGACGGCAGGCGCGTGCCCCCTGCGTGAGGGGCAATGAAAAAGGGATGTGTCAATCTGGCTTTCACAGATTGGTGCAATCAATAGACAGCCAGGCGTTGCCGGACATCTGATGTGGAGCAAAACCTGGCTCTGGCTGGAGAAAGCAGAAACTGTATACATGAAAGAAGGGTGAACGATGAACTTTATTTTTATCTCCCCCCAGTTTCCCGACTGCTATCGACATTTTGTGCAGCGGCTGCAAGGCAATGGCGTCACGGTTCTCGGCATTGGCGACTGTGAATACGAGCTGTTGCATCCGGATCTGACAGAGGCCCTCACCGAGTATTACAAGGTGGACAGCATGGAAGATTACGACCAGATGTACCGTGCGGTGGGCTATTTTGCGTGGAAGTATGGAAAGATCGACTATCTGGAGTCCAACAATGAGTATTGGATGGAACAGGATGCCCGTCTGCGCCAGGATTTCCACATCACCACCGGTCTGCAGCCGGAGGAATTGCAGAAGTTCAAGAGCAAATCGGCCATGAAGAAGTATTATGAGAAGGCCGGCGTCCCCACCGCCCGCTACCATCTGGTGAACAATGTTCAGGACTGCATTGAATTTGCCCATATGGTGGGCTATCCGCTGATTTGCAAGCCGGACAGCGGTGTGGGTGCGATCGGAAATGTGAAGTTCACCTGCGATCAGGATATTTACAACTTTTTCGCCGCCAAACCCGATACCCAGTATATTATGGAGGAATTTGTCCCGGGGGAGGTCTCTGCCTTTGACGGCATCGTGAACTCCAAAGGGGAGATCATGTTCTGCGCCAATCACGTCACGACGGTCTCCATCATGGACATGGTTCATCATCACGGGCCGATGTACTACTCCGTCCTGCGTGATGTGCCATGGGATATTCTGGAGGCGGGCAAGAAGGTTTTAAAAGCCTTTGGTTTGAAAAAGCGCAGCTTCCATCTGGAGTTTTTCCGGCTGACGGAAGCCAAGCCCGGCCTGGGTGAGGCGGGGGATATTGTGGGTCTGGAGGTCAACATGCGCCCCGCCGGCGGCTATACGCCGGACATGATTAACTATGCGGCCAGCGCCGACTACTATCAGATCTGGGCGGACATGATCTGCTATGATTCCCTGCATCATTTTTATAACGGCGAGCGGTTTTACTGTGTCTATATGGGCCGCTGGGACGAAAGGGTGTACAAGTACACCCACGCCGATATCTGCCGCCGCTATGGCTGGGCGATTAAGGATTCCGGCCGGCTGGACGGAATTTTGAAGGGGACCATGGGCGATGACTATTATATTGGGGTTGCGCCCACGGAAGAAGCCCGGGACGAGATGGTCAGCTATATTTTGGCAACCTGATGAGGCGGCGGTCAGCGCAGGAGGTCCATGACTTCCCCCAAGAGGGCTGTGAAACAGGATAAACGCATTATGGCCAGCAGCGCACACGCTGCTGGCCATTTGTTATGGGGCGTTATTCCTCTGCCGCTTTGTTGATACATGCCATTGCGTTTAAGCTGCGGGGATACCCGATATAGGGGAGGCACTGGGACACCACGCGAATGAGAAACCCTTTGTCATTCCCCATATTCATATTGCCTTTGGCGTGGCTGATCAGCTGGGGTTCGCAGCCGCCCTGGGCGGACAGAAAGCAGAAAGTGATCATTTCCCGCTGGGGCAGGGTTAGACCGGTGCGTGTATAGAAATCGCCAAAACAGTTGGCGGCAAGCCAGCGGTTGATGTGGCCGGCTTTCCAAGCCTCCAACATGTGGGGGCCAAAGATCTCCGCCTGAGCCTGTGCGCCCTTCTCCAGACGGTTTTCCAGGGTGGTGGTGGCCTGTCCCTCCAGGGGCAGGGAGATGCCGCGGCTGGTTAAAATCTGGTTTGTTGCATCCAAAAAGGGAAGTACCCGGCCGAAGCCCAGGTAATCCACTGCCTGGTAGACAATCTCTTTTGCCATTACGGGCGTCAGCCCGGCGTCCAGCGCGGTGGGAAGGATCAGACGAAACGCATCCACCCCCTGGCAGCCGAGCAGTGTGGCCAGGATGGCCATATACCTGGTGATGGGATCCAGCTCCTGCCCAGGCTCGTTGACGACTTCATCCAGGGCAAACTGTTCAAAACGCTCCATCAATTCCGGGTCGGAGATTCTATAATTTTCCATAAAGGACAGCTCCTTTCTTCCTCATACGTTGCGGAAATTTTTATTTTTCTACGATTTTCGGATTCTCTGTTGATCAAACATGGGTTTCTTTTGCCGCCGCTGGTGTGTTTTGCGCCATGACTCCCACTAGATTGTGGGGGACATAGGGCGCTTCCAGATAAGCCGTTTCTTCGGACGTCAGCACAAGTTCAGTAGCTTTTGCGGCCCCTTCCACGTGATGGCGTTTGGTAGCACCTACCACAGGAGCAGTTGCTTTGGTCAGCAGCCATGCCAGGGAGACCTCCGTCATGGTCACGCCGCGTTTTTCTGCTAACTCCGCCACGCGCTGGATAATGATGCTGTCCTGCTGTGCTGTGGCATCGTACTTAGATTGGGCATAACGGTCTTCCTGCAAACGTTTGGAGGTCTCGCCGGGGTGTTTGGAAAGCCGTCCGCCCGCCAGCGCACTGTAGGGGGTCATGGCAATGTTGTCCTCGGCGCAGAGTTTAGCCATCTCCCGCTCTTCTTCCCGGAAGATCAGGTTATAATGCCCCTGAATGGAGATAAATTGAGCAAAACCTTCTTTCTCCGCCAGGGCATTGGCCTTGGCCAGCTGGTAGGCAAAGCAGTTGGAGATGCCAATATACCGAACTTTACCCGCTTGAACAACTCGGTTTAGGCCGTCCATAATGTCATAAAGGGGAGTCTGGTGATCCCACATGTGATAGATGTACAAATCTACATAGTCCAATCCCAGGTTCTTCAGGCTGGTGTTGATCATATGCTCAATATGCTGTTGACCGGAAACGCCTTCTTTTATTTCCTCCTGGGTGCGGGGAAGAAACTTTGTGGCAACGACAGCCTCATCCCGCTTGGCAAAATCCCGCAGAGCGCGGCCAACATATTGTTCACTGGTGCCGTTTTGATACCCGATAGCGGTATCGAAAAAGTTAATGCCCATCTCCAATCCATGTTTGATGATCCCGCGAGAGTGTTCCTCATCCAGCGTCCAGCTGTGCTGGCCATTGTTGGCGTCCCCGAAGCCCATGCACCCCATGCAAATACGGGAGACGGTCAAATCTGAATTGCCCAGTTTTGTGTATTGCATGATCGCGTCACCTTAATCTAAACTTTCGTACTCCTTGTCGCTCACAGCCTCCAGCCACTCGTTGCTCGTTTCTTCGCCGGGAACCTCCACGGCAATGTGGGAAAACCAGCTGTCCGCCTTGGCGCCATGCCAGTGCTTTACCTCGGGCGGGATGACGATCACGGTGCCGGGGGTCAGGCTGACGGCGGGCTTTCCCGCCTCCTGATACCAGCCCTCGCCTGCGGTGCAGATCAGAATCTGCCCGCCGCCGCGTTTGGCGTGATGAATGTGCCAGTTGTTGCGGCAGCCGGGTTCAAAGGTCACATTCGCCAACCCCACGGTGCTCTCTCCCGGCTGGGTCAGGGGATTCAGGTAGGAATTTCCGATAAAATATTGGGCATAAGCCGTGTTTGGCATCCCCTGCCCAAACACATTTTGCTGGTCAAAAACCGACTTGTCCTGCATCTTCATAGCATAACCTCCCAATGTCCTGGTGCCTATATTTCGTTATATCTTTTATAGAGATATGATATAATAGAATATCACAGCGCACCCGAAAAATCAATGTATATCTATGATGGGAACAAGAAAATCTGTTTTGAGGCAATAGCCCCCATGAGGATTGCCTGCGAAGCGGTGGGGGATGGGGCAGGGGGACAGCGTGTTTGCACCCCTCTCAGTCCCCGAGCGTTCCTTTCCTCATCCTCGGAAAATCTTATAGGCTGCTGGCCCGTTTACCGGCATCCGCGGCTTGAAAAACGGAAAGGACTTTGCTATAATAAATAAAAAGAAACGGACTCAAACAGGAGGCGATTCAAATGAAGCAAATCATCACCATTGGCCGGGAATTTGGCAGCGGCGGCCATGAAATAGGCAAACGGCTGGCAGAAAAGCTGGGGTATGCCTTCTATGATAAGGAGATCCTCCGCGCGGCATCGCGCAAGTTGGGGGTGTGTGAAGCGCTTCTGGAGGAGAGTGACGAAACCCAGATTACCAGCCTGCTGTACTCCATTGTGACCCGCAGCAACCGGGCGGACGATTTTGAACAGAAACTCATCCAGCAGGAGAACCGTTATCTGCGTCAGCAGGCGGAAAAGGGCTCCTGTGTGATCATTGGCCGTTGCGCCAATTTCCTGTTCCGGGAAGACCCCGCGATGATGAGCGTGTTTATCACCGCCCCGCTGGATGCCCGCATACAGCGCATTTCGGAGATGTATCATCTGCCCTCTGAGGAGGCAAAGCACCGCATCCTTTCCATGGACAAGCGCCGCAGAAATTATTACAGCTACCGCACCGGCGCCGAGTGGACCGACATTGGCCAATATCAGCTGGTCATTGACCGCACACTTCTCGGCATAGACAACACCGTGGAGCTGCTTGCGACGGTGGCAGAGATCCGGAAAAACCTGTAAACGTTGAAAAAACAACGGAGCTGCTTCCCCATGAAACGGGAGACAGCTCCTTGTTCTTTGGGCCTTCAAACAAGCCTAGGATTCCGGGGCATCGTGTTTCGCCAGCAGGAACTCGAAGTAAATCTTACAGACAAAAGACCCGATGGCACTGCTCATGAGCTGGCACGCGTCCCCTGCCTCGGGGTGATAGAGGGGCGAGGGTGCGCTCCTCCGCCCGCCCTCGGTGAAAATTTCCTGAATTGCCTGCTCAACCTCATCGCAAAAGCGGTCGTAGGCCAGGCGCAGCTCTTCCTCCCCGCCGCTGATGGTCAGCAGGGCGCGCACCTCGGCAATGGAGAGCACTTTCTTTAACAGGCAGGTCATCATCAGCTGGGCCAGCTGATAGCGATTATAGCGCTTGCGCACCGGGGCGGCAATCACTTTCAGCTTCACATAATTGTTGACCATGGTATCCGTCACCGAATTTTCCGCCCCATAAAACACGTTGATATAGCCGTTGATAAGCTCCAGCACCTGATCCTTATACAATCCGATGGCCGGCAGTTCATCATAGCGTGGAAGCCGCAGGGAAAGCAATGTCTCCATATTGTACCGCAATTCCGCCATGTTCTATCACCTTTCCTTTCCCATTTCCCCTCTGATGCAGGGGGACATCTCGGGTTCGGCCTGTCATATAATTCTATTATAGCTGCTTTTGTCTATTTGTCAACGTCTCTTTATCCATAATATCACGTTTGAATAAGCGCGTTATCTAATATTGAATACTATGTATTCCTGTTGTAGGCAGTTGGCGGACGCTGCTCCCCGGGGCTGGACAGATTTTTCCCGCCTGTCGGCTCTGTTTGCGGTTCCTTCGTCTTTGGGAACTTTTTTCAATTCACTCTTGACAATTGCAGCCGCTCCAACTAATATAGTATTAAATACCAGATGTAGTGGTTTTACAACACATAAAATTTATTCTTAGTTTCCAGAATCGAGGTTTTGATTACAACATGGACGAAGTTGTCATTGTTGGTGCGGCCCGCACACCTTTTGGAAAATTTGGAGGTGCTCTGGCGGGGCTGAGCGCCACGGCCCTGGGCGGCCTTGCCATCCGGGAAGCGCTGCACCGGGCTAATATTACCGGCGACATGGTGGACGAATCCATTATGGGAATCGTGGTGCCCGCCGGTACGGGTCAGGTTCCCTCCCGTCAGGCCGCTGTGGCCGGTGGAATCCCTCACACAGTCCCCTCTTTTACAATCAATAAGGTCTGCGGCAGCGCGTTACGGGCGGTTGAACTGGGCGCACAGATCATCAAAGCCGGTGATGCAGACACCATCGTGGCCGGCGGCATGGAGAGCATGAGCAACATCCCCTATCTGGTGCCCGGCGCCCGCTGGGGGCAGCGCATGTTCAACGGGGAAATGGTGGATGCCATGGTCAAGGACGGCCTGTGGTGCCCGGAGAACGATGTACACATGGCGGTCATCGGCGGCCAGGTGGCGCTGGAGTGCGGCGTCACCCGGGAGATGCAGGACCATTGGGCCTTCCGCAGCCAACAGAAGTGGGCCGAGGGGGAGGCAAAGCACGCCTTTGACCCGGAACGGTTCCCCGTCACCGCCCCCTGCCGGAACAAGACCATCTCGATTGACCGGGATGAAGCGCCCCGCCCGGACACGACCTATGAAAAGCTGCAAACACTCAAGCCCCTGTTTGTCCCGGACGGCTGCATCACGGCAGGCAATGCCCCCGGCACCAACGACGGCGCCACCGCCGTCGTCCTGATGCGCCGCAGCAAGACGGAGGCGGTGGGCGCACCGATTCTCGCCGTCATCCGCGGGTATGCCCAGGTCTCCCGGGAGAGCCGGTATATTTCCACCGTTCCCGGCTTGTCCATTCAGGCGCTGATGGATCGATATGGCAAGACGTTAAAGGACTTTGATGTGATCGAAATCAACGAAGCCTTTGCGGCGGTGCCCCTGGTCAGCGGACTGAAAATCCTCGGCATGAGCTGGGAGGAGATGGATGAGAAGGTCAACGTCAACGGCGGGGCCGTGGCCGTGGGCCACCCCATCGGCGCTTCGGGCGCACGGATCCTGATGACGATGATCTGGGAGCTGAAACGAAGAGGACAGAAAAACGGCGTGTGCGCGATTTGCTCCGGCATGGGGCAGGGCGATGCCGTCTGGATTGAAGTGGAATAAGGAGTTTGTCATATGAACGTTATGGTAATTGGCGCCGGTCAGATGGGGCAGGGCATTGCCCAGGTGCTGGCCGATGTGGGCCACGTCACCCTGCTGAACAATCTGGATCACACGCCGCCGGAGCAGGGGATTCTCAAAATAACGGAGCGGCTGACCCGGGCCGCGGCAAAGGGAAAGCGGTCCCAGGAATCCGTTGAGGCGGCGCTGTCCCACCTGAAGCCCTCCCACAGTCTGGAGGACGCCGCGGACTGCGACATCATCTTTGAGGCGCTGGCGGAAGATCTGGAGCTGAAGGAGAAAACGCTGCGAGCGTTGGACGCCATCTGCAAACCGGCGTGTATCTTTGCCAGCAACACCTCATCCCTGCCCATCACCCAATTGGCCAGTTTTACCAGCCGCCCGGACAAGGTCATCGGGATGCACTTTATGAATCCGGTTCCGGTGATGAAGCTCGTGGAGATGATCCCCGGACTGGCCACCAGCCCGGACACCGTTGCCAGAGTCAGGGATTTGGCGATCGCTCTGGGGAAAACTCCGGTTCAAGTGCGCGATGTGCCCGGTTTTGTCTCCAACCGGGTGTTGCAGGGGCTGATTAACGAGGCAATTTACTGCGTATACGAGGGGGTCGGCACGGTGGAAGCGGTGGATACCGTCATGAAGCTGGGGATGAACCATCCCATGGGGCCGCTGGAAACCGCTGATCTGATCGGTCTGGACACGGTGCTCTCCATCCAGCAGACCATGTATGAGGGGTATGGACTGGAGAAATACCACCCCTGCCCCCTGCTGCAGCAGTATGTCCAGGCGGGCTGGCTGGGGAAGAAGTCCGGACGGGGCTTCTATCAATACGAGAACGGGCGAAAGAAGGCAGATCATGTTTGAGTTGACGCGGGAACAGCAGCTGATCCGAAAAATGGCCCGGGAATTTGCCCAAAACGAGGTAAAGCCGCTGGCGGCTGAGATTGACCGGACGGGCCGGTTCCCCCGGGAGACGGTGGAGAAACTGTTTCAGTTGGGCCTCCTCAGCATCACCTGCCCCAAAGAGTACGGCGGCGCCGGGGGAGATACCCTGTCCTATGTGTTGGCGCTGGAGGAGGTTGCCAAGTGCTGTGCCACCACAGCCGTCATATGGTCGGTTCACGGCGGGCTGTGTATGTATCTGATGAACCGCTTCGGCACGGAGGAGCAGAAGCGCGCATGGCTTCCCCGGATGAACCGGGACACCATCTGCGCCTTTGCGCTGACCGAACCGGACGCCGGAACCGATGCCTCCACCGTCTCCACCGTGGCCCGCCGGGAGGGCGGCTCTTATATCATCAACGGCACCAAGACCTTTATCACCAACGCCGGGCAGGCCGGGCTGTATATCATCCTCGCCAGCACAGACCCCGCCAAAAAGACAAAGGGCATCACGGCCTTTTTGGTGGACGGGGACAACCCCGGCCTGTCTGTCGGCCTGCCGGAGGACAAGATGGGCATACGGGGCAGCGCCACCTGTGAGGTGATTTTGACAGACTGCCGGGTACCTGCTTCCGCCATGCTGGGGCAGGAGGGCCAGGGCTTCAAAATCGCCCTCTCCGGCCTGGACTGCGGGCGAATCGGGATTGGGGCGCAGGCAGTCGGCATTGCCCAGGGCGCCATTGACGAAACCATCGCCTATGTGACCACCCGCATCCAGTTCGGGCAGCGGCTGAGCCAGTTTCAAAACACCCAGTTTGTGCTGGCCTCCCTCCAGACCCGGGTGGATGCCGCCCGGCTGATGGTGTGGCGGGCCGCGGCCCTGAAAGACGCCAAAAAGCCCTTTGGTCAGGAGGCCGCCATGGCAAAGCTGTTTGCCAGCGAAACCGCCAATGACGTGACCCGGGCCTGTCTCCAGCTGTTTGGCGGCTATGGGTACACCAGGGCGTACCCCATCGAGCGGATGATGCGGGACGCAAAGATCACAGAGATTTACGAGGGCACCAGCGAGGCCCAGAAAATCGTCATTTCCCGATCCATGGGTGTCCGCTAACCCGCGGGAAGGCCCGCCTCACTGGACCCCCTTCCAGTACACAGGAGAACCCCCGGCTGCCATCTGTGGCGGAGCCGGGGGTTTGCGCGCCGAACCAGTTCGACCCGCTTGCCGTTCCCATACAGGATTTTGAGAAAAGGGACGCCCCCGCAAACATGGACATCTGCTTGCGGGGGCGTAACAGGTTTTATTTTTCAACAGGCGGCAGCTGGCCCGCAGGCCAGCGTGTCACAATCATTCAATGTCAATATAGGTGCTCTCCGGAATCATCTTCTGGGGCTGCTTGGGCACCGTGATTTGCAGGATGCCGTCCTCAAACTTGGCGTGCAGATCCTCGGGACGAACCGCTTCGCCCACATAGAAGCTGCGGCAGACCTGGCCGGTATAGCGCTCCTGGCGGATATAGTGGCCTTCCTGATCCTTCTGGTCGTTGTTCACATTCTTGGCTGCGGTGATGGTCAGGTAGCCTTCCTTCAGCTCGAGCTTGACCTCGTCTTTCTTGAAGCCGGGCAGGTCAACGTCCAGCAAATAGGAGCTGTCGGTTTCCCGAACGTCGGTCTTCATCACATTTCTGGCTTGATTGCCGTATCGTGTGCGGTCAATCTCGGGGAACATGTTAAAGGCGCTGTTGAACATATCATCGAACAAGTTTTCACTAAAAATGCTAGGCAACATCATACATTCCTCCATTCAAAATTTTTGCTTGCCTCCGGTGCGTTCCTTCTGGAGCGCACCCTCTGGCTTTGTCACCCGGCCGGGAGGTGAGCCCGGCCTCTTGCATTCTCAGCTTTGAGGGAGACCCCGGAACCTGTGGTTCCGATCGCCTCTCTCAAGGTTCAATTGTATTATAGCACCATTTTTAGCACTGTCAACACGTGAGTGCTAAAATTCACAAAATCAACCTTTTTTGTTCAAATTCCGTTCACACTCTGGCCCGGGAACCGGAAAAATCGCCCTTTTTGCCGACGGAAACTGTCTGTGCGCGGCGCCGGGGCATCCTTTCCCCACGCAAATTTCCTCTCTACCCACCCGTTCTTCTCTGCATCTGCTGCGCAAACCCGGCCATTGCGGGCAGGAAACAGCAGGGACAGAAAAGAAGGACCATGTGCCTTTTGAGCTATGGTCCTTCCCTTTGTTTTTAGACTATGCTTGTTTCACGGTCTGTTCTCATTCTTTCTGACGCCGTCTCGCTCTCCATGTACGCACAACACGCACAATCACAGCTATGGGCCAGGAGAACGTGGCAGTGAGAGTGATGACAGTAAATGCCGTGTTCATGTGGGTTACAGCCGAGTAAAAATAGTCCCCTGCCCTGTCGGCTACGAGAACATGCACCAGCCACATCACCCACATCGCAAATATCAGCAAAAAACTTTCCAACAGCTGAATTCTGGTGTCAAAGCGAGGGGGGTCTTTCCGTACACAGACAGATAGATTGATGATCATCACAACAGCAAACAAAATGAGATAGACGATAAAATAGCGATCCCACTGCCTTAACAAGTCATCCAGAAAGTCGGTTAACAATTCCCGTGCTTCCGTTTCCATTGCAGTTCCTCCCATGTTCATTACAGGTGATTGGGTTTATACTGGCTTTGGATGCGCATCTAATATTATAATATACTATTTCGAAAAATTGTCAAGACGAGTTATTTAATCTATATACATTTTGTGATGTATTATAATTGTGATTGTCTATTTTGCACAAATAAATGACAGTTTCCATGTTCCAATTGTGCGTCCTGCCCTTCGACGGGGGAAAACCGGCGGTTTGAACCGATCAGAACGTGGTTTCCTCAGCGCTCACGCCAAAGGCGGCGCTCAGCGCGGTCAGGGCCTCGCTGACCATATAGGCGGGAACCAGGATGGAGATGTCCACGTCAGAAGTGGTGATCAGAATGACCTGCACCCCTGCCCCGGCGAGCAGGGAGAAGACCTTGGCCGCCACACCCGGCGTGCGAACCATGTTCTCGTCATAGAAGGCGATTTTGCTGTTGCCGGGCAAAATTTCAGGGGTAATGTTGTTATGCTGGGTGCGGACCTGGCTGAGAATGCTCAGGGCGTTGGCCAGGGAGTCGTCGGAAATGGTGAAGCTCAGGCGGGTCGCGCCGCACAGGGGGGCGGTCTGAGAAATCATGTCAACGTTTACGTTGGCCTCCGCAAAGGCGGTCAAAACTTCGGCCACAGATTGGCTGTCACCGGGGAGTGCGCCCAAAGTGACCAGAGTCATATCGTTGGTGTAGGTAATTTTGCTGATATTGCTCATGAAAACAGACCTCCTGATTATTCTGCGACGACCTGCTGCATGTCGTACATGCCCGGCTCGGTGACGGCGGCAAGGAACCGGGCCGCTTTGACTGCCCCGTTTGCAAAGATCTCCCGGGACTGCGCGGTATGGCGAATTTCGATGACCTCATCGTGTCCGGCAAAAATGACGTCGTGCACGCCCACAATGGTGCCGCCCCGGACGGAGCTGATGCCAATTTCAATTTTCGGGCGGGGGGTACGGCGGTCCGCCCGGCCAAAGACGTAGTCAGGTTCATAATTCAGCCCTTCGCTGGCGGCGTCGGCCAGCATCAGGGCGGTGCCGGAGGGGGCGTCCACTTTGCGCCGGTGGTGCTGCTCCACGATCTCGATGTCACACTGATCCCCCAGCAGCTGGGCGGCCTTTTTGACCAGCTCCAGAACCACGTTCATCCCGTAGCTCATGTTGCCGCTGCGAAAAACCGGGATCGTCTGAGAGGCCTCCTGAATCTGGGCAACCTGCCCCTCTGAGTAACCGGTGGTGGCCAGCACAAGGGGGACCTTCCGGCCGGTGCAGAAGGACAGGAGACCGTCCAGCGCGTTGGGGCTGGAGAAGTCGATGACCACGTCGGCCTGGCCGGTAAAGTTGGCGGGGGAGACGTAGACAGGGTAGCTGCGGTCGGTCTGGTTGATGTCAAAACCTGCCACGACCTGGATTTCAGGGTCAGCCATACAGATGGATTCCACAACCTGGCCCATTTTGCCATTGCAGCCGGAAATAATGACTTTAACCATTCTTTTGTACCTCCCAAATCAGATCAGCCCGGCGGTTTCCAGGGCTGTTTTCAGGGCGGCGCGGTGCGCGTCGGTTATTTCACACAGCGGCATGCGCAGGGGGCCGATGTCCTTGCCCATCAGGTTGAGGGCCTCTTTGACGGGAATGGGGTTTGTCTCCATAAACAGAGCGTCGGCCAGAGGGAGCACCTCATTGGCCTGAAGCGCGGCGGCCTCTGCAAACTTCCCCTCCAGGGCCAGATGGGTCATTTTCACCATCAGGGCAGGGGCGATGTTGGAGACAACCGAGATCACGCCTTTGCCGCCCATCGCCATCAGGGGAACCACCTGGCTGTCCTCGCCGGACCAGATGTTGAACTCGTCGCCGCACAGCATGCGGGTGTGTGCGATCAGATCAAAATTGCCGGAAGCCTCTTTCACGCCGTTCAGCATGGGATGTTTGGACAGTTCGGCATAGGTTTCCGCGGTAAAGCTCAAGCCGGTGCGGCTGGGGACGTTATAGCAGATGATGGGGGTATGGACGCGGTCAGCCAGATAGGTGTAGTGCCGGATCAGGCCCTTCTGGGTGGTCTTGTTGTAGTAGGGGGTGACGACCAGCAAACCGTCCACGCCGGCGTCCTCGGCCTCCAGGCTCAGCTCCAGAGCAGTCTGGGTGTTGTTGCTGCCGGTGCCTGCAATCACTTTGCAGCGGCCGGCGACTTTTTCGGCACAGTACCGGATGACCTGTTTGTGCTCCTCCTCGGTCTGGGTGGATGCCTCGCCGGTGGTGCCGCAGATGCAGATACAGTCGGTTCCGGCCGCGATCTGCATTTCGATCAGCTCTCCCAGCTTTTCAAAGTGAATGCCGTCTTCCGTGAAAGGAGTCACAATGGCGACACATGCGCCGGTAAACACAGGTGCTTTCATACAATCAGTTCCTTTCTCAATATACTAAACAGAAGTCACATAGCGGCTTCGACGGATGGTCACAGGGGGCGGGCTTACGCCTTTTTGGGCAGATAGCCTTCCGCAGCCAGGAATTCGGCCAGCAGGACGCCGCCGCCTGCCGCGCCGCGCAGGGTGTTGTGGCTCAGGCCGACAAATTTGTAATCGTACTGGGTGTCCTCCCGCAGACGGCCCAGGGAGATGGCCATGCCGCCCTCCAGATTGCGGTGCAGCTTGGCCTGGGGATAGCTGGGGTCCTCGAAGTAGTGCAGGAACTGCTTGGGAGCGGAGGGCAGCTCCAGCTCCTGTGCGCGGCCTCGATAGCTGGCCCAGGTCTCCTTGATTTCCTCAATGGAGGGCTTGCGGCCTTCCGGAAAGCTCATAAAGACAGCTGCCATGTGGCCGTCGGAGACGGGGACGCGCAGGCACTGGGAGGTGATGGAGGGGGTGCTGGTCGGGACGATTTCGCCGTTTTCAATGGCGCCCCACATTTTCAGCGGTTCCTTTTCGCTCTTCTCCTCCTCGCCGCCGATATAGGGGATGATGTTGTCAACCATCTCGGGCCAGGTCTCAAAGGTCTTGCCGGCGCCGGAAATCGCCTGATAGGTGGTGACCAGAACCTTGTCAAGGCCGTACTTTTCACGCAGAGGATGGAGGGCGGGCACATAGGCCTGCAGGGAGCAATTGGATTTGACGGCGATAAAGCCGGTCCTGGTGCCAAGGCGCTTCTTCTGATCGGGGATAATCCGAGCGTGGCCGGGGTTGACCTCCGGCACGATCATGGGCACGTCAGGGGTGGAGCGGTGGGCGGAATTGTTGGAGATGACGGGGCACTCCTTTTTGGCGATCTGCTCCTCCAGAGCCTTGATCTCGTCCTTCTTCATATTGACCGCGCAGAAGGTGAAGTCAATCTTTGCCACATATTCGTCCAGTTCCGTTTCGATGTCCATGACGCGCATCTCCCTGACCGCTTCCGGGATGGGAGCGGACATTTTCCAGCGCCCGTTCACCGCCTCCCCATAGGGCTTCCCCGCGCTGCGGCTGGAAGCCGCGATAGCCGTCAGCTGGAACCAGGGATGATTTTCCAAAAGGGTGATAAAGCGCTGGCCGACCATGCCGGTGCAGCCCACAACGCCAACTTTATACTTTTCCATTGTAGGGACCTCCCGTTGAGTGAAGTTGAGTGAATAATATACTCTATGCAAATTTGTTCCGGTCTGTAGACAGAAAAAAAGGAATCAGCAGTTGAAAAACCGGCTGATTCTGTACTATAATGTCATATCGACCATTATGAACAAAAGCAGACAGCTCTCCATCCATATTCTGGATGACAGTCGGCAGGCTGTTAACCTGACGACCAGGAAGTGTGTTCCGGCACCATCACACCCCTTCGGCGGCCTCCCCTTTTTCTACGGTATGTTCAGACTGCCGGAGTCCAGGCCGCAGATACTCTTGAATGCCGCACCTCTATTCTGCATAGATTGGTTAAATGTTAACATAGCCGCATAAATTCGTCAAGTGTATTGCCAAAAAAGAATGATAAATCTGCCCGGAGGGAGGAAAATTCCCCGGTGATTTGACAGAAATAGATGGGATATGGGCGGCTATGCTGATCCGGCCAGGGGAGCGGGGCGGAAACCGTGTCCCCCGCCGGAATATTGCCGCAGGGCATCTTTCCGCCCGAGAAGGACATGCCCGAATGAAAAGGATGATAACGCGTGAAAACCAGTGATTTTTATTACGATTTGCCCCAGGAGCTGATCGCCCAGACGCCCCTCCAGCGCCGGGATGCCTCCCGGCTGATGGTTCTGAATAAGGACACGGGGGCGGTGGAGCACCGGCATTTTTTTGACCTGCCGGACTACCTTCGCCCCGGTGACTGTCTGGTGCTCAACGACTCCCGGGTGCTGCCAGCCCGGTTGATCGGGCGCAGGGAGAGCGGCGGCGTCTCTGAGGTGCTGCTGCTGACCGAAAAGGGGGATGGCGTTTGGGAGTGTCTGGTCCGTCCGGGCAAGAAGCTGCGCCCCGGCGCCCGGGTCATCTTTGGCGACGGCCAGCTGACGGCGGAGATTGTCGAAATCCTGCCGGACGGCAACCGGCTGGTCAAATTCCACTATCAGGGCATTTTTCTGGAGATTCTGGAGGAGCTGGGCCGTATGCCGCTGCCCCCCTATATCAAGGAGACGTTGCAGGATCAGGAGCGCTATCAGACGGTCTATTCCCGGGTTCCGGGCAGCGCCGCAGCGCCCACTGCCGGGCTGCACTTCACCCCGGAGCTGCTCCAGAAGATTCAGGACATGGGGGTGGAGACCGCCTATGTGACGCTGCACGTTGGTCTGGGCACCTTTCGGCCGGTCAAGGTGGATGACGTGGAGAACCACGACATGCATTCCGAGTACTGCATGATCTCCCAGGAGGCGGCGGACAAAATCAACGCCGCCAAAGCGCGGGGGGGCCGCGTGATCTGTGTGGGGACGACCTCCTGCCGGACCATCGAATCCTTTGCCAATGAGGACGGCACCATCGCGCCCAGCGCGGGCTGGACCAATATTTTCATCTACCCCGGTTATCGCTTTAAGTGTCTGGACGCATTGGTGACCAACTTCCACCTTCCGGAGTCCACGCTGGTCATGCTGGTGTCGGCGCTGGCCGGAAAGGAGCACATTATGAACGCCTACGCCCGGGCTGTGGAAGAGAAATACCGCTTTTTCAGCTTTGGGGACGCCATGTTGATCCACTAAAAGCGCTTATGCACAGGGGGCGGAAGGGGCAGACCCGGCCGCCTGTGACGCTAAGAGGACGAAAAGCGCGGCCGCGTCAAAAGAGGACGGGACCGCACGTTGAGGAGAAAAGGAGCATCTATGTTTCAAATTATCACCGTTCAGGGCAGAGCGCGCCGGGGGGAATTTACCTGCGCCCACGGAACGGTTCAAACCCCGGTTTTCATGAATGTGGGCACCCAGGCCGCGATTAAGGGGGGACTGTCCGCCCAGGATTTGAAGGAAATCCGCTGTCAGATCGAGTTGTCCAACACCTATCATCTCCATGTCCGCCCCGGCGACGATGTGGTGCGGCAGTTGGGCGGCCTGCACAAGATGATGAGGTGGGACGGCCCGATTCTGACCGACAGCGGCGGGTTTCAGGTTTTCTCCCTGGCAAAGCTCCGGAACATCCGGGAGGAGGGGGTCACCTTCCACAGCCATGTGGACGGCCGGAAGATTTTTATGGGGCCTGAGGAGTCCATGCGCATCCAGTCCAATCTGGGCAGCGACATCGCCATGGCCTTTGACGAGTGTGTGGAAAACCCCTCCACCTACGACTATGTCAAGCAGTCCTGCGAGCGGACGCAGCGCTGGTTGGAGCGCTGCGTGGCGGAGCACAAGCGCCTGAACGGGCAGCCCGGCTGCATCAATCCGGAGCAGATGCTTTTTGCCATCAATCAGGGGGGCGTTTATCCCGATCTGCGCGTCTGGCACGCGGACGCCATCTCCGCTATGCCGGAGGGCAGCTACGATGGGGTGGCCATCGGAGGTCTGGCCGTAGGGGAGAGCACAGAGACGATGTATGATATCATCGACGCCGTGGAACCACACCTGCCCAAGGACAAGCCCCGCTACCTGATGGGGGTGGGGACGCCGTGGAACATCATCGAGAGCGTTTACCGCGGCGTGGACTTCTTCGACTGCGTCATGCCCGCCCGGAACGCCCGCCACGGCAAGCTGTACACCTGGGAGGGAACCCTGAACATCAAAAATGAAAAGTACAAGCTGGATACCCGTCCCATTGACCCCAATTGCCAGTGCCCGGTCTGCCGCAGCTTCTCCCGGGCCTATTTGCGCCATCTGGTCAAGGCGGGGGAAATGCTGGCGATGCGTCTGGCCGTCATGCACAATCTGTGGTTCTATAACGAGCTGATGCAGCGCATCCGGGACGCGCTGGAGGATGGCACCTTTGAGGAGTTCCGCGCTGTCTACACCGAAAAACTGCAAAACCGGCTGTGATCCCCGCAAATTGCAACATTGGAGCCAAATTCCCGGTGAAAATTTGAAAAAGGGCTTGCCAAGCACAATAGAAGCCGCTATAATAAAAACACTATGTTGTGCCGCAGGCGAGGCTGTGGCGATTTTTCTGGAGGTTTAAAGGTATGCTCTATACGATTATTATGATTGTTGCGATGATCGCAATTTTCTACTTTATGATGATTCGTCCCGAGAATAAGCGGAAGGCTCAGCTGACGGAGCTGCGCAACAGCCTGACTGTGGGGGATGAGGTCACCACCATTGGCGGCGTTGTTGGCACCGTCTGCGCAGTGAAAGAGAATTCGGTGGTTCTGGAGACCGGCGCCGACCGGGTTCGCCTGGAAATGATGAAGTGGTCCATCTCCACGAAGGGCGTCCAGGTCACGGAGGACGGCAAGGGCGAAGAGACCAAGAAAAAGAAGTAAATCCCTTTTGGGATACATAAAAACTCCCTCTCGTTCATAGCTTGGAAGCAGCATGAAGGGGAGGGGTTTTTTGTGGTCAAAAAGGGAAAGAGCGCCGCACCCGGCGCGGCAACTTGGGCGGCAACTGTGGCGGTGGGAATCGGGCTTGCCTTTGCCATCTGTCTGGTGATCATGATGGCCGGGGCGGCGCTGATTGCCTCGGGCAAACTGCCGGAGGGGGTCATGTCCCGGGTGGGATGTGTTGGTCTGGCGCTGGGCTGCCTGTCCGGCGGGCTGTATACCGCCCTGACGCTGGGAAGCCGGGTGCTTCCGGCGGCGCTGGCGGTGAGCGCTGGCGCCTTTCTGCTCTGGCTGGCAATCGGCCAGGGGATGTACGGCAGCGTCTCCCTGTCCGGCCTGCTGCGCAACGTGATTTGCGCGCTGGTGGGCGGCGTGGCGGCGGGC
>CAYWAP010000021.1:0-3772 GCA_964456525.1 uncultured Oscillospiraceae bacterium
GAGGAGTTGGCCTTCTGACGGCGTTTGTCCACGATGGCCATGGGCATGTTCAGCTTTTGCGCAAATGCGCGGGCGCGGGTGACGGAGCCAACATCCGGAGAGACCACGATGGTGTCGTCGTGGCAGTCGGCAAACTTGTTTTGGAAATACTCTGCAAACAGGGGGCTGCCCTGGAGGTTGTCCATGGGGATGTCAAAAAAGCCCTGGATTTGCAGGCAGTGGATGTCCATGGTGATGACGTGATCGGTGCCGGCTGTGGTCAGCAGATTGGCCACCAGTTTGGCGGAGATGGGATCACGGGGTTTGGTCTTGCGGTCCTGACGGGCATATCCGAAATAGGGCATGACAGCAGTGATGCGCCCTGCGGACGCCCGCTTCAGCGCGTCGATCATGACAAGCATTTCCATCAGATAGTCATTGACCGAGCGATAGCCGCCCTCGCCCTTTTTACCGGTGGCGCAGGTGGACTGGATCACGTAGACATCGCTGCCGCGAACCGTTTCGTAGATGGAAGCATAACTTTCGCCGTCGGAAAACGTGCCGCATTCCGAATTGCCAAGGGGAAGTCCGAGTTTTTTGCAGATCGCTTTTGCCAGTTCGGGGTTGGAAGATCCGCTGAAAATTTTAATGTCTTTGCCATGAGTATCCATAAAAACCGCCTCCTGTGGTTATCTTAGTCTCTTTCAGGGGATGTAAAGGGATCAATTGTCAATCGGGTGTGGAGATTGTTATGAAAACAGATTCGCAAAGGGGCCGATGACGCTGCCGGCTTCCACTTTGACGTTCTTTACTTGCGAGGCGTTAATGACGCAGTTATCCCCCACTTCACAATCGGTCAGCATGGTGTTGGGACCAATTTCGCAGTTGCGGCCAATCCGCACCCGGCCGCGCAGGATGGTTCCGGGGAGCAGGATGCTGCCCGGGCCTGCGTCCGCGCCGGCTTCTGCGTAGACGGCGCTGGGATCGGGCATGTCCACGCCCCCGGACAGCAGGCGGTACAGGTGATCAGCCCGGGCCAGCTGCCGGGCCTTTTGAAGATCTTCACCGGACTGCAAAGGGAGCAGCTGGATCTCAGGATCGTTGGAAGGGGAGTAGTATTCGCCGTAATTTAAGGTTTCAATGCCGCCCTGGGCCAACGTCGCCGCCTCCACGCGGTAAACGCCCATGGCGTCTCCGGCCGGATTGATAAACTCATCCTCCATAAGCTCGGAAACCGCCGTGCTGGACAGCCACACAGGCGCGTTGATGGTGAGAATTTTATTCTGCAATTGGGCGGCAAACGCCATTAACCGTGTGTCCAGCGTTTCATCCAAGGCGGAGACAACTTCTGCGCCCGCAGGGAAACAGGCGGCGGTCTCCGCCATCAGATCTTCCTCGCAGACGACAAAAAAACGCTCTATGCCAACCCGTTCCAACGACAGGGACAACTCTCTTGCGGCGGTTGAAAACAGGACGTTTTGCAGCATGAGCGGCGGTGAAGAGGGATGATTCGGGCTTCGCAGCACCAGAATAACAGTGCCCGAGCACTCCATAAAGACCACATCTCCTCTCAGACGAATAAGGGTAACTGAACCGCTTCCATTATAGCAAAAGAAATCGTTTTTTGTACACCTCTTTCCCATTTTTTTCGGATATTTTACGTGAATCTGGCATTCTCACAAAAAGATTTCTGCGAAATAAAATTTTTTCGTCACTTTGACCATTTGACTGCGTGTTTTTCCCGCCTGCCTCCCCCTTGTCCCCTTGGGAGAGGCACAGGAAAGCGGTTGAACTGTCTGGAGAGTTTGTGCTATAATGGCCGCGGCAAAAATAAAAACTTCTGTCCGCCTATGATGCACAGAAGAATATTAGGCCTTGTTTGAAAAAAATCAGCATGTCCAAATGCCGGGCCTTTTTCCACCATACTGGGTTGATTTTCCTGGCAATCCACAAAGGATTGGGGCGTCAAATCGCCTTGTCTGGCGAAAAATTCCTCGCCATTGGTCACATTTCTGATTTTCAAACAAGGCCCTGGAATCGAGGCATTCTATGATTGATTTTAAAGTTCCACAGCTGGAAGATGCAGCCTGGATTGACCCGATTTTTCTCGCCTCAGGCTATCGAAGCTGCGAATACACCTTTACCAACCTGATCACCTGGGCCGAGGCCTATGAGGAGCGGGTGGCCCTGGTGAACGGCTTTGTGGTGGTTCGCGTAGGGGGCGAATGGGGCTGCTATACCTGGCCGGCCGGTCAGGGAGATAAGAGACCGGTGATTGTTCAGCTGTATCAGGACGCCCAGGAGCGGGGCCTACCCTTCTGCTTGGGAGGGCTGACCGGAGAGCAGTACGCGGAGCTGGACGCGATGTTTCCCGGCAAGTTTACGAGGGAGGAGAACCGGGACGGCGCCGACTACTGCTATACCGTGGAGAAGCTGGCCAAGCTGTCCGGGAAAAAACTCCACGCCAAGCGCAACCATATCCACCGGTTTGAGGAGAACTTTCCGGATTGGACGGTGAAGGAGATCTCCCCAGAGAATTTTGCCGACTGTTTCCAGGTCGCAAAGGACTGGGAAACGGGGGAGATGCAGGAGGGAGAGAACGACCGCTCCTGGCAGGAAGGGGAATCCGCTATGCGTTACGCCTTTGACCACTATGACAAGCTGGGGCTGGAGGGGCTGATCCTCTACGGCGGGGGAAAGCCCCTGGCGTTTACCATGGGCCGCACCATTGGCGGGGACACCTATGACGTTATGTTTGAAAAGGCATACTGGGATGTTCAGGGGGCCTACCCCATGATCAACCGGGAGTTTGCCCGCTGGGTGCAGGCGCACCATCCGGAGATCGTCTATATGAACCGGGAGGACGATATGGGAAAACCCAATTTGCGCAAGGCCAAGCTGTCCTATTACCCGGATTTGATGGTGGAAAAACTGCTGTGCAGATTGCGGGAGGGGGAGACGCTATGAGGATTTGCCGCCCGTCTGCGGCCTCGGACGTTCCAAGGCTCAAAGCATTGTGGAAGAGCTGCTTTGCAGATGAGAACCGCTATATTGACCACTTTTTCCGCAACGGCTACGTGCCTGAGCAGACGCTGGTGCTGGAGGAGGGAGGAGAGGTTGTCTCTATGCTGACGGCCTTTCCCGCGACGATCCACATCGGGGCGGACAGCCAGCCAGCCTGCTATATTTACGCCTTTTGCACCCATCCGGACCATCAGGGAAAGGGGTGTGGGCGGCAGCTGCTCTCCTGGGCGGAGCAGTGGGCCGCCCAGCGCAGCTGCGCCGCCGTGCTGATGGTGCCGGGGGAGGAGAGCCTGTTTCGCTTTTACGCTGGACTTGGCTACACCACCACCTTGACGCACCGGGATGTGGTCTGGGGCCGCGGGGAGCTGCCCATTACAGACCCCAAACTGACCCCCATCGACGCGCTGGAGTACGGAGGGGAGCGGGCAAAGTGGCTCTCCGGATGGAACCGGATTGATCTGGCGCCGGAGGGGCTGGCCTTCCAGCGGGAACTGTGCCGGTATACCGGCGCTGGATTTTACCGTGTGGCAGATGGGGTTGCCGCCGTGGAGTTTTGGGATGGCAGCGCGGAAATCAAAGAGCTGCTGTGTTCCGATGTAAAGGCGGGAGCCGCGGCGGTCTGCCAGGGGCTGGGCGCGCAGCAGGTGCATCTGTACCTGCCCGGAATGCTCCAGGAGGGGGAGGAGCGGCCCTTCGCCGTCCTCAAGTCCCTGGGGACGGGAATGGAAGTTCCGGCGGACTGTTATTTTGCCTTTGCCTTCGACTGACC
>CAYWAP010000021.1:3872-12895 GCA_964456525.1 uncultured Oscillospiraceae bacterium
AGGGCTGTGTTATGAAAAATAGAACAAAATCCGGTTGAAAAATCCGGTTATCTATGGTAGAGTATACACATAGCAAAGCCCTTTCCAGTTTAAAGGGAGATAGCAAGTAAGGAGTGAATACCCTATGGTAAGAGTGATTATGGAAAGTGCCGGTGCAGGCAAGACGAAGAAGTTGATCGAGATGGTCAACGGCGCTGTCGATACCGAACATGGCAACGTTGTCTGCATCGAGAAGAAGTCTTCCATGCGTTTTAATATTCATCATGATATTCGTCTCGTGTCTTCCAGTGATTATGAAATCACCAGCTTTGACGTGTTTAAGGGATTCCTGTCCGGTATGTATGCCGGCAACTATGACATCACCCACATTTTCGTTGACAATTTGTGCAAGATCGTCTCGGATTGGGATATGGGCCATATTGAGGCGTTCCTGAACTGGCTGGATGTCTTTGGGGAAGAGAACAATATCAAGTTCACCATCACGCTGACGTCCTCTCCGGAGGATGCGCCGGAAGGCATTCGGAAATTTTTCTAAGATCTCTCAATCAAACGAAAGCCTGTCTGCTGATGCGGACAGGCTTTTCTGTTTGGAAGAAAGGGCGGTCAGATGGCGAAATCCGCCAGCTTACAGCAGGAAGAGGAGCAGGCAAACCCAGATCAGGCCGCTCAAAGGCACTCCCAGGCGGAACTTCCACTTTCGGATTTTGTGGCGGCAGAGGAACATGCCCAAAATGGCGCCAATCCAGCCGCCGAGAAAGGACAGGGTCAGCAGGGCGGCCTCGGAAATGCGCCACTGCCGGTGGCGGGCCTTGTACTTGTCCAGGGCGTAGGCGGCAAACGTCAGGGCGTTGATGGCCGAGAAGTAAAGTAAAAAGAGTTGAAACATGTTAATCTCCTGCCAATGGGGCATTGACCGGCGCTACCCCTCCATCTCCCACTGCTTCCAGACGTCGGGCTGGTAGCCCACAGTCGCTTTCCGTCCGTTGCGGACGATGGGGGTCTTAATCAGACGGGGGTCCTCCAGCAGGTGCTCCAGCTTTTGCTCGTCATAGGCCAAATACCCCAGCCCTTTGGCGTCGGGGTGTTTGGGGTCGATGACGGCGTCAAAGCCGACTGCACGAATTACGCTGGTCAGTTCCCCCCGGCTCATGCCGTATTTGAGAATATCCACGTTCTGGAACCGAATCCGGCGCTCTTTGAAGTAGCGCTGGGCTTTTTTGGTGTCAAAACATTTTGATTTTCCGAAAATTTGAATGTTCACAGGGTCGTTTCTCCTTGTGCAGGTTGTGATAGAGGGGCGGTGCGCTCCAGCTCCAGCAGCCGCTGCTTCCAGGCGAGGCCGGCTGCAAAGCCGGTCAGGCCGCCGTCCGCGCCAAGGACGCGGTGGCAGGGGATCAGCAGCAGGATGGGGTTTTTGGCGCAGGCGGCCCCCACCGGGCGCGCCGCCTTGGGACGGCCCATCTGCCCGGCGATCTGGCCATAGGTGCGACTTTCCCCGTAGGGGATGGCGGACAAGGCCCGCCACACCGCCCGCTGAAATGCCGTCCCCGTGGGCCGCAGCGGAAGGTCAAAGGCCCTGCGCGCTCCGCAGGCGTACTCGGCCAGTTCCCGCTCCAGCCGGTCCAGCAGGGCCTTGTCACGGGGCGGCTCCCATGGGCTGGCCGGGCCGGTTCCGGGGCGGAGGGACACGACGGCGCCCCCGTCCACGGCCGCGATGAAGGGCCCCAGAGCGGTGGCAATCACCCGCCAGGTCAATTGTAATGCCTGACCACTGCCACGACCTTACCGGCCAGGACAGCGTTGGAGCCGTCAATGGGGTCATAGGCGTCGTTTTCGGGCAAAAGCCAGACCTTTCCGTTTTTCTTGCAGAGCCGTTTGCACGTGGCTTCCGCCTCTCCGTTTTCGTTGAGAATGGCGATGACGATTTCCCCGTTGCGAGCGACAGGCTGGCGATGGACGACCACGTAATCGTCGTGCAAAATGCCTGCGCCCACCATGGAATCGCCGCGAATACGCAGCGCGAAGTGCTCGCCGCTCTGGTCGCCCGTGTCAAAGACCAGATAGTCCTCAATGCACTCATCGGCCAGGATGGGAGACCCGGCGGCCACGTTGCCCACCACGGGAATCCGGTTTGGCTCAGGCCGCAGCTCTTCGGGGATGGCGGAGGCAACTGCGGTAATGGCGCGGGTCTTGCCGCCGTCGCGGGTAATCGCTCCGGCTTCTTCCAACGCCTTCAGGTGAAAGTGGACCGTAGAAGGGCTTTTTAAACCAACGGCGGTGGCAATTTCGCGGACGGATGGGGGGTAGCCGTGTTGTGCTGTGAATTGCAACAGATAATCATAGATCACCTGCTGCTTTTGCGTCAGCTGCTTCAAAGCGAACACCTCCGATAGAAGTCATTTATCATATCTTATTCTAGCACAAATGTCCGATTAATGCAAATCTTTGTTCGAATTTCTTTTTCGCCGGATGAGTTTGGGGGCGGCGGGGAACCCATCTGGCAGCACCCAGACGGATTCAAACCGAAAAAACACCGGCATGGCGGTGGCCATGCCGGTGCAAAATCAATTCAGTGATTTGATTTTAGCGGAGATTACTCCACGTTGATGGTTGCATGATAGAAGTACTTGTAGCCCATCGCTGTGCCATAAATGCCTTCCACATAGTCCTTGACCATGTAGGAGTCATTGTAGTAGTACAGGGGGATGACACACCAGGTATCCATCAGCATCTGCTCAGCCTCGAGCATCAGCGCGGTACGCTCTTCCAGATCAGCGGTGACGCGGATCTCGGAAATCAGAGAGTCATACACGGACCAATCCAGATCCTTGGAGTCGTCCCGGCCGAACTGGCAGTCGTTGTTGCCGGAACTGGTGGTCCACATCTCCAGCATGTTGATGGGATCGTCATAGTCCATGACCCAGCCCTCACGAGCGACGTCGAAGTTGCCGTTCTTGCGCTCTTCCAGGAAGACGTTCCACTCCTGCTGATCAATCTGCATATCGATACCGACGGTGGAGGCGAGGTCAGCCTGAATTGCTTCCGCGATGGAAACGTTGCTTGCGGTGTTGTTGGTCAGATACGTGAAGGTAATATCCGTCGTCAGGGAGTCGGTGGAGGTGTCATACAGACCGATGGACTCCAGCAATTCCTTGGCTTCCTCAACGTTGGCCTCGTAATCGTCAACGGAATAATAACCGTCGGTCAGTTCGCCCCAGGTGCCGCCGTTGCCGTCAGAAGCAGCTTCCGGAATGAAGGTGTTTGCGACGACCTGACCCGTCTGGCCAATGGTCTCAACGATGTAGTCGCGGTCAATCAGAAGGGCGATCGCATGACGGAAGACGATTGCCTCCTCTTCGTCCAGACCCAGTTCCGCGTACAGGTCAGAGTTGTAGTTGAAGCCGAAGTAGTAAGTGCCCAGCTCGTCAATCGTGTAGAACTCGTCAGATTCCATCGCCGTTGACAGCTCGTCGGTGGGGACGGAGTCGATGAAGTCCAGATCGCCGGTCTGGTAAGCGGTGTAAGCGGAGGTGTCGCTGCTGGTCAGCATGTAGTTCAGGGTGGTGATGCTGACGGAGTCGGCATCCCAATAGTACTCGTTCTTGACATAGGTCATGTCGGAGTCATGGTTCCAGCTCTCCAGGACATAGGCGCCGTTGCAGACGAAGTCATCGCCGGCGTCGTTTGCCCAGGTGCCGGTGGGAACGGCGTCGGTTGCCGTGCTCTCAACGGTTTCCTGATAGACGGGGAAGAAGAAGGGGAATGCGCACAGATCCAGGAAGTAGGGGCAGACAGCGCTCAGGGTGACGGTCAGCGTCGTGCCGTCCTCAGAAGCGACGACGGAGTCCGCGCTCAGACCGGTCTCTTCGTCGTAACCGGCAAAGACCTCGCACAGATAGCTGTAGTCGGCAGCGGTTTCAGGATCGCCGGCGCGCTTCCAGGAGTACTCGAAGTCCGTTGCGTCCAGATCGTCGCCGTTGGACCACTTCAGACCTTCACGCATGTAGAAGGTGTAAGTGAGGCCGTCCTCGGAGACTTCGTAGGACTCGGCGCAGGCGCCTTCCAGCTCGCCATCGGAGTTGTAGCGCATCAGGCCCTCAAAAGAGTTGACGGCCAGGACAGCGCCGTCAACGGTGCTGTTCAGCGCGGGATCCAGATGAGCAGGCTCAGAGGAGATGTAGACGTTCAGTGTCGTGGCATCTGTCTTAGTGGTGGTGCTATCGCTGGAAGATGTGGAGTTTCCATCTGTTTCTGCATTGCTGCCGTCAGAAGTGGAAGAACTGCCGCATGCCACCAGGGACATGGTCATTGCCAGCGCTAAGAACATAGCAATTACTTTCTTCATGGTTATCCTCCTATGGTTTAGTGTTGACGAAGCGTTCCTCTACAGACTCTCCGTCAATATATTGAAAAACTGCATAAAACCTCTGAATTATATCAGAAATCCGCAGGTTTTCACTTTGAATATGCGCAAGATTCATAGGCCCTATTATACGATAAGAACAGGTGTTTCGCAATGACTTTGATGCAAATGGTCAAAAAACGCCGTGTTCAACAATTTCACTCTTAAAATAGGGGCAAAACTTGTGCAAATCCAACAAAGAAAAAGGTGGAAAAATGGGTTTACCGGTTCCAACAGGCGACCATATGGCCATTGCCCCGGTCCGTCAGCTCGGGCCGAACCTGTGCGCACTGCTCGGTTGCGTACCGGCAGCGGGTGCGGAAGGGGCAGCCGGTGGGCATATGCAGGGGGGAGGGGACGTCGCCTTCCAGAATAATGCGCTTGCTCTTGCGTGCGGTTTTCGGGTCGGGAATGGGCACTGCGGAGAGCAGGGACTCGGTGTAGGGGTGGATGGGATTGTCCATCAGCTCGTCGGCCTCGGCCATCTCCATCATATGGCCCAGATACATAACGGCAATCCGATCGGAAATGTGCTGCACAACCAGCAGATCGTGGGCGATGAACAGATAAGCCATGCCGCGCTCTTTCTGCAAGTCCTCAAACATGTTGACGACCTGGGCCTGAATGGAGACGTCCAGAGCGGAAACAGGCTCGTCACAGACGATAAACTTGGGGTCCACAGCCAGCGCACGGGCAATGCCGATACGCTGCCGCTGGCCGCCGGAAAACTCATGGGCATAGCGGGTGGCGTGCTCGGCGTTCAGGCCGACGGTTTCCATCAGCGAGATGACCTTTTCGTGGCGCTCCTGCTTGGAGCTGTACAGCTTGTGGACGTCCAGAGGCTCCCCGATGATGTCCTCAACGGTCATGCGGGGGTTCAGGGAGGAATAGGGATCCTGGAAGACCATCTGCATCTCCTTGCGGAGGGAGTGGATGTTCTTGTCGGTGACCTCTACGCCTTCAAATTTGATCGTGCCGTCGGTCGGCTTGTACAGGCGCAGCAGGGTGCGGCCCACCGTGGTCTTGCCGCAGCCGGACTCGCCCACCAGACCCAGCGTCTCGCCGGGTTTGATGTTGAAGGAGACATCGTCAACGGCTTTCAGAGGGATGGTCTTGAAGCCGCTGCGAATCGGGAAATATTGTTTCAGGTGACTGACTTCCACCAAGTACTCATTGCTCATTACGCGTTCGCCTCCTCATACATCTCTTTTACGTTCATCCAACAAGCAGCCCGGTGGTGTTCACCGACCTGCATCTCATCGGGAACTTCCTCCAGACAGATCTTCATAGCCTGGTCGCAGCGGGGGCAAAAAGCGCAGCCTTTGGGCATATTCAGCAGGTTGATGGGTGTGCCGCCGATGGGAACGAGCCGCTCACCGTTGTTGGAGGTGGTGGGGATGGAACGCAGCAGACCCTTTGTGTACTCATGGGCGGGGGAATAGAAGATGTCGTCCGCGGTGCCGCGCTCACAGACGCGGCCGCCGTACATGACGATGATCTCATCGCACATGGAGGCAATGACGCCCAGATCGTGGGTGACCATGATGATGGCCATGCCCAGCTTCTTCTGCAGATCCTGCATCAGCTCCAGAATCTGTGCCTGAATGGTCACGTCCAGAGCGGTGGTGGGCTCGTCTGCAATCAGAATATCCGGCTCACAGGCCAGCGCCATTGCGATCATCACGCGCTGGCGCATACCGCCGGACAGCTCGTGGGGGTACTGCTTGACGCGCTTCTCAGGCTCGTTCACGCCCACCAGGGTCAGCATCTCAATGGCGCGCTCCCTGGCCTGCTGCTTGTTGCGGTCGGTGTGCAGCAGGACGGCCTCCTCCAGCTGGAAGCCGATGGTGAACACCGGGTTCAGGGAGGTCATGGGGTCCTGGAAGATGATGGAGCAGCATTTGCCGCGGAAACCGGCCATCTGCTTTTTGCTCCATTTGGTGATGTCCTCTCCCTTGTAGAGGACCTGGCCGCCGGTAATGTTGCCGTTGTCGGCCAGAATCTGCATAATGGTGTAGGCAGTAACAGACTTGCCGGAGCCTGACTCGCCCACGATACCCAGGGTCTTGCCCGGCTCCAGACGGAAGGTGACGCCGTTGACAGCGTGGACGTCGCCATTGTCCGTGGTAAAGGTGGTGTGCAGATCCTGCACATCCAAAATGTACTTATAATCAGCCATATCAATCACCTCATCTGGACAGTTTCGGGTCAAAGGCATCGCGCAGGCCGTCGCCCAGCAGGTTCAGAGCCAAAACAATCAGACAGATGGTCAATGCCGGGAAGAGCAGCTTGGAGGGATAGCTCTGCAGGCCGCTTCTGGCGTCGTTTGCCAGGGAACCCAGAGAGGGCATCGGTGCGGAAACGCCCAGGCCCAGGAAGGACAGGTAACTTTCCGTGAAGATTGCCGAAGGAATCTCCAGGGCGGTGGTAATGATGATGACGGACAGGCAGTTGGGGAGAACGTGCTTGCGGATGATGCGCGGGGTGGAAGTGCCGATGCACTGAGCGGCCAGAACGTACTCGTTCTGTTTAATGGTCAGAATCTGACCGCGAATCAGGCGGGCCATGGAAACCCAGTACAGCAAACCGAAGACGATAAACAGGGAAATCATGTTAACGCCCAACTTTGCCAGAATCGTGCCCTTAATCGCGTCTGCCAGGGTTTCGTTCAGAACCACGGCCAGCAGGATGATCAGCAGCATATCGGGCAGGGAGTAGATGATGTCGACAATACGCATCATAATCAGGTCAACCTTGCCGCCCAGGTAGCCGGCAATGGAGCCGTAGAGCATGCCGATAATCAGAACCAGCACCGAGGCGAAGAAGCCGACGCCCAGAGAGACGCGGGCGCCATAGCACACGCGGACGAAGTAGTCACGGCCCAGGGAATCTGTGCCAAAGATATGGGGGAAGACGCTCTCGCCTGCGGCGATGGACGCCTGCTCCGAGGCGCTGTACTCAAAGGGACTCAGGTTGCTGGCGCCCTTAATGATGTCCGCGTAACCATAGGGGACAATCATGGGGCCGATTATGATGATCAGAATAATCAGAACCAGGACGACGATGGCGCCCATGGCCAGGGGGTTCTTCCGCAGACGGCGCATACCGTCTCTAAAGAAGGTGGTGGATTCACCCATCACTTCCTGCTGGCGCTTTTCCTCCTCAGATGCTTTTTCAAAATCGGAAAACTTAAACTTGGAAAGGTCAACCTGCGCAGAAAGAGGAGCCCTTTTCAGTTCTTTTGACATAGTTCCGTTTCCTCCTTACTCAAGTTTAATGCGGGGATCAACGAGCTTGTAGACAATATCGGTGATCAGGTTTGCGATGACCATAATGATGGCCAGGAAAATGGTGGTGGCCATAATCAGCGTGTAATCCCGGTTGGTAATGCCGCTGACGAACTTGGAGCCAAGGCCGCCGATGGTGAAAATGGACTCAACGACCATGGAGCCGGTCAAGATGGAGGCGATCATGGGGCCAACATACGTAATGACGGGGATCAGCGCGTTGCGCAGGCCATGCAAAAAGATGACCTTGAGCTGGGGAACGCCCTTTGCCCGTGCCGTGCGGATGTAATCCTGACTCAAGGAGTCCAGCATGGAGGTCTTCGTCAGGCGGGTGATGTGCGCCATGGGCGAGAAGGACAAAGCGATAACCGGCAGAATAATGTTGTTGCTGCCTGCGCTCCACGCTGGCACCCAGCCCAGTTTCATACAGAAGAAGTACAAAAGCAGGGTTGCCATAACAAAGGACGGCATGGCAGTAATCAAAGTGGTCAGGAACACAATCAGGCGGTCGGGCCAGCGATTGCGCATCAGCGCCGCGGTGGAACCCAGAACCAGGCCGGCGATAATGGCGACGATGGCGGCTGCACCGCCGATCTGGGCAGAGATGGGGAAGCTCTCACTGATAATGTCGATGATCTCACGACCGGTTTTCAGGCTGACACCCAGGTCACCCTGAAGCAGGTTCTTCATATAGAGAACATACTGAACAGCGACTGGCTTATCCAAATTGTATCGCGCTTCCAGGGCGGCAACTGTCGCTGCACTGGTCGCCTTCTCGCTATTGAACGGTCCGCCGGGGATGGCGTTCATAGCGAAGAAGGTAATCGCACTGATTACGATGATCGTGAGGATAGCCAAAAGGATGCGTTTTACAACATATTTACCCAAAATAGCTCACTCCTTTGGCGGGTTTTGTTTCTTCCTATTTTTCCATACAAGAAGAATACGGTAAACAACAGGAGCAACACTTACTGACCGCACAGTGCTTCCCTGCCGTCCTTGGCGTATGCTACTGAAATTTACCGTATCACTGTATGTTCAAATACGAGATTATTATACTCTTACAGCGTCTTTCTGTCAATATTCAGCGTGCAGTTTTTTCGAGGAATTTTATCTAAAATTTCCAAAAAAGAAGTAAAATACAGGAGGAAAAGCAGCAAAATATAAAAGAATATGGCAAAAACACCATCTCCCCCCTTCCCGGGGAAGGATGAGGTGGGATTGCCGCAGCAAAACATACCGGCCGAAGCCCCCAGGGGAGCACAAACTGCCCGCGGGGGCTCGTATGGGAAAAGGGGGTCGCTGAACCCCTCTTCCAATTACAGGGTTACGCG
>CAYWAP010000021.1:12995-29886 GCA_964456525.1 uncultured Oscillospiraceae bacterium
GCTCGTATGGGAAAAGGGGGTCGCTGAACCCCTCTTCCAATTACAGGGTTACGCGGGTGGCTTTGACGGTCTTTGTTGCTTTCACAACCTTCACCGGTTTGCTGCCCTTCGTAGTACTGCACAGAACGTTCTTCATTCCATTTCCCTCCTGTCCGCTCTCGTTTGCAAGGAACCATAGCGAATGCACCCGGAAAGTTGCCAGATCACGGACAACGCTATGAATGTATTCACCGCCATGGAACCAGACGTCACAACAAAAAACGCTTCAACACCTGCTATGAAATAGGAGTTGAAACGCCGTTGTTTCTCAAATATGAACGATTTGTGACATGATCATTATAGCGTAAAGGAGATAGAAATGTCAATTGGGACATCTGTCCATTTTCCTCAAAGGGAAAGGGTGGAAATTTTGGGGGTTTTGTCATGGGCAGAGGGATGAAAGGGGAGGGCATGTAAAAAAGCGGCTGTGTAATGCCCATAAAGCGCAAGGTATGGGGAAGTCCAGGCGGGGGATGGGATGCAAAAGGCTGGAAGAATTTCCCTTTTTGCCAGGGATAGGTCGGTTTGCGGCGAAAAAAGTGTATAAAAGAAGGAAAAATACCCTGTTTTGGGGGCAACGAACAAGAGAGGGCTTTGTTATAATTTAAATACATTTGGTTAAAAGGAGTTGTAATGGGGGGAGGATTAAAATTGACAATGCTCTCCGTGGCGGCAGAGGGTGCTGCATCGTAACGCGCCTGAGGTGGAGAGCACAGTTGTATAAAGGAAGCGAAGGGAAAAGGGAACGATTTCCGGACCTTGAGAGCTCCGTGACATGACCAACGGCGTTTGGGCAGACGTTGCGTGCGTGTGGCCAACGATGGAGCCAGGGGGTTCGGAAAATTTTCTCTTTACCAGGGAAATATCTGCTGACGGGGCGGAAACGATTTTTGCAGTCCCAATCGGAATGTTTTGCCTCCGGCGGCTCATCATAGAGACAGAGGAGCTCCTGACCCGGATTGATTTTCCAGATGCTGTAGGCCGGCAAAACCCTTTGATAAAGATTTTGATTCTCCAGATGCGAAACCAGCTTTACCTCATAACTTTGAATCGTCTTTGCGGCCGTCCCATCCGGGCGGACCGCATGCCTGTTCTGAGTTAAACGGATTGCTCCTTTCCAGATTGAAGCAGTGAACTCGAGTATACCATAGAAAGGGCTGATGGGAGAGTGGAACATGTTCCGAAATCTGCGAAAGAGCTGGAGGCCGTTTTGAGCAAAACGCAGCCGGATCAGATTGATGTCTTTTTGGAAACGTATGCTGACAGCATTGTGAATGAGGAAAAGCCGTTTGCAACCTACATCCGGGCGTGTTTCCGGCGTAAAAACCTGAAACAGCAGGAGGTTTTTCTCAGGGCGGAGATCCCGGAGCGGTATGGGTACAAGCTGGTGTCCGAGGAAAAGCGCACCCGCCAAAGAGACTATATTCTTCGCATTTGCTATGCGGCCAGACTGACGCTGGACGAGGCACAGCGGGCGCTGATCCTCTACGGCATGGCGCCGCTGTATCCCCACATTGCCCGGGACGCCGTGCTGATGGTCGCATTCAATCGGCAGATCTATGACATTCAGGAGATTAACTGTCTGTTGCAGGAACATGACATGGCGCCGCTGCGTTGCAGCATGGGTGTGGAGTGACCGCAAACGGCCAGGGAGAACATCCTGCTTTTTATCCCGGTGAAGGATCCCTAAGAGCCATCGGCAAAACGCCGTTGGCTCTTTTTTCGGGGCAAAAACAGGACGCTGCCGGAAAAGCGGGCCATATGGAAGGTGCGCGCCCGGGCAGAAGGGGAGACGGTCTTGGGAGAATATTACGGATGGGCGAGGGAACGCAGCTTTGACTCCACCTGGATTTTTTGCATGGTGGTTTTGACGATGGTTTCCAAATGGCTGCCCGGCCCGTATTCCGCCGGAACGATGTAGTTGACCCGGTCGGCGCGGAGCAGCTCCTCGGCGCTGGTGGGGCCAACAGCCGGGTCGTAGACGGCGATGGACTGCCCGCCCCGGGACTTGACCAGCTTCATACAGGGGACATCGGTCAGGCCGTCCCCGATGTAGATCATGTTGGGAAAGGGGATCCGCCGTTCCTCTTCCGGGGTGTACTGGTTGAGCTTGGCGGCGCTTTGGCTGTCCACCGTCAGAACCCCTTTGTTGATGCGAAAGAGAAATTGGGTCTTGGTGGTGTAATTGACGGCCAACTTGGGCCATTTGATTGTGCCGTCTGCGCCGTACATAAACTCACAGGCGTATATTTTTTTAAAGTATGGGGCAATGGGGGTGCCCTCAACAATCTCCCGGACGCCGGAGGACACCAGGTAGTGCTCGACCTGGATGCCCAGTTCACAGCCGTAGCGGTTGATCCGATCAAACCAGGTCAGTACGCCGTCAAAATATTCCACACCCGTCCCAAGCTGGCGGAAGGTTTCCCGGGTAATAGGAATATTCTTCTCCAGCGCCTTTTCCACCATTTTATACATATAGGAGAGGATGCTGTCCATGGCCTCGGCGTCGGTTAGGGCGTCGACTTCGTCCCAGAAGGCGGTGGAACGCATGCCGATGGAGGGGATAAAACCGTATTCCTGCATGTCTTTTGTGCATAAGGTGCGGTCAAAGTCGTATACCAGCGCGACAATGGGGCGTTTCATCGTCAGACCTCCTCGCAGATAAATGATAGTATCAGCATAGCACAAAACCGGATATTTGCAAAGAAATATTGAGACTTGTTTGTAAAATATCAACACGCCCTGGTGGCGGGCCTTTTTCCGCCACAGGGCGCGGTCAGAACGGAAAAATCCCCGCTGTGGTCTATGGTCCGCAGCAGGGATTGAGAAAAACGCGGTTATTTGCGATTACTGGAGGGGCAGGCGGGCGGCAGCGCGCTTTTTGCCGTACCAGATGATGCCGCCTGCATAGAGCAGAGCCAGAATCACACCGGCGGGATAGGCCACCGTCCAGGACAGACGGAAACCGATCTGGGCATTTAAGATGTAGGAAGAACAGACAAATGCGTAGAAGGTGCCGGGGATCAACGGAATCCAGCAGAATTTGCCCTTTCCATTTTCAAACATCCAGATTGCAATGGCGAGGAAGGCAAACAGGGCCAGCGTCTGGTTCGACCAGGCGAAATAGCGCCACAGAATGTTAAAGCCGTTGCTGTCCAGCTTCGCCCAGATAATGATGATGGCGGCCAAGACGAATATCGGGGCGGCCAGCGCCAGGCGTTTCTTGCTGGTGGACTGATCCAGGTGGAGGGACTCGGCCAAACTCAGGCGCAGGGCGCGCAGCGCTGTATCGCCAGAAGTGATGGGCAGGATAATCACGCCCAGCAGGGCAATGATACCGCCCACAGGGCCAAGGATGTTCTTGCAGACCACACCGATGGTGTCGGTGGCCAGACTGGCGTCCGCCGTCTGCAGGCCCAGGTTGTACACGCCCATTGCACCGGCAGCCCACACCATGGCGATGAAGCCTTCCAGCGTCATCATGAAATAGAAGGTGGTGCGGCCCTGACGCTCGTTCTTCATGGTGCGGGTGATGATCGCCGTCTGGGTGGAGTGGAAACCGGACAGAATGCCGCAGGCGACCGTCACAAAGAAGATGGGCAGGAAGTGGTTGGTGGAGAAATAGGAACTGTAGTCAAAATAGGGGCTCACCCAGGTGTCCCACACGTTCAACAGGGGATAACCCTTGACAAACAGGCCCACGAACACGCCGACGGCGGAGAACATCAGAATCGCGCCGAAGATGGGGTAGATGCGGCCGATGATGGCGTCAATGGGAAAGACGGTTGCAATCAGGTAGTACACGAAGATGATGCCGTAGATCACCCAGGTGGAGACGGCGGTTGCCGAACCGGAGAAGCCGAAGACCTGCTTGGCGGCAATGTCGCCAGGGGTATAGACAAACACGGCGCCCACCAGGAGCAGCAACAAACAGCAGAAAACATTGTAAACGGCAAAAATACCTTTATTGGAGTATTTGCGGATCATCTCAGGCATCTGCGTGCCGCCGTCGCGCAGGCAGATCATGCCGGAAAAGTAATCGTGCATGGCGCCGCCGATGATGTTTCCAATGGGGATTGTGATAAATGCGATGGGCCCAAAGAGAATGCCCTGGATGGGGCCGAGGATGGGGCCGGTGCCGGCGATGTTCAGCAGGTTAATCAAGCTGTTCTTCCAGCACTTCATGGGGATATAGTCCACGCCGTCCTGTTTGGTGTAGGCAGGCGTTTCCCGATCGTCAGGGCCAAAGACTTTTTCGCAGAACTTGCTGTAGAGGAACGAGCCTACCAGCAAGATCACCAGACCAATGAGAAAAGTGGCCATTAAACATACACTCCTTTTTCTTTCATTCCGCTCACGCGGATTGCGCCGGGGGGATCGCCGGTGAAGGCCGTCCCGCCGTTGAGCGCGTCGGAATCTTCTTCCTCCCGGCCTCCCATAGAAAACAGTCAGGATAAAATCAGCAGCGTATACAAATATCCGCAAATTCCGGCAAAAGGTATTATACACGCCTATGACGTTTTTGTAAATAAAATTTTAATGACATGTGTCAAATTTGTGAATTTTGTTGTCTGGCCGCTTTTCGAACCTGAATCGGGAAATGCACTGCCTTTAGAAGGGAAAAGAGACCCGTCCCCAGACGAGTCTCTTTCAACGATATTCATTCAAATGATCGCCGTGCAGGGAAACCCCGGAGCGGTCCCTCTGCTGTCGGGCGGCGGCCCGGTCCGGTTTTCCTTACAGCGCGTCCAGTTCCCGGCTCCAGAGGGCGGAAACCGCGTCGGAGGGCATTCTCCAATCGCCCCGGGGAGAGAGGGTGACGGAGCCGACCTTTGGCCCGTCGGGGATGCAGCTGCGCTTAAACTGCTGGGCAAAGAAGCGGCGATAGAAGTTCTTTTCCCACTTCAGGATAAAATCACGCTCATAGACGCCCTGGAAGGCGTACTGCGCCAGCCGGAATACCTTCTTGGGTGGGAAGGCCCATCGGATTCCATAGTAGAGGAAAAAGTCGTGCAGCTCATAAGGGCCAACCAGATCTTCCGTCTTCTGGGCGATCTGGCCATTTTCTTCCGGGGGCAGCAGTTCGGGGGAGACGGGGGTGTCCAGAATGTCATCCAGAACGGCGGACAGTTTGGGGGAATGTTCCCGGCTGATGTCGCTGACATATTTGGTCAGGTGCCGGACCAGCGTCTTGGGAATGGAGCAGTTGACGGCGTACATGCTCATGTGGTCGCCGTTGTAGGTGGACCAGCCCAGGGCCATCTCGGAGAGGTCGCCGGTGCCGATGACCAGTCCGCCGCTCTGGTTGGCCAGGTCCATCAGAACCTGAGTGCGCTCCCGGGCCTGACAGTTCTCATAGGTGACGGAGTGGTCAGCGGGGTCGTGGCCGATGTCGGCAAAGTGCTGCATGACGGCGTTGCCGATGTCGATCCGCCGGAAGCTGGTCCCCAGGCACTCAGCCAGCATGGTGGCGTTGTCACGGGTTCGGTCTGTGGTGCCGAAACAGGGCATGGTCACGCAGACAATATCCGTGGCAGGCCGGCCCAGCATCTTCATGGCGTTGTTGGTAATCAGCAGCGCCAATGTGGAGTCCAGACCGCCGGACAGGCCGATCACAGCGGTTTTGGCGTGGGTGTGTTCCAGCCGCTTGCGCAGCCCCAGAGAGGCCAGCGTGAAGATTTCCTGGCAGCGCGCGGCGCGGTCGCCCAGATCGGCGGGCACAAAGGGGTTGGGGGCGATGGGGCGGGTCAGCGTTGTCTCGGTCTGCGCCAGGGAGAAGGGACGGATTTCCATGCTGTTTTCCGAAACGGACGGGAAGGTGGACATCCGCTGGCGCTCAAAGGCCAGTTTGTGTACGTCGATCTCCGAGGTGAGCAGGCCGGTTTGGAACCGCTGCTCAGCCAGCAAACCGCCGTTTTCGGCAATCAGGTCATGGCCCCCGTAAACCAGATCGGTGGAGGACTCGCCTGCCCCGGCGTCTGCATAGAGGTAGGCGCAGACCAGGCGGCCGGATTGGCCGGTGACCAGGCTGCGGCGATAGCTGTCTTTGCAGACGATCTCATCCGAGGCGGACAGATTTAAAATCAGGGTGGCGCCGGCAGCGGCCAGATGGTTGGACGGGGGTGTGGGAACCCACAGATCCTCACAGATTTCCACGCCGATGCACAGCTCGGGCAGTTCCCGGCAGCGGAACAGCATGTCGGCGCGCATGGGAACCTCCCGCCCGCACAGGAGAATGCGCTCGGAGACATGGAGACCGGATGCAAACCAGCGGCTCTCGTAAAACTCGGTGTAATTGGGAATGTTGATCTTGGGAACGACACCCAGAATCGTCCCCCGCGCCAACAGAACCGCGCAGTTGTAGAGCTTGTTCTTCCATCGGATGGGCATGCCCACAGCCACCAGCAGATCCAGCCCGACGGAGGCTCTCAAAACGGCTTCCAGCGCCCTTTCCGCGCCATCCAACAGCGTGGGCTGTAAGAACAGATCCGCACAGGTGTAGCCGGTGAGTCCCAGCTCGGGGAAGGCCAGGACCTTAACGCCCTGCAGGGCGGCTGTTTCCATCAGATCAATGATCTGCAGGGCATTGTACTGGCAGTCCGCCACCCGAAGCCTGGGGGTTGCCGCCGCGAGTTTGACATATCCGTCACGCATGGAACATTCTCCTTTGCATTATGCATTAAAACAATTTTAGATCACCGGTGATGGCATCGGCCAGGGGCGTGTCCACCGGTTCCAGCGCCAGACAGGTGTAGGTGGGGACGCCGTGAAATTCCGTCAGGCCGGCGTCCATAATCAGCGCGGAGATCACGCCCATTTCCCGGGCCTTTTTGTCCACCGCCAAAAGGGCCTCCTCGGAGTCCACATAGACGCAGATTTTGGCGACGCCGTACTGGAACCACTCGGCCAGCGGGGAGATGTCCCCCTCCTGTGTGTCCAGAACCACGCCGTTGTCCGTCCGGCGGACGTCCTTCAGGCGGTCCTCTTCCGCCAGAGCCATCAGCACGGCCTCGACACAGGCGTGACCGGCCTGGGCGGCGATCTTGCCCTTGCGCATATGCAGGTCACGGCGCATGACAATCATCTGTTTGGAACGGTAAGACATATTCACACCCGCCTTTCACAGGAAACAGGGGATAATGGATGCAGGTTATACATTAAAAAGGAACTCAATGATGTCGCCGTCCTGAACCACGTATTCCTTGCCCTCGGAACGGTACAGGCCCTTGGCCTTGACCTCGCTCATCTTGCCGCCGCACGCCATCAGCGTGTCAAAGGAGCAGACCTCTGCGCGGATAAAGCCCCGCTCAAAGTCGGAGTGAATTTTACCGGCTGCCTGGGGGGCCTTGGTGCCCCGGCGAATGGTCCAGGCCCGGCACTCCTTCTTGCCGTCGGTCAGGAAGGAGATCAGACCCAGCAGGGAGTAGCTGGCTTTGATGAGACGGTTCAGTCCGGAGTCGCTCAGGCCCAGATCCTCCATGAACATCTGGCGGTCCTCCTCGCTGAGTTCGGCCAGCTCTTCCTCCGTTTTGGCGCAGATGGGAATGACCTGCGCGCCCTCCAGATCGGCGCGGGCTTTGACCACCTGATAATATGCGTTGGATTCCGGGTCGGAGACGCCGTCATCATCCATGTTGCAGGCGTAAATGATGGGTTTGCCGGACAACAGGCCCATCTCCCGCAAGGCGGCCTGCTGAGTTTCGTCCTCAGCGTCAAAGGCAAAGGTGCGGGCGCTCTTGCCCTCTCCCAGATGGGCGGCCAGCGGTTCCAGCCACTCCACCTCAGCCTTGGCGGCTTTGTTTCCGGTTTTGGCAGATTTGGTCAGGCGGGCAAGCCGGTTTTGCACCAGATCCAAATCCGCCAAAATCAGCTCCAGATCGATGCAGGTAATGTCGCCCTCCGGGTCCACGGCGGTGGGAGTGTTGGCATCTTCCACCACGTGGAGGATGGTTTCGTCGTCGAAGCAGCGCACCACATGGACAATGGCGTCGCACTCACGGATGTGGCCCAAAAACTGGTTGCCAAGGCCGGCGCCTTCCGAGGCCCCCTTGACCAGACCGGCAATGTCTACAAACTCCACCACGGCAGGCGTCCGCTTGGCGGGGTTCCAGATTTCGCACAGCTTGTCCAGCCGCTCGTCGGGGACGGCCACGATACCGGTGTTGGGTTCGATTGTGCAAAAGGGGTAATTGGCTGCCTGTGCGTGGCCGGTGCCGGTGATGGCGTTGAAGAGGGTGCTTTTGCCCACGTTGGGCAGGCCCACGATTCCTAATTTCATATAGTTTCCTGTCTCCTTTGTTTTTTCTTGTATTTACAAGGGTTTCACGCTTTGGCGTTTTGGCGGCTCGCCGTTTGCGCATGGACTTATGTTGGGGTATATCAACATACGCTGCTGAGTTGAAATTGCCTCACTGGCCGCCCCAGCGTTTCGTCTGTCACATGAACACACCAATCCATCGTGGTTTTGATGCCGGCGTGTCCCAGCAGTTTTTCCTTTGAGATGTTCCCATGAACGAGCTCCTTTCCCACAGAGAGGAAAAGAGCATACCACTACACTATATAGTATAGCGCAGGGGGCTGTTTTTCTCAAGACTTCCGTGCAAATTTTTAGCGGCAGCGGGAAGAAGTACAAGAAGTGCTGTGGGCGGTGCGCTGGCGTTTTTGCGCCTGCCGCAGTGTTTCTCCCTCGATGGCTTTGCAAGGCAGTTCGCCGTCCAATATGTTTCACAAACCTGCACTGATCATGAAAAGTCGTTTATTTTTGCAGGCATTTCCATAATTACCTGGCTTTTTTCTTACAGATCAATTGACAACCTTCATTTTTCTGCTATAATGGGAAGGAATCATACCGATGTTTGCCCGCTTTAAAGCATAAAAGCGACACATCTTTTGGAGGAATGAAGAATGAAAAAGTTTATGGCGCTGCTTCTGGCCCTGGCAATGGCCCTGAGCCTGGTCGCCTGCGGTTCCAGCTCTGGCGACACTTCTGCAGATGCGAATGACGCTTCATCGAGTGACGCTTCATCCAGCGACACGGATACTTCCGCCGACGCCACATCGGCTTCTGACGTCTCCTATACCATCGGTATCTGCCAGCTGATGCAGCACGATGCACTGGATGCGGCAACCGAGGGCTTTCAGGACGCGCTGATGGAGTTGCTGGGCGACTCTGTCTCTGTCACCTTTGATGTGCAGAACGCTCAGGGCGACTCCACAACCTGCTCCACCATCGTCACGGGCTTTGTGGCAAACGATTACGATCTGATCATGGCCAACGGAACCGCCGCGCTGCAGGCCGCCGTTTCCGCCACGTCTGATATCCCCATCCTGGGCACCTCGATCACCGACTATGCCACCGCCCTGTCGGATGACACCCTCGACGCCACCGTTGGCACCGGCATCAACGTCTCGGGCACCTCTGACGGCGTCTCCGCAGAGCTGTATGCCGACCTGGTGTTGGAGCTGATTCCCGACGCGGAAAAGGTCTCCATCCTGTACTGCTCCTCTGAGGCCAACTCTGTGATTCAGGCCGAGCAGTTCCAGGAGGCAATCAGCGAGTACGGCGTAACCTGCACCGTCTACACCTTCTCCGACTCCAACGATATGCAGTCCGTCGTCACCGCCGCCATTGAGGATTGCGACGCCCTGTACATCCCCACGGACAACACTGCCGCCTCCAACATGACCATTGTGGCCAACGTCTGTGAGCCTGCCGGCATCCCCGTCATCTGCGGCGAGGAGAACATGACGGCAAATGGCGGTCTGGCTACCGTTTCCATCAGCTACTATGACATCGGCTACATGTGCGGCGAGCAGGCCTATGAGATTCTGGTCAACGGCGCGGACATCTCCACCATGCCCATCGGTTACTCGGAAGATCCCGTCAAGGAGTACAACGCAGAGTATGCCGACGCAATCGGATTTGAAATTCCCGACGGCTTCACCGCCATCACGTCCTCCGACGAATAAGGCTGGACACGCCGGTTATTCTCAGTCAAACCACTAGCTTATATCCCGGCGAAGGGGTTCCTCTTTGCCGGGATTCTATGTTATTTTAGCAATCCAAACCTCAGTCGCGTTTCAAACCAAAAATAGAGGAGAGTTCATTTCTATGCTTGCCTATTTTTCCAGTCTCACCCTGACGGCTCTTTTAAACGCCTGTCCCGGTGGTGTGGCGCAGGGCCTGATCTGGGGTATCATGGCCCTTGGCGTTTACCTGACGTTTCGCATGTTGGATTTGGCCGATTTAACCGTTGACGGCTCTCTGGCAACCGGCGGCGCGGTCTGCATTATGCTGGTGCTAAACGGCGTCAACCCCCAGGTGGCGCTGATCGCGTCGTTCTTCGTCGGCGTCTTGGCCGGCCTGATCACCGGTTTTCTGCACACCCTGCTGGGTATTCCCGCTATTTTGGCCGGCATTTTGACCCAGATCTCCCTGTATTCCATCAATCTGAATATTATGGGAAAGGCGAACCAGTCCGTCAACGTCAACCAGGTCACCTTCTATTTTACGTCCAACGCCAACTACCTGATTCGCACCATTGTGCTGGTGGCCATCGTCTGCGCTGCGGTGATCGCCCTGTTGTATTGGTATCTGGGCACAGAGCAGGGCTCCGCCCTCCGCGCAACCGGTACAAACCCCAACATGTCCCGGGCACAGGGAATTAACATCAACCGGATGAAGGTCATCGGCCTGGCCCTGAGCAACGGTCTGGTCGCCCTGTCCGGCGGAATCCTGTCCCAGTACCAGGGCTTTGCCGACGTCAATATGGGACGGGGCGCCATCGTCATCGGGCTGGCTGCCGTCATCATTGGCGAGGTGGTAGGCGAAGCCCTGTTTGGCAGGCGCATGACTATGTGGCTGCGCCTGCTGTTTGTTGTGCTCGGCGGCGTTGCCTATTACATCGTCTACGTGTTTGTCCTGTGGCTCAAATTCCCCGCGGACGACATGAAACTGCTCACCGCCATCGTGGTGGCCATTTTCCTGGCCATCCCCTATCTGAAAGGCAAGAGCGCCACCTCCTTCAGCAAGGCCGCCAAGGCCTCTGAAGCCGTCATCGCCACACAGAAGAAGGAGGATCAATAAGATGTTGGATATCATCGACATTCATAAGACCTTTAACGCCGGCACCATCAACGAGAAGGTCGCGCTGGACGGCGTCAACCTTCATCTGGAAGAAGGCGATTTCTGCACCATTATCGGCGGCAATGGCGCGGGAAAATCCACCGCGTTGAACGCCATCGCAGGGGTATGGCCCGTGGACTCCGGGGCCATCCTGATTGACGGGAAAAACGTCACCGGCATTCCGGAACACAAGCGTGCGACATGGCTGGGCCGGGTCTTTCAGGACCCCATGAACGGCACCGCCGCCACCATGGAAATTCAGGAGAATCTGGCCCTGGCCGCCCGGCGTGGCCAGCGCCGGGGCTTGCGTTGGGGCATTACCCGAAAAGAGCGGGACGAGTACCGTGAAAAGCTGAAAATTCTGGATCTGGGGCTGGAGGACCGCATGACGGCAAAGGTTGGCCTGCTCTCCGGCGGCCAGCGTCAGGCGTTGACGCTGCTGATGGCAACGCTCAAGCAGCCCCGTCTGCTCCTTCTGGATGAGCACACCGCCGCATTGGACCCCAAAACCGCGGAAAAAGTCCTGCGGGTTACCGATCAGATCATTGCCGAGCAGCACCTGACCGCGCTGATGGTCACCCACAACATGAAAGACGCCATCGCCCACGGCAACCGTCTCATTATGATGCACGAAGGCAAGGTCATCTTGGACATCTCCGGGGAGGAGAAGAAAAAGCTGACCGTCTCCGACCTTATGCACCAGTTCGCAGTGGTTTCCGGCGAGGAATTCGCCAACGACAAGGCGATTCTGGCATAACTGACACAAAAGATGTTTGACAGTCAAAAACCCCATTCCGGCAATCAAGCCGGAATGGGGTTTTCTTCCCAAACTGGTCGGAGTGCGGGGACTCGAACCCCGGGCCTCCTGCTCCCAAAGCAGGCGCGCTACCAACTGCGCAACACCCCGCTGTGATACAGAGGGATTCCATGAACACCTCAGCAGCCGTGCGGAGACGCCGCCCTGCAGCTCATGGAACAGACCTTATTATACTGGAATCCACTGCATTTTTCAAGAGATTTCTTGTGATTTTCTGCCCCGTGTGGTATGATATGCGATGTCATAATCATCATTCCCGGACTGAGGTAATCTACCATGAGAATGCGTAAAAAGAAACATCTAGATGAGCGTATGGCGCGCTGCGCCGCCGTGTTGGAGCGGGATCCCTGCCGGCTCAAGGGGCGCTGGCTGGCACAGATGCCCGGCGCCGCCGAGCTGCGCCTTGAAATCGGCTGCGGCAAGGGCCGCTTCACCATCCAGACCGCAGAGCAGAATCCCCAGGCCCTGTTCGTCGCCGTGGAACGCGTGGCTGACGCCATCGTGATGGGCATGGAAAAGGCTCTGGAGCGGAACGTCACCAACGTCATCTTTGTCTGTGACGACGCGGTGCGCCTGTCTGACTGGTTTGCGCCGGAGGAAGTGGACTTGCTCTATATCAACTTTCCCGATCCCTGGCCCTCCAAAAAGCACGCGAAGCGCCGCTTAACCTATACCGATTTTCTGCTTTCTTACCGTCCGATTTTGAAGGACGGCGGCCAGATTCACTTTAAAACGGACAATCGCCCCCTGTTTGACTTCTCCCTGACCCAGTTTCCTCGGGCCGGTTACACCCTGAGCGAAGTGACAAACGATCTCCACGCAGATGACCCAACGGTGATCATGACGGATTTTGAGGCCCGCTTCTCGGCAGAGGGCGTGAAAATCAACCGTTGCGTGGCCACAAAGGCCGCCCTCCCGGATGCGGAAGAGCCGATGCCGCCCCTCTCCCTTCTCAGCTACTGGCAGGAGGGGGACCGGGTTCCCCACGGAATGGAGCGGGCTGTGGAGCAATCCCACATCCGCGCAGCCGCCGAAACGAAGCAGGCCAGGGACGCCGAGAAGTAAATTTCGCTCCGGAAACCCTTTGTTGACGGATATCGGGCGCACTGATATAATGATGAATATGGATATAGGGGCTTTTGTCCCCGTTCCGGTTTGAAAACCCGATTGCCGAACATCCTCGCTTGATCCCGGAAGGGAGTATCACATGATTCAATTTTTTCGCGACATTTACAAATACCGGCGTTATCTGGTCTACGCCGCACGGGCGGAGCTGAAGGAGGAAGTTTCCGGTTCCTTCCTGAGCGGCGCCTGGTGGTTGCTGGACCCGCTGCTCTTTATGATCGTCTATACCTTCGTCTACTCGGTTGTCTTTGGTAAAAATCAGGATTATCTCTGCGCCTTTATTTTCATCGGCCACAGCGCATGGACGTTTTTTAACCGTTGTATTCTGGCCAGCGGGAAGCTCATCCGTAAGAACCGCCCGGTGCTGGCGAAGGTTTACCTGCCCAAATTTATCCTTGTGCTGACAATCATGATGGTTAACGGCTTTAAGATGTTGATTTCCCTGGGATACGTGGCCATTGCCATGATTCTTTATCAGGTGCCCCTGACCTTACAGGCTTTATGGCTCATTCCCTATCTGGCCCTTCTTTTCATCATGACCTTTGGCTGCTGCTGCATCCTGATGCACTGCGGCGTATTTGTAGACGATTTGAACAACATTGTAAACGTCCTTTTGCGGCTGTTGTTCTACCTCTCCGGCATCTTCTATAACCCGGAGACCCAGCTCTCCGGCATCGTTCGCTACCTGATGATCCGGCTGAATCCCACCTGTTATATCATTACCCAACTGCGCAACAGTCTCCTGTATGGCCAGGTGCCTCTGCTAAACTGGTATGTGCTCTGGATGGCCGTCAGCCTGTTTTTCGCCTGTCTTGGCATTCGGCTGATTTACAAATACGAACGCCGTTATGTCAAAACAGTATAATCCTGCAACATGCACGTTTATGGCAGCGCTTGGAACCGGCGCTGCCATTTTTTCGCCCCGCAACGCGCTCGCGATTTCGAGCGGCTGTCCATAGACGGCAAAAGGCCCGTTGAGGGCCTTCTTCCGCAGCAGGTGAACCGGCAGCAGATGGTGGATTGCTTCTATTTTGGGCCGACTGAAAATAGAATTTACAGGTGCTCCCGAATATAATCCATCACTTCCTTAGAGGAATGAGCGGTATCCAGAAGTCGATAGAAATTTTTGTCATGAAACAGTTGAATCAGCTCTGCCATAGCGCACAGATGAGAGGAGTTGTTGACTGCGCTCAGAGCAAAAATATATTTGACCGGATCATTCTCGGGAACCCCGAAGATAAGAGGTGTTTTTAATACGCCGATACCAAGGCCATAGGTAATGGCTCCAGCTTCCGGCTTGGCATGAGGCAGAGCCACATGCTTGGTAATGACCATATAACGTGTGCTCATCCGGACAGTTTCCTCTACATAGCTGGGCAGCACACAGCGCTGGCGAACCATGGGTTCGTAAGTCTTTCGGATTGCTTCTTCAGGTGTAGAGGCCTCCAGATTCAAACTGATAATTTCTGGCCAGATCATGTCAGTCAGGTGCAGCTTAATATCCTCTGCGACATCCGAAAACTGTGTCTTATAAAAATGAGCAGTCAGCTCTCCATAGAGGCTGTCCCTTTCACGGATATCTGCGTATTTGGCGATAATATCCATGACAACGTCCACATCTGGCTGCCCCTGAGAAGAAATCCCCAGCCCCTGATGAACTTGATGGCTGATTTTTCGCCGGTCATTTAACGACATAACAGGATTCACCCGGACAACTGGCACAGAAGGATCAACGGTCAAAGGGGTGTAATTGGTTGTAAAAATAATATCGGCTCCAAGATGGTTGTCCTCTGCACGGGAGGACTCCAAAGGTGGAAGAAAGTCCAGCTCCGGGAAGAGGCGTGTCAGTTCGTTGTAGAGCATAATTGCACTCCCCACTCCATTGGAGCAGATCACCAAGGCCTTCTTCCGGCTGGATTCTTCACTGCTTTTCTTTTCAGCAAAGGCCGCAGCAAAATGTATGGTCAGATATGCGATCTCTTCTTCAGGAATTTCGCGGTTAAAGAGTGCGGCTGTCGGCTTCACGGTTTCCACCATCAGTTGGAAAAGCTCCCAGTACTCATTTTTCACAGACTCGCAAATTGGATTGAAAATAGGAAGATGAAAAATAAGCCGGTAATAAGCCGGGCGGAGATGGGCGTAAAGCTGTACGAACATCTTATCGCTGTTGCTCAGATGAACACCGCTGATAACTTCAAACCGCTGCATAATATTTCTGGCAATCCCCGAAATCAAATCCTTGTCTTTTGTATCTTCGTTGATATCGCCATAGGAAATTCCCAGGATCCAGGATGTAATGTATTTAATATCGGGTTCTGCGATCTGATCAGTATCTTCATATCTGCTCAGCAGATCCTTGGTAAAAGCGTATTCCTTTAAGGTAGGGATGACCTCTGTTTCGAGTATCAGAGGTAGGGATAGATCTGCCTTTATGCCGCTTTGCATTCTGGTTTTCAGAAAGATGAAAATATAGATAAATTCCAGAAGACGGGCTTCCACCAAGTGGATTTTCCACTGGGTGGCTAGTTCTGTGATAACCTGTCTGGAATAATCGAATATATTGAGATTAAAATCTTTGATGAAGGCGTCAAAAATCTTCCCATTCTTTTTATCAGAAAGGGTACTGAGAACCTCCCAAATCATAAACCGGCGGATCGCAATTTCAGATCCTACCAGATAATATCCCCGGGTGCGGTTGTTGCAGAGCCCAATTCCATTTTCCTCCAGCAACTGTTTTAGCTTTTTGAGATCTGAGAGAATCGTGGAACGGCTACATTTCAGGGAATCGATAAAATGGTTCAGAGATACGTAGTCCAGATTGATAAAAAGAAGCAGATACATATAGGTCAGCCGATCTTTTTTGCTGAAGTAATATGCATAGCTGGCACTGGATTCTTCCAGCATCCGTTTGATAGCAGCTAAGGTTTCCTCTGGTATAAGAATTTCTCTGGGAGGAGTGGGGCTTACGGAAACAGCAGGTATATTCTCTGCCTTAAACAGTCTATTCAATTTTTCAATGCGATACATAATTTGACGTTGGGTAGCGCTGGTCGCAGCTTCAATATCCTTCAGAGTGAGGAAGGAGTTCGTTGATAATATCTGCATCAAAGAAATAAGATCGTAATCCATAAAGCCACATCCCCGAATCGCTGCATAATTTTTCTCTAAATGTTGTTTGAAAAATATCAACATACCCAAGTGGCGGACCTTTTTCCACCATACGTCGTTGATTTTCTTTGCAATCCACAAAGGATTGCGGCGTCAAATCACCCTGTATAGCGAAAAAGTCCTTGCTATCGGTTATATTCTAATTTTCAAACAAGGTCTAATCTTTTGTGAAAATAACCCTACATTATTATTTTAAACGATTTTAAAAATGTGTCAACAGAAAAGTGACTAAAATACAAAAAAGTGTATCTTTTAAGATTTCCTCAATCTGCCTCCTGTGTTAGGTATGTTAGGGATAACGTACAGTGTATTTTTCAACAGTGGGAAAGATCCATTCGATGGGCTTTTTTGCTGTTTAGAGGCTGCAGACAATGCGTTCCTATTTTAAAATTGGCATTTTGGTCACTTTCCTCACCATTTTATCTCATACAAAACAAAAAGCCCAGCCTAAGCTGGACTTTCCAAGTTGAGCGCAAATCGAAATGTGCTCCCACCATCAGTTTTCCGCCCCCGCCGCCGGTTTTGCCCCCTTTTGACGTTGGCAGAAAAACCCGACATGCAGTCCGGGCGGGAACGCCGGAGGGCGATCAGCGCCGGGCATTTTGCCGCTTGTGCTT
>CAYWAP010000022.1:0-29870 GCA_964456525.1 uncultured Oscillospiraceae bacterium
ACCTGAAACACTGCCTGCTCATCTTTTCATTATAAGGATTTTTTCCGGTCTGTAAACAGAAAAAATCTAAATTTTATAACCCTTCCGCCTTCATCCGGACAGCCGAAACGCCCTTGACGCCGGACGCCTCCAGGGCGCTTCCGGTTCATTCCCCGTCCCGTTTCTCCGCTTCCTTTTGACCGCCGTGCCGGAGCCCTTGCCCGCCGTTTTCCGGGGCGGCGGTTGGGGCGCTGTGCTCGTCGTCAAGGTATTCTTCGTCGCCCTTTACGTTGATAAAGGAGGTCTTGGTTTTGGAATAGACGATCTTCTGCTCATGATAAAGGCCGATGTAACCACTCATCATATAGCTGACGGCCACGGACAGCGCCAGCGGGGCCAGCTCCACGCCGGTAAAGATCTCATATCCCAGCAGGATGGAGGTCATAGGCGCGTTGGTGACGCCGCAGAATACGGCGACCATCCCCACCGCTGCCCCAAAGCTGGCCGACAGCCCCAACGCAGGGCCTGCCAGACAGCCAAAGGTTGCGCCGATGAAGAACGTCGGCACGATCTCACCGCCCTTATACCCGGCGCCCAGGGTGACGGCAGTAAACAGGATTTTCAGTAAGAAGGCGGCGGGAACCACCTGCCCGTCCACAGCGGCGGCGATTACCTGCGTCCCCGCGCCATTGTAATCGCGCCCAAAAATCCAGGTCAGTCCGATAATAAGGAAACCGCCCACCAGCACCCGCTTCCATTTTTGGCGGAAAAGGGAGCCAAAGGCAAAGTTGGCAAGCCGCATACACCGGCAGAAAAAATTGGACAGTATTCCGCACAGCAGCCCCAGCACGGCAATCGCCACCATGACCATCACCGTCCAATCCGGCGCGTCAAGCACCGCAAAACTGGTGCCCTCGACGCCCAAAACAGTTGCCACCATCTGGGCCAACAGAGCCGAAACCAGACAGGGGACAAGGGCGGCATAGTACATAACGCCCACGCTCTCCACTTCCATGGCAAAGACCGCCGCAGCCAGCGGCGCGCCAAAGAGGGCGGAAAAGCCCGCCGCCATGCCCGTCATGGTGATCATCCGTCTGTCCTTGTCGTCCAGATGCATGACCCTGCCCAGAAGGTTGCCGATGCCGCCGCCAATTTGCAGGGCGGCCCCCTCCCGTCCGGCGCTGCCGCCAAACAGGTGGGTCAGAACCGTCCCCACGAAAATCAACGGCACCTGACGGAACTTCAGCTGGTCCGTGCCGTGGACAGAGGCCAGGACGCAGTCGGTTCCCCGGTCGTCATCCATGCCCAGCAGGTGATACAGGCCGACGATCACCAGTCCGGCCACCGGCAGCAGGTACAGCAGCCAGGGAACTTCCCCTCTTACGTCCGTGGCCCACTCCACCGCATGGTGGAATTCCGCGCCCACGACGCCCACACAGATTCCCACCAGCACCGAGATGACGCCCCAGCGCAGGAGGGCGGTTCCCTCGCGGATGAAGTACACTTTCAGCCGCGCCAGCAGTTCCAGAATCTCAATTTTCAGATCAAAAGCCCTCTCTTTGATCCAGCTCCACATGTGTTTGCCCTTCTCTTTCTCCTCCAGTTTATGTCCGGCTGCGCCGGCGGGTTCTCTCTCCAAACCCCTTGCTATCCTTTCCCAATTCAATGGAAACGATGCGGCAAAAGGGCGCTGCCCGCCCGCTCCCAACCGGCCGCTTGAACGTACAAATTAGTATATCATGGGCATCAGGAGATTACCAGTGGGGAAAACGACAAAGTCATCCGGGGTTTTTCGCCCCTTTTGGACAAAAAAGGGCCTCCCAATCCCTTGGGAGGTCCCAAATTTTTAGCGAATATACAGCCCGCTGCCGTCATAGTCCACGACGATGGTCTCCTCGGGAGCCGTCTCGTCGGCAATGATTTTGCGTCCAATCAACGTCTCCACGTTGTGCTGCACGTAACGGCGCAGCGGACGGGCGCCAAAGGCGGGGTCGTAGCTCTGATCCACAACGAAACCCTTTGCCGCCTCGGTCAGCTCAATGGTGAGCTGCTTATCCTCCAGACGGCGGTTCAGATCGGCCAGCAGCAGATCAATGATCCCCGTGATGTTGTCCCGGGTCAGGGGTTTGTAGAAGACGATCTCGTCCAGCCGGTTCAGAAACTCCGGGCGGAAGGAGCGCTTCAGCAGTTCCTCCACCTGGTTCCTGGCCGTCTCAGAGATTTCACCGTCAGCATTGATGCCGTCCAGCAGGTACTGGCTGCCCAGGTTGGAGGTCAAAATAATGATGGTGTTCTTGAAATCCACGGTGCGGCCCTGGCTGTCCGTGATGCGGCCGTCGTCCAGCACCTGAAGGAGCACGTTGAACACATCGGGATGGGCCTTTTCCACCTCGTCAAACAGGACGACGGAATAGGGCTTGCGGCGAACCGCCTCGGTCAGCTGGCCGCCCTCCTCATAGCCCACATATCCGGGAGGGGCGCCGATCAGGCGGGAGACGGAATACTTCTCCATGTACTCGCTCATGTCGATGCGAACCATGTTCTTCTCACTGTCAAACAGCGCCTCGGCCAGGGTCTTGGCCAGCTCCGTCTTGCCCACGCCGGTTGGCCCCAGGAACAGGAAGGAACCGATGGGCCGGTTGGGGTCCTGAATGCCGGCCCGGCTGCGGATGATGGCCTCACAGACCCGCTGAACCGCTTCGTCCTGGCCCACCACACGTTTGTGCAGAACCTCGTCCAGGTGCAGCAGCTTTTCCCGCTCGCTCTCCATCAGCTTGGCCACCGGGATGCCCGTCCAGCGCTCGATAATCTTCGAAATCTGCTCCTCCGTCACCCGGTCGTGAACCAGGGAACGCTTTTTGCTCTCGTTGGCCAGATTTTCCTCATTCTCCAGCTCACGCTGCAAGGCGGGCAGACGGCCATACTGCAATTCACCGGCCTTTCCGTAATCCTGGTTGCGCTGGGCCGTCTCCAGATCGTGGCGGGCCTGCTCAATTTCCTCACGGAGCTTCTGCACCCGGCTGACGGCGTTCTTCTCGTTGTCCCACTGGGCCTTTTTGGCGTTGAAATCCTCCCGCAGGTCGCCCAGTTCCTGCTGCAAGGCGGCCAGCCGCTCCCGGGAGAGCTTATCGTCCTCTTTTTTCAGGGCGGCCTCTTCAATCTCCAGCTGAATGATCTTGCGGTTGATGCCGTCCAATTCGTCCGGCATGGAATCCATCTCCGTGCGGATGAGGGCGCAGGCCTCGTCGATCAGGTCGATAGCCTTATCCGGCAGAAAACGGTCCGTGATGTAGCGGTTGGACAGGGTGGCAGCCGCAATAATGGCGTTATCCTGGATTTTGACACCGTGATAGACCTCATAGCGCTCTTTCAGGCCCCGCAAAATGGCAATGGTGTCCTCCACCGTCGGCTCATCCACCATTACGGGCTGGAAGCGGCGCTCCAAGGCGGCATCTTTTTCAATATACTGGCGGTATTCGTTCAACGTGGTGGCGCCGATGCAGTGCAGCTCGCCCCGGGCCAGCATGGGCTTGAGCAGGTTGCCCGCGTCCATGGAGCCCTCCGTCTTTCCGGCGCCCACAATGGTGTGCAGCTCATCGATAAAGAGCAAAATCCGGCCCTCGCTCTTGCGAACCTCATTCAGAACCGCCTTCAGCCGCTCTTCAAACTCCCCCCGGTACTTGGCGCCTGCCACCAGCGCCCCCATATCCAGGGAGAAAATGGTCTTTTCCTGCAAGCTCTTGGGCACGTCCCCCCGGACAATCCGCTGGGCCAGCCCTTCCACAACGGCGGTCTTGCCCACGCCCGGCTCGCCGATCAGAACGGGGTTGTTCTTGGTCTTTCTGGACAGGATGCGAACCACGTTGCGGATCTCCTCATCTCGTCCGATGACCGGGTCCAGTTTGTTGTTTCTGGCCCGCTCCACCAGGTCGGTTCCGTACTTTTTCAGGGCATCATAGGTTTCCTCCGGGTTGTCGGAGGTGACGCGCTGGCTGCCGCGAACCTGGTTCAGGGCATTGAGAATCTTTTCCTTTGTAATCTGGTAGGTGCGAAACAGATTTTTCAAGGTGCTGTTGGCCGCCTCCACCAGACCCAGGAAGAGGTGCTCCACGGACAGATACTCATCCTTCATCTGTTCCGCCGCCCGGTCTGCCGCGTTCAGCGCCTTGTCCACGTCCTGGGCAATGTAAACCTTGCCAGGCTCACGGCCGGACCCGGACACTCTGGGCATCCGCGCCATTTCCGCCTCCACGGCGGCCTTCAGGCTGACCGGATCCGGCCCGATTTTCTCCACGAGCTGGGGAATCAGCCCGTCCTCCTGCGTCAGCAGGGCGTAGAGCAGGTGCAGCTGCTCAATCTGAGGGTTTCCATATTCCACAGCGGCCGACTGCGCGCTTTGGATTGCTTCTTGTGTTTTCTGTGTAAAATTTCGATTCGTCATAAGGCAAGTTTCCTTTCTGGCCCCTCAATGGGGAGCCTACTCTTAATCTGCCCCCAGTATAGCCGCAGTTTATGACAAATGTGTGAACAAACTTTTAATTTTTAGCACTCTTTCTTTTTGAGTGCTAACCCATTCCCTCTTACGAACCGATTTTACCCCGTAACACCGGCCTTCTGAGCGCTCTCTGCCCTCTGGACTGCCATCCACCTTTTCTCCCGGTTTGGGCCGGTATTTTCTTGCGGAATGTTCTCAAATATGATATAATCTAAACAATTCAAGGCAGAAAGGATGGCGAACTATGACACGAAGCGATCTAAAACAAATGGCAAAAAATGCCCTCAGCGGTCACTGGCTTATCTGCGTCTCTGGCGTTCTGGTCTCCGCGGTCATCACCGGCGGCGTGGCCTTTTTCGGCTTTTTCTACCTGCCGCTGATCCTTTTCCTTCTGGTGACGGCAGCTGTGGGCGGCGTGATGCTCTTTGGCGTCACCAAACTGTTTCAGCAGAGAATGCGGGGAGAAACTGTGAAAATTTCCACAGTCTTCAGCGGCTTTTTTCAGCTTTCTACCGCCTTTATCGCCACTTTTTGCACCTTTGTATTGCAAACTGCCTGGTCTGCCATCGGCTTTATCCCGGGCATTCTGTGCTGCGCCGCCTCCACCCGGTATGAACCGGCGCTGCTCCTTGCAATCCTCGGTGTCCTGATGTGCTTCGCCGGCGCGTATGTCGGTGTGTTTAAGGCCCTGCAATACAGCCAGACCCTCTATCTGCTGCTGGACCATCCTGAGCTGGAGGCCTTTGAGGCCATCAAACAGAGCAAAGCCATTATGGCCGGCCGGAAGGTGGAGTTGCTGCGCCTGCATTTGACCTTTATCCCCTGGTATCTGACCGCCCTCATCACCGCCGGAATCTCCCTGTTCTTTGTCCTGCCCTATGTCTTCCTGACGCTGTCCGGCTATCACGATCGCCTGGCGGCGGCGCAGGACGACCAGAACCCCGTTCTTTCTCCCGCAGAGCGGCATTGACGAGTGACTCTCTATAAAAAAGTGGGGCAGACAGAAGTATGGGGGATAGCGGGATATTTTGGCATGTTTCTACGAATCCTTAGCAACGAATTTATATTTATCGTAAAACAGATATGAACCGATAAAAAGCAAAGCTGGTTTCACAATGTACATTAAGAGGAAATGCTATGTTAAGTAAGTTAAAGACCGCGTTCAACAAATTGATAATTGCCTTTTGTTGGATAATAACTGCGCTCATGGTGTTTTGGTCATTCGTTTATTTCCCGTCACTATCAAGTTGGGTCTTTATTTGGGCTGCCGTTTTTTCGGCTCCAGTTAATATTATTTTGAAGCCTCTGAACGCGGTCGGCCTAAAGGGCTGGAAAAAAGTTTTTGTTGTTTTCGTAATATTTTTGTTTGCATGTTCTTTGATACCAACTCAATCAAGCAACCAAGACGAGACTCAAGCCGATACACTTTCTTACAGTGTATCCATGGATGAAACTGCGTCATCCTCTGTTTCTACAGAAGATACGGACGAAGCAGAGGAAACTTTTGAACCAGACACCTCAACGCTTGAACTTAACGTTTCCGATGAAGAGGAAATTGAAGAAGAAAATCAAGAAGACTTTGAAAGTGATGAGGAACCCACCTCAACTGTAGAAACTACCTTAACTGCAAATGAAGAGGAAGAATCCGCTCAGCAGGATGATACATCACAGCAGACAGAGACAAGTATCTACACCGAACAAGATACCAAAACCAGCGACGAAGAATCTACGGATGCCGAGGATGAGGCAAACGAAGAGGAAGTCGAAGCGGAAATTACGGTATATATTACCGAGACTGGAGCAAAATACCATCGCAGCGGTTGCCGTTATCTGTCAAAAAGCAAAATAGAGACAACTTTGTCGAAAGCAACGGCAAAGGGATATGAGCCTTGCAAGGTATGCAATCCGCCAACTTAATCTAATTTTGAAAGTAGAGAAAGCTGCCTGATTTGCGAATCTGTTTGAGTACTTTGATTTGACCAGCTAATTGCTTCTTGTTTTTTACATTGACACTTAATAAAAGAGATCGGATTGCTTGGCCGTGTCAATCATACTGCCCAAGCCCTGACTGCGGAAGATCTTGGAATGTAAAATAAAACGCCCCGGTGCTGCACACCGGGGCAAAGACAAGAAAGGAGCAGAAAACTCTTACGAAGCTCTGCTTTTTCATTATATCAAAACAAATAGGTAAAGTCAATCAATTATATTAACTTCTCCCCCAAAAAACGCACCCGTGCAATGGTACACAGGTGCGTTTTGGTCGTTTCAGCAGCTTCGCAAAGGCACATCCAACATCCGGCAGCCGCCGCTGCCGTGGGTCATGGTGATGTAGGGGGCACTTCCCGTCTGCTTTTGGGAGTGGTTTTTTGTATACGCTCCAAGGAGCGAACGTCAAAGGAAGCGTTGGACAGCTCCTCGAATCGGATTGTTTCGGAAAAACTTTTCGGATTTTGAAACCTCGCGTTCAAAACCTGTGTTATTTATAGTAACCAAGGAAAAATACCACAAAATTTGAAAGGAGGGCTCTGTTTTGAATGAACTTCAGGCATTTCGAAAGCTGCAAAACGGCTCGGAGAAGGCGCTGGAATGGTTTATGGACCGCTACGCGCCCTATGTCCATACCATCGTCTATAACATTCTCGGACAGTCTATGCGGGCCGAGGACATAGAAGAAATTGATTCCGATGTCTTTCTCCAGCTCTGGAACTGCGCCGGGAAGATCAGGCCGTTGTCCATTAAGGGCTGGCTTGGGTGCGTAGCCCGAAACATGGCAAAGAACAAGCTCCGCCAGGCCAACCGAGAACTGCTGCTGGAAGATGATTTCATTTCGATCTCCGGGGGCTCCACACCGGAACACACCGTTCTGGAACAAGAGCAGCGGGAAACCGTCCGTCAGGCCGTTCTGGAGATGGACCTGCCCGACCGGGAAATCTTTTTGCGGCACTACTACTATTGCCAGCCGGTAAAAACCATTGCTGAGGAAATGAATATGAATCTATCCACCGTAAAAACCCACTTGCGCCGGGGCAGAGCCAAGCTATCTTCGGCTCTGGAACACACATTGTAAAGGAGGCACACACAGCATGAAGCAAAGAATTTCTGACCTGCTGGACGGCCTGGAATTCCAGGACATTGAGATGGCCGTCAACCCTGAAACCCCTGTCAACCACATTAAGGCGCGAACCATGCGCAAGGTGCGCGCAGCGAACCGGCCCCGCAAGCAGCCCAGATGGCGGCGGATGACGCGGTTGGGACGCGCTACCGCCTGCATCGTCTTGATTCTGCTCATTGGAACCGCAACTGCTTGTGCGGCAAGCCCAACGTTCCGCAACACGATTCTATCCCTTTTCAAGTTGAGCGCCACGGATACAGGCGAACTTTCCAGCGAAAACACGGAGACCTTTACCATGGTGGAGGGCATGGACGGCGTCAGCATCCACTCTATTCCCGTGGATCTGGAGGACTGGTCCGAATTTCTCGACGGCGTACTGATATCCACCGAGGCCCCCTATTACCAGGTCGTCACCGAGGACTATCAGCTGGAAGCGCTGCCCACCGAGACGGTGGAACAGACCGTGGAGTGGCGAGGCCGTTCCCTCTATCTCCACTTTATTTACACCCCTGCGCAAGGCGGTCTTCCCACCATTCCGTTGGAGGAGGGCATCGAATGCGGATATGGCTACACAAACGAAGATACCGATGCCATTCTCATGTGGCTCTCCGTTGAGGAAAATGAATCCATTGACCTCCCGGCCATTTACCACCTGGATACCGGAGAACTGACAGATCTGGCCGCCAAGATTGACGTCACCGAACTGCCGGAAAACGGCTACGGCTCGATCGCCCTTAGGGACGACTTCCTGTATATTACCAACAACTCCTATTCCGATTTCTTCTATCGGGCGTCCCTTGAGACCGGCGCAGTGGAGGAAATCGCCGCGCCGGAAACCGGAACCTGTACGATTCTCAATGAGACGATCTATTGGATGGGTCTGAACCGCACCCTGTATCAGCTGACAGACGACGAACAGTGGGAAGTCCTGGTCAGCGGGCTCTCCAATTTGGAGTGGAGCGCTGGTGACGGTCTGCTGATCGGCGAGACCGAGGATCAGAATGTGGCAGTGGTCGATCTTTTCAACAACACCATTTATGAACTTCCAGAGCTGGAACTGGGCGGCTACACCGCCCTCCGCCACAGCAACGGGGATCTAATCGCACTGACCCGGACATTGGGCACCAACGGGCTTGGCATTCATCAGCTGGGCATCATCTCCCCGGAAGACCGCCAGCTCTATCTGCTGGACCGGGAGAGCGGCACCTATGACGACGTCTGCGGATGGCTGGATGAAAACCGCTTTGCCATCCTCTGCCAAAAGGACAGACAGTATTACCTGTGCCTGTACGAATTTGAGTGACAGCCTCAACCGCCCCGTAAATCTGCATTTCCTCCATAGAGAGGGGGTGACAGCTATGTGCTGCCACCCCCCTTCCCGGTTGCTGCAAAGCTACCGGGAACAAACTTACCATTTTAATTTTATCTTTAATTTCATCGGAGACGGCGCCTGAACAAACGCCGCCTCCCTTTCGTTGTGACCGGGGCAATCAGCACAGCTTGGCGCCGGCGGGAATCTGGTCATCGACCATCAGCAGGTTCAGCTTCTCCTCGCCATGCTCCTTATGAACGGCGGAGATCAGCATACCGTTGGATTCCATCCCCATCATTTTGCGGGGGGGCAGGTTGACAATTGCCACCAGCGTCTTCCCCACCAGCTCCTCCGGCTTGTACCACTGGGCGATGCCGGAGAGGATTTGGCGGTCTGTGCCGGTGCCGTCGTCCAGAGTGAAGCACAGCAGCTTCTTGGACTTCTTCACGCTCTGGCAGTCCTTGACCTTGACCGCCCGGAAGTCGCTCTTGCAGAAGGTGTCAAAATCCACCTTCTCTTCCTCCTGCGGCTCCACCTCAACGGCGGGCAGGGACTTTTTGGCCTCTTCCGCCTTGCGGGCCATCTCAATGGCGGCCAGCTCGTCCAGCTCCTTTTTCAGGTCAATGCGCGGAAACAGGTTCTTGCCCTTGGTGACCGACACCTCCGGGGACAGCAGTCCGAAGGTTGCGGCGTCCTCCCACCGGTTGCAGTCAGAGCCAATCTGTTTGGCAATCTCCACCGCCGTCTCGGGCATAAAGGGGGAGAGCAGGATGCTGCAAATCCGGATGACCTCCAGCAGGTTGTACAGCACCCGGGCCAGACGGGGCTTGGTGTCCTCGCTCTTGGCCAGAACCCAGGGGGCGTTTTCATCGATATATTTGTTGGCCCGGTCAATGACCTTGAAGATCTCCACCAGAGCCGTCTGGAAGGTGTACTTCTCCATCAGCTCCTCGTAACCGCCGCGCAGAGCCGACGCCATGGCAATCAGCTCGGCATCCTTCTCCTCATCGGCGGTCTGGGCAGCGGGCAGCTTTCCGCCGAAGTATTTTCCCACCATGGCGGTGGTCCGGGAGACCAGATTGCCCAGGTCATTGGCCAGATCGATGTTAATGCGGTTGATCAACAGCTCGTTGGAGAAGTTGCCGTCGCTGCCGAAGGGGAACTCCCGCATGAGGTAGTAGCGCAGCGCATCCACACCGTAACGGCGGGCCAGTATCTGGGGATCCACCACGTTGATTGTGGTGTTCTCCTTGCTCTTGGAGATCTTGCCGCCATCCAGCAGCAGCCAGCCGTGGCCAAAGACCTTTTTGGGCAGCGGCATATCCATGCTCATCAGCATGGCAGGCCAGATGATGGAGTGGAAGCGGACAATTTCCTTGCCGATAAAGTGGACGTCCGCGGGCCAGTAGGTCTCATAGTCGTCGTATGTGTCGTTTTCAAAGCCCAATGCGGTCACATAGTTAAAGAGGGCGTCCACCCAAACATAGACCACGTGGCCGGGATCGAAATCCACCGGCACGCCCCAGGTGAAGCTGGTACGGCTGACGCACAAGTCCTCCAGACCGGGGTCGATAAAGTTGTTGACCATCTCATGAACCCGGCTGCGGGGTTCCAGAAAATCGGTGTTGACCAGCAGGTCACGAACCCGATCGGCATATTTGCTCAGCCGGAAGAAATACGCCTCTTCCTCGGCGTCCTTGACCTCCCGGCCGCAATCGGGGCATTTTCCGTCCACCAGCTGGCTCTCCGTCCAGAAGGCCTCACAGGGGACGCAGTACTTCCCCTTGTAGGAACCCTTGTAAATATCCCCCTTGTCGTGCATCTTTTTGAAAATCTTCTGGATGCTCTTGACATGATACTCATCGGTTGTGCGGATGAACCGGTCGTTGGAGATGTTCATCAGCTTCCACAGATCCTGAATGCCGCCGGGGCCGGTGACGATGTTGTCCACAAACTGCTGGGGCGTCACACCGGCTTCCTTTGCCTTGGTCTCGATCTTCTGTCCGTGTTCGTCGGTTCCGGTCAAAAACAGAACATCGTGGCCGGTCATCCGCTTATAACGGGCCATCACATCCGTGGCCACCGTGCAGTAGGTGTGGCCGATATGCAGCTTGTCCGAGGGATAGTAAATTGGGGTTGTGATATAAAATTTCTTTGCCATTGCCTTTCCTCCAAGTACGCCGCCGAATGGAAGCGGGCGTATAATCTCTTAGCACGCCGCAGACAGCGGCGCAGATGGCATCGCTTGGCGCTCAAGGGCTGGCAAGCGCACACTCACCGGCCATTGGCACGAAACCAAAAACGATTGTCCAATATGAACCGTTTCGCCCGCCACGCGGGGCGCTCCCACTGTGGGTAAACCGGTCACAAAACGAAATAGACGCGGCTGTGATCCAGCCGCATGGTTGAGGCCTTGTTTGAACATTCAAATTGTGACCCATGGCGATGTGGCGCACGGAAACTCAGCGCCCTATGGCGGCGGGCAGGTTGACATGTTTCAAACGAGGTCTAAATTATTATAAGATATTTCCCATTCAGTTTCAAGTGGTACAACGGGCAGAAAATGGAATCCTTTCCGCTTTTTTCGCCGCCGTCCAACCGCGCCCCGTCGGCTTGCCCCTCATCCTTTTTGTGCATTTTTCCCGTTGCAAACCCCACGCGCCTATGCTACTATGATATTGTTACGTACAAATCGCAGAACGTCTTGCAAGCGCAGTCTGCGGCCAGTAATCCAACTCTGGCCGGAGCTGCGCTTTTTTGTTCTCCCGTGTCAAGAAGGTGTATGTTATGAGTCAACCCAATCGTATGGGCGCCGCCCCTATGAACCGGCTGGTCTGGAGCATTTCCTGTCCCCTGATGGTCTCCATGCTGGTGCAGTCCCTTTACAACATTGTAGACGGCATTTTTGTCTCCCGCATCAGCGAGGACGCGCTGACCGCTACCTCTCTGGCCTATCCGGTCCAGATGCTGATGGTGGCCATCTCCGTGGGCGCCGGTGTGGGCCTGAACGCGCTGCTGTCCCAGACCCTCGGCCGGCAGGACACCGAGAAGCTGACCAGGACGGTCCAAAACGGCCTGTTTGCCGCCGTCTGCGGCTCTCTCATCTTCATCCTGCTGAGCTTTTTCGCCGTGCGCCCCTTCCTCCGACTCTACACACAGGACCCGGAGATTCTGGAGGATGCGGTGTCCTATCTGCGAATTTGCATGCTGTTCAGCACGGGCATTTTCCTCGCCACCACCGGCGAGCGCTGCCTTCAGGCCACCGGCAAGACCCTGCTGAGCATGATCGCGCAGTCCATCGGCGCCATTTGCAACGTGGTCATGGACCCGATTCTGATTTTCGGCCTCTTCGGACTGCCCGCTATGGGGGTCACCGGCGCCGCCGTCGCCACCGTCATGGGTCAGTGGCTGGCCGGGCTAACCGCCCTGTGGCTGAATGCCACAAAAAACAGGGAGATTCCCCTGACCCTGCGGGCGTTCCGGGTGGACAGCTCCATCCTAAAGGCCATTTACCGGGTGGGTCTCCCCACGATGGTGACCCAGTCGGCGGGCAGCGTGATGATGCTCGGCATGAACAGCATCCTCGCCGCCTTCTCCACCACCGCCGTGGCCTTCTTCGGCGTCTATTACAAATTGCAGAACTTCCTGTATATGCCCGTCAACGGTTTAGCCCAGGGGCTGATCCCCATTGTGGGCTACAACTTCGGGGCCAAAAACTGGGACCGCGTCCGCAGCGCGCTGAAGATCGCGCTGCGGGGCGCCGTGGCTTTTATGCTCTGCGGCACGCTGATCTTCTGGCTCTTCCCCGCCTGGCTGCTATCCCTCTTTGACGCCAGCGCCGGTATGTGCGCCATGGGTATTCCCGCTTTGCGCATTCTGTCCCTCTCCTTCGTCCTGACGGGAATCACCCTGACCATTGGCTACTACTTCTCCGGCCTGGGCAACGGCGTGGTCAACATGACCGCCGCCCTGCTGCGCCAGCTGGTCCTGCTGCTGCCGCTGACCTACGCCCTGTCCCATCTCTGCGGCCTGGGCTGGGCCTGGCTGGCCTTTCCCCTCTCGGAGCTGGCGGCCTTTCTGTTTGCCATCGGGTGCTGCGTGCGCAAAAACCGCACGCTGCAGCCGTAACGCCGCCTCCGGCACGGAGTCCGGCAAAAAAACGAATCCGGCGGTATGCGCCGGATTCGTTTATATGCACACGGAGAAATGCGCTCAATCCTCCGTGACGTGGACATGGTTGTTAATGTGGTCAATGCAATAGCACCGGTAACCGGCGCAGCGGGAGCAATAGCGGAACTCCAAATCCGGGTAGTCGGTGTCCGTCCGGCCGCAGACGCAGCATTTGTGGATATAGCCCCTGTTCTGCTGGGTCTGCTTCACCGCCTGCTTGAAGTGGATGGTCTGACGGCTGTTCTGATGCCGGACCCGGTTACCCTGCCGGCGCACGGTGCTGATTAAATCTTCCCCGAAAAAGAGCAGGTAATTCAACAGGGCAAAGACCGGCAGCAGGGCATAGAGGACCTGGCCTGCCACCAGATACTGAATCACTTGATAGAGGAACAGCGCCGCGTCCAGATAGGCCAGCCATTTGATCTTGATGGGGATGATAAAAAACAGCAAAACCCGCATATCCGGATACAACGTCGCAAAGGCAAAGAACATGGACATATTGACATAGTACATCGTCGTGGTGGCCCAGGCGCTGTTCAACAGGCCGCTGCCCGCAGCGCCGATGATCAGCCCCACCACAATGGAAGTGACCACACCGGTTAAATAGAAGACATTAAACCGGGCCGTCCCCCACTGCCGCTCCAGCGCCGTGCCGATAAAGTAATAAAAGTAAAGGGTGATGGCAAAGAATATGATATTTCCGCTGGACTCCGGCACAATGACAAAGGTGATCAGCCGCCAGATCTGGCCGCGAAAAATGTAGGCCGGGATGAAGGACAGCACATCGGAAAAGGTTCCGTTGCTAAACATGTCCATCAAATAGACAATCACGTTGCCACCGATGATAAACAGCATGAGATTGGGAATGCCGAAATTGGGGTGGTTGTAACAGAAGCGGTCTACGGCCGCACTGAACTTTCTCATGAATTTCCCTCCTGAATGATATTCAACTCGCTTCATTGTAGACCGCAAAGGGGAAAAAATCTATAAAATTCTGTAAACATTTGGGGAAAATTCCCTTGAATCGGTTGTTGTTTTTCCCAAAGCGTCGTATAATAGGCCAACACCGGCAGCGCAGAAGGGAGGGAACGCAATGAGAATTACTGGCCAGACCCTGATCTCCGATATTTTAAAGGCAGATCCCTCGGTGGAGGAAATTTTCACGAATCAGGGCATGCACTGCCTGCACTGCATCGCGGCCCACGGCGAAACGCTGGAGCAGGCCTGTGAGGTTCATGGAATCGACGCGGACGACTTTGTGGAGGAGCTGAACAGCTACATCAACCGCTGACCCGCTCTCCCCGCCCAACCGCTCAACTGTAAATCAAAGACCTGATGCCGTGCAGTCGATGCACAACATCAGGTCTTTTTCACATTTTTATCCCATTACAGGGGAATATTGCCATGCTTGGGCTTATCTTCCACCTTCTGGAAGGAAGTCAGCGCTTCCAGCGCCTTCTCCAGCAGGCGGCGGGTATCCTGGGGCTGGATGACATTGTCCACATAGCCCATCTTCGCGCCCACCATGGGGTTCAGCTGCACTTCCTTATAGGCGTTGACCTTCTGCTCCAGCACCTGCTTGTAATCCTTCCCGGCCGCCTTCAGCTCCTTGCGGTTGATGATCTTCACCGCGCCCTCGGCGCCCATAACGGCGATCTCGGTGTAGGGCCATGCCCAGCAGACATCCGAACCCAATCCCTTGGAGCACATGGCAATGTAAGCGCCGCCATATGCTTTGCGGAGAATCAGCGTGATCTTGGGAACAGTGGCCTCTGCGTAGGCGTACAGCACCTTGGCTCCGTGACGAATGATGCCGGAATACTCCTGGTCGGAGCCGGGGAAAAATCCGGGAACGTCCACCAGAGTCAGCAGCGGCACATTAAAGCAGTCGCAGGTGCGCACAAAACGGGCCACCTTGCAGCTGGCGTTCACGTCCATACAGCCGCTGATCACCGCCGGCTGGTTGGCGACAATGCCGATGCTCTGGCCGTTGACCCGGGCAAAGCAGGTGACCACATTGGCGGCAAACTCCGGCTCCACCTCACAGAAGGAGTCCGTGTCCACCAGGTAGTCGATGACGCGCTTCACATCGTACATCTTGCGCTTGTTCTCGGGAATGACGTTTTCAATGCCGATCTGCCAACGGGCTCTGCTCTTTTCCGCAACCGGGGCTTTTTCCCTGTTGTTCTGGGGCAAATAGCTCAGCAAACGCTTAATTTTGTCCAAGCAGTCCTTGTCATTCTTTGCCCGGAAGTGGGCCACGCCGTTCCGGCGCATGTGAACGTCCACGCCGCCCAGCTGCTGCATGGTGATCTCCTCACCAATGACCTCTTTCACCACGTTGGGGCCGGTGACGAACATCTCGCCGGTGCCCTCCACGAAGAAGATAAAGTCCTGCAGCGCGGGGGAATAGGAGGCGCCGCCTGCGCAGGGGCCCATAATCGCAGTGATCTGGGGAATCACGCCGGAGGCCTTCACGTTGTTGTTGAAGATCTCGCCGTACTGAGCCAGGGCCTCAATGCCCTCCTGAATGTTGGCTCCGCCGGAGTCCATCAGCCCCACAATCGGCGCGCCGGCCTTCAGAGCTGCCCGCTGGCACTCCACGATCTTACGGCCGTTGGAGGCGGAAAGGCTGCCGCCCTGAATGGTAAAGTCCTGGGCGTAGGCATAGACATAGCGGCCGTTGATCTTGCCGAAACCGGCAATGACGCCGTCGCGCTTGACCGGCTTTTCAACGGACTGGCCGCGGTTCTGGAAGGCATTTAACTCAATAAAGGTGTCCTTGTCAAACAGATAGGCCAGGCGCTCGTCCGCAGTCAACTTTCCCTTGGAGTGCTGCCGCTCCACGTTGCTGCTTGCCAGCAGCAACTCCCGTTGCTGCTCTAAATATTGCAGGGAATTCATGGGTTTATCTCCTTTAATCTCAGATATTTTTCAACCATGTGCTCCATTATAGCACCGCTTTTTTCATTCGTAAAGAAATTTCGCAGATTTTTGAGGGGTGAAATGCACAAATTTTGCCGAAAAAACGGGTTGTTTTGGCATAATTTAGAAAACCGCCAGTCATTTTGCCCCCCCGGCGGCCTCCTCTCCCTTCCGCCGGACCGGGGCGGGTCGGGCCATTGCGCCGCTCAGGACGGCAGCAGGAACCGCTCGATGACCTCTTCAATGGCGTCGTGGTCGCAGTCCCGCTCGGTGATATATCCGGCTGCGGCTTTCACCTCGTCCTGTCCGTTGCACATAGCCACCCCCAGCCCGGCGGCGCGGATCATGGAGAGGTCATTGGGCGCGTCTCCGCAGGCAACGGAGTTTTCCAGGGGGATCCCCAGCCGGGCGCACAGCTGCACCACAGCCGCGCCCTTATTGACCCCCTTGGGGACGATCTCCAGCAGCTCCCGGCAGGAAAAGAAGGTGTCCAGCTCATCGCCAAAGTTGGCGTCAACCCAGACCTGAAAGTCCTCCAGCGGTTTTCTCTCGTCCAGCGAAGTGACCAGAATTTTCACCGGGTCCTCTTTTAACGCTTCCACAGAGGGAATGACCGCATAGGAGACCTTGATCCGGGAACAGTACCAGCGGATTTCCCGATCCTCCTCGTTGCGCGGCTCCACATAGCAGTTATCCTGATCATAGGTCTGGATATGTATATTCCGGCGCGCCGCCTCGGCAAAAATGGGGGGCGCCAGACGCTTGGGAAGGGCCAGCTTGAAGACGCTTTCCCGGCGATAGGTGTCGTAAAGAATGCCGCCGTTAAAGGCAATTAAATAACACCCCTCTTTGGTCAGCCCCAGATCTTCCGCCAGCCGCAGCGCGCCGTTGAGGGGCCGCCCGGTGGTGATGATCACTTTGTGGCCTGCGTCCAGCGCCCGGTCAATTGCCCGCCGGTTTCCGGGGGTGATCTCCTTTTGACGGTTCAGCAGCGTATCGTCCAAATCGAGAAAAATTGCTTTCTGTGTCATATATCTCATCCTTATTGTCTTACCCCAGGCGAAGCCGCCTGTTTTCCTTTGAATTCTTGCCAAATGCCCGGTTTCAGCCGCCGGGCTTTGCCTTTTCTGTCTGTTATGGTAGCATAAAACGCCGCCCCTGACAAGGCGGGAAATCCCGCCCAGCCCTCTGCTGTCGCAGGGTTCGTCCGGCGCCTTTCCCTGTCCAACCGGCCCCGCCGCCCCGTTTCATTTCGGGCCGTTATTGCCAATAGGGTGTTTTTATGGTACACTTTTGGTATCCGCCGGGGATCCCCGGCCCATCCACAATCCCATCTGACAGACAGAAAGAGAGCTGCGATTATGAGCATGATAAAAGACCCTGCACTGGCCCCCTCGGGCCTGCGCAAAATCCAGTGGGTGCGCTCCTTTATGCCGGCCCTGAGCAGCATTGAAGAGCGGTTCCAGCGGGAAAAGCCCTTTCAGGGGCTGCGCATCGCCGTGTCCGTCCATCTGGAGGCCAAAACCGCCAACTTGGGACTGGTTCTGGCCAAGGGCGGCGCCGACGTCTATCTGACCGGCTGCAACCCCCTGTCCACCCAGGACGACGTGGCCGCCGCTGTGGCCTCCCTGGGGGTGAACACCTTCGGCATATACGGCGTCACGCCCGAAGAATATGAGACCTTTCTCATCAAAACCCTGGAATGCCACCCCCATCTGATCGTGGACGACGGCGGCGATCTCATCAACCTGCTGGGCGGCAAGTGCAGCGATCTGGCCGACTGCCTGACCGGCGGCTGCGAGGAGACGACCACCGGCATTCTCCGCCTTCACGCCCGTGAGCGCGAGGGCATCCTCCCCTGCCCCATGATGGCCGTCAACGACGCCAAAGCGAAGCACTACTATGACAACAAGTATGGCACGGGCCAGTCCGTCTGGACCGCCATTATGGACACCACGAACCTGATCGTGGCGGGAAAAACGGTGGTCGTGGCCGGTTACGGCTGGTGCGGCAAGGGTGTGGCCATGCGCGCCAAGGGCATGGGCGCCGACGTGATCGTCACCGAAATCGACCCCTTCAAGGCGCTGGACGCCACGATGAACGGCTTCCGGGTGATGCCCATGGACGAGGCCGCCCAGGTGGGCGATCTCTTCGTCACGGTCACCGGCTGTAAGGATGTCATCACCTCCCGGCACTTCTCCGTCATGAAAGACCAGGCCATCCTGTGCAACGCCGGCCACTTTGACTGTGAGGTCGATGTAGCCGCTCTGCGCCAGCTGGCCGTCAAGTCCCAGGTCTGCCGCGACAACATTGTGGGCTATACACTGCCCAATGGCCGCACCTTAAACGTGCTGGGTGAGGGCCGTCTGGTCAACCTGGCCTGCGGCATGGGCCACCCGGCGGAGATCATGGACATGTCCTTTGCCGTGCAGGCCCTGAGTCTGGAGTGGCTTTGGAAACACCGCGAGACCCTGGACGTCAAAGTCTACCAGGTGCCCGCCGCCATTGATGACGAAATTGGCCGGGTCAAACTGGCAGCGCTGGGTTTGAAGATCGACACCCTGACCGACGAGCAGCGGGCATATTTATCCGGCTGGGAGGCATAAAGCGCCTCCCCCGGCCCCCCTTTTGCGTCAGCGGTCAAAAAACCGCAGCGCCGCCTCCACGTCCTGCCTGCACAGTCCCCGCATGGCGTCCACAGGGATCCAGTGATCCCTAACAGCAGAGTGGTTGGCAAAGCGGTTGTTGTCATCCAGCACCACATAGTGCTCCGTGGAATGGGTCTGGAGCCACTGCATAATCTCATCGCTTCGGTCGTGCTCCTGATCCTCCAGCCACTGCGTTTCACTGTAAACCGGCGTGCCATTCCGGGCCAGATGGCCTTTGAACCACTCATACGGCTCTCCCCCTCCCCGCCAGCTGGAGATGATCACAACCTTGGCCCCTGTCTTCCGCACCAGCCAACGCAGGGCCCACAGGGCCTTGGGGGAGAGAAACACCTTCCGCCGGAAGGGAACCATCAGTGCCAGACGCACGCTGGCGTAGGAAACCATCACCCCATCAATATCCAGAAAAATCACGTCCATATTTCCACATCCTCTCGCATACAGTGTAGCACATCCCCAGAGTTGGAACAAGGAATTAGCAGCGTGCACCTTCGAGTGCTAAATTTTTCATTTGGTTCACATTTTTGCTGTATTTTTTTCATAAATTCGATTTATGATGGCAACATAGACAGGGAGGAATCTCTGATCCGCCAATTTGCCAAACAAAAGGGAAACTCCCGGATTTCACACCTTACAAACACATCCGCGAAAGGAATGAATGATATGTACTCTGACTATCACGACAGCTTTTATCTGGACGACTACGCCCGGGCAAAACAGGCCTATTTCTCCCGCACCTATGGCACCATGGCCGTGGGCCTTCTGGTCACGTTCCTGACCGCCCTCGCCACCGCCATTCTGGCGCCCTGGATGGCTTACAGCTTCACCCTGACCATCTTCCTGTGCGTTGCCGAACTGATTCTGGTGGTGGCCTTTTCCAGAGCGATTATGACGGCCAGCTACGGCGCCGTCATGGCCATGTTTATGGGCTACTCCTGCCTGAACGGCGTCACTTTGAGCAGCATCTTCATGATGTTTGATGTCACCAGCATATTCATGTGTTTCCTGGCCACCGCAGTTGCCTTTGGCTCCATGGCCCACTTTGGGCTGCGAACCAGCCGGAGTCTTTCCTCCTGGAGAAGCACCCTGTTGGGCGGCCTGATCGGAATCCTCGTCTTGTCTGTGGCCGGCCTGTTCCTGAGTCTGCCTGCGCTGGATCTGTTCATTTCCGTCCTGGGCGTGCTGGTCTTTATGGGTCTGACCGCTTATGACAACCAGAAGCTCAGCGTCATGTTTGACCAGGCCGGAGGGACCGAACTGGCTGACCGTTACGCGGTCTATGCGGCCTTGCAGCTGTATCTGGACTTTATCAACCTGTTTATCCACCTGCTCAGCATCATGGCGCGCTCCAGAAGGAACTGATTTCCGCGCCATGGGTCACAGCTCTCATGTTGAACTAAGGCCCATGTTCGCTTCCATAAAATGTGCCGGCACTCGTCTGAGTGCCGGCTTTGTTTTTTAGATGTGCGGAGAACCGCCCCCCACCGGAGGCGCGGTCAGGGCCATCCTTTTGGCAGCGCACGGGCTGAAAACCGCATATTATCCGATGCCGTAGTACTTATCGGCAGCCCGGATAATGACCGCCGCACAGCCATCCAAACCCAACTTGCTGGAGTTGATGCACAGGTCGTATTCCCGGCTGTCCCCCCACTTGCCTTCGCAGTAGAAGTTATGGTAATTCCGGCGGATTCGGTCTGTACGCTTCATGCGCATCAGGGCATCCTTTTCGCTTAAATGATGGCGCTCCATAACCCGTCTCATCTTGGACTCCTGATCGCCCCGGACAAAGACGCTGAACAGCGCGTCATATCCCTTCAACAGGTCGTTGGCGCAGCGTCCAACCACCACGAAAGACTCCCTCTGCTGGGCCTGCCACTGCAAATATTGGAAGGTACGATAGGCGATCTCCTGCTCCATGGACATGGCAGCGCCCTCTCCCGGAACCCGATAAAAGAACATGCTGGCAGGCTTTTCATCATAGGCCGCGACCACATTTGCGCTAATCATCCCATGTTCTGCCACCTTGTTAATCAGTTCCCGGTCATAGAGCGGGATGTCATAGTGCTCAGCCACGCGCTTTGCAATTTCATGGCCGCCACTGCCAAACTCACGGCCAACGGAAATGATCATCTGCTTACTCATAATAGGGTACAACTCCTTTCCTCTGATTTTTGTAACTGTATTTTACACCAGATTTCACAAAAAGTAAACCACTTTTCAGAAATGTTTTGTTCCTTTTTCACTTTCCTCAGGCGCCGGTCCCCCGCAAACCGTAAACCCCCAGCCGCGAAGCCCCTATCCCCAGAATAAAATTGGAGTGACGCCGCTTACGCTGCGCCACTCCGCTCGATACACAAAATATTTCACACAGTCCGCTCAGGAGGCCATCCCCCACCGGGGGCGGCCGCCGAAATGGCCGTCACAGACTCACTTGCACAGTCTGGCAATGGCCTCTGCAAAGATCACGCCGCTGGAGATCAGCTCATCCTCCACGGCCATCTCGTCCGCGCCGTGCATGTTGTTGTCCGTCCCGGGGAAGGTGCAGCCAAATGCCACACCGTTTTTCATCTCGTGGACATAGGTGCCGCCGCCAATGGCCATGCTGTAGCCGGGAAGGCCGGTGCAGCTCTCATAGCAGCGCAGCAGAGTTTGGACGAAGTCGGAATCCGTGGGCACGCAGTGGGGCAAACGGTGGCTGACCTCCATCGTAAATCCATCTGCCTCCAGCGCCGCCGGCAACCGATCCAGCTCCTCGTTCTTCCCGCTGACGGGGACACGGCTATCCCAGGCAAAGGTCAGGGCGCCATTTTGGAAATTCAGGATGTTCAGAGAGATGCTCAGCTCACCGGACTCCTCATCGGAGACGGCGACCCCGGCCGCTTTCCCCCGCCAATCGCCGTGGGGGAAGTAGCTTTGCAGCTTTTTCAGCATCTCCTGGGCCGGCGAACCCTCCAGCGGCAGCGCGCAGAGCAGTTCCAGCAGGGCGGTCAGCGCGTTGTTGTAGCGCACGGGCATGGACGCATGCCCCTGGCTGCCCTCTGCCAGGATTTCCAGCGTCTCTTCCCCGCTGACGGAGAATTTCACACCGGTTCTCTCGCTCACGGCACAGGCGGCGGCCTTGACCGCCTCCACGTCTACATGGGCCAGCGCGGCGCGGGCCTTGCCGGGAATCACATTTCGTTTGACCCCTGCCTGAATGGACAGCAACTGGGTCTCAGGTGTTGTGGCCTCCCAGCGCCCATCCCCGTTAAAGGCGCCCTTTTCAATGTTGATGACCGGGAAATCCCCGTCCGGAGAGAAGGTCATCGGGGCCTCAGGCACCTGGTCGTAGTAATGGACAATGTCGCCGGAGCCGCACTCCTCATCTGTGCCCAAAACCAGCCGGACATTTTTGCTGACGGGAATGCCCAGTTCCTTGACGGCGCGCATGGCGTACAGCGCCGCCAGAGCAGGCCCCTTGTCGTCCGCAGTTCCGCGCCCATACAGCTTGCCGTCCAGGAGCTTCATCACAAAAGGCTCTGTAACGGTCCAGCCCTCACCGGCCGGAACGACATCCAGATGGGCCAGAATCTCCAGCTCACGCTCCTGACTGCCGTCCACCAGGTCAATCAGGCCCACATAACCGCCATGATTCCGGGCGGAGGCAAAGCCGTATTTCTTCGCCAGCTCCAGCGCATGTTCCAGAGCGGCAGCAGGCCCCTCCCCAAAGGGCTTTCCGGGCAGCGCCTCTCCCTTGGCGCTGGGGATGGCAACCAATCCAGCCAGATCGTTTCGATATTCTTCCCGGTGGTCTTCAAACCATGCTTTGAGTTGTGCTTCGTACATTCCCATCACCATACCATTTCAAAAGATTTCCCCTGTTCACAGGGATTGTATCCAGTGACGCCCCCGCGCTGTCCTGCTCAGAGGACGCCAGAGGGCGCTCGATCTGATTCAGTCCGCATTGTTATGAATTATAACACATCCCCTTCTCCTTGTCGATAACGGGGTGAATCCTTCGGACAAAATTTTTTGAACATGCCCCTTGCATTTTTTTCCTGAACTGCTATAATAGTGTCATGCTGTTAACCGGTATGCGGGTGTAGCTCAGTTGGATAGAGTGTTTGGCTACGAACCAAAAGGTCGGGGGTTCGAATCCCTCTACCCGTACCACGGCGAGTGTTTTAATGTTCCCTAAAGGGTGGGGAAAACACTCGTCTTTTTGTTTTGCCCCGCCCATTCCTTCACCGCTGAACCGGACTCCGCTTCCCCGGGGAGGCATCCCAACAGATCAAAGCAAAAAATTACATAGTGAAAAGGAGAATCGTAATGGCCCTGTTTATTCAGATTTTGGCAACGGTTTTTATTGCGGAAATGGGCGATAAAACCCAACTCATGATGATTGCCATGACGTCCCGATACCGGCTTCGGGACATCATTCTGGGCTCTGGCGCGGCCATTCTGGTGCTAAATGCCCTGGCTGTGGGGTTTGGCGCTCTGGTCAGCAGCCTGATCCCGGATTACGTCATAAAAATTGCAGCGGCTCTCGCCTTCTTCTACTTCGCCTGGTCCAGCCTGGGCAACGGCACGGAGGACGAGGAAGAGGGCGGCCAGAGCAAAATCCGCATGCCTGTTTTGGCCGTTTTCGGCACATTCTTTCTGGCTGAATTGGGTGATAAGACCCAGCTCACCGCCATCGCCTTTGGCGCCAGCGCCGGTCTGTCCAACGCCATCCTTGTGTGGATTGCCTGCTCCCTGGGCCTGTTTGCGGCAGACGTCATCGGCCTGCTGGTGGGCTACTTACTGAAGAGCAAAACACCGGACAAGTTTTTCAACCTGCTGGCCTTTGCCCTTTTCACCATCTTTGGTGTGACTACCATGCAGGAAGGGACCAGCCTGCTCTTTACCACCGGAAATGGAAGCTGGATTTTGACCTGCGCAGCGGCCCTCCTGTTTATCATTGCATGCACCTATAAGCTCTTTAAACACACCCCATCGTAAGCGTCCGGGGTGTTAATAACAGGTACATCCAAAACAAGGCCCACCCGGCCCAACTGGCCGTAGGGGCAGCACGTATCTCAGTTCCCCAGCAAAACGCACAACGATAAGGAACTATCCCCGCACAGTAAAGCACAAATAAAAACACCTCAGAGACCGCCTTTTCCACGGGTCCTGAGGTGTTTTGTATTCAGAAGGGACGCCCGTAATAATAGCCGCCGCTGCCGCCCAGACAGCAGTTGCAGAACATATTGAGCAGGCAGAGATAGAAACACAGATTGCCGCCGCTGAAGGAACAGAAGGAGTCGCTGTTCTGCTGGTAAAACTGGCCGCTGCTCTGGATTTGCCGGAGGGTCAACTGGTATTCCAGATTGTTTGGCTCCATCTGAACGGCGCGCTGCAGCATTTGCAGCGCCAGAATCCGGTTGCCCAGGGAGTTGTTGGCCACGCCGCAAAGGTAGTACCAGCGGGCGGTGCGGTCCTTCACATCCACCTGGTTCAGCACATTCAGCGCCTCCTGATAGGCCCCGTTCTGGATAAAATGCATGGCAGTTTGGAGATCCGGCGAGTCCTGAGTCTGCCGGCTGCTGTACTGCTGGCCGCTCTGCCGGTTGGCATCGCCCCCAAAGGGATTTCCGTAGCCGCTGTAGGGGTTGCTGTAGCTGGCGCGCTGTTGCTGATATTTCTGCGGGTTTTGAATCTGGTCATAGGCCGCATTGATCTCGTTCATCTTCCGGGCACATTCCGGGTCATCCGGGTGAAGGTCCGGGTGATATTTTTTTGCAAGGCGGCGATAGGCTTTCTTGATTTCATCTGATGATGCGTCTGGGGAGACGCCGAGAACTTTATAGGGATCATCGATCATGTGCGGGTTTCCTCCAAAATGCAAAAACAGGAACCGTTTTTGCTGTTAAAGTCATTCCTTAGAATGATCCTGATGTGCCGCGACCCATCGGGTCCAGACACCGGAATACAAAATATTACGCAAAAGGTCCAGATCCTGCTCCAATGGCAGGGTCTCAAAGGCCATGGTACACTCGCCGATCAGGAGGGTCAGCGCCTGGATCACGTCAAAGTCGCCGTACTGCTTGCGGAAGGCGGCAATTGGGTTATAACACCCCTTTTTCACGTTCTGCTCCTCATCCATGGCGGCATCCATCACATAGATAAACTGGCCCAGGGCGTCTCCCACCCGGCACAGGGTGTCGCTCCAGAAGTCCTCTTTCACGCGGAACAGACCGGCCATCAGCCGGCCGAAGCAGTGCGCGGCGCCGTCCAGATCGGCGCTGTTGTCCCGTTCAAACTGGGCCAGTTCGGCCAGGCATTGCTCGATGTGGGCGCAGGCCTCCGGCCACTGTTTCTGGATGCGGCGATAGGCCGGACGGAGCATCTTCGCGTAGGCATACCGGGGCAGGTTCCGGTCGTCCTCCCAGTCGTCCAGGCAGTTGTAGTAGGCCAGGGCCACATTCATATCGGCCGCATAGTCCGTCCACTGGCTGTGCCTCCAGCCCTGCCGCCGGACCGGATGAACCACGCAGCGGTTTTCCCCCTGGCGCTGCTCCGGCTCATAGAGGGAGTCCAGCAGCAGGATGAGGAACGTCATATCATAGGTCAGTGACAGGCCGCACAGCTGCCCATGGCGGGTTCGAATGGTTCTGCACAGCCCGCAATAGCAGGCCCGATAACGGGCCATCTGCTCCTTGTCCAGAGAAGCGTTGTTGGCGAGAACGTATCCAAACATAACGGCTCAGCTGTTGGCCATGCGGTAAATTTCCAGCATATCCTGCTCATCCAGCTGGATAAAGCTGCCAATTGTCTGCGTCCCCTGATAGGAGCACAAGGAGGCCAGATATTTCAGCGCCACATCGGTCTGCGGGCCGATGCACTCGCTCAGCGTCACCGGCATCCCCAGGGTGTGCCAGTAATCCACAAAGCCCTGAATCGTGGCGATGACGGCAGTCTCCAGATCCTCGGCCCGGATCCCCAGGACGTTGCGGCCCAAACGGGCAAACCGCTCCATATCGTTGCAGCAGACATACCGCGCCCATGACGACCACAGGGCGGAGAGACTGGCGCCGTGGGCCACATCGTAGCAGGCGCTGAGGACATGGCCCAGCTGATGGACGGCGAAGTCCTTGGGCCGTCCCAGCCCCGTCAGATCGTTGTGGCTCAAGCTGCCGCACCACATAATCTCGCTGCGGGCATGATAGTTTTCCGGTTCGTTCACCGCGATCAGGCCGTTCTCCATCACATCGCGCAAAAGCGCCTCTGCAATGCCGTCGGTCAGCTGATTTTCCCCGGCATCTTTGGCAAAGTAGCGCTCCATGGTATGCATCATAATATCCGTGACGCCGCAGGCCGTTTGATAGGCCGGCAGGCTGTAGGTCAGCTCAGGATCCATAATGGCAAATTTGGGACGGTTATGGGGGGTGGAGCAGCCCCGCTTGATTTGGGTTTCCTCATTGGTGAGCACTGCGGAATCGCTGGTTTCGCTGCCCGCGGCAGCAATGGTTAGCACGCTGCCCACCGGCACTTCGCCAGTCACCGGCCGTTTTTTCTCAAAGAAATCCCAGATCGAGCCGCCGCTAAATAGCCCCATCGCCACAGCCTTGCAGGTGTCCAGCACGCTGGCGCCGCCCACGCCCAGAACAAAGTCAACGTCCTGCCCCGTGTATTTGTCCGCCAGCTTTTGCGCAAAGGAGAGCCGGGGGTTGGGCATAACACCGCCCTCTAACTTATAGGTAAGCCCGGCGGCCTCCAGAGAAGCCTTGACCTTGTCCAGCGTGCCGTTTTTCACAACGCTGCCGCCGCCATAGATCACCAGCACATGGCTGCCTCCGGCGTTTTTCACCGCCTCACCGGTCTGATGAACCGTTCCGGCGCCAAAAATGACCTTGGTGGGGACACAAAACGTAAATGAATTCATGGAGAACGCTCCTCTCTGTTCAGCTGTGACGCATTAAAATATAGTATATCAATTTTGGGCGGAAAAGCAACCCTTTCCACTGCTTCTGATTGTAAAGCTTCCGTTAACTTCTTCCCCGGGCCTTCCGGCCCCTGGGAGAAACAGGATCCGGCTTTCCACTTCATTGTTTCACATTTCACGCCAAATTGCAGGCCATACGCTCCAAAGGGTGACAAATTTGGTAAACTGCTGCGTTGACAGCATAAACCGGGCAGATTATAATAGCACTGTATATGCAAGTGAAACATTTGAGAGGAACAATATTATGCAAAAGTTAATTGACCAGATTTCCCATGTGGTTTCTTCGGCATTTGAAACCGCCGGGTTTGATCCGGAGCTGGGGCAGTGTTCGGTGTCCAATCGCCCCGATCTGTGCCAATATCAGTGCAACGGCGCCATGGCCGCCGCCAAACGGTATCACCAGCCCCCCTTCGCCATTGCCCAGAAGGTGGTGGACGTGCTCGCCGGGGAACCTATGTTCTCCCGCTGTGAGATGGTTCGCCCCGGCTTCATCAATCTGGATGTAAGCCCGGAATATCTGGCAGCGCTCATGAAAGAGATGTCGGAAGACGGGCGCTGCGGCGTCCCAGTGACCGACCACCCCCAGACCATTGTCATTGACTACGGCGGTCCCAACGTGGCAAAGCCCCTGCATGTGGGCCACCTGCGCTCCGCGATCATTGGCGAGTCCATCAAACGCATTGCCCGCTTCCAAGGCCATACGGTCATTGGCGACGTCCACCTGGGGGACTGGGGCCTGCAAATCGGCCAGATTATCACCGAGCTGAAATGCCGCCAGCCGGATCTGCCCTATTTTGACGAGCACTTCTCCGGCCCCTATCCCACGGTGGCGCCCTTTACCATCTCCGACTTGGAGGAGATCTATCCCTGCGCCTCCCAGAAGTCCAAAGAGGACGCGGCCTATAAGGCAGAGGCCCAGGAAGCCACCGCCCAGCTGCAGGCGGGCCGCCCCGGTTATCGTGCCCTGTGGCGCCATATCATCCAGGTGTCCGTCAGTGACCTGAAGCACAACTACGAGCAGTTGGACGTCCACTTTGATCTGTGGAAAGGGGAGAGCGATTGTCAGGATGCCATCCCCCCCATGGTGGAGCGGATGAAGGCCGAGGGCTATGCCTATCTCAGCGACGGCGCTCTGGTTGTGGACGTTCAGGAGGACGCGGACACCCGTGAGGTGCCCCCCTGTCTCATCCTGAAGAGCGACGGCGCCGCCCAGTACGAGACAACCGACCTGGCCACCATCGTCCAGCGGGAAGAGGCCTACCACCCGGATCGGATTATTTATGTGGTGGACAAGCGGCAGGAATTGCACTTTGTGCGGGTATTCCGCTGCGCTTATAAGACCGGCCTTGTCCCCAGGGACCGGTGCAGTCTGGAGTTTGTGGGCTTTGGCACCATGAACGGCAAGGACGGCAAACCCTTCAAAACCCGAGAGGGCGGCGTGCTCCGGCTGGAGTATCTGCTGCGGGATGTCACCAATGCCGTCTACGAGAAGAGCAAAGGCAATGCCGGTCTGACCGAGGAAGAGTTGCAGGACGTGGCAGCCAAAGTGGGCCTGGCGGCCATCAAATATGGAGACCTGTCCAACCAACCCAGTAAGGACTATATTTTTGACCTGAACCGCTTTATCGCCTTTGAGGGCAACACAGGTCCTTACATTATGTACTCCATGGTGCGGATCAAATCCATTATGAAAAAGTTCCAAACGGCCTTCCCGGATGCCGCCCTTGGCCTTATCCTTCCCCCCGAGGGCAAGAAGGAGACGGACTTGTATCTGGCACTGGCCCGGTTCCCAGACGCTGTGGAGGATGCCTATGCCCAAAACGCGCCCAACCGCCTGTGCAAATACATTTACGACCTGTCCAACAGTTTGAACGCTTTTTATGCCGAGCGGAATATTATGAAGGAGTCCGACCCGGACAAACAGGCCAGTTACGTGACCTTAATCCGTCTGGTCTTGCAGGTGTTGGAAATTTCAGTGAACTTGCTGGGCTTCGAGGCCCCTGAGAAAATGTAAAGATCTTCCCCCGCTCCCATCCGGGAGCAGGGGTACTATGTCGAAATTTATCATATAAAGAGAGTAGGTACCTTATGCCAGTAAAATCCCCAAGGCGGCGCAGGAGAAGACGTGCCAGATCTCCGCTGTCAACCAGCCACGTTGTTCTGGCGCTTCTGATTGTCGCCGCCGCAGTCATATTATCCTTTAAGGTGTTTGCCGGCAGCGACCCGGACGCCGATACATCCGCTGACTCCAATGCCGCAGCAGAAGACAGCAGCGCCGTTGCAGTCGAAACAGAGACCACAGAACCCGAACTCGGCATTATCGTCTGTCTGGATCCCGGTCACGGCGGTGAAGACCCTGGCTGCAGCTATGACGACAACGTGGAAGCGACCCAGGTTTTGGAGTTGGCCCTGGCCGTCCGTGACGCGATGGAGGAAGCCGGTATCACCGTCGTCATGACCCGCGAAGATGATACATATGTGGGACTGGAGGAGCGGGCTGCCATTGCCAACGCCGCCAATGCAGATTACTTCATTTCCTTCCACCGCAACACATACGAAGGCGGCCAGGTCAACGGCGTTGAGGTTCATTACGCCCCCAACTCCAGCGATGAAACGATCTATTTCGCCGAGATGACGGAAAGTAAACTGGTGGAAGCGGGCATATCCCGTGACCGCGGCACCTATGAAACCAACCTGGCCGTTTGCCGCTTGAGTGAAATGCCCGCTATCCTGGTGGAAATGGGCTATGTGATCGACGAAGAGGACAACCAGCTGTTCTACGAAAACATGCAGGCTTACGCCGTGGCCTTTACTGAAGCCGTTTTGGAAAGTTACGAAGCCTACCACAGCGACACAGACTCCGAATCCGAAGCAAACGAAGCGGATGACCCAGACTCCGAAGCCGTCGAAACAGAAACTGAAGACGTCGAAGCATATGACTCCGCAGAGTAAAGATAACTTTAAACAGCAAACAGCCGTGCAGTTCAATTGTTCTGCACGGCTGTTTAATATCCTAAAGGCATAGTGAGGAAAAGGGAAAAAGCCCATTGCAACTGCAATGAGCTTTCGTGTAGGCATCTCCTATCTTCCCGGCCCGTCTCCAGGCAAGTATTGTCGGCGGAAGTGAGCTTAACTGCTGTGTTCGGAATGGGTACAGGTGGACCCTCACTCCAATCAACACCCACTGTCTTTTCCCTTTTCGCTGTACCTTCAAAACCAAACAATACCAAGTCCCGCTTCCTTCGCTT
>CAYWAP010000023.1:0-27797 GCA_964456525.1 uncultured Oscillospiraceae bacterium
CGGCTCATTCTATGTCAAACTCCAGCCGGGCGGGTCTGTCCGCCCGTCAAAAATATGGTGTTTCGGGCAGGGCGATTTTCCTGCCCATTTGATCGGTTTTATGCCCTTTAGATTATAGTTTCTTTCACAGGGGCTGTCAACTCCGGATTCCTGTCCTTTGCCGCCGCTGCAAAATTGGCAGGTTTGCCAAACCTCAATGGGAGAAAACCATCGAAGGGATCTCATAGAGAAAGTGTGGACGACAACCAGCTTTGCGCGGTAAGGTAGAATACGGGATTTGTTGGCAGTACCGACACGACCCGCAAATCTTCTCCCAGCGGGCATTTTTTCGGAGTGCGATTCTTTCTAGTCATAGTAAAACCTCCAATGTGGTGCTCCTATTCTACACCACCCAGGAGGTTTACACAAAATATGAGATCGTCTCGAGTTCCCATAGTGTGGAAAATCTGATGTTTCCACTCTATCGCCCGATGCTTAGATAACCCAATAATTTAAAGCGATTGCATGTTTGATAGCTGGAGCAGCGCCCCTGCCAGCACATCTACGCCACGCGCGATATCTTCCATACTGGTGTATTCAGCCGGATCATGACTGATACCGTCTTTGCTGGGGACAAAGACCATTGCCATCGGGGCAAATTCTGCCACCAGCAAAGAATCATGATAGGCACCACTGGTCATTTTGTGATATGGAATGTCCAACTTTTTACAGCTCCGCTCCAAAACACCCAGCACACGGGGATCTGACATCTGTGGAATATCATCTGTATCAACACTGTACACAGCATGCAGATGACGCAATTTTGCCACAACATCAATAAAACTGCAGATATTGTTGGTCAGTTCCTGTTTGGTATCTTCGCTGATATCGCGGATGTCGATTGTAAAGCTGACCTCGCCCGCGATGACGTTGGCGGCATTCGGAAATACTTGCACTTTCCCAACCGTGGCCACAGTATGTGTATTTCCGCAGGTTCGTGCAAGGTCTTCGAGTTTCAAAATGATCTCTGCAGCCGCAGGAACCACATCACGACGCACATTCATCGGCGTCGAACCTGCGTGTTTCTGTTCGCCCTTCAGCATTACATGAATATATGTTGGCGCGCAAATGCCGGTCACCAATCCGATGGGAATGTGGAGCTCTTCCAGCACCGGCGCCTGCTCAATGTGCATTTCCACGCTGGCAAACACATCCCCGATATGCTTTCGCACCGCATCATAATCCAGCTGGGTATATCCTAATCGTTCCAGTTCGCTGTATAAGGATACGTTGTTGTCGTCATGCAGATCCTTAGCCTGCTCCAAAGTCAGATGACCGGCCATGGCGCGGCTGCCGATACAGCCAGTGCCAAAACGTGTCGGCTCTTCCGAGGCGAAAACCACCACTGTAATCGAGCGCCGGTGCGCTGCTCCAGCATCACGGATCATGCGGCACGCTTCAATAGCGCCAATCACACCGGCCATACCGTCGTACATACCGGCGTTAATCACCGTATCAATGTGAGAACCGCTCCATACCGGCGCCGCATCTGGCTCGCTTCCCTTCAATGTGCCGAAAATATTGCCAATTGCGTCTTCATGCACTACCATTCCGGTTTCTCGCATCAGCTTTTTGACGTATTTGCGCGCTTCCAATTCTGCATCTGAAAACAGTACTCGTGTGGTACCCGGTTGATCGGGTGCACTGTCAAACCGCGCAAGCGTTTGCAGGCCTGTGCGAATGTTGTTTATATCTGCCTTGGGCAGCATAAGAAAACCTCCCTTGCCGCATGGCCGGCTGTTTTCACCTCGCCAGCTGCTTTCATTTTGCCTCATTATACCATGGCTCTTTTGCATGCCACAGTGCAAACTGCCTAATTTTACTAGCTAAGCACAACAATTCGCACAAAATATTCAGAAGCATTCATTGATCCCGGAAAAAGTGCATGATAAAATAAGCCTAAATCATCTGCGAATATATGTTAGTGACAATTTGAAATCCTATCATGTTCTTGATACGTTTTCCCAACCATTTTGTGCAGGGGAAAAATTCCAGAACATACAGAGAGCCATCCCTGCAGGGCGCCACTGACTTTCGCGTGATTTAGCTCTAACCCGACAGATTTGGGAGGATATGCTATGATTTTGACATTGGAACGCTTCTATGCACAAGTGGAATGCTGCAGAATGACCTGTGTCGCTGGCTTCGACGGCTTACAAAGGGAAGTGAATTCATTCAGTATCGTTGATACACCTGAAATTGTTTCCTGGCTGCGTGGCGGTGAGTTCGTAGTTGACGCAGGATATATTACGAGCAAGCATCCGGAATTGCTGAAAACCCTGGTAGCCGAGTTAAACAAACGTGGCTGCGCCGGTTTGGGGGTCAAGTTGCATCGTTATCATGACGTAATCCCGGCAGAGCTTATTGAGGCTGGCAATCAACTTGATTTCCCCATTTTTGAACTTCCGTATGAAGTTCGTTTTTGCGACCTTGCCTATGAAATCCATAAGCAGGTTTTTGAGCAGCAGCTGACCGAAACACAAAAACTCTGCGAGGTATACAGCAAACTTGTATACACAGTTTCCACCTGTCAGGATCTCAACCGCACCTTATATGATATCAGCCAGATCCTAAACAATCCGGTATTGCTGGCAAATGAACATGGGGAACTGCTAGCCATGGAAAACCCTCCGGATAGTCCGATTCATCTGACAGAATTCTTCCCGCTGGCTTTTGGCAAGCCGCTATTCAACCGTGAAGGCATGGAGGAGGTAGAGCAGTGCTGGCGGCAGCAGCTCCGGACGCATCAAATGGTGCTGACCTCTCAGGAACGCACGCTTTCGGTGGTAATTGCGGCAATTCGCACCGGTAAACAGCTATGGGGCTTTTTTGTTGTGCCCGAATGCATGTTAACACTTGGAAAAGAACAGTACCACATTCTGGAGAGCATTTGCCCAATCCTCGCACTACATTTCGCGTGGAATCACTTATCCAATTCCAGTCAGCTGGACGAAGGCAATGAATTTGTCAGCAAAGTACTATTAGACCCTACAACGCCTCTTGCAACCATACAGAATATCTGCACGGCATATGGATTCGATTACGCACTGAAACGCATTTGTCTGAATGTGACCTTGGAGCATTTTGATAATTTCCCCTTCAGCCGGCGTAATACCCTGCGCGATCTGCTGCGGACTGAGTGTAACCGGTTGGTGGAACAGCACGAGTTCCAATGCTACTCTGTGGCCTTTAGCAGCTGTTTCACCATATTTCTGCTTGCCACCCCGCTGGTAGATACACGAGAGTTGTCCGCCGCAGCGCACGATATCGCTGGATCGCTTGCAACACTGCTCAAGCGTTATCAGGCGCCGGCACATATTGGCATCAGCGCTTGCAGTACAGCTCCAGAAAAGATAGCTGATGCCTTTCAGCAAACGATTCACTGCATTCAGTTGGGCAACCGCCTTGCGCCAGACGAAGATGTGTGTTCTTTCGATGAATACCAGATATATTATCTCTTATCCAGCACTATGAGCACTGATGAGATTCGCTCGCTTTATCAGGACACCATTGAACCACTGCATCGGTTTGATCTAGAAAATCAGTGCAATTATGTGAACGCGTTGGAAACCTATATCAAAAACCGTTTTAATGTCACCAAAACTGCAGCGGCCATTCATGTACACCGCAATACGCTACTCTATCAGCTCGATAAGATACGAGAATTACTTTCCCTGGATATGGATGATTATGAGAACATGTTAAAATTGCAAATGGGACTTCATGCTATGCGCCTGTTGGAACACCCTGAGCATCCTTCAACTTTATGTTGAAGATAGGAAAGATTTCTGTACTGCAACGCTGTCAACTCAGAAAACGGCCCTCACTTTGTGCAGATTGTTGATAAATATCATGTTATTTTGTGCATATTGCTGTATTCACAATTGCGCTTGATTCTTATAATAAAAATTGTTAAATGGAAAACGCAATGACGCGAACGAAGTCAGATTCGACTTAGTTCGCGTTTTTTGTTAGTCGTATTTATGCGTAACGCCAGATGCCGTTCAGGCGAAGGCAATGGCTCAGAGACGCTGAATCGATGGCAAACGTATTTCCAAAACAACACAGCCTTTGGAGAGGGGCTTTAAAAACTACTACACTATCATGCAGGGGTGATTTTTATGAGCAGAACGCTGATAAAAAATGGCACAATCGTAACGACTTCAAACGAATTTGTCGGTGATATTCTGATCGATGGTGAAAAGATTGCAGCAGTCGGCCAGAACTTGGATATGCCGGCAGATGAAGTAATCGATGCCAGCGGAGAATATGTTCTGCCTGGCGGCATCGATCAGCATGTACACTTTTCCTTCAGTTTTAAGGGCACTTGCACGAGAGGGTTTGAAACTTCGAATGCAGCGGTGGCCGGCGGCACCACAACGGTAATTGAATTTGTCAATCAGATCAAGAATAAAGGGCTGATTGAATCTATCGAGAATTATCGCCGAGAAAAAGCTGATGGTATCGCAATGGCAGACTATGCGTTTCACATCGTTATGACAGATCCCCGTCCCGAAGTGATTGAAGAAATCCCATCGCTGGTAGATGCAGGTTATCCGACCATGAAGCTGTTTATGGCGTATAAAGGTCAGTTCTTCCATGCTGATGATGAAGCCATCCTCAAGGCACTGATGAGGGCCAAAGACGCCGGTATTACGGTTATGGTGCACGCAGAGAATGCAGATGCGGTTGATGTGTTGGAAAAACGCAACATTGCTTTGGGCCATACGGAACCGTTCGGACACGTTCTGTCCCGTCCACCAATGGTGGAGGCAGAGGCAACTGCGCGTGCGATCCATTTGGCCAAAATCGCGGAAGCTCCGATCTATATCGTCCACGTTACCTGCAAGGAGGCATTGGAAGAGGTCGCGCGAGCCAGAGAATCCGGTCAAAAAGTATGTGGAGAAACCTGCACGCATTACCTGACATTGGAGGCCTCCAACTTGGCAAGGCCAAATTTTGAGGGCGCAAAGTATGTTTGTTCTCCCGCGCTTCGTTCGGCTGAGCATCACGACGCGTTGTGGAACGCTCTGAACCTTGGCACGATCAATGCAGTCTCTTCTGACCACTGCGGGTTTGACTGGGCACATGATAAGCATGTTGGTGTTGACGATTTTCGTAACATTCCGAATGGTGCTCCCGGTTTGCAGAATCGCCTTGCTGTCCTTTGGACTTATGGCGTGGAAACCGGCAAAATTACCCGGCAGAAATTGGTCGACCTGTTTGCCGCAACACCGGCACGCAACACTGGTCTGGATCATCGCAAGGGTTTCCTCAGTGCCGGCTATGACGCAGATATTGTCCTGTATGATCCACATGGAAAATCTGTTATCACCAATGCAGATATGCTGCATGGAGTAGACTACTGTTCTTACGAGGGCATGGAGCAGATTGGTCACGTGGACAAGGTGTTCCTGCGCGGGCAGCTTACTTTCAAAGATGGCAAGTACCTCGGTCACAAGGGGCAGGGGAAATTTATCCCCCGCAAGCCTTTTGGAACGATGTACCGCTAACTCGTTTCGCTTATCAGCTGAGATACGGCTACGCCTTGCTTCAGGCGCTATATCCCGCATCTCTGCCTTTTCAGGAGGTTATCAATATGAAAACAGCGGAGATTTCAGCAAAAAACGTCAGCATGGTCTATCGGGATCGCAAGGGTAAAGAGATCACTGCCTTGCAGGATGTTTCCTTTGACATTGATACAGGTGAGTTTATTTCTCTATTAGGCCCGTCTGGCTGTGGCAAGACAACACTTCTCCGCATCATTGCCGATCTGCTTACGCCCACGTCGGGAGAAATTACTATTGGCGGCGGAACACCAGAACAGGCACGCAAAATGCTGCGGTACGGTATGGTGTTCCAGAGTCCTGTGCTGTATGATTGGCGCACTGTACGCGAGAATGTACGTCTCCCGCTCCAGATTATGCATCTGCCCCACACAGAGCAAGAGAGCCGCATCAGCGAGATGCTGGAACTGGTCGGTCTCACCTCATTTGCGAATCATTACCCAAAGCAGCTCTCCGGTGGCATGCAACAGCGCGTTGGCATTGCACGGGCATTGGCAATCCAACCGGATATCCTACTGATGGACGAACCTTTTTCTGCCCTTGATGAATTCACCAAAGAAAAACTTCACGATGATCTGTTGCGTATCTGGCGAAAGACGAACAAAACCATTATCTTTGTCACCCACAACATCGCAGAGGCAGTTTATCTATCCGACCGGGTGTTTGTACTTTCCCCCCATCCTGGACGGCTAACAGCGGTCGAGCCCGTTACGCTTAATCGCCCACGTACAGACAGTATGCGTAATTCTAAGGAATTTTTCGAGTTAGTCGGCCGGATTCGGAACGATTTTGAAGGAGGTTCCATCTGACATGGCAGGACGAAGAAAATCTTGGAATACCATTTGCTGGATTGCCGGCTTCTTTGTGGTATGGGAAGCCGTTGCGGACATCATGCTTTATCTGCTTCAAGACCCGAATGCAGAACGAAAGCTCACCGCCCCCTCTTCCATCTTGATGCAATTTTTCAGCGATGCACCTCATCTGCTGACCGAAGCCGGAATTACATTTTCTCGTGCAGCTATTGGCTTTGCCATTGGGATCGCAGTGGCGTTTGTCTTGGCTGTTCTGATGAGCCTGTCCCGAGTGATTGAAACAACACTGCTCCCGTATCTATTGCTCAGTCAGATGATTCCCATTCTCGGTCTGGCGCCGATTATCTTTAGCCTTGTGCGGGATCTGGATACAGCGCGCATAGTGATTGCTGCATATATGTCGTTTTTCCCGGCATCTATCAATCTGCTCAGTGGATTTAAGTCGGTTCGCAGTGATCAACAAACATTGATGTATTCCTATGCATCGAACAAATGGCAATTATACCGTTTTCTAATTCTGCCGAGCGCATTGCCATATTTATTTGCCGGTATGAAAATTGCCGCGCCGCTGGCAGTCACGGCCTCCATTCTGGTTGATACGCTCAGCGTACAGGACGGTATCGGACAGATCATTGTTTATGCTCTGGCCGGTGGTGGCGCACTGGGGGCATTCTGGCCGGCAGTGGTACTGGGGGCATTACTGGGGGTGATTGCCTATAATCTTGTGGTTTTGACAGAATATATTCTGATTCCATGGGATCGGAGTAATACTGAGGAGGGATCCGCATGAAAGAAACTCGGCCACAGACACTGAAATGGCGCATACTTTCCATTGCCCTTCCAGTGACCTTTTTCGTGGTGTTGATGGTTTTGCTGCAAACACAGGTGATCCACCAGGTTTTCGGATTTACAACGGCACAGCTGCCATTACCTGCATTGATTTGCCAACAATTTTTTAACAATTTACCTAAAATCGCTTCCAATAGCTGGGTGACGGTTTCGGCAGCACTGTTTGGTTTTATACTGGGATCGTCTCTGGGATTTCTGTCCGCTGCGGCGGCCACTATTAAGCCACGCATCTTTCAAGGGATGCTTCCCCTGCTGGTTGCTCTTAATTCCATTTCCGTCGTGGCAATGGCCCCCATCATGAACCGCTGGTTCTCTTCCAGTTTCGGCGCCAAGGCTGCGGTCGTCACCATTGCGTGTATCGGTGCCATGTCGGTCAACGCATATAAGGGAATGAACGATCTGCCAGCTTTTTCGCAGGATTTAATGCGTTCCTATGCGGCAAAGGATTCAGTTGTCTTTTTCTTCCTTCAGCTTCCAAATTGTCTGCCGCATATGTTCGTCGGTCTGCGAACCAACGTAGTCACTGCGATGATATCAGCTGTGATCAGCGAATTTTTTACCACAGAGTCTCGCGGGCTTGGCTATACGATTAAAACATCGCTTCGTATGGGCAACCAGAAAGTGCTGGGATGGGCGTACATCGTTGCAGCAGCTATTGTCAGCATTTTGATCTATTTTGTCATCTCATTGATTGAGAAACAGGCACTCAAAAAGCGCATTCAGTAAATTTTAGGAGGAAAGTAAGAAATGAAACAGAGAAAACGTTTGATTGCGGCTGCCCTGTTGGGTATCATGACGCTCAGCCTACTGGCCGGCTGCGGCGGATCGAATGACAGCGACGTAACAACTGAAACGGCCGAGGAAGACGGTCTGATCCATCTGAGCCTACAGCTCTCTTGGTTGCCTCAGGGCGAATTTATGGGCTATTATGTCGCACAAGCCAAGGGGTATTATGAAGATGAGGGACTGGATGTTGAGATCTTGCCCGGATCCTCTGATGTCTCCCCTGCTGAACAGGTAGAAAATGGTGTCGTGCAGCTTGGCAACGGTTTTTATACGGATATTCTCTCCTATCGGGAGGCCGGTTATGACCTGATCAACGTTGCGCAATGGTATCAAGACAGCCCACTGCTCCTGGTTTCAAAGAAATCAGCCGGCATTGAATCCGCCGCCGATCTGGCAGGCAAGCGCATCGGCAGCTGGTTTGGTGGCCAGCAGTATGAGATTTATGCGCTACTCGGCAAATATGGCATTGATCGCGATGTAGACGTCGAGTGGGTACAGCAAGACTTTACCATGGATGCCTTTTATAATGATGAACTCGACGCTGCGTCTGCAATGAGCTATAACGAGTATCACCTCCTTCTGGAGAACGGCTACAGTGAGGATGATCTAAACGTTATCAATATGAATGACGAAGGTGTCAATATGTACGAAGATTGCCTGTTTGTCGATCGGGAATGGGCAGAGGCAAACAGCGACACGCTGATCGCTTTTATTCGCGCAACCATCAAGGGCTGGCAAGACGCCTGTGCTGATCCGGAAGAGGCGGGTCAGATCTGCTGGGAAGCTGGTGAGAGCGTTTCACTTGAGCATCAGATTAGTATGTGCACCGAAGCTGCAAAGGCAGTCTGCCCTGACGACATCGGCCCTGAATTAATCGGTTGGATTGATCCTGAGGAAGCACAGAAAACCATTGATCTCGGCTATGAATACACGCTGCTGACCGAACAGGTCGATTATACAGAATCAGTCGATACCTCTTACTGGGAAGCTGCAACAGCCGAAGAATAGGGAAAGGGGGCGCAAGCATGAGCCCGAAGATTGCCTATAGCAACAAACCACGCATTCATTTAAGTGAACTGATGGACTTTTCCAAAGTTCGCACCATCCCAGTCGAGTGCCGCACATTACCTTATGGTGCAAGCGAGTGGCCGATTATCCTCGAATTGGATCGGGATTCTGAACTGCGAAGCCTTCTTCCACCGATGCTGCAAGGCGCCATGTTTATTTATGCTTATGTGCGCGGCGGAAGCGCAGTACAACAGCTGTTTGGCGGCCACATCCACCATGAGCAAAATGAGGCAATCCGACTGAACGAATACAGCGAAGGCTTTCTGATGATCGTCCGTCAGGCAAATGGCAGAGAAGAACCCATCTATTTGGTCAGTATAGGCGATGTCCGTGAAATGCTGCAAAAGGCGCGCCATCCATCCCCAAGGTGAGGCATGGGAAGCATTTGGCAGATTTCAGTAAAAGCTGCAGAAACACCCAGACATAAAGAACCGGTGTCCAGAACACACTGGAATGCCTTCAAGAGAAGGCACTAAATAGGCAATTTTCCACAAAAGTGAACATCGCCTTTCCAGGAACAGGACAGAGGCGCACTTGCAGAATCGGCAGTGCGCCTCTTTTCCTACTCCAAAACAGAAGACAGAACACATGGCTTGTGTGACTCCCTACTCCAGTCAGCAGTTCCACATTTTCGATGGCCACGCTTCGGATGATAAGCCGGCGCTCCGTTTGTCCTCACAGGGCGCACAATATACCCTCCCTGAATCAACCACACTTGCAATTCAATTAGCGGAGCGACAACTGGGGGAACAGTCCTATGATTCCCACATATTTCTTCAGTACCAGTCGAATCACCAAGAAGTTAACGAATATTTAGTCTTATAAGGATCACATTTGCGTTGTCCTTCAAATTTCGGTACATATTAACTTTCAGGAATAAAAAATGTCGATCTTGCATGCCGGTGCTACTATCTAGTGAAGTTTTGCCACAAGGCACTTTACCTTTTCAAAATGAGCGTTTATCCCTTCATCATTGCAGGCGGGGAGTTTCACCCCGCGGTCTGCATCCACTTCATAGGAATATGTCGCCAATATCGCATGACAGAGCTACACAAAGTTTCAACAACTCACCGGCAGCAACACATAAATGTTTCTTTTTCCTATCATGGCTTTCTTATGAGTACCCGCGGGCACTGGGCTTCCTCTACAATCTGAACAGCCAGCTTTCGCGAAACTTTCCAACCCGCTGAGCCGCTCTGTTACCCAGAGCGGCTGTCGCTTATTGAATGAGCTTCGTCGGAGAAACGATGGGTTTAACGGCACCTGTCATTTACAACGCTTCCGGAAAGGGCAGTTTTGAAACCTGCCGGAAAGTTAGATACAGACGGATTCACAGCGCTTTTGCAGTCTGATATCCGGCACCGATGGCATCCTTGATGTTACCGACCTTAGATGCATCGCCAATCATGTAATAGGTGACACCAGCGGCCTTCAGCATCTCCTCCATAGCGGGGCCGGCTTTGTAGCCTGCCGCAAAGATCAGTGTATCGGCACCGCTAATGCAGTGCTCCACGCCGTCCTTTATGTAGTAGATATCGTCGTGGTTCACACGTTCCACTTTGGCGTTGCAGATCATCTGAATACCCTTCGACATCATACGGCGAACCAGCAAACTGCGTCCCGGTCCGGACTCGCCGAGCATCACACCGTTGGCCATCTCTAAAACAGTTACCTCACGGTTGCGCGGGTGCAGATCATTGACCAGCGGAGCCAGATAATCAGCCGTTTCACAGCCCACGGAGCCACCGCCGAGTACCACAATTTTGCGCCCGGGGAACGCGCGGCCCGCCAGAACATCATCTGCCATCATCCACTGCTTGAAGCCGGTGAACGCCTGCAGTACAATCGGAGATGCGCCTGTGCTGGCGATTACTTCGTAGCCTTTGAACTCACCTTCCAGCATGGACTTGTCCACGGCACAGTTGAGACGCACCTCCACACCGGCCAGCGTAAGCCTGCGCACCATGTACTGAATCAGACGTGCGAGATCCTGTTTGGCAATGGGCACAGAGGCAATGCGCATCAGACCGCCCAGTTCACTCTCTTTTTCGCACAGGACGACGTGATGGCCGCGCTTAGCCGCCACAAAAGCGGCCTCCATACCGGCTGGGCCACCGCCAATGACAAGGACGTTCTTTTTGACATCAGCTGGTTTCAGTGTCTCCTCATTTTCCGGCTCAAACGACGGGTTGACGGTGCATGCTACGCGCTTGCCGAACATAATGCCGTTGAGACAACGCAGACAGCCAATGCAGGGACGAATATCGTCCACCTTTCCGGCAGCTGCCTTGTTGGCAAACTCAGGATCGCACAGATTGGCGCGACCGATCATACAGATGTCCGTCTGCCCGTTTGCAATGAGCTCGTCAGCGATCCATGGTTCGGTGATGCGGCCGACAGTCGCAACGGGAATGGAAACGTGTTTTTTGATTTCGGCGGCCGAACGGGCGTGAGACCCCATCGGAGTGCCAGGGGCGGGAATGGCGCTGCCACGCATAATGGTCGTACCACCGGAGACGTGCAGAAAATCGATGCCCGCCTTTTCGAGCTGTTTGGCCACGTAGACCATATCATTCAGATTCAAACCGCCGTCGGTGTACTCGTCGCCGGAGATGCGCACATCAATGATGAAGTTCTTTCCGCACATACGGCGCACTTCTTCCACAACTTCCAGCGTCAAACGCAGACGATGATCGATGTCTCCGCCGTATTCATCGGTGCGCTTGTTGTAGAGCGGACTCAGAAAGCCGCCGAGCAGGCCATGCGCATGCGCGGCATGAATTTCGACGCCGTCGGTTCCGGCAATCTGGGCGCGGCGTGCCGCCTCCCCAAACTGACGGATGATGACCTTCAGCTCCTCCTTCGTCACAGGTCGCGGGGCCTCTTTGGCATAGTAGGGCCCCACACTGGATGGCGCAATCAGACGCGGTGTGCCAGGCAGATTGAATGCCATATAAGCGGGGTGAAACAGCTGAGGCAGGATTCTGGCGCCATATTCATGCACTCCGTCGGCAAGTTTCTTCCAACCGGGAATAAAAGAATCGTCATAGATACACATGTCGCCAGGTAAATAGCAGTAGGTCGGCTCGATGGTGACGACCTCGGTGACAAACAGACCCACTCCACCTCTGGCGCGCGCTTTGTAATGTTCCACCAACGCGTCGGTCACATACCCTTTATCTGCGAGATTGGTCGACAGCGGCGGCATAAAAACACGATTTTTGACTACGGTCTCGCCAATCTGAATCGGTGAGAAAAGATGCTCAAATCGGCCCATGATAACCTCCCTTTCTATTTCTATACGGTAGTCATTTTCTCCAAATTTCAGTGGTATTTTCGCTCCATTTTGTATTTCACTATAATTATAGCACGGTCATTTTCAGAAAACAACTCCTATCATCCAGTTTTTAAAAACCATTTTAAAAAATACCACGCGCAAAGAGGCATCCAAACAAGGAGAATATGCCTATGGAATCTGGATTTTCATGGCATGAACCGGTTGACATTTGCGGGAGCCTATGCTATAATTCCTGACAAGTTAATACTTCAAACCGTTGAAGCGGAGATAACGGCAATGATGCCTTCACAGAGAGCCTGGGGCGCTGAAAACCGGGTAAGAAACAAGTTGTCAAATGGACCGCGGAGGGCGCAGTCAAATGTGAGTTTCACAGAGTATTCTGCGACGTTGCAGGCAGACGTCATATGCCGGGGATATGCTGGTATCCCGCTAAGAGCACGGGTCACGCCGTGAATGCAAGGTGGCACCGCGGATAATAAGTCTATTATTCGTCCTTGACAGAGAAGCAGCTTTCTGTCAGGGGCGTTTTGTTTTGGCTCCTTTGGCAGATCGCCAGGGGAGCCTGTTTCGTTTTGGGGGTCTTATGATGAACATTTCACCGACGTTAAGCCAGGTCAAAGAGATAGCAGCCACGAACCTTTACCAGGTGCTGCCGGTCAGTTGTGAAATCCTTTCCGATATTACCACGCCGATCGAGACCTTAAAAATTCTCAAAAATATATCCACACACTGCTATCTGCTGGAATCCGCCCAGGCAAATGAGACCTGGGGACGCTACACCTTCCTCGGCTTTGATCCGAAAATGGAGATCTCCTGCATGGACGGGGAGATGAAGATCGGCTCCCTGGTGGTCAAGACGGATCGCCCCTCCGACTACCTCCGGCAGATTCTATCCGGCTATAAAAGCCCCCGCTTTGATTACCTTCCCACCTTCACGGGCGGTCTGGTCGGCTACTTCTCCTACGATTATCTGGGATACAGCGAGCCGGCCGTCAAATGTCGCGTGGAGGACAGCGAGAAATTCAAAGATGTTGACTTAATGCTCTTTGATAAAGTCATCGCCTTCGACCATCTCCGGCAGAAGATCGTCCTCATCGTCAACATGCCCCTCGACGATGTTGAGGTGGGGTACAACAAGGCGGCGATGGAGCTGAAGCAGCTGGTCGAACTGATCCGGTATGGGAAGAAGAAACAGGAACCCGGGGGCACACTGCTGGGGGAGGTCACCGCCCTGTTCGGGAAAGAGCAGTTCTGCGGCATGGTGGAAAAGGCCAAGCATTACATCCGGGAGGGCGACATCTTCCAGATTGTGCTCTCCAACCGCCTGTCCGCCCCCTTTGCGGGCAGTCTCCTCAACACCTACCGGATGCTGCGCACCATCAATCCCTCCCCATATATGTTCTACTTCTCCGGGACGGATGTAGAAGTCGCCGGCGCGTCGCCTGAGACGTTGGTAAAGCTGGAAAACGGTGTGCTGCACACCTTCCCCCTTGCCGGCACAAGGCCAAGGGGGCGGACGGAGGAAGCGGATAAAGCCCTTGAAAGGGAACTGCTGGCCGACGAAAAAGAACTCGCCGAACACGATATGCTGGTGGATCTGGGGCGAAACGACCTGGGCAAGATCAGCAAGTTTGGCACGGTGCAGGTGGAGACACTGCATTCCGTGGAGCGGTACTCCCACGTCATGCACATCGGCTCCACGGTGTGCGGCGAGATCCGGGAACCCTATGACGCGCTGGATGCCATTGAAGCTGTGCTGCCCGCGGGAACCCTTTCCGGCGCACCCAAGATTCGCGCCTGCCAGCTGATCGGCGAGCTGGAAAACAACAAGCGCGGCATATATGGCGGCGCCATTGGATATATCGACTTCACCGGCAATATGGACACCTGCATTGCCATCCGCATCGTCTACCAGAAAAACGGCCGGGTATTCGTGCGAAGCGGCGCCGGAATTGTGGCCGACTCGATTCCCGAAAAAGAGTATGAAGAGTGTCTGAACAAGGCAAAATCTTCCCTGAAGGCGCTGGAACTTGCAAAGGAGGCCGAAGAATGATCCTGCTAATCGACAATTATGACAGCTTCTCTTACAACCTCTTCCAGCTCGTCGGCGAGATCGATCCGGATATTCGGGTCATCCGAAACGACGCCATGACGGCGGAAGAAATCCGGGGGCAAAATCCGGATCGAATCCTTCTCTCTCCCGGTCCCGGCAGACCGGAAGGGGCCGGGGTGTGCATGGACGTTGTCAAAACCCTTGGCAAAGAGATTCCCATTTTGGGGGTTTGCCTGGGCCATCAGGCGATCTGCCAGACCTTCGGGGCAACCGTCACCTACGCAAAGCGGCCGATGCACGGCAAGCAGTCCCATGTCCGATTTGACAGCGCCTGCCCGCTGTTCCAGGGCTGCCCTGAACAGGCCCCCGTCGCCCGCTATCATTCCCTGGCGGTGGCTGGGGACGGCTTTCCCCCCTGTCTGCAAGTGACCGCCCTCACCACCGATGAAGAGGAGATCATGGCGGTGAAGCACCGAACCTATCCCATCTACGGGGTGCAGTTTCACCCGGAATCCATATTGACGCCCAATGGAAAGCAGATGCTTTACAACTTTATAAAGGAGATCTGAATCATGATTAAAGAAGCCATTGAAAAAATCGTAAACAAAAAAGACCTCACCTATCACGAGGCCTATGCCGTGATGAACGAAATCATGAGCGGGGAGACCTCCGCCACCCAGAACGCCGCGTTTCTTGCCGCCCTGTCCACCAAAAGCGCGAGAGCCGAGACCACCGATGAAATTGCCGGCTGCGCCGCTGCCATGCGCGCCCACGCCACGAAGGTGGAGACCGGGATGGAACTTTTCGAGATCGTCGGCACCGGCGGCGACAACGCGCACAGTTTTAACATCTCCACCACGTCGGCCCTTGTGGCCGCGGCAGGCGGCATGAAGGTGGCCAAACACGGCAACCGGGCGGCTTCCTCCCAGTGCGGGACGGCGGACTGCCTGGAGGCCCTCGGCGTCAACATCCAGCAAAGCCCTGAAAAATGTGTGAAACTGCTCAACGAGGCCGGCATCTGCTTCTTCTTCGCCCAGAAATACCACACCTCGATGAAATATGTGGGGGCAATCCGCAAGGAACTGGGCTTTCGAACCGTATTCAACATTCTCGGGCCGCTGACCAACCCCGGCACACCGTCCATGCAGCTCCTCGGCGTGTATGATGAATACCTGGTCGGGCCGCTGGCCCAGGTGCTCATTAACCTGGGGGTCAAACGGGGCATGGTGGTCTATGGCCAGGATAAGCTGGACGAAATTTCCATGAGCGCCCCCACCACCATCTGCGAGATTCAGGACGGCTGGTTCAGACATACCGTGATCACGCCGGAGGACTTCGGCTTCCGGCGCTGTACAAAGGCCGATTTGAAAGGCGGCACGCCGAGGGAAAACGCCAACATCACCCTGGCCATTCTGAACGGCGAAAAGGGCCCCAAGCGAGACGCAGTCCTGATGAATGCCGGGGCGTCCCTTTATATCGGCGGGAAAGCCGGGAGCATGAAAGAGGGCGTCGCCCTTGCCGCAGACATCATTGACTCCCGCAAAGCCCTGGCAACCCTGAACAAATTCATAGAAGTCAGCAACGAACCCTGAACTTCCACGGAGGCCGAACCATGACCATATTAGACCAGCTGGCCGATTACGCCAAAGAGAGAGTGGCCACAGCCAAACAGAAAACCCCGCTCCAGGAACTCCGGCGGCAGGCATGCGCCCTCCCCAAAGGAACCTTTGCCTTTGAAACGGCTCTGAAAAAACCCGGCATCTCCTTTATCTGCGAGTGTAAAAAAGCATCCCCCTCCAAGGGCATGATCGCCCCCGATTTTCCCTATGTGCAGATTGCACGGGAATATGAGGCCGCCGGCGCCGACTGCATCTCCGTCCTGACCGAGCCAAAGTGGTTTCTGGGCAGCGACGAATATCTGCGGGAAATCGCACAGGCCGTCTCCATTCCGTGCCTGCGCAAGGACTTTACGGTGGATGAATATATGATCTACGAGGCAAAGGTTCTCGGCGCATCTGCCGTGCTGCTCATCTGCGCCATCCTGAGCGAAGGACAGATCCGGGACTACCTCTCCCTGTGTGAGGCATTGGGGCTGTCCGCGTTGGTGGAGGTTCACGACGAACAGGAAGCCGCCACAGCGCTAAAGGCCGGAGCGCGCCTGGTCGGGGTCAACAACCGCAACCTGAACAATTTTTCTGTGGACCCCAGCAACAGCCACAGGCTCCGGGAGCGGATTCCCCGGGAGGTGCTGTTTATCTCGGAAAGCGGCGTGCGCAACGCCGAAGACGTGGCAAAGCTCCGCTCCATCGGTGCAGACGGCGTACTGATTGGCGAAACGCTCATGCGTGCGGAGGATAAAAAGGCAAAGCTCCGCGAACTGCGAGGTGTATGATGACAAAGATCAAACTTTGCGGGCTATCCCGAACCTGTGACATCGAAACGGTCAACCAGCTCCTGCCCGACTATATCGGCTTTGTGTTTGCCCCCAAAAGCCGCCGGTATGTCTCGCCGGAGAGGGCGGCCCAATGGAGGGAGCTGCTGGACCCCCGCATCCGGGCGGTGGGTGTGTTTGTAAACGAGGAACCCGAAACCGTCGCCAAATATTTAAACGAGGGCATCATTGACATGGCCCAGCTGCACGGCAGCGAGGACGAGGCGTATATCCGCCAGCTGCGGCGGCTCACCAGCCGGCCAATCATCCAGGCGTTCCAGCTCAAAACGATGGACGATCTTGCCCATGTGGAGTGCAGCAGCGCCGACCATGTTTTGCTGGATTCCGGCGCAGGCACCGGAACGGTGTTTAATTGGAGCTGGGTGCAGCACCTGAGCCGTCCCTATTTTCTCGCTGGCGGACTGACCCCCGACAATGTGGCACAGGCGGTGAAGCAGCTGAACCCTTATGCGGTGGATGTCAGTTCCGGAATTGAAACCGGCGGCGTAAAAGATCAGGCAAAAATGGCAGCGTTTGTTGCCTCTGTCAGAAAGGAAGGTCGACTATGACGAATCCCAACGGACGCTTTGGCATTCACGGCGGTCAATACATTCCCGAAACCCTGATGAATGCGGTGATCGAGCTGGAAGAAGCCTATCTCTACTATCAGAAGGATCCGTCCTTTCAACGGGAGCTGGCCACCCTTTTCAATGAATACGCGGGCAGGCCGTCACGGCTCTACTACGCGGAGAAGATGACGAAAGATCTGGGGGGCGCGAAGATCTACCTGAAACGGGAGGATTTGAACCACACCGGGGCGCACAAGATCAACAATGTTCTCGGTCAGGCCCTGCTGGCGAAAAAGATGGGGAAAACCAGACTGATCGCCGAGACGGGCGCCGGTCAACACGGGGTCGCCACGGCAACCGCCGCGGCACTGATGGGGATGGAATGCGTGGTCTTTATGGGGAAGGAGGACACCATCCGTCAGGCTCTCAATGTATACCGCATGCGATTGCTGGGGGCGCAGGTCGTCCCGGTCGAGACGGGAACCGCCACCCTCAAGGATGCCGTGTCCGAGGCGATGCGCGAGTGGTCTTCCCGGATCAGCGACACACACTATTGTCTTGGTTCGGTCATGGGGCCCCACCCCTTCCCGACCATCGTCCGGGACTTTCAGTCCGTGATCTCCAGGGAAATTCGGGAACAGATTCTGGAAAAAGAGGGCCGGCTCCCCGATGCGGTCATTGCCTGCGTGGGGGGAGGCTCCAACGCCATTGGCAGCTTCTACCACTTCATCCCGGACGAGGGCGTCAGGCTCATCGGATGTGAGGCGGCGGGCAGAGGGATTGACACCTTTGAAACGGCGGCGACCATCGCCACCGGAAGGCTGGGCATTTTCCACGGCATGAAGTCTTATTTCTGCCAGAACCAGGACGGTCAGATCGCCCCCGTCTACTCCATCTCCGCTGGACTGGACTATCCCGGCATCGGCCCGGAACACGCCCACCTGCATGACACCGGCCGGGCAGAGTATGTGCCCGTCACCGACGCAGAGGCGGTGGACGCCTTTGAATATCTGGCCAGGACGGAAGGGATTATTCCGGCGATCGAATCCGCCCACGCAGTTGCACACGCCCGGAAGATCGCACCGGCAATGGGCCGGGACAGCCTTCTCGTCATCACCATTTCCGGCAGGGGCGACAAGGACTGCGCCGCCATTGCCCGCTACAGAGGGGAGGATATCGATGAGTAACATCAGAAGGGCCTTTGAACAGGGAAAGGCGTTTCTCGCCTTTATCACCTGCGGCGATCCGGATTTGGAGACGACCGCCGCAGCCGTCCGCGCAGCCGTGGAAAACGGGGCGGATTTGATCGAGCTTGGGATCCCCTTCTCCGACCCCACAGCCGAAGGCCCCGTCATCCAGGGCGCCAACCTGAGGGCCTTGAAGGGCGGCATCACCACCGATCAGATCTTCGCCTTTGTCCGGGAGCTGCGGCGGGACATCGCCACGCCGATGGTCTTTATGACCTATGCCAATGTGGTATTTTCCTATGGCGCTAAGCGGTTTATCTCCACCTGTCGGGACATTGGAATTGACGGCCTGATTCTGCCCGACCTCCCCTTTGAGGAAAAGGAGGAATTTCACCCGCTGTGCAAGGAGTATGGCGTTGACCTGATCTCACTCATTGCCCCCACCTCGGAAAACCGCATTGCCATGATTGCCAAGGAGGCAGAGGGCTTTTTGTACATCGTCTCCAGCCTTGGCGTCACCGGGATGCGGAGCGAAATCAAGACCGACCTTGTCTCCATCGTAGACCTTGTCCGGCAGAACACCGACATTCCCTGCGCGATCGGCTTTGGAATTTCCACCCCCGAGCAGGCAAAGAAAATGGCGGCAATCTCGGACGGCGCCATCGTCGGCTCCGCCATTATCAAGCTCCTTGAGCGGCACGGCAAAGATGCGCCCAGGTATATCGGCGAGTACGTCAAATCCATGAAGGATGCCCTGCGATAACGTGGCATCCTCCCATGAAAATGATGAACGTTGTATGGAGCAAACAAAATATTTGGGGGAAGTCGTCCTGACTGCGGCGGCTTCCCCCTGTTTTCTCTTTGGCGTATTTAGATCTTGTTCATCGATGAACCACGGGCGGAATCATTTCGATTCCCGACCGCGTTTCACGAGGACATCTCCCGGCTCACTCCGTGATCTCAAACAGCCGGGCCATGAACGGCTCCGGGAAGGTGACGGTCAGCTCCGCTCGCTGCCCATCCCAGACAAAATCCACCGGCCTGCCCGCCGGATAGGCGCAGTACACCTGAATATCCTTTCCACGGTATGCCGGCAGCGGGAGAGGGCAGCACGGGCTCTCCCCGCCCCTGCGCCATACGGCAAGATAGCTCTTTTCCCTTCCCCGCATTCCCAGCGCCGTCCACCTGTCATAATAGGTGCCAAACCCCAGGGGCCAGAAGGGCAGGGCCTCTCTGCGGTCCTCTCTCGTGGCCTGATACCAGGAAATGGCCTCCCGGATGAGCTCCTGGCAGGCCCCGCCCAGCCGAAAGAGATGGCCGCTCTGGTGGATGCGCAAAAGCAGCACGTTCACCATGTTGAAAATGGTCTCCTCCACATCCCCCGGGTTCAGCGGATAGGACCAGACCGCTGCCTGCTCCGGCGTCAGGGCCAGGGGTGAATTCACCGCAATGGTGGCGTACATCCGATAGTCCTCCATGTCGCTGGTGGACTGGATGCTGTGCCGGCGCAGCATGGCGTAGTCCATGCGCATGCCGCCGCTGCCGCAGTTTTCGATCACCAGATCCGGATATTTCGCAAAAATGCCATCCAGCCAGGACAGATAGGCCCGCTGATGCGCCAGCAGGCCGTCCCCCGGACTGTCCGCGTGCTGATCTGTCCCGATCCCCGGTTCGATGTTATAGTCCATCTTGATATACCCCACGCCATAGTCCTCCACCAGCCGGCGGATCACGTCCGTGGCAAATGCGCGCACCTGGGGATTGCGGTAGTCCAGCTGATACCGGGACTTTTCCCGGACACGTTTTCCATGGCGCATGAAAAACCATTCGTCAGGTTTCTCTTTTGCCAGCGGGCAGTTTAGCCCCATCACCTCCAGCTCTATCCAGAGGCCGGGCGTCATGCCCTTTTCCCGGATGTAGGCGAGCAGGGACTTCAGCCCCTCAGGGAAGGCCCCGGTTTTGGGGAACCGCTCCTCAGAGGGCAGCCATTCTCCCACATTGCTCCACCACTCCCCGGCGCTGTACCAGCCGGCATCAATGCAGTAGTACTCACAGCCGCAGGCCGCCGCGATGTCGATGAGCGGAAGCTCCCTCTCCGTGGTCGGGTTTCCATACAGGCAGTTCATATAATCGTTGAAAATCACCGGCAGTTTCCGGTTGTCCTCATTTTTCCGGCGGATGCGCCTGCGGTATGCGGTCAGGTCGCACACCGCCCTGTCCGCCCTTCCGCCGCCGTAGGCCACGGCCACCGGCACGCTCACAAAGGTTTCTCCCGGCTTTAACTCCTGATACCAGTGCGCATAGGGCTCTGTCGGCCCCATCGCCTTCAGGTACAGCTGGCCCGCATACTCTCCAATCTCCCAGTGCCAGGAGCCGTTGTGCTCGATCTGCCAGGCCAGATAGTTTCCGGTTTCCTCATCCTCCAAAATTCCCAGGGGCAAATACTGCTTCGTGGACCAGGCCCCCGTATTGGTCACAGAGATAAACTTGGTGCTGTTGTACCGCCCCGGCTTCTGGGAGGCCGTCAGCCCCAGCTCGGAGAGGGAATAGGCGTGCCACTGCAGCTCCTTTTGCCAGCCGTTGTGTACCAGGTGCAGGCGGAAGCGCTCCTCATAGGGCCGATTGCCGCCCCGTTCCAGCCCGTGCAGGGAAAAGGATGTAACCGCCTCAAGCCCCTGCGTCTGCGTCCCCTGGTTTTCCACCTCTGTGTAACTGGATATTACCCTCAAATCTGTGTAAAACTGGTAATGCAGCCGGGCTGCCATCCCCGTCTCCTCATCTTTTAACGAAAAGATGTGCTCCGCCCCGTCCTCTGTCTGCCGCCTTTCATGGCCGGCGTATTGCAGTTTTACCCCAAGGGAGCTGTGGATGAGCTGGTCTCCCATCCGGTTTTCCGGGCAGTTCTCTCCCGTGATGGTTGCCTCCACCGGCGCGTATTCCCGAAGGCGGTCCTGTACGGCGGGGTCCTCCAGTTGCTCGAGGGGCTGCCCCTGCGTCTCCCCCTTCGTCACCGCGAGCAGGACCAGCCGGTTTTCCTCCGTCACGCCAAAGCACAGGCCGATGGGGCCTTCTTCCATGTTGATGATGCGCATAGGTTCTCCTTTCCATAGATGATTGATTTCTGTATCCGTCTACGGGCATCCTGTCGCCCGCAGTAAACCGTTTTATTTCCGTTATTGTATCATAGACTGTTTGGCAACACAACCGGAGATCAGACCAGATGCAGCAGAAAAAGAATCACCGCTATTTTTATCGAGGGGTTTCGATCATTCCGCCTGCCCGCCGCCCAGAATCGATGGCCGCCCGCCGGGAGAGGAGGGGCTTCCCCCGGGAGGCGCGCCAAATTCATAAATTTTGACTATTTGGGATTTTTTTAAGGTTCAATTAGGGTTCTTGCGTTATAGTCATGGCAGGTAAAAAAGGAGGCTCATCCCCATGGCATATCAAACCGTATTCAAACGCTATGAGTTAAAATACATGCTCACACAAGGGCAAAAAGAAAAAATCCTGGAGGCAATGGAGCCGTATATGGCCTTGGATGAATTCGGCCGCACCACCATCCGCAACCTTTATTTTGACACGGACAGCTACCGCCTGATCCGCCATTCCATCGAAAAACCCACATACAAGGAGAAACTGCGCGTCCGCAGTTACAGCCGTGCGGATTCGGACAGCACGGTTTTCGTCGAACTGAAGAAGAAATACAACCATGTTGTGTATAAACGCCGCATTTCCCTTCCCGAGAAAAAGGCGATGGAATGGGTGTGCCAGGGGCGTCACTGCCCCACGTCCTCCCAGATTTCAGAAGAAATCGACTATTTTCTGGATTATTATGAGGAACTGCACCCGGCGGTTTTCCTCTCCTATGAGCGGGAGGCATTTTATTCCAAAGATCACTCCGATTTTCGCGTCACCTTTGATGACACGATTTTGTGCCGTCAGGAAGATCTCTCCCTGGAGTCCGAGGTATACGGCACCCCCATCCTGCCGGAAGGCACGGTGCTGATGGAGATCAAATGCTCCGGAGGCATTCCCCTTTGGATGACGCATGTACTATCCGAGGAACACATCTACAAAACGTCCTTCTCCAAATATGGGACGGCCTACCAAACGATGATCTTCCCCCAGTTAAAAGCGGCCTCCTGTTCGGCTTAATTCCCTGCTCCGGAGGCATACCGGCAGAGGTTCACGGCCCCCGCTGGCGAAGTTGGATTTTTCCAAACTTGCCGGCGGCGGGCCGTTTTTTCATTGTACTCTGGCTCCTTTTGGTGGTATCATACAGGCATAACACAGCGCATCGGCCGGCCCCGGTGCAGCTGGCACCATTACGCAACTGTAGGAGGCTGCTCTATGAAACGAACATGGTGGAAGGAAAGCGTTGTCTATCAGGTCTATCCCCGCTCCTTCTGTGATTCCAACGGCGACGGCATCGGCGATCTGCCCGGGATTCAATCCAAGCTGGATTACCTGAAGGAACTGGGAATCAACGTGATCTGGCTGAGCCCGGTCTACCGTTCGCCCAATGACGACAACGGCTATGACATTTCCGATTATCAGAACATTATGGAAGAATTCGGCTCCATGGAGGATTTTGACCGGCTGCTGGCCGCCGCCCACGCCCGGGGAATCAAAATCGTCATGGATTTGGTGGTCAACCACACGTCGGATGAGCACCCCTGGTTTATCGAAAGCCGCAGCTCCCGGGACAACGACAAGCGGGATTTCTACATCTGGCGGGAGGGGAAGGACGGAAACCCGCCCAACAACTGGGGCAGCTGCTTCTCCGGCCCGGCGTGGCAGTGGGATGAAACCACGCAGATGTACTATCTCCACTGCTTTTCCAAAAAGCAGCCCGACCTGAACTGGGAGAACCCCAGGGTGAGGGACGCAGTGTACAAGATGATGACCTGGTGGTGTGAAAAGGGGATCGACGGATTTCGGATGGACGTCATCTCCATGATCTCCAAGCCGGAAGGGCTGCCGGACGCCCCTACTTATGGCGGGCTGTATGGGAGCTGTTCCGTCACCTGCAACGGCCCCCACGTCCATGAATATTTGCAGGAGATGAACCGCCAGGTGCTCTCCCGCTATGACCTGATGACAGTGGGAGAGTGCGCGGGGGTCACCGTGGAGGAGGCCCGGCGGTACGCCAACGCCCAGGGCACGGAACTGAATATGGTCTTTCAGTTTGAACACGTGGACATGGACAGCGGCCCGGTGGACAAGTGGAGCACGAATCGGATCCCCCTCCCGGCGTGGAAGGCCAATCTGGCCAAATGGCAGACCGAGCTGGACGGCGCGGCCTGGAACTCCCTGTTCCTTTGCAACCACGACCAGCCCCGCATTGTCTCCCGGTTGGGGGACAACTCCCCCGCTTCCGCCAAGTGCATTGCCACCGCCCTCCACATGATGCAGGGCACCCCCTACGTCTATCAGGGGGAGGAGCTGGGCATGACCAACTGCCCCTTTGGCCCCATTGAGAACTATCGGGATCTGGAGAGCATAAACGCCTATCATGAACTGACCGAAGCCGGGTTGCGCCAGCCCGAGGAGCTGCTGGCGTGCATCGCCTACAAGAGCCGGGACAACGCCCGCACCCCCATGCAGTGGAACAGCTGCGCAAACGCAGGCTTTACCACCGGAACTCCCTGGATTATGGTGAACCCCAACTACACCACCATCAACGCCCAGGCCCAGCTGGCCGACCCGGACTCCGTGTTTCACTACTATCAGTCCCTGATCCGTCTGCGCCGAAGCAGCAAGTGGTCCCAGGTCATTGTTTACGGCAAATACCGCCTTTTGGCGCCGGAGGATCCGGCGATTTACGCCTACACCAGAGAGCTGGACGGCGTCAAGCTGTTGATCGTCTGCAACCTGAGCGGACAGAGTCAGACCTTCTCCCTGCCCGGGGAAATTGCCTGCGCCCGCCCGGAATGGGTGATGGGCAACTTCGCCGAGCCGGAGTGGAAGTCCGTTTTGTCCCTCAGCCCCTGGCAGGCCTGCGTCTGGTCGGTATAAGCCGCCTTTCCCGGCACTTTTGCCCTATGATCCGGACACAATTTCCGTGTCCGGGTCTTTTTGATTTCCCCGTCCAGTTGACGCTTGACACTCTGTCTGCACAAGTATATAATTAAAATACCCCTAGGGGGTATATATTTCAGTCATGAAAGGGGGAACCTGATGATGGGTACCGTTATCATTATCGTTATTCTTGCCGTGATTGTCCTCCTCGCCATTCGCAGCGGCCTGGGGCACTTCAAGGGCGAAGGCGGCTGCTGCGGCAGCGGCCCGGACAAGGTGCAGGCCGTGGACAAATCCCTCTCCGGTGAAACAATCGGCAAAGTCGTTTTGACTGTGGAGGGCATGCACTGCGAAAACTGCCAGAACCGCGTCGCCAACGCCCTCAACCGCATGGACGGCGTGGCGGCAGAGGTGAACTGGAAAACGAAACGCGCCGCCGTCTCCCTGGATCGTCCAGTCTCCGATGGCAAGCTCCGCGCTGCCGTGGAAAACCTGGGCTACAAGGTCTCGCACGTTGAACACAAGGAGGTCTGATGAATGGACCAATATACCGTCACCGGCATGAGCTGTGCCGCCTGCAGCACCCGGGTGGAAAAAGCCGTCTCCGGCGTCCCCGGCGTCACTGCCTGTTCCGTCAACCTTCTGACAAACTCCATGGGCGTTGAGGGAACCGCGACAGCAGAGGCCATCATTGCCGCCGTGGAAGCCGCAGGCTATGGCGCCGCCCCAAAGGGCGGCGGCGCATCAGCCCGAACCGGCGCCGCCCCGGAAGACAGCCTGAAAGATCGGGAAACCCCCGTACTCCGCCGCCGGCTGATTGCCTCGGTGGGTTTCCTGCTCCTGCTGATGTATGTCTCCATGGGCCACATGATGTGGGGGTGGCCCCTGCCCGCCTGGCTGGAGGACAACCACGTCGCCATCGGTCTGGTTCAGATGCTGCTTGCCATCGCCGTTATGGTCATCAACCAGAAGTTTTTCATCAGCGGCTTCAAGAGCCTGTGGCACCGCGCCCCCAACATGGACACATTGGTGGCGCTGGGCGCTTCGGCCTCGTTCCTCTGGAGTACCTATGCGCTGTTTGCCATGACCGGCGCCCAGATGGCAGGCGATATGGACGCCGTCATGGAGTATATGGACGAGTTCTACTTTGAGTCCGCCGCCATGATTTTGGCCCTTATCACCGTGGGCAAGCTGTTGGAGGCCCGCTCCAAGGGCAAAACCACCGACGCGCTGAAGCGTCTGATGCAGCTGGCCCCTAAGACCGCCACCGTTCTTCGAGACGGCGCGGAGGTCACCGTTTCCATTGAACAGGTGAAAGAGGGGGATCTGTTCGTCGTCCGCCCCGGCGAAAATGTCCCGGTAGACGGCGTAGTGCTGGAGGGCACCAGCGCTGTCAATGAATCCGCCCTCACCGGCGAGAGCCTGCCTGTGGACAAAGCCCCGGGGGACTCCGTCTCTGGAGCCACTTTGAATCAGTCCGGTTTCCTGAAATGTCAGGCCACCCGGGTTGGGGAAGATACCACCCTCTCCCAGATCATTCAGATGGTCAGCGACGCCGCCGCCACCAAAGCGCCCATTGCCAAAATTGCCGACCGGGTTTCCGGCGTATTTGTCCCAGTGGTCATCGCCATCGCAGTGGTCACGGTGATTGTCTGGCTGCTGGTGGGCGAGGGCATTGCCTTTGCTCTGGCCCGGGGGATCTCGGTGCTGGTGATCAGCTGCCCCTGCGCGCTGGGACTGGCCACGCCGGTGGCCATTATGGTGGGCAACGGGCTGGGGGCCAAAAACGGCATTTTGTTCAAAACGGCCTCCTCCCTGGAGGAAACCGGTAAAATTGACATTATCGCGCTGGACAAGACGGGAACCATCACCTCGGGCGAGCCAACCGTCACCGATCTGATTCCGGCCGAGGGCTTTTCCCAGGAAACCTTGCTCCGTCTGGCCTATGCCCTGGAACAAAAGAGCGAGCACCCCCTGGCCCGGGCAATTTTGAAGGCCGGGGAAGAGCGAAATCTGTCCGCCGAGCCCGTGTCCCAGTTTCAGGCCCTCACCGGCAGCGGCCTGACCGCCCTCTGGCAGGGAAGCACCCTGTTTGGCGGCAATATAAAGCTGATTCGCGAACAAGCCCCCATCCCCGCCGCCATGGAGGCTCAGGGGGATCGCTTGTCCAACGAGGGCAAAACGCCCCTGTTCTTCTCCTGCGACGGCAAACTGGCCGGCATCATCGCCGTGGCCGACGTGATCAAGCCGGACAGCCCCCAGGCAATCCGGGAATTGCAGAACATGGGCATCCATGTGGTCATGCTCACCGGCGACAATGAGCGCACGGCAAAGGCCATCGGCAATCAGGCCGGTGTGGACGAGGTCATCGCAGGCGTCCTGCCGGACGGCAAAGAGAGCGTCATCCGCGCCTTGTCAGAAAAAGGAAAGGTCGCCATGGTCGGCGACGGCATCAACGACGCGCCGGCGCTCACCCGCGCCCACATCGGCATTGCCATCGGCGCGGGCACCGACGTGGCCATAGACGCCGCCGATCTGGTTCTCATGAAGAGCCGTCTGAGCGACGTGCCCGCCGCCATCCGGCTGAGCCGCGCCACGCTGCGCAACATCCACGAAAACCTGTTCTGGGCCTTTTTCTACAACGTCATCGGCATCCCCCTGGCCGCCGGATGCCTGATCGTCCCTCTGGGCTGGCGGCTGAACCCGATGTTTGCCGCCGCCGCCATGAGTTTGTCCAGCTTTTGCGTCGTGTCCAACGCGCTGCGTCTGAACTTCTTCAAGCTGCGCGACACCAGCCACGACCACAAACGGAGACGGCGCACCCCAACAGCTGCAACCTCTCCGGCTCCCACGCCCCCCGCCGTGAAAACCCTGCGCATTGAGGGCATGATGTGCCCCCACTGTGAGGGCCGTGTTCAGAAGGCTCTGGAAGCTCTGGACGGCGTCCAGTCTGCCCGGGCCAGCCACCTGGACGGCACTGCCACGGTCACCCTGAGCGGCCATGTGGCGGACGACCAGCTGAAACAGGCTGTGGAGGCGGAAGATTACACCGTCCTGTCCATCGAATAACAAGCCCCCATATTCATAACAGATGAACGGATTCAGCACGTATGGGAA
>CAYWAP010000024.1:0-23733 GCA_964456525.1 uncultured Oscillospiraceae bacterium
ACTCGCTACCTCCACCTTGGCAAGGTGGCGCTCTACCAGATGAGCTACTCCCGCATAAAATGGTGCCTCCGATCGGAATCGAACCAATGACACGGGGATTTTCAGTCCCCTGCTCTACCAACTGAGCTACAGAGGCAAATATATGTAAACATCCGAAGATGATACATATAAATTTCAAAAAGTGGCGACCCGGAACGGGCTCGAACCGTCGACCTCCAGCGTGACAGGCTGGCGTTCTAACCAACTGAACTACCGGGCCACAAAAGAAAACAGAAATATGGTGGGAACAACAGGGCTCGAACCTGTGACCCCCTGCTTGTAAGGCAGGTGCTCTAGCCAGCTGAGCTATGCTCCCCTGTTGATTCGCCGCACACGCTCTCAACAAGGGATATTATACGCATTCAAGCCCTGTTTGTCAACCTTTTTTTTCGTCTGTTGCCAAATTTTTCTTTTATAACTTTGCGGCGATATTTTTCAGATCTTCTTCACTGAAAAAATAGGTTCGGTTACAAAAACGGCAGCAAATTTCCGCTCCATGCTGTTCGTTCGCCATGGCCATGACCTCATCCTTCCCCAGAGAGCCAATGGCCTGATAAAAGCGCTCCCGGCTGCACGTGCAGCGGTATCCCACGTCCACCGTCTCCAGAACTTCCACCTGGAATTCGGAGAGGACTTCTTTGACCAGGTCCAGCGGCGTCATTCCCTCTTCAAAACGTCTGGTGACATAGCCGATGGCCTCAATCCCGCGCTCCACCTTGTCAATGCTGGCGTCGTCCGCGCCGGGCAGCATCTGAATGAGAAAGCCCCCCGCCGCATAGACGTGCTGATCCCGGGAATCTACCAAAACGCCCAGCGCACAGGCGGTTGGCAGCTGCTCACTGGTGGCATAATAGGCGGTGATGTCCTCCGCGATTTCCCCGCTGATCAGCGGCACAGAGCCGACATAGGGCTCCTTCATCCCCAGGTCTTTGATGACCGTCAGGCTGCCCTCATGGCCCACAGCGCCCCCTACATCCAGCTTGCCGTCCTCCTGCGCCGGCAGCAATAACCTGGGATTGCCCACAGTGCCGCGGACATAGCCGTCGGCATCTCCGACGCAGGTAATCATTCCCAGCGGGCCGTCGCCGCGAATCTGGACGGTGATGGAATTGTCCGCGCTTTTCAGCTGGTTGGCCATCATGGAGGTGGCCAGGAGGGCGCGGCCCAGGGCGGCCGTCGCCACAGAAGAGGTTCCATGAATCTTCTGGGCCTGTTCCACCATTTCCCGGCCGGTGATCGCCGCCGCCATCACGGCGCCGTCCGATGTAATCACACGCACGATTTGATCTGCCATACTAAAATTCCTCCAAACAGACAGGCACGGCCCGCCGCTTAGGGCAGGCCATGTCATTCATTCAAATGGTTATCCCGTGGAACACGGATTCTCAGATTTTTCCCGTCATTGGTCGCAGTTCCCGTGTTCAAACAAGTCCTGGTCGTTTTGCATCTGCCCCGGCAACTGACCGCCCTCGCCATTCCGGCAGACAAAGCAGATGCGATGGTCCGCCTCGGTGGGGGAGCGCAGTTCCATGTTGCCGTACATGGAAACCTCGTCAAACCCGCAGTCCTTCAACAAGGCAGAAAGGGTTTCCAGCTGCCACGCCCGCTCCTGATGTTCTTCCTGCTCCCGATACCAGACCTCGTCCTCCCGTTCAAAGAGATCCATGCCGTAGGTCAGCACCTGCCGGGCCTCATCAAAAGCGGCGCGCCAAACGCAGAACACGTCCGGATTTTCGTCCACAAAGACCTGGCCATCCAGTTTCTTCAGCCATTCCGGTGCAATGACGTCAAATAAAAACCAGCCGCCGGGCATCAGAAAACAGTGAATCTTCTGAAAGGCCCTCCGCAGGATCTCCTGATCGGTGACATAGTTGATGCTGTCCAGACTGGAGACGCAGGCGTCCACCGTGCCGAACATGTCCAGCTGATCCATGGGCTGATGGAGGAACAGCGGCCGTTCGCATGTCAGGTTCTGGGCCTTTTCCATGGCCTCAGACAACATGGCGTAGGAGAGATCGGTTCCAATCATGGAGTAGCCCCGCTCCGCCAGCATACAGGTCAGCGTGCCGGTGCCGCAGGCCACATCCAGCACAATTTTCACCGGCACCGCGCTGCGGGCAAACCAGAGCTCATACCAGTTCAGCCACTGACGGTAATCCACATCGGCGGTCAGCCCGTCATAATAACGGGCAAGCCCTTCATATGCGCTCATTTCTCGGATGCATCTCCGTCCTCTTGGTCTAAAATCCGCTTGAATACCTGTTCGTAGCCGCCGTTCCCATAGTGTAGGGACCGGTTGACCCGGCTGATGGTGGCGCTGCTGGCGCCGGTTTTTTCCAGAATATCGTTGTAGATCATTCCCTGCTGCAATAATACCGCCACATCATAACGCTGCTCCATGGCGCGCAGCTCCGAAACCGTACACAGGTCTTGGAAAAAGCGGTAGCATTCTTCTTCGTCCTTCAGCTGCAAAATCGTTCGATAAAGCGCCAGGCTTGGCGCTTTTCCCATTACCTTAGACATCCTTCCTGTTGCCCCTTTCCGCGAAGTGTTTGCGTCCATATTTTAACATCCTAAAGTATGAAAGTAAACAGCAAATTCACGTTTTTTCCCTTTCCTCATAAAATAAATTATTCCACGCTTGCCGGGAGGGGTTTCAATGGAGATCATTTGCCAGATTAAGGAAATTTCTGTGCAGGAGACGCTGTCCGCCCAGGGAGAGGAAGTCCTACAGCTCACCTGCCGCATTCCAGAGCTGTCCGCGCTGGAGGCCGGACCCATGCGGCGGATGAACCGTTACTGCCGCCACATCCGGGAACGCTTTCTTCACTATGGCCGAACCCGGCTCTTCAAGCAGGCGGCGGCCAGCTGCGCGGCGGCCCGAGAGAGTTCCAAGCCCTTTGCGCCCTGGCAGCTTGAGCTGACCGTCCACACGGAAAAAGAGAACCATCTGCTGGAAATGACGCCGGAATGCCGGCTGTTTCGGGAGTCCCTTCCTCCCGTTTCGTCTCAATTGACAGAGTGCTGGGACCTCATCACCGGCTTTCCCACAAAAAGAAAGACATAAATTTTCCCGTTGCCCTTGCAATCTAACCCTGTTTTCCCTATAATATACTTGCGTTTTGCTTTAGTGAAAACGCTTTAAATCGTTTGCAAATGTTTTTCACCCGGGCAGGATGCCGGGAAACAAAGGAGAATGTACTGTCATGGTCAAAGCAATCGTAGGCGCCAACTGGGGAGATGAAGGAAAAGGAAAAATTACGGATCTGCTGGCGGAGAAGTCGGATGTCGTGATCCGTTTCCAGGGCGGTGCCAACGCAGGCCACACTATTATCAATGATTACGGCAGGTTTGCCTTGCATATCCTGCCTTCTGGTTCCTTTTGCTCTCATGTCACCAATATCATTGGCAACGGTGTTGCATTGGATATCAAAAAGCTCATCTCCGAGCTGAAGTCCATCACCGATCAGGGGGTTCCCGCCCCGCACCTGATTGTCTCCGAGCGGGCGCAGCTGCTGATGCCCTATCACGTCTTGCAGGACGCCTATGAGGAAGAGCGTCTGGGCGGCCGGGCGTTTGGCTCCACCAAATCCGGCATTGCGCCCTTCTACTCGGACAAGTACGCAAAGACGGGCATTCAGGTCTGTGACCTGTTTGACGAGACGCGCCTTCTTCAGCGCCTGACCGGCGCGGTGGAGCGCAAGAACATCATGTTCCGCTATCTCTACCACAAGCCGGAGCTGGATGTGCAGGAGCTGTTTGATGAGCTGATGAGCTGCCGGGAGCAGATTCGTCCCTACGTCGGCGACGCCGTGGGATTTGTGCATCAGGCGCTCCGGGAAGGGAAGTCCATCCTGCTGGAGGGCCAGTTGGGCTCCATGAAGGACCCGGATCTGGGCATTTTCCCCATGACCACTTCCAGCCACACCCTGGCCGGCTTCGGCACGGTCGGGGCCTGCGTGCCGCCCACCGCCTATGAGGACGTGATCGCCGTTACCAAGGCATACTCCTCCTGTGTTGGCTCAAAGAGCGAGCCGTTTATCTCCGAGCTGCTGGGCGAGGAAGGGGACGAGCTGCGCCGCCGGGGCGGTGACAAGGGCGAATTTGGCGCCACCACGGGCCGTCCCCGCCGTGTGGGATGGTTTGACGCTGTGGCCACCCGCTACGGCTGCATGGTGCAGGGGGCAACCCAGGTGGCGCTGACCTGCCTGGATGTGCTGGGGTATCTGGATACGATTCAGGTCTGTACCGGCTATGAGATTGATGGCGAGGTGACCACCACGTTCCCGACCACTGGAATCTTAACGCGTGCAAAGCCCGTCTTTACCACGCTGCCCGGCTGGAAGAGCGACATTCGCGGCACGACCGATTACCAGGCGCTGCCTGAAAACGCGAAAAAGTATGTTGATTTTCTGGAGTCTCAGATCGGGGTTCCCATCACCATGGTTTCCACCGGCCCCAAACGTCACGAGATGACCTACCGCACGCCAAAACTGTAAAAAATTTCTGCCCGGAAAGCCATTTCCGGGCAGTTTTTTTCTTCATATGTCAGCTTACTGCTTGGCGCAGCCAACCGGTTCCCCGCCGAGCAGATAGCGGTCAATTGCCTCGGCCACACCGTCGTGGTCACAATCCGCTACCGTCACGTCGCAGATCTCTTTTACGGCGTCCCGGGCGTTGCCCATAGCTATGGACAGGCCCGCCCGCCGCAGGGAGGGGAGGTCGTTATCGCTGTCTCCCACAGATATTACCTGGGAAAGGGGGAGATGCAAACGGGTACACAGGGCCTGAAGGCCCACACCCTTGTCCACCCCGGCGGGGGACAGCTCCAGCCCGGTCAGCTCCGCGTTGGCGAAGACCAGCGGCAGACCGTCCAGCGCCCGGCGGGTTGCCTGCCGGTCCTGAGGGCTTGTGTGGTAGAGGTTGACTTTCACAATGTCGCCGCGCTGCCGGCGGCAAAAGGCATAGGGGTTTTCACACAGCTCTCCCCAGGCCCGGAAGCTCTCCTCATACTGCTCGATATGGTACTTCCCCATCTCGTCCAGTTTGCCGCGAAAGAGATAGGGCTTGCTGTTCATGAAAATCTGGGGGAAAATATCCTTGTTTTCCGCGATTTGGAAGATGGTCTCCACGATTTCCCAGTCCAGACAATGGCGGTCGCGGTACTGTTGCTCTTGAATATCATAGATATAGGCGCCGCTGGAGCAGATGGCATAGCGCATTTCCGGAAACATCTTCATATATTCGACCAGTTCTGCCGTGCTGCGCCCGGTGCAGAGAACCACATCCTTTCCGGCGGAAAAGGCCCGGCGGATGGCGTCCTGTGTCCGGGGCGTGATTTCCTTGCGGCTGTTCAAAAGGGTGCCGTCCATGTCCAAAGCAATGAGTTGATAGTGTTGTTTCAAAGGGATTTCCTCCTTGGGATGGTTACTGGCAGGCCGCCTCCAGCACAGTGGCGATGATGCTGCCCGCAACGGTCGCCCCGGAGCCGCCGTTTTCCACCACGGCAACAAAAGCATAGGGGTACTCTGTGCTGTCAATAAAGCCCACAAACCATGCGTTGGGCTGGGAGCTGTCGCCCACTTCCGCCGTGCCGGATTTGGCGCAGACAGACAGATCGCCAAACATATCCTGTCCATAGGACTGCAAAACGTTGTTGCGCATCATGGTTTTCAGGGTTTCACAGGTGGAACTGGACCAGTCGATGGAGGAGGTCTCGGTGCTCACCTGGGCGGCGTCGAGATTGAGAAAACTGCTCTTTACGGCGCTGAGCAGGCGGGGGGTTGCGGCGGTGCCGCCATTGGCGATGCAGCCCATCAGAACCAGCTCGGCAGCCGGGTTCACCAGGTCATTGTACTGGCCGACGCCGGACCACCCCTCATCCAGCGTGCTGGAGGTGGTGGAAAAGCTGCCCGCGGCGGTGCTGACGCCTGAAATCGAGACGCTGGAGAGCAGTCCGGCCTTCTCGGCATAGCTTTGCAGGGTCTCGCTGCCCACCTCGTTGGCAATGGTGGCAAAAGCCCCGTTGCAGGAGTTCCAGAGGGCGGAGTCGAAGGTCAAAGTGCCGTGGACGGTGGGACAGGTGATGGTGTCATCCGTGCCGGAGTACTCTTTGGCGCCGTCACAGGTATAGGTGAAATCATCCATGTCCCCCAGCGTCTCGATGGCTGCTGCGGCAGTGACCAGCTTGAAGATGGAGCCAGGGGTATATGTGCTGGAGAGAAAGCGGTTCATAAACGCGCCGTCATAGCCGTCAACCTCGCCGTTGGTGATGGCGCTGACCAGCTCGGTGTCTGTGGGGTCAAAAGATGGGGAGGAGACCATGCACAGAATCTCACCGGTCTCGTAATTGTAGACGGCGACTGTGCCGCTCTTGCCGTCCAGGGCGTTGTAAGCGATTTCGTTCAGCTCGGCATCAATGGTCAGATAGACCTGGTTTCCCGTGCCGCTGGTGCCGAAAATGGCGTTAAAGCCCACCAGATAGTCGGCAAAAATGGTTTTTGCGCCGGTGGCGATGTTCCCTGAGTCGTCTCCCACCGCGTGAAGGGTGGCAATGCGGATGGACTGGTCGTCGTTGTAGCTTGCGGTGGAGCAGTCGTACAGGACGACGCCGTTCCGATCGTAGATGCCGCCGGAGGTGAGGGTGCCGTCGGTGTAGACATGGGTGTTGGCGCGGAAGGAGGCCCAGGAGGCGCCGTCCACAAGGTAAGAGCCAAACAGATACACCAGGCCGACGCACAGCAGGAGAACAAATAGCAGGACAAAGCCCGTTCTGTACTTTAATTGCTTCATTTGGGATCCTCCTTTTCATCCACCCACTTGTCATCCCACTGGAAGTAGGACTGCCAGTCGTCCGCGTCGGAAGGGGTATCCGTCTGCCCCAGCTGATCCGGGTCCAAATCGGGGAAATCCTCTGGCGGGGCAGCAACGGCAGTGGGAATGGGCCTGGTCGCGTCCGAAGGAGGAATCGGGGGATCGGTGGGGCGGTGGATAAAGGTGGCGTCCCGGTCGCTGCCGCCGTCCTCAGGGCGCTGGGGAGGAATCTGGAAGCCCTTGATGGTGTCCCAGCGCGCAGGTTGGGAGGGCTGCTCTTCCCCGTCCTTTCCGCGCCGCTCCTTCTTGGGCAGTGAGACCGCGAGGGCGGCATTTTGGCGGGTGTCTGCCGCCTTGATAAAGGCCAGCAGGGTCCAGCAGGAGATCATGCTGCTGCCGCCGCAGGAGACGAAGGGCAATGTGACGCCGGTGAGGGGCAGCAAATCGGTGGAGCCGAAGACATTCAGCATGGTCTGCACCACAAAGAGCATGGCGGTGGAGCAGGCGGCGATGGTATAAAAGGAGCTGCGGGCGATGACGGTCTCCCGGACGGCAAACAGTGCCAGGAGCACAATGGAGATGACGGCACACAGGGCGATCAGAAGCCCCAACTCCTCGGCCAAAACGCCAAAGACCAGATCGGTGTCCGCCGCGCCGATGTTCAGCAGCCAGCCGGAACCCACCCCCCGTCCGAAGAGACCGCCGCTCGCCAGGGCGGACAGCGTCCGGGTCTGTTGATAGCCGTAGCCGCTGGGATCTTCCCAGACGTGGCGGTAAACGGTGAAGCGGGCTAAAATGTAGGACTTATATCGAAGGATGATAAAGACGCCGGAAACCGCAGCGCCCAGCATAAACAGGATCGAGGCCAGGTCGCCGCTGCGAAGGAAGGTGATGGCCATAAAGGCGATGAAGAAGATCAGCGCCGCGCCAAAGTCGCTCATCAAGCCCAGACAGCCCATGCAGAAGACCGAAAAGAGCAGGCTCATAGCCAGATTTTTCCGCTCAAAGAGCTTGTCCAGGGTGGCGGCGCCCACCAGCACAAAGACGATCTTCACAAATTCGGAGGGCTGGAAGGAGATGGGGCCGATGGAAACCCAGTTCTTGGCGCCGAAAAGCTGGGTGCCAAAAAGCACGTTGAAGGCCAGCAGCAGCATAGAGCCGATGGCCAGCGGCCAGCGCAGTTTTTCGATGAACTCCAGACTGCGCAGGGCCAGGGAGAGGCTGAAAAACAGCACGATGCCCACCACAATGCAAAACGCCTGCTTGTAAAGGGTGGAGGGCTGTGACTCAGCGGTCACCAATAGACACAGTGAGGTCAGGAAAAAGGCCAGGGTCTCCAGTTCAAATCCGGTGCGCTGGAAGATGCGGTAAATGGTGTACAGGATCCACATGGCGCCGCAGAGAATGCCAAAACTCGCGAAAATCGACTGAATATATTCCGATTCACTGGTGCGAAGGAGCAGAAAGACCAGTATGGCCTGAAACAGGGTGACCAGCAGCAGCGTCACAAAGGGGGAAAACACTTTGCCGGGACGGGTGCGTCTGGCAGCCTGTGCGCGTTCTTCCGCTGCGGTGGAGGGAAGAAAATTGGTCTCAATATCGGCAAAGCGGATGAAATCCTGTGGGTGCAGCTCCGTCTTTTCCGTCACAGGGACGCCGTTGACAAAGACGCCGTTTTTGCTCAGCAGGGGATAGAGGAACCACTCGCCCTTTGCGTTGCGGCTGAGTACGGCGTGGGAACGGGACACGGTTCGGTAATTGAGCCGAACATCGGCCCGGCGGATGCGCCCCACCAGATTTTCCCAGTGGTTGAGGGGGAGATGTTCGCCGTTGGCAAGCACCAGATGGCCCCAGGTCTCCGTCTCCAGATGGTCCTGCATCAGGCTGCGCCCGCAGCGCACGACAATCAGGATGGCCAACAGGGGCAGTAAAAAGCGGAATACAACCGCTGCGGCATCGCCAAAGATGCCGGTGAAGGATTCGTTTTCCAAAAGGGTCTGGAAAAAACTGCCCAGACTGGAAAAAAAGGATTGGATGGTTTCGCTCATAAAAGAACCTCCCCGAACAGGCAGGAGTGGACTATATTGGAAAATGTCTTGGATATTGTATCATTTTTTGTCGAAGAAAGGGGTAAAACGGGGGGGCGCTGCCAGCCGTGGAAGACGACAATGCACAGGCAGCCATGCAGTGTGCACCTGTATGTGCCGGCTCCGGCGTCCCTCTGCGCGGCAGGCAGGGAAGGCCGGATGCATGGTGCGCTGTGCATTGTTGCGCCAATTAATATTGCTCCATGAACTCCTCATAGAGGTCGATGACGTCGTCCGTGGGGCCGATCATCTTGATGTCGCCATCGTGCAGCCAGACGACCTTTTCGCAGATATCGCGAATGGTGGAGGTGCTGTGGGAGACAATGATAACGGTGCGGTCCTTGTCGGAAATCAGCTCTTTCATTTTGCGAAAGCTCTTCTTCTTAAAGTGGGAGTCGCCCACGGAGAGGACCTCGTCCACGAGAATGATGTCTGCCTTTAAGATGGCGGTGATGGCAAAGCCCAATTTGGATTGCATGCCGCTGGAGTAGGTGCTCACCGGCTTTTCAATGAACTTGCCAAGCTCGGAAAAGGCAATGATCTCCTCCAGCTGCCCGTCAATCTCCTTTTTGGAGAAGCCCATTAGCAGGCCGGACAAATAGATATTATCCCTGCCGGAAAGCTGTTTATTAAAGCCCACCCCCAGCGCCAACAGGGAGACGGTGTGCCCGTGGAGGTCAACGGAACCCCGGTCGGCCTCAAAGATACCGGCCAGCAGGCGAAGCATGGTGGATTTGCCGCTGCCGTTGCGGCCAATCAGACCGACGATTTCGCCCTTGGCGACCTCAAAGGAGACGCCGTGTAACGCCTCGAAGTGCTCAATCCGGCCGGGAAGTTTCTTTTTCCGCTCCCTGGCTTCGCCTTTGGAGCGCTTTTTCAGCGTGGCAATGCTGCGGTAGCTCAGGTAAACGTCGTTGACGCTGATAGCAGGCTCCGGACCTTCGGTTCGGACAGGTGTTTCGGATTTGTGTTCATGCTGGAATAAGTTCATAAAAGTGCAGCTCTTTCCAGGCTGTATCGGAAACTAAAATGCACGAGATCAGCCCTTATAAAATTACTTCTACTATACCATTGAACCGTCCAAAAAGCAACTGCTTTCAAACTCTTTGCGCCGCTTCCGATTCTGCACCCCGCTCCGGGTGCGGGGACGGGCGCGGAGGCAAGGGCTGGTACTATTCCTTCCCAAAGTCCGCAGCCATTATTGCTCCGCAGCCCATCTTATATTATTTCCCACCCGGGGGAACGGCCGGCCTGCCGGGGGGACCGCTTCGGCGGCCGGGCGGTTGCCCCACCATCTAAGACCCTGTGGGCAGCAGATACCCCCGGACAAAAAATTCCTCCGGCTGGGAAACCGGAGGAAGGGGAGCCATTTGGTTGGCAGTCAAATTGGTGGAACAAAACCCCGTTTTCAAGGGCTTACGCACACAGGCGGTGAGAATCTGGATTTTAGCCCTCGTAGAGCAGCCATATAAATCCGTAAGGGGGCAAATTCCACTCGCCGGTGATGGTCAGCTTTTCACCTTTCAAAAGGTCGGTGTGCTCACCGTATGCTTCCAAGTTGGCGGTGTGGGAAAACTCGGAGAAATTGTAGACCATGGTCAGAATTTTCCCCTGATATGCGCGCTTGATGCCCAGCAGGGACTGGTGCCCGGCCCAGAACGTCCAGACATCGGCGGCGCTCTTAAAGATGTCGTTGGCGCGGCGGATGGCCTCCAGCTTGCAAATGCCCTGGAAGAGCCTGCCCTGGCGGGTGGCGGGGTCCGTGCGAAGCTCCGCCTCATCCCACTGGAAGTCGCCGCGATGGATGTAGCGGCTGTCATCCCACTTCTGGGGGTCCTGATGATAGGTGTAGTCGTTCAGCTGGCCGATCTCGTCGCCTGCGTACAGGATGGGCAGGCCGGATTGGCCAAACAGGAAGGCGTGGAGCATCAAATCGTGCCGGATCGCCAGCTCCAGCGCCTCCGGGCTCTTCTGGGCCTCAGCGGCCTCGATGCCGGTCAGGGAGGCGGTGGTGCCGCACAGACGGGCGTCGCCCAGACGGGGATCGTCATTGTAGAGCTCGCCGCGGGAATAGGAGGGAATCCGGTTGGTAAAGAAGTCGTTGAGATACTTCTTGTGGGGAACCTCCTGCTGGCCAAGGTTCCAGGCCAGCCAGGGGAAGTCCAGTCCCCATCCGATGTCGTCATGGCAGCGGACATAATTCAGGAACTGATACTCCTTTGGAAGGTTGTTGACCTGATCCATCTGGTGGCGGAGCAGCCGGGTATCCCGGGTGGCGACGGTGGACCACATGGTACACATCGTGGTGGCGTTGTAGAGCATATGGCACTCCGGCTTGTCCACCGGGCCGAAGTAGGGGGCCAGCTTTTCCGGCGCCATGACGACCTCTCCCAGCAGCAGGGTGCCGGGGCAGACGATCTCACAGATCATGCGGTACATGCGGACAATGGTGTGAACCTGGGGCAAGTTGCGGCAGTCGGTGCCCAGCTGTTTCCAGATGTAGGGGACGGCATCGATGCGGATGATGTCAATGCCCTTGTTGGCGAGAAACAGCATGTTGGCGGCCATCTCATTGAAGACGACGGGGTTGTGATAGTCCAGATCCCACTGGTATGGATAAAAGGAGGTCAGGACAATTTTCCCGCAGTCCTCCAGCCAGGTGAAGTTTCCGGGCGCGGTGGTGGGGAAGACCTGGGGGACATGCTTTTCGTACTCGTTGGGAATGTCCCAGTTGTCGTAAAAGAAGTAACGGTCCTGATACTCCTTTTCACCGGCGCGTGCGCGCTTGGCCCACTCGTGATCCTCGCTGGTATGGTTCATGACGAAATCCAGACAGCAGGAAATGCCGCGGGCATGGCAGTCGGCCGTCAACGCCTCCAGATCCTTCATGGTGCCCAGTTCCGGCTTGACCTTGTGGAAGTTGGCCACTGCATAGCCGCCGTCGCTGCGGCCGTCCACAGTGTCCAGCAAAGGCATCAGGTGCAGATAGTTGACGCCGCACTCCTGTATGTAATCCAGCTTGGACTGAACGCCCGTCAGATTGCCGGCAAAGGGCTTGACATACAGGCACATGCCGATCAGGTCATTGCCTCGATACCAGTCGGGATTGGCTTCCCGGGAACGGTCCAGCGATTTGAGGGCAACGTTGCGAAAGCGGTAGTAATACACCAGCTTATCCAGCAAATCCTGAAACATCTCATCCCGGTTGGGAATCGATTCATACAGCTCATAGTACAGCCATTTCAGCTCGTCGTAGTGCCGGTCCAGACGAGCCTGAAATTCGGCGGGGACTTTCATGGTTCCATTCACTCCTTTAGTCAGGGCAGAGGGGCAACCCGCTGCGCCCCGGAAGGGACCGCAGGGGGAAGCGGCTTGGGAAATTACTGCTTGGAGAGCAGTTCCAGAACCTCCTCACGGGTGGGGACGCTGGAAATGCCGCCAAAACGGGTGGCAGACAAGGTGGCGGTGGCACAGGCCAGCCGGACAATATTCGTCAGAGCCGCCTCATCCAGCGCTTCGGGGGCGGCGCCGGAGCGGAGAACTTCCCGCAGGGCGGTGCCGCCGCAAATATCGCCGGCGCCGGTGGTGTCCACGATTTTGACCGGGGTGGTCAGCTTGCCGGCGGTGCCGGAGCACTTGGGATTGCAGAAATAGGCGCCGTCCGGCCCCAGAGTGGCAAAGACCAGCTTGACGCCGAATTCACGGATCAGTTTCTGTGCGCCCTCTTCCGGGGAACAGCCAAAGACAAACTCCACCTCATTGTCGGAGATTTTGACGATATCTGCCTGCCGCAGCCCCCAGAGAATCTGCTCTCTGGCCTGATCCAGATTGTCCCAAAGAGGTTCCCGGAGGTTGGGGTCGAAGGAAATGAGCTTGCCCTTGCTCTTGGCGTAGGCGACGGCCTTCTGGGTGCAGGTGCGGGCAGGCTCGCCGGTCAGGGACAGGGTGCCGAAGTGAAAGGCCGTACACGCGTCAATCAGACTCAAATCCAGCTCCTCAAAGGTGAGCTGTGTATCCGCGCCGGGTTTGCGGGCGAAGGAAAATTCCCGGTCGCCGGTTTCGTCCAAAGTGACAAACGCCAACGTTGTGAAGGCGTTGCCGTCCACCAAAAGGCCGCGGGTTTCGATACCGGCGTCCTGACAGGTGCGGATGAGAAGTTTGCCAAAGGCATCGTCGCCAACCTTTCCCAGGAACGCGACGTTGGCCCCCAGTTTGTTGGCAGCGGCCAGGAAATTTGCGGGTGCGCCGCCGGGGTGGGCGGCCATGGTGGGGTAGCCATCCGAATCGGTGGAAACGGGCGCGAAGTCAATCAGCAGTTCGCCCAATGCGGTGATGTCATACATATGGGATCCCTCTTTCTAAAAAATGTGAAATCGTTTTCTCATAATATCATCATACAGCATCCGGAAACATTGTCAAGGGGCAAAGAGAAAATGGCGGGCAAAGATTTGAAAGAGAACCTTGTAAATCTGGTTTACATATCGTGGAAAAGGGAGTATAATAAAATAGTCAAATAGCGAAGGATGTGTACCGGGGAGCTTTCCTTGCAAACGGCCTCCCGGCTGGCTGCTGAGAGGGCCAGAGGCATCCTTTGCGGCCTCACGGATCAGGCTGAGGTTCCCTGTGGGCGAACAGGCCCGAGCGTGCAGGCAGTTCAAATGTAAAGGAGATTCCAGTTTATGAAAATCGGTTTCGGCAGTGATCACGCAGCCATCGCCTTGAAGGCGGCTCTGATCGAACACCTCAAGGGAAAAGGGTATGAGTGCGTGGATTACGGCGCATACAGTCCCGAGGAAAAGATGGACTACCCCATTGCGGGCCGGGCCGTGGCGGAAGCCATTCGCCGCGGAGAGGTGGAGATGGGCGTTCTGGTTTGCGGCACCGGCGTGGGCATCTCTCTGGCGGCCAACAAAGTTCCCGGCATTCGGGCGGGTGTCTGTTCGGACGCATACACCGCAAAGATGATCCGTGAGCACAATGAGTGCCAGATCATCGCCATGGGCGAGCGGGTTGTCGGCGTGGAGCTGGCAAAAATGCTGGTGGACATCTTTTTCGATGCCGAGCCTCTGGGCGGCCGCCATCACCGCCGGGTGGAGATGATCAGCGATATTGAGCGTGACTATGGCTATCACGATGCGGAAGTGAAGTAAAGATACATGGGGAAAAGGCCTGCCTTCTCTGGCGGGCTTTTTTCTGTGGGCGTCTGTGCGGATGGGCAGTTGACGGGCCATCCGATGTCAAGTATAATGTCTGGCAAATGCAGAGATTTGGAAGGGATGGTGCGAAGCAGTGGAACAGGTCAATGAAATCCTGAAGCATCCGGCCTTTCGGAAGGCTTTGGAGGAGTTGGAAGAGCTGGAGCGCGACCGCCCCTTCTGCCGCCACGGCTTGGAGCATCTGCTGGCGGTGGCCCGTCTGGCCTACCTTTACGATTTGGAGGAGGGGGCGGGTATCCCGGCGCGGCTGATTTATGCAGCCGCCCTGCTCCATGACATTGCCCGGGGGGAGCAGTACCGGAACGGCACCCCCCATGATCTCGCCAGCGTAAAGCTGGCGGAGCCGATTCTGATCGAATGCGGCTTTTGCGAGGCGGAACGAAGGGAGATTCTGGGGGCCATTTCCGCTCACCGCAGCGGAGGCCATGGGGGAAATCGATTGGCGGAACTGATCTGCCGGGCCGATAAGCGCAGCCGTCCCTGCTATGCCTGTCAGGCCCGCGCCCTGTGCAATTGGCCGGAGGAAAAGCAAAATCTCCGGCTGGAGCGATGAAAAAAAGACGCTGGAAAGAGGTGTGAATGGGATGCGGATTGGCAATCGGGAGTTTCAAACCGCCGAAAAGACCTATGTCATGGGTATTTTGAATGTGACCCCGGACTCTTTTTCCGACGGCGGACAGTGGAACGACGGAGATCGGGCGCTGCGCCATGTGGAGGATATGCTGGCCCAGGGCGTGGATATTGTGGACATCGGCGGGGAATCCACCCGTCCCGGCTATACGCGGCTGTCCGACCAGGAGGAGATCGACCGGGTTGTCCCTGTGATCGAAGCGGTGAAGGCCCGTTTTGACGTGCCGGTTTCCCTGGATACCTATAAGAGCGCTGTGGCCAGGGCGGGCATCGCGGCCGGGGCGGACATGGTGAACGATGTCTGGGGGCTGAAGGCAGACCCCGATATGGGAGCGGTTATTGCCGGGGCGGGCATCCCCTGCTGCCTGATGCACAACCGGGAACAGCCGGATTACGGGATTTTCATGGTGGATTTGCTGGAAGATCTGCGAAAAACCTTGCAATTGGCCGAGGAAGCGGGCATCCGCCGGGATCAAATCATTCTGGACCCCGGTGTGGGGTTTGGCAAGACCTATGAGCACAATCTGGAGGTAATGGACCGTCTGGAGGAGCTGGGCCAGCTGGGGCAGCCGGTGCTGCTGGGGGCCAGCCGTAAATCGGTGATCGGCCGGACGTTGGATTTGCCCGCAGACCAGCGTCTGGAGGGCACCCTTGCCACCTCTGTCATCGCGGTGATGAAAGGGTGTATGCTGGTTCGGGTTCACGATGTGGAGGAAAATGTTCGGGCCATTCGCATGGCGGAGGCCATTCGGTATGGATACAAAAGGTGTAGATGATGGACGAGATTCGAATTGATGGCTTAGATGTGTACGCCAACCACGGCGTTTATCCAGAGGAAACGCGCAATGGGCAGCACTTTTTTGTCAATGCCCTCCTCTATGGGGACACCCGCCCCGCGGGCAAAACGGATGGGCTGGAGTTGACAACGAATTACGGGGAAGTCTGCCACTTTATTACCGATTATTGGAAAGATCACACCTGGAAGCTGTTAGAGGCCGCCGCTGAGCACACGGCCCGGGAAATCCTGCTCCGGTTTCCCTCTGTGCGCGCTCTGGAGCTGGAAATTCGCAAGCCGGAGGCGCCCATTGGGCTGCCCTTTGAGAGCGTGTCCGTGAAAATCCGCCGGGGCTGGCACCGGGTGTTTGTCGCCCTGGGCTCCAACATGGGGGAGCGGGAGCGGCAAATCCGCACCGCCATGGAGCATCTGGACGCCCATCCGGACTGCCGGGTAAAGCGACTGTCCCATCTGATCACCACCGCCCCCTATGGCGGTGTGGAGCAGGCGGACTTTCTCAATGGAGTGGCAGAGGTGGAAACCCTGCTGACGCCCCATGAGCTGCTGGACCTGCTCCACAGGCTGGAGCAGGAGGCCCACCGGGAGCGCAAGGTTCACTGGGGGCCGCGGACGCTGGATCTGGACATTTTGTTCTACGACGCATGCTGCTTAGAGGAGCCGGATCTGATCATTCCCCACATCGATATGGCAAACCGGGACTTTGTTCTGGTCCCCATGGCGGAGCTGGCCCCGGGGCTGGTTCATCCGGTTCTGCACAAGACCATTCAGCAGCTGCTAAATGAGCTGCCATCACGGCCATGTTGAAGCTGATTGCCTCTGTGGACCGGCATTGGGGGCTGGGTCTGGGGCAGGAGCTGCTGTTCCACCTGCCGGAGGATATGGCCTGGTTTAAGGCCCACACCATGGGCAAAACGGTCATTTTGGGGCGGAAGACGCTGGAGTCCTTCCCCGGCGGAAAGCCGCTGCCGGGGCGAAAACACCTGCTGCTGAGCCGTCAAAAGGACATCACATACGAAAACGTCGTGACCGTTCCAAACCCGGAAGAGGTTCTCGTCCGGGCGGCCCGGGAGGAAGAGGTCTGGGTCATCGGCGGGGCGCAGATCTACCGCCTGTTTCTGCCGCACTGCCGGGAAGCCTATGTGACGCAGGTAGATGCCGTCCGTCCGGCCGATCATTTTTTGGAAAATCTGGACGCCGCGCCGGACTGGCGCCTCCGGGAGCGGTCCCTCTGGCAGGAGAGCGGGGGGCTGCGGTTTTGTTTTTGCATCTATCAGCGGCGCTGAGTGTGCAGATGGCTTCATTCCGGGGAGCCTGACAGAAGTTTTCATACAGATCTTGTCCTGACTCATACAATGGGACAGGAACGGGAGGAATGTGTATGAAAATTTTTGTCATTCGCAAACAGTGGTGGACGACGGCCGGCTGTTTGTGCCTTGCCGCCGTCATGTTCTGGGTGGTGAGCCATCCGGAGGCCATCGGGGCGGCTGCCGTACAGCGGCAGCTGCCGATCTATTCCGTGGAGGATCCAGAGGACGAAAAACGGATTGCCATCTCCTTTGACGCCGCATGGGGCAATGAGGACACACAGCTGCTGATCGACATTCTGGCGGAATACGATGTTCCGGCCACCTTCTTTGTGGTGGGCGATTGGGTGGACAAATACCCGGAATCGGTGAAAGCCCTGTTTGACGCGGGCCATGACATCATGAATCACTCCAACACCCATCCGGATCTGACGCAGTGCAGCACAGAGAAAATCATAGAAGAAATTGAGAGCTGTAACGACAAAATCGAGGCGGTGACGGGGGTTCGGCCCACACTCCTCCGCTGTCCCTATGGCGCGTATGATGACAACGTGATCGAGACCATTCGCTCCCTGGGCGTGGAACCCATCCAGTGGGACGTGGACTCCCTGGACTGGCAAGGGCTCACGGCCAGTGAAATTACCGAGCGGGTGCTGACGAGGGTCAAGGGGGGCAGCATTGTCCTCTTCCACAACGCTGCGGAGAACACGCCGGAGGCGCTTCCCGACATCATTGAGACGCTGCAAAGTCAGGGATATACCCTTGTGAAAATTGCGGATCTGATTTTGGACGGGGATTACACCATTGACGCCAATGGGATGCAGTGCGCCGCCGAGACGGCATAAAGATGTGAAGCCCCATCGGACACGGGAGACGGGTTCCATCAATTCCCCTTTGCACAGATCAAACAGAGAAGTGAGGGATACCCATGAAGTACTTGGAGAAACAGATTCCGATGAAAGATGGCCGCAGGGCGATCCTTCGCAACGCGGCGGCAGAGGACAGCGCCGCCCTGGTGGCCTATATGAAGTCCATTTACGCGGAGACTCGCTTTTTGCTCCGGGAGCCGGAGGAAGCTGCCATCACGCTGGAGCAGGAGCAGCAGTATATTCAGGCGCAGTTGGACAGCAGGCGTGATTTGCTGCTCATCGCCACCGTGGAGGGGAAACACGCCGGAAATGGCTCCCTTTCGTCCCTGGGGCCGTGGAAGCGATACCGGCACCGCTGTGAGATTTCCATTGCACTCTATCAAACCTATTGCGGCCTGGGATTGGGGCGGCAAATGTGTTTGGAGCTTCTCAAACAGGCCAGGGAATGCGGCTATGAACAGGCAGAGCTGGAAGTGATGGCGGGCAATGAGACGGCCATCGCGCTGTACGAGAGCATGGGATTTCAGCGGTATGGCACGCGAAAGCGGGCCATGAAATACAGCGATGGAACCTATGAAGACGCATATCTGATGATGATCCAACTGTAACACATCCAGAAAGGCAACCCCGGAGCGGAAGAGCACCCTTGTTCTGCCGCCTCCGGGGTTTTGTTTTTCCGCATCAGATGGAAAGGTGGGGGAGGGGAAGAAGGTGGCTTCGGAGCGGTAAACCAGCTGAATCGGTTGGGGTTCCAGGGAATATTTCCAGCGAGAAACGGAAAAAGAGGGCGAAAATCTGCATTTTCCTGCCTTGACAGGGGGTTTTCATCTGTATTAGTATGTAACATGACTTGCCAAGAACGGACACCGGCGCGGCTGGAAATGCAGCGGCGGAAGAAGTGTTTCGCTACGGCGCAGGCCGTGGCGGTCATAAAAAGAGATTGACAGGGGATGGACTGGGGAAACGGGGAAATCCTGATTCGCAGTTTCCGGAAGACGTCCCCTTTTTGGAGTGTGTGTAGAATATGACGGGAAAAACCCATTTGGTGCTGGGAGAGACGGCGGCACTCGCGCTTTTGCAGCCTGACGGCTTACGGGAGATCACGCTGTGCATAGGCGCTGCGGCAGTTGGCTCCGCCATTTGCGACATGGACGCCAGCGCCTCCAGAGCCCGCAGAGAACTCACCAGGATTTTAGTCCTTGTCGCTATGTCCGTGGGGGCCTGCGTGCTGATGGAACAGGTGTTTCGGGTGGAGATCCTCGCCCTGCTCCAGCGTCAGGTGATGCTGTGGAAGGCGCTCTGCGGCGGGGGCGTCTTCCTGCTGCTCTGCGCCGCCGGCATGCAGCTGCCCCACCGAACCCTGCTGCACTCCCTGCCCTGTTGGGTGGTTTTCACGGCCATTTTTCAGCAGGCAGCGCCGCCGCTGGCAGACGCATTTTCCGTTGCCATGCTGTCCCATATTGTGCTGGATCTTTTGAATTACCGGCAGGTCGCCCTGCTGTACCCGCTGCGGGAGGGGCTTTGCCTCGGGCTGTGCCACACGGGAGGGAAGACGGACCGCCTGCTGTTTCGTGTTGGCAGTGCCCTGTGGCTGGCGGCCCTGCTCTTTTGTCTGTTCCAGTCTTTCTTTCTCTGAGGACGGATGCAGCATGACCGGAAAAATACTCGATATACGAAGGGGAGAACAGATATGAAATTGAACACGCAGCTGTCCCGCTGGGGCGCAGGTTATATCCTGTACGGCATTCTCACGCTCTTTGTGCTGAAAATGGACACCTATTTTGACATGGAAGAGTACAAATGCGCCGCATTTGCCGGAATTGTGGTTCTGGGCGGTGTGGTCTATCTGGCCGGGCTGCCAAAGGCGAAGGGGCTGCGCCGGTGGCAGCGGGATTCGACCACCGTCTGGGCGCTGGTTCTGGGCGGCAGCTTGATTCTCTCCCAACTGCTGTCCACGGGCGGTGAGAACAGTCTGTGGGGAAGCAATAGCTATTATATGGGCACGATCTTCATGCTCGCCTGTCTGGCCATCTATCTGATGCTCAAGCACGGGGTAGACCGGCAAATGGTTCGCTGCGCAGTGGGGCTCTTTCTCATTGCAGGGCTGCTGGCGAATTTGTTGGGAATCGTGAACCAATACGGGTGGGATCCCCTGGGCGTCACCAGTATGCTCATTGCATCCCAACGGGGGGTTTACTTTACCACCATCGGGCAGATGAACTTTGTGGGGTTTCTGCTGACGATGTGGCTTTCCGTGGCCGTCGGGGGATTCCTGTTTTCCAAACGGCCCCTCTCGTCGCCCCAAAATTGGCTGACGTGGGGATGTGCGTTCTTTGGATTTTGGGGCATGATGCTCTTCAATGCGGACGGCTATCTGTTGGGCGCCCTGGGGCTGTTGGCGGGGTGTATTTGCCTGAGGCGGTTTGATACCAAAGTACTGGAGCGTCTCGCGCTCCTGGGGGCGGCGTTCTGGTGCGCATCGCTGATCGGGGTTGGGCTGACCAACATCTGGCCGACCGATCAGAATCTGCCCCTGATCAGCGGCGCTGGAAAACCGGCGCTGGCCCTTCCGGGGTGGGCGCTGTCCGTTCTCCTGTTCCTGCTGCTGCGCCGCTGGCACAGCGGCCATAGCCCCAAGCCGCTGTATCTCGCGGGGAGAGTCCTCTGTGTCGGGGTGGTGGTGGTGCTGCTGATCGGGGTGGTTTTGGCCTCCACCGTATATGCCGATGTCCAGCTGACGGGAGCGGCGAAGTACCTCCAATTCAACGAGGACTGGGGCACTCATCGGGGGGCCTGCTGGATCGCTCTATTTCGTATTTTTGCCGGAGGGGACTTCATATATAAGCTGTTTGGTTGGGGCGCTGCCTCCACGCATACGTTGATTATGGTTCATCAGACCGACTGGGCGGACATCGAGTACAACATCTCCGGATTTTACGCCGCGCACAATGAATATCTGGAACAGCTGATGAGCAGCGGCATTGTGGGGCTGGTTGCCTGGCTGGGGCTTTTGATTTCCAACCTGCGCAGGGGCATGAAGGCGGCGCAGGAAAACACCCTTGCGGCCGTGCTCACGGTGGCAGTGTTTGCCTATTCGGTGGAGGCGTTTACCAACATCCGCACCTGCATCGTGTTTCCGGTGTTCATTGTGCTGCTGGGTGCGCTGTCCGCCGTGACAAGCACGGAATCGCGCCCGGCCCGTCCGACGAAGACTTTTGTCTGGGAGACCGGGGGGATTTTGCTGGCCGTGTTCCTGACCAGTTTCCTGTGGCAATCCATTGGAACGGCCATCGTTCCCTTTTGACGGCTGAGCCGGTTGACAGGGTTCTTCCATTCGAGGGGATGGGGCACCAAAATAAGAAAGGGTTTGGAGCTTTCACGGGCTCCAAACCCTTTTTTGATACCATCTGTGGTATATGGCGCGCTTAGGCGCCCATTTGTCACTGTTTTTCCTCGAGCTTTTTCTGCTCTTCCACTTCCACCAGACCGGCGGTGTCGGTCACCGGCAGGGAGAACACAATGCCCTGGGCCTTTCTGGCCATCCCCATTTCATGATAAAGGGCGTTCAGCACGGCGTCCCGGATGGTCTTGGGGACGACAATCATCACAATTTCCTTTTCCGTGTGGACGGTGATGCCAAAAAACGCTGCCGCTTCTTCCCTTGCCACGCCTCGGGCGTTGAGAATCGTTCCGCCTCTGGCGCCGCAGGACCGGGCCACCTCCATGGCGTCCTCCGCAAAACCTGCATTGACAATGGCAAAAATCACTTCGTAGTTGTCGTTCGTCATGTTCACTCCCCCTTTTTCCGGCGGTTGTTGCTCAAAAACTGGTACAGATTTACACCGATGACACTGGAGAGAGGGATTGCAAAGGCAATGCCCTGTCCTTTTTTAATGGTGACAAATTTCTCATCCAGACAATCCATAATGGTGTCCGTCAGATCCTCCCGGATCACGCTGAGAATCACCGCCTTGTTCACATTCAAGCCCAGCAATTCGATGATTTCGGAATTGGCTGTCCCCTTTCCGGAGAGAACCATTTGCATATTGACCTCAAACTGGCTGATAACATCCACGTAGAATTCCGCCTTTGGCCGGTCCACAACGGTGATGAGCAGCTTGAGCTTTTTGATCGCAGATTCATTGATACTGTTCGCCATCGCGTCTCCTCCCGTTTACATAAAATTGATAATCTGCTGGTCATCGGCATCCAGAATCCGCTGCATCGCGCGAATTTCTCTCACGTGGCCGGAGACGATGCCCTTAAAGCCCAGCATCTGGATCGTAATCAGCGGCGTCATGGCCACCACAGCCACCACGCCAAAGGCGTCTTGCAGCACCGCGTCAGCGCCCTGCAGGGCCACGCAGGCGCCGATGGCAAAGGGCAGGATAAAGCCCGAGGTCATCGGACCGCTGGCCACACCGCCGGAGTCAAAGGCGATGGCGGTGTACACCGGCGGGACCACCAGTGAGAGGGCCAGGGACAGGAAATAGCCCGGAATCACGTAATAGACAATGGAGAAATCACAGACAATCCGCAGCATAGCCAGCCCAATGGCCGCGCCCACGCCAAGGCACAGGCCGATAATCATGGAGCGCTTGGTAATCCTTCCCTCTGTCACGTCTTCCACCTGCTGGTTCAGCACATGGATGGCCGGCTCTGCCAGAACCACCAGCACGCCGATGACCAAACCCAAAACCACCAGGAGCACTGGGGAGAAGTTGGCCAGTGCCAGCCCCAGTTTGTAGCCGATGGGCATAAAGCCCAAATTGACACCGGTCAAAAACAGAATCAGACCGACATAAGTGAAGACGACGCCCACCGCGATTTTCTTGAGCCGTCTCGCCGGCAGCTTCAGGAATGTGACCTGGCAGATCAGGAAGAACACGATGATGAGTCCCAAGGCGACTGTGACATCCTGGGTCATCTCCAGGGCGGTTTCCAAAAAGCTGAGGACAATTTCCTCGCTGACCTGATAATCGGGGATGGTGTAGGTCAGGCCGCTGTTGGCAGAAATGCCCAGCAGCAGGACCGCCAGCACCGGCCCGATGGAGCATAGGGCCACCAGGCCGAAGCTGTTCTCCTGGGACCGCCGGTCCCCCAAAACGTGGGAGATGCCGACGCCGAGGGCCATAATAAAGGGCACCGTAATGGGACCGGTAGTCACGCCGCCGGAGTCAAAGGCCAGAGCCATGAGACCTGTGTTTTCCCGGACTGCCATAATCAGGGCCAGGGCAAACAGGAGCATGTAAAAGAGCATAAGAATGTTGGACAGTTCCCGTTTAAAGACGATGCGCAACACGGCAACCATCAGAAACAGTCCCACACCAGCGCCTACGGCAAAGACCAGGGCGGTTCCGTTGATGACCTCCTGCACCTGGCTGGCCAGGACTTGCAGATCTGGCTCGGCAATTGTGATGAGCATACCCAACACAAAACACACTACCAGCAGCAGCCCCAACTTGCGCTGTTTGGACAGGCCGGAACCGACCTGCGTTCCCATAGGCGTCATCGCCAGATCGGCGCCCAGATTAAACAGACCAATTCCCACGATCAGCAGCACCGCCGAAATGGTAAACGTCACCAGTTCTGTCTTGGAAAAGTCAAAATAGGGGATAAGGGCCATGATGTAAACGATTACCGTAATCGGTAAGGCTGACAGCAGTGCCTCCCGTATTTTCAATCCCAGTTCTTTCACTCGCATCACCTTTCTTTCTGGTTCACATGAAGTTTTGTTTGAAACATGTCAGCGTTTCCAATGGATTTGCTCTGGAAACCATCCGCAACAGGGGCCAGGTGGGCGCCTTTATGCCGGGAAAAGTGCGCAAAAGGCCCTCCGAACGGCGCCTGTCTGCCCTCTGCCGACGGCACAGGAAGAGCCGGTGTGACCGCTTCACAGGGCTGATTGTGCCGCGCTTCCCTACCGTTTCCTCGATAGATTCGTTACCTATTATAGCAGAAAAAAAGAGATTTGCCTAC
>CAYWAP010000024.1:23833-26164 GCA_964456525.1 uncultured Oscillospiraceae bacterium
CGTTTCCTCGATAGATTCGTTACCTATTATAGCAGAAAAAAAGAGATTTGCCTACTATAAAATGAAAAGATTGTGCTGTAAGACGGGATATAGCTGGTCGAAAGGGGATGAATGGGACCAACGGGAAAAGGTGCATTGCGTCTTTTGGCGCTTGCCGCCCTCTGGGCTGAGCGGCTCTGCGTCGCCGCCGGTACTGGACCTCGTTGGCATGTTTCAAATAAGGCCCAAATTTGGGTATGGAAAAGCCGCAGATTTTGAAAACCTGCGGCTGGTGCAGAAAAGGGGGGAGAGCCACCAGGGAGGGACAACACCCCTTTTCTGCCTTTGATTTCCATTTTATACAGCGCCCACCATCTCCCAATGCCTGGAAGGCCGCGAACGGATCCTCTTTCACGGCTTCCGATGCAACGTCCCGAAATAAGAGCGCTCACCCGTTTGGTCAAAAAAGATTCTCTTGGAAGAACCGTATGTAATTAGAGTTCGATCTTGCCGCTGAAGGAGTTGTTAATGACGTAATAAGCAGCGTTCTCCTCGGGCTTCAGATAGATCTCACAGGTCTTGACTGCCACACGGCCGACCTCAGCCTTGAAAATAGCCTTGGCTTCTGCGACCACGGAAGCGGTATCGACTTCCTTGCCATCGTACTGCACTTTGACAACAGCCTTCTGGGGAGCGGCCTTCTTGGCAACTGCGGTGGCAGTGTCAGAGGTCTTTTTGGTTGCACGCTTTGCAGCGCCGGCAGCCTTTTTCACTGTGCTCTTTACTTCTTCAGTATTCACTTTCGCCATAATAAACCAAACCTTTCCGGATCATATGTAGAAGTTTCTCCACCCATTGGGGCGGGAAATTGGGTGTTCATTCAAGTGCTTATAATGCCCCGTTGCTGCTATTATAATCACATTGCGGCCCAATGTCAAATAACGGAACGACTAATTTTGAGGTAAATGAATCCCAAAATTTTAGGAATAATAGATGATTTTTATAGTAAAACGCTTCTGATAAGTGCGGGAAAAAGGTCGATTTTCCTGCCGGGGCAGGGAAGAGCATACAGAACTGTGTTAAGATCTGTCGGTTTGAGAAACAGGGGGAATCGCTTAAATATCTTGAAATTAAAAATTCATCGTCCGGATGGCCCGTATCCAGCCGGGGGAAAGGACCGGCGGCAAGGCGCGTTACGCGCCCTGGGAACCGGCTTCTTGCTGGAACGAGAGGCAGAGGGCGCGATAAAATTGGGCGTTGGTCATGCACCGGTAAGGATATGCGTAAAAGATACCGCCCAGGTACAGCGTGACGATGGTGAAAATATGCCAGCCCAGGAAGGAGAGATCCAGCACAAAGGCCTTCCGCTTATAGCCCCGCATCAGATTCCGGCTGATGCGGAACGCGTCGCGCCAATGCATGGTTGGATACTCCGCCAGAAGATAGGGGATGAGCCGGTACTGATAGAACTTGATAATACCGGGAACCAGGAAAACAAGACCCCACAGCAGACAAAACACCGTGCGCAGCAGCATAATGAAAACGGTGTTGAGATAACCGGTATAAAAATTCTGAAGAAGGCAGGACAGGGGCGGTTTTTCGTCCATATTGGTCAGAAAGAAGCGGCAGCAGCCCACCTTGAGGGATGGAAAGACAAGAAGGTTGAGCAGCACAATGACCGGGCCGAGGATGGCGCTGGCCACCGCCGCATACACTGCCCAGGCGGGGATGGTGTTGCTGTGATAAATCGTCAGACCGGCGATGGTGAAGGAGACGCTCCGGCCCACGAAATCCAGCTCAAAATGGGCGGTGATCAGGGTATAGAGCAGCAGATGAATCAGGGAAACCAGTACCAACGGCCAGTAGTTGGGGCGGACGCATGCCTTGGCCCGGCGCTTTAAATCATGACGTGACCACATAAAATTCCCCCTGTTTTGAAAGAATATACATAATTTAGTGTATCACATACGCAATGGCGGCACAAGTGAAATTTTGCAGCGTCGGCAAAGGAGTTGCAGTAGTACAATACAACGAGAAACTTGCATAAACGCTGCGTTTGCTGCCGCACAGAGCAGATGTGTCCTATGGATACTGCATCTTTTTTAGACCCCTCTATCTACTCCCCAAACGGCACTTAAAATCCGCATATTCAAAGGTTCGCAGGCAGTGCAATTGCCCGTTGGCACGCAAAACAAAGATGCTCGGCAGCTGCATTCCGTTAAACGTATTGTTTTTGCAGGTAGTGTAGATCGCCATATCCCCAAACAGCAGCAGATCTCCCTCTTGAAGGGGGGCGTTAAAGCTGTAGTCCCCGATGACGTCCCCGGCCAGGCAGGTGGGTCCGCCTAAGCG
>CAYWAP010000025.1:0-23063 GCA_964456525.1 uncultured Oscillospiraceae bacterium
ATTGATCACATTTCTCATTTTCAAACAAGACCCAGAGCAACCTCGTCCAGAATGCCGCTCATGTATGCGATGGCGACTCCGTAGTTGGTCATGGGGACATGCTTCTCCTTGGCGGCGTTGACGCGGCTCATGACGTAGGTGCGGTTGAACATGCAGGCGCCGCACTGGATGATCAGGGCGTAGCTTTCAAGGTCCTCTGGAAAGTCCCGGCCGGCACAGACGTCAACCGTCAGGCCCTGCCCGATGCGCTGGCGCAGCATGCGGGGGATTTTAACCCGGCCAATATCCTCTTCCATGGGGGCATGGGTGCAGGCTTCGGCGATGAGAACCTTGTCCGTCTCCTTCAGATTGTCGATGGCCTTCGCCCCGGCCACAAAATAGTGCATGTCACCCTTCCAGGCGGCAAACAGGGTGGAGAAGGAGGTGAGCACGCTGTCCGCCGGTTTTTGATCGAAAATCTTCCGGTAAACCTGGGAGTCGGTGATAATCAGCTTGGGCGGCTGGGTCAAAACGGCAAGAGTCTGCTGGAACTTGTCCGTGGTGCAGCTCATGACCAGACACTGCTTATCCAGAAGCTCACGAATCGTCTGCACCTGGGGGAGAATCAGCCGGCCTTCCGGGGCCTGGGGGTCCTGGGGCATGACCAGCAGAACCAGATCCCCTTCGCCGCACAGGTTGCCCGTGATATAGCGTGTGCCGGACTCCCGGTGGGTCAGGGCGATCAGTTTTTCCCGCAGAGCGTCCACGCCCTCGCCGGTGACGGCGCTGGTCCGGATGGGGTCAATTTGCAGCTGCTCCTTGAGCTTGGCACAGATGACGTCCACATCCGCCTGTTCATCCGCCTTGCTGACGACGGCGGCCACCGGGATGTGCAGCTTCTCAAAGGACTGATACCAGCGAATTTCCTCCTCCATCCCCTCTGCGGTGAAGAGGATGACGGCGATGTCCGTCTCCTGAGCCACTTTTTTTGTCAGATCCACGCGTTTCGCGCCCAGTTCGCCGGTGTCGTCAAAGCCGGCTGTGTCAATGAGGACGGTGGGGCCGATGCCGTGGATTTCCATGCTCTTGCGGACTGGATCGGTGGTGGTGCCGGCCTCCGAGGAGACGATGGCAATTTCCTGCCCGGCCAGGGCGTTCATCAGGGAGGATTTGCCGCTGTTCATGCGCCCCAAAAAGGAGATGTGGGTGCGGACAGAGGCGGGGGTTTCATTCAGAGAGGTTTTCATGGGAGTGATCGTCCTTTCAGGAGATGAAAGAGAACAAAAACTGCCCGTATCAGAAAGATACGGGCAGAAAGATGCACAAATGAAGTCGCTCGCATCGGCGTCAGAGTCTCTTCCGTCTTTGGAATGAATATGTAAAACGGGTTTGCGGTCGGATGGGAAACCTTCCGCTCACCAAAGCCAGTATACTATAATTGGGAGAGCTTGTCCAGCGGCATTTCCGCCGGAACCGGGGATGCAGGGGAGAAGCTCCTTTTTTGCCTCCGGGCAGGGGTCGGGAATGGATCCCCGCCTGCCCGGGCAATTATGGCCGTCTGGCGTGACTTTCCGCGATAAAAGCGCGGAAGCGCTCGGCGGAATAACTGACGACCAACTCCTCGGGGAAGTCCACCGCATCAAAGACCTGGGAGACGTGATCCATATTGCCCACGTCGGTTATAAAGTGGGCGTCAGAGTCGCATATAACCGGAACATCGTACTTTCTGCACAGCTTTAACAGGGTGCAGTCGTTTTCAAAGACGTTCAGGCGGTTCCGGGAGCGCAGGGCGTTGTTGTTGATTTCCAAAAGGGTGTGATGTTCTGCCGCGGCGCGGACAACGGTTTCATAGTCTAACGGGCAGCGGCCGTCGTCCGGGTGGCCGATGATGTCCACATAGGGATTTCGGATTGCCCCCACCACGGCGGCGGTATTTTCCTCAATGGCGCCGGCGGTGTAGCACAGATCGTGGATGGAGGCGATGCAGTGATCCAGCCGCTCTAAAATGTTGGGGGGCAGGTCGATGGTGCCCTCATAGTCCAGGATGTTCAATTCAGCGCCCAGCATCAGCTGTATGCCGTGGAGCTCCCGGGGAACCACGCCCAGATTCATAAAATAAATGTCCTGGCAGGCGCCGGGGATTCTCCGGGTGTGCTCGGTGATGCCCAGCACTTTCAGGCCCCTTTGGGAGGCCGCAAGGGCCATCTCCTGAATGGTGCTGTAGGCGTGGCCGCTGGCAATGGTGTGGGTATGGGCGTCTACTTCAATTGGTTTCATGGGATGGACTTCCTTTCTGGCAGATGTCAATGGTTTCCAAATCTTCCGGGACATAGATCTGTCCGCTGTAGACGGATTGGGCCTCGGCAGTCATGCGTGCCCGGCGTTCTTCCGGATAGTCTATGGTGTGGTAGAGCACCAGATTTTGGACGCCCAGGCGTTGGGCGCATCGGGCGGCGTCCAGAACGGTGGCATGGTGTTTTTCATAGGGGCGATAGATCGCCCGGTCCTCATACAGGCAGAAGGCCTCGCTGAGCAGCCAGTCCGCGCCCTCAGCCCAGTGCTCACAGGCGGGGCGGAGGAGTTCGTCCCCGGCAAAACACAGTTTCCCGCCCCCGGGCAGATGGATGAGAAAGCCAAATTGCCGGATTTGGGCGGAGCGGATGTCAAAGGCGGTCATCGGATTGCCGGCGCAGGAAAAGGCATCGCCGTCCTCCAAGGGGTGGAATAGGATTTTGGAGCCAAACCACCGGGTCGCCTGATTGGAAAGGGTCATGCGGCAGATCCGCTCCAGATCCCCAAGGGTTTCCCGGGCGCCGTAAATGGAAAAGGGTCGCCCTGTCCGGGACATCTGCCGCCCGATCACCCAAATCACCCAGACCGCCCCCAGTATATGGTCGCAGTGGCTGTGAGAGAGGAACAGGGCGTCCATGTCTTTCGGATCTTGACCGGCCTCATGCAGCAAGTTCAGGATTTGGCTGCCGCCGCCGCTGTCCACCAGCAGGGAACCGGATGGGGAGCGGACGAGAAAACAGGTGTTATAGCGCCGGTTCACAGCGGCGCAGCCGGTGCCGAGAAAGGTGAGTTCCATGGCGTGCCCTCCGCATCATCGGTAAAATGGATGGATTGCTTTTATTATACTATGGATTTGGAAAAATGAACAGATTTTTTTAAAAATTGGTTGACAAAGATGTCAGGGGGGCGCTATAATAGCCCCATATAAAAACCGTTGAGAAAGACGAGTACGCTGCAAGGCCGCTTGTGTTCAGAGAGCATCTCATTTGCTGGGAGAGGTGCCATGAGGGTGCAGCAGAATGGACTTTTGAGGGCGCGTCTGAACCGGCTCCATGCCGCATTAGGAGGCGACGGGGGCCCGACCCGTTATCCACAGGGCGCGTATTTCACAGTACGCGGCAGAGCGGGCACAATGTGTCAATTTGGGTGGTACCGCAGGAGCGAAGCAGCTTTTGTCCCATAGGGGATGGAGGGCTGCTTTTTTTCATGCGTCCCATGCCTATCTGAGGAGGAGTAGCAAGATGAAGAAATGGATCGCACTGATGATGGCGCTGGCCATGGTTCTGAGCCTGGCTGCCTGCGGCAGCTCCAGCGGTGGGGACTCCGCGGACGATTCCGCAGCGGGAAGTCTGACCGGAAGCGCTGAGACGGCGGATGATACCGCCGACGGGGTTGTGTACAAGGTCGGTATCGTCAATTACGTGGACGACTCGTCCTTGAATCAGATCATCAACCATCTGGAGGCCCAGTTGGATGCCAGAGGCGAGGAGCTGGGGGTCACCTTCAACTACGCCGATTACTATGACAATGCCCAGGCGGATTCCGCTGTTCTGAACCAGATTGGCGCCGATCTGGTGGCGGATGAGGTGGACATCATCGTCGCCGTGGCAACCCCCGCCGCCCAGGCCATGGTTGCCGCCACAGAGGGCACGGACATCCCGGTCGTCTTTGCCGCCTCCTCCGATCCGGTGGGCGCTGGCCTGATCGACTCTCTGGATGAGCCCGGCGGCAATGTGACCGGCACCTCGGACGCGCTGGACGCAAATGCCCTGATTAACCTGATGCTGCTCCAGAATCCCGATTTGAGCAAGGTCGGCCTGCTGTATGACACAGCTCAGGACGGCTCCGCGTCCTCCGTCGTCGAGGCAAAGGAAATCCTGGATGATCTGGGCATCGAGTATGTGGAAAAGACCGGCTCTACCACCGATGAGGTTCTGCTGGCCGCCCAGGCGCTGGTTGCCGAAGGGGTGGAGGCCATCTTTACCCCAACGGATAACACCATCATGACGGCTGAGCAGGCCATTTATGAGGTCTTTATCGAAGCGGGCATTCCCCAGTACTGCGGCGCCGACTCCTTTGCCCTGTGGGGCGCCTTCTGCGGCTATGGCGTGAACTACGGCACACTGGGCGAGGCAACGGCGGATATGGTCGTGGACATTCTGGTGAATGGCGCCGACCCCGCTACCACGTCCGTCGTCACCTTTGACAACGGCAATGTCTCCGTCAACACGGAGACCTGCGAAGCGCTGGGTTACGATCTGGAGACCATCCGGAGCCTGTTCTCGGAGGTTGCAACGGAGTTCATTGAGCTGACAACCCAGCAGGAGTTTGACGACTGACATAGTCAGGACGCTTTCCGGCGGGGTGAGGACGGTTGCCCTTACCCCGCTTTTTGGAACCTGTCCCTGGCCGGTATCTGTCCGCGCACTGGCCGATGGGCGGCGGTGCGGATGGGCGCGGCCCGGCCAAAGCAGAAGGGGCTGCAAGAAGGGTACGCGGCATTCACCCGCCGTGTACGTCACGTTGGAAAGGGAGGGAAGAGGATTTCTCATGTTCATCACCTGGAGTATCATACAGAGTGCGCTGGAGTTGGGGCTGATTTACGCGCTGGTGGCGCTGGCCCTGTTCCTGAGCTACTCGATGCTGAACGTCTGTGACCTGTCCACAGACGGCTGCTATACGCTGGGCTGCGCAGTGGGCAGCGTGGTGGCGCTGGCGGGCCATCCTGTGCTGGCCATTTTTGCCGCCATGTTTGCCGGGGTTCTCTCCGGCTTTCTCACCGCGTTTTTGCAGACCAAACTGGGCATTGAGAGTTTGCTGGCCGGAATTATCGTGAATACCGGCCTTTACACCATCAATATCACCATCATGGGGCGGGCAACCCTGAGCCTGAACAACACGGACAGCGTCTTCACCTTTGCCCAGACGCTGCTGGCGGATACCGTGCTGGCGGATTACTATAAACTGATTGTCTGCGCCGTCTTTGTCGCCATTGTGGTGGCGGCCTTGCTGTTTTTCCTGAGGACGAGACTTGGCCTGTCCATTCGGGCCACGGGCAACAACCCGGATATGGTGAAGTCATCCTCCATCAATCCGGGGCTGATGGTCATTGTGGGGCTGTGCATCTCCAATGCCATCACCGCGCTGGCGGGCTGTCTGATCGGGGAATACCAGAAATCCTGCGATATCAATATGGGAACCGGCATGGTCACCATTGCGCTGGCCTCCCTGATTATTGGCGAGAGCCTGTTTGGCCACAGGGGAATTTCCATGCGGGCCGTTGGCGTGATTGTGGGCGCCTGCCTGTACCGGGTGGTCGTGGCCATTGCCCTGCGGTTTGATCTGCCGGCTTCGGCCTTGAAGCTGGTCTCCGCCATCATTGTGGCGGTGGCCATTGCCGCGCCCCAGATCAAGAAGATGATTGACTTCCAGCAAAAGAAGGCGGTCATGGTCGGGAAAAACTTCTATCAGAAGATGACTGTCCTCTTTGCCCTGCTGTGCCTGGTCTGCGTGGTGCTGGCGGTCTTTCTGGAGGCGGCCATGGCGCTGATGGTGATGCTGGCGATCCTGTGCGCCGCCGCTGCGGTCTGGTTTTTCGTGAACTGGCAGAGGACAAAGGGGGCTCCGGTATGCTGAAGCTGACGAATCTTTCCAAAACCTTCCACGCGGGAACGGTGAACCAGAAAACCGCCCTGGATCACGTGAATCTGGACGTCCAGGATGGTGATTTTGTCACCATCATCGGCTCCAACGGCGCCGGTAAATCCACCCTGTTCAACGCCATCTGCGGGACGTTTTATGTGGACGAGGGTACGGTGGAGCTGGACGGGGAGAACATCACCTATCTTCCCGAGTACAGGCGGGCGCGCTATCTGGGGCACCTGTTTCAAGACCCTATGAAGGGGACCGCGCCGGGTATGACCATTGAGGAAAATCTGGCCGTGGCTTACCTCCGGGCCTCCAGAGGCAGAACCGCCTTTTTCAGCCGGGTGTCCAGCAAAGAAAAGGAGATGTTCCGGGAGCATCTGGCCATGCTGGGCATGGGGTTGGAGGACCGCATGAAAAACCCGGTGGGCCTGCTCTCAGGGGGACAGCGTCAGGCGCTGACGCTGCTGATGGCCACGATCGTTACCCCCAAACTGCTGCTGCTGGATGAACACACCGCAGCGCTGGACCCGGGGACGGCGGAAAAAGTGCTCAGCCTGACCAGGCAGATCATTTCCCAGCAGAGCATCACCTGCCTGATGGTCACGCACAACATGAAGCAGGCCCTGGAGCTGGGCAATCGAACGCTGATGATGGATTCCGGCCGCATTGTGTTTGATGTCAGCGGGGAAGAGCGCTCCAAAATGACCGTGGAGGACCTGCTGAAGAAGTTCAGCGCCGGGGCTGGCAAGGCCCTGGACAATGACCGGATCCTGCTCTCCACAGCCAAGGGAGAGGACGCCTGAAACGAGCCAATGCCCGGAGGACAAACGTCCTCCGGGCATTTCTATTTGTCAGCGGAACTTATGAAAGTTTTTCCTCCAGCCTGGTGCGGATTGCCCGCAGGAATTCGAGGGAAGTGACCTTTTTCGCGGGGACTTCCCCTTCCCACAGGCTCACCAGATCGCCGGTCATGATGCCGGACTCAATGGTCTCGATGGCGGCCGCCTCCAGTTTACCGGCGAAGGCAACCAGGGCGGGGATGCCGTCCAGTTCGCCGCGCTTGCGCAGGGCGCCGGTCCAGGCAAACAGGGTGGCGACCGGGTTGGTGGAGGTCTCCTCACCCTTCAAATATTGATAGTAGTGCCGGGTGACGGTGCCGTGCGCGGCCTCGTACTCATACTTGCCGTCGGGGGAGACCAGGACGGAGGTCATCATCGCCAGGGAGCCGAAGGCGGTGGACACCATGTCGCTCATCACATCGCCGTCGTAATTTTTCAAGGCCCAGATAAAGCCGCCCTTCGAGCGGATGACCCGTGCCACGGCGTCGTCGATTAAGGTGTAAAAATACTCCAAACCGTTGGCCTCAAAGGATTTCTGGAACTCCTGCTCATAGATCTCGGCAAAGATATCCTTAAAGGTGTGGTCGTATTTCTTGGAGATGGTGTCCTTGGTGGAAAACCACAGATCCTGTTTGGTGTCCAGCGCGTACTGGAAACAGCTGCGTGCAAAGGACCGGATGGAGAGATCTTTATTGAACAGTCCCTGAACCACGCCGGGGCACTCAAACTCATAGATGGTGGCGTCCATCTGGACGGAGCCGTCCTGGGAGACATAACTCAGCGTGGCCTTGCCCTTGCCGGGAATTCGGAATTCGGTGTCCTTGTAGACGTCGCCGTAGGCGTGGCGGGCGATGGTGATGGGCCTCTCCCAGTTCCTGACGGCGGGATGAATGCCCTTGACCATAATCGGTGCGCGGAACACCGTGCCGTCCAGAATGGTGCGGATGGTGCCGTTGGGGCTTTTCCACATCTGAGACAGGTGATACTCCTCCACACGCTGGGCGTTGGGGGTGATGGTTGCGCACTTGACGGCGACGCCATACTTTCGGTTGGCGTTGGCGGCGTCTATGGTGATCTGATCCTGGGTCTGCTCACGCATGGGAAGACCCAGGTCATAGTATTCGGTTTTCAGGTCGATGTAGGGCAGCAACAGCTCGTCTTTGATCTCTTTCCAGAGAATCCGGGTCATTTCGTCGCCATCCATCTCCACAAGGGGGGTGGTCATTTTTATTTTTTCCATGTCAAGGGCCTCCCTTTGTCAAATGCTGGTACACAAATTTGCAAAAAACGGGGGACGGAGAGAAACGCTCCGTTCCCCGCTGCGCTTGGGGTTATTATACAGGAAATCCTGCCGGGTGACAAGGAAAAAGCGGCGCTTTTTCCGATTTTTTTGGCCCGATTGGGACAAAAAGGGGAGGATTTCCACTGAAATGGCAGGTTCACATGGGAAAATCTTCGAAGCGCCGGAGCAACTTCCCTTTGGCGCCGCCCAGAGCGCCCTCCGGGCGCAGGGCGATTCTTACACCTGAGCGGCCGCCTGGGCCTGCTTGGCCATGGCCGCCTTGCCGGTGGCAAGCATCAGCTTGATCCGGTTTTCCTGATTGATTTTGGTGGCGGAGGGGTCGTAGTCAATGGACACGATGTTGGACTGGGGATAGTTGTCCTTCAAGGCCCGGACCATGCCCTTGCCCACGATGTGGTTGGGCAGACAGCCAAAGGGCTGCGCGCAGACGATGTTGTTGGTGCCGGAATGAATCAGCTCCAGCATTTCGGCGGTGAGCAGCCAGCCCTCGCCCATCTTACAGCCCTCGCCCAGATAGCCGTGCACCAGGCGCCGCAGGCTCTCAAAGTCGCCGGGGGCGCGGAAGGGGGACTTCTCCAGCGCCCGAATCATATCGTGCTGGCAGGCTTCCATGTATTTGATGGCGGCCTGGCACACCTCTTTTTTGGCAAAGTGGCCGCCGTAGATGTTCACGTCCACGACCCGGTTATAGAACTTGAAGATCATAAAGTCCGTCAGACCGGGCACCACAGGCTCCGCCCCCTCGGAGAGCAGGAACTCCTCCAGATGGTTGTTGCCCAGCGCGGAGAACTTGACATAAATCTCGCCGACGATGCCCACGCGGATCTTTTCCTGGCTGCGGTCCACGGGGATGGCGGCAAAGTCGTCGATAATCTGGTCAAAGATGCTGCGCATGGACTTGCGGCTCATGCCCTTTCCGTGCTGGAAGCCGTCCACCAGCTTGGCAATCCAGTCCTCAATCATCTGGTTGGTATCGCCCTTGTAAATCTCATAGGGGCGAACCTGATTGGAGACGTTCATAATCAGATCGCCGTACATCATGCCGTAAATCATTTTCTGAATCAGGGGGATGGTCAGGGAGAAGCCGGGGTTGGACTCCAGACCAAAGCTGACCGAGATGACGGGGATGTATTCCATGCCGGCCTTCTTCAGCGCCTTGCGCAGCAGGTGGATATAGTTGGAGGCGCGGCAGCCGCCGCCGGTCTGGGTGATAAAGAGGGCGATTTTGTGGGGGTCGTAGCCGCCGTTCTTGATGGCGTCCATAAACTGGCCGATGACCAGCAGGGCGGGGTAGCAGGTGTCGTTGTGGACGTATTTCAGCCCCTCGTCGATGACGTTGCGGCCGTCATTGTTCAGCTGGTCCACCTTGTAGCCCTCCAGCAGCAGGAGCTGGCGGAACATTTCAAAGTGGATGGGCAGCATCTGGGGCATGAGAATGGTGTATTCCTTCCGCATCTCCTTGGTAAACAGAAGACGCCCATGTTCGTTATATACTAATTCTGCCATATGTAAGGTTCCTTTCCCGGTTGTGGAAAACCGTGGTTTAAGCGGATTCCTGCTCTTTACGCGCCTCGATGGCGGCAATCAGGGAGCGGACACGAATCTTAACGGCGCCCAGATTGGAAATGTCGTCAATTTTCAGCTGGGTGTAGAGTTTTCCGCCTTCCTCCAGAATGGTGCGCATTTCGTCCCCGGTGATGGCATCCACGCCGCAGCCGAAGGAGACCAGCTGGATCAGCTCCATGTCCTCCTGGGTGCAGACATAACGGGCGGCGTTGTACATGCGCGCATGGTAGGTCCACTGGTTCAGCACCGTGCGGGACTCTTTCTCCATGTGCCATGCCACGGAGTCCTCGGTGATCAGGACGAATTTGAAGGAGGTGATCAGGTCATTGATGCCGTGGTTGATCTCCGGGTCCATGTGATAGGGGCGTCCCGCCACCACCATAATGGGCATGCCCTCCTTCCGGGCAAAGGCGATGTACTCGTCGGCTTTGGCGCGCAGATCGCTCTTATAGGCGTCATAGGCCTGATAGGCGGCCCGGGCGGCGCTGACAATTTCCCGCTTGGGGATGTCAAATTCGGTGTGGAAATATTCGGCGGCGCGCTTTTCAAAGTCTTTGGGACGGTGCAGGCCAAAGTAGGGGTGCAGGTAGCGAACCCCCTTCAGGGCGGGGATGTTGGTGGCAATCAGGTCAGGGTAGTAGGCCACGACGGGGCAGTTATAGTTGTTGTCGCTGATGCCCTCGTCAAAGTTGTAGCTCATGCAGGGGTAGAAGATGGCGTCCACGCCCTGATCGATCAGGCTGAGCACATGGCCGTGCAGCAGCTTGGCGGGATAGCAGACCGTGTCGGAGGGGATGGTGCGCTGGCCCTTGATGTAGAGTTTACGGCTGGACTCGGGGGAGAGAACCACGTCAAAGTTCAGCCTGGTGAAAAATTCAAACCAGAAGGGCAGGTTTTCGTACATGTTCAGGCCGAAAGGAAGGCCGATGCGCCCGCGCAGGCCGGTGCCGCTGCCCTTGCCGTGGAGGGAACGGAGCTTATTATATTTATACTTCATCAGGTCGGGGTATTCGACCTTCTTGCCGCCAAGGGGCTTGGAGCAGCGGTTGCCGGAGATGAAGCGCCGGCCGTTGTCAAAGATATTGACGGTCAAGGCGCAGTGATTGGTGCAGCCGTTGCAGGTCAGCGGCTTGGCGCTGTGGGTAAAATGCGCCAGCTCCTGGGCGCTCAGCAGGGAGGATTTGTCCAGGCTGAGTTTCTTTGCCGCCAGGGCAGCGCCAAAGGCGCCCATAATTCCCGCAATGGTGGGGCGGATGACGTTGTGGCCCAGCTCCTGCTCAAAGGCCCGGAGGACGGCGTCGTTGTGGAAGGTGCCGCCCTGCACCACGATGTGCCGGCCCAGTTCCTCGGCGGAGGACATGCGCAGCACCTTATAAATGGCGTTTTTCACAATGGAGATGGACAGACCGGCGGAGATGTCCTCCACGCTGGCGCCGTCCTTTTGGGCCTGCTTCACGGAGGAGTTCATAAAGACGGTGCACCGGCTGCCCAGATTCACCGGGTGCTCGGCAAACAGGCCCAGCTTGGCAAAGTCGGCGATCTCATACCCCAGGGCCCGGGCAAAGGTCTCGATAAAGGAGCCGCAGCCCGAGGAGCACGCCTCATTGAGCATGATGGAGTCCACGGCGCCGTTGCGGATTTTAAAGCATTTCATGTCCTGGCCGCCGATGTCGATGATAAAATCCACGTCCGGGTTGAAGTGGGCGGCCGCGTTGTAGTGGGCCACCGTCTCCACCAGACCCAGGTCACAGCGGAAGGCGTTCTTAATCAGGTCCTCACCGTAACCGGTGACTGCGCTGCCGCGGACTTTAATGCGCTCGCCAGCCAGACGGTAGATGGTCTCCAGCTGTTCCCGGACAATGGAGACGGGATTTCCCAGATTGGAGTGGTAATAGGTGTACAGCAGCCCGCCATCAGGGGCAATCAGAACCAGCTTGGTGGTGGTGGAACCGGCGTCAATGCCCAGATAGGCGTCGCCGGTATAAGTGGCGATGTCGTATTGGGGAGGGGTCTGGCTGTTGTGGCGCTGGCAGAAGGCGTCATATTCTTCCTGGGAGGTAAACAGCGGGGGCGCGGTGTCCACGCTGGAGACGGCGCTCCGGGACTCCTCCAGCAGCTTCAGTTGGTTGTCAAAGAGCTTTTCCTCGTAGTCCGAGGCGCACAGAGCGGCGCCGATGGCCGCAAAGCAGTCGCCGTCCTCGGGGAAGATGGCGTGCTCCTCATCCAGATTCAGCGTCTCGACAAAGCGCTGGCGCAGGCCCATCAGGAAGTGCAGCGGGCCGCCCAGGAAGACGATTTTCCCCTTCAGCTCCCGGCCCTGGGTCAGACCGGCAATGGTCTGATCCACGACGGCCTGGAAGATGGAGGCCGCCACATCCTCCTTCCGTCCTCCCTGGTTCAGGATGGGCTGGATGTCGCTCTTGGCGAACACGCCGCAGCGGGAGGCGATGGGGTAGATTTTTTCATGCTTCAGGGACAGCTGATCCAGCTCGTTCCCGGTGACGTTCATCAGCGTGGCCATCTGGTCGATAAAAGCGCCGGTGCCCCCGGCACAGGAGCCGTTCATACGCTCTTCCAGCGCGCCGCCGAAGAAAATGATCTTGGCGTCCTCACCGCCCAGCTCAATGACGGCATCGGTGCCGGGAATAAACTGATCCACGGCGGCGGCGGTGGCGTACACCTCCTGGACAAAGTCAATGCCGGAGGCCTTGGACACGCCCAGACCGGCGCTGCCGGTGATGACCATCTTCACCTGCTGGCCGGTGAGCATGTCCGATATGCGGTTCAGGATTTCGCAGGTCTTTTCCCGGACCTTGGAAAAGTGCCGCTCATAGGAACGGAACAGCAGCTCATTCTGCTCGTTCAGCACCACGACCTTGACGGTGGTGGAGCCAATATCAATACCAATACGAAGGCTCATAATCGATTCACCTGTTCAACAATGTATTCTTTCTTTTGAAAGGAAATGGAGCAGATTCCATGCCGCCACTCCATTCGATCAGGATATATCTTATAATAATTTTTGGTGTTTTACAAGTGGCAATACTCTCCATGAATGTGAAAGGTTTGTAAACTTGTCTACAGGGGTTTCCACAAATCGGGGAGGGCAGGGGCCGCGGAGACCGGAGACAGGCCCTTTTTGCGGCAAAGGAAAAATCCGGCGCACCCCGCCGGATTTTTCAGTCATTACGGTCCTATCCTGCGCCGCTCCCGTCAGGCCGTTGTCAAAGCGTCGTTCTCCTGGGGCACGTATTCCGGAACCAGCCGCTTCACCTGCTCGCGAATATCGCTGCTCTCCTCGAAGGCGCTTTCAATCAGGGACTGCACTTCCTCCCAGATCCATTCCTCATCGACCTCCGGGTGCTGCACCACAAAAATACGCTCATTTTCCGTCTTTTTCAGGTTATCCAGGCTGATGAGCAGCTCTTCATAGAGCTTCTCGCCGGGACGCAGGCCGATATATCGGATCTCAATATCCTTTCCCGGCTCCAAACCGGAGAGGCGGATCATCTTGGCGGCCAAATCCGCAATCTTCACCGGTTCCCCCATATCCAGAATGAACATTTCCCCGCCCTTGGCCAGAGCGCCGCACTGGAGCACCAGATTGACCGCCTCGGGAATGGTCATAAAGTAGCGGATGACCTCGGGATGGGTGACGGTCACCGGGCCGCCGTGTGCAATCTGCTTGGTGAAGAGGGGAACCACACTGCCGTTGCTGCCCAGCACGTTGCCAAAGCGCACGGCTGCAAATTCCGTCTTGGAGGTCTGGGACAGGCACTGGACGATCAGCTCACAGACCCGCTTGGACGCGCCCATGATGTTTGTGGGGCGGACGGCCTTGTCGGTGGAAATCAAAACCATCTTTTGGGCGCCGTACTGGTCGGCGGCCCGGGCCACGTTCCAGGTGCCCAGGACGTTGTTCTTGATCGCCTCGTTGGGGCTGTCCTCCATCAGCGGGACGTGCTTATGGGCGGCTGCGTGGAAAACCAGGTCTGGATGATAGGTCTCAAAGATGGAGTCCACCCGCTTTCGGTTGCGCACAGAGCCGATCAGCACGTCCAGATTCAGATCCGGGAACCGGTCCAGCAGTTCGTTGCGGATGTCATAGGCGCTGTTCTCATAAATTTCCAAAATAATCAGCTTCTTGGGATGGTGCAGCGCCAGCTGGCGGCAGATCTCGCTGCCGATGGACCCGCCGCCTCCGGTGACCAGAATCACCTTGCCGGAGACATAGCCCATGATACTTTCCATCTCCAGATTCACCGGCTGGCGGCCCAGAAGGTCGTTAATCTGCACCTCCCGGAGCATAGACACCCGCACCTCGTCGTTGACGAGCTGGTAAATGCCCGGCAGAAGTTTGATCTTGCAGGCGGTTTGCTGGCAGATGTTCAAAAGCTGTTTTTTGATGGCGGGGGACATGGAGGGGATGGCGATGATGATCTCCTGAATCCGGTACTTCTCCACGTAATCCGGAATCTGGTCGGTACTGCCCACCACGGGAATGCTGTGGAGGAAGGAGCCGATCTTTGACGGGTCGTCGTCAATAATGCAGGAGATGTCATAGTTCAGCTTTGTACTGCTCTGCATCTCGTGGATGAGCATATTGCCAGCTTTTCCGGCCCCTACAATCATGACCCGAGTGGCCCCCTGACCGGAGGAAGTCCGCATGGTCTGTTCAAAGATCAGGAAGCGGTAGAAAAAGTGAGTTCCCGCCGTCAAGGTAAATAACAGGAGCATGTATAGCGGGTGGTAACTCCTGGGAACGGGCAGATCCAGCAGGCGCATGCCGGCAAATTGCAGCACCGTCGAAGCGGCAACGGCAAAAACCACATTTTTCAGTTCCGTAAAGCCGGCAAAGCGCCAGATGGTCTTGTAAAACCGGCAGAACTTGAACAACAGGAGGGTGCACACCACATTGATGACCATGTAGTCATACAGGGAATTCAGGAAGATGGGATCGATTGCTCCGAAGCGGAAATCCATGCGAATCCAGAGCGCACCTGCCATGCTGATCAGGACAATGAGGATGTCCATAAATGCCAAACTAATCGTTTGGATTGGAAGTTTTCCTTCTCTCAATTTGGTAAACACAGTTCTCTTCTCGATTCTATCATGTATTGTGCATAAACGCAAAGGCGCCAGTATATATATATATATATATATACTGTCTATACTAGCGGCATTATAAGATAAATCAGAGTAGTTGTCAATATCCATATAGAACAAACATACCCAACTTTAATGTTCATTTTTTCCAGTTTCCCCGGAACCTGGTTGAAAATATGTCAACATGCCCCAATGCCGGGCCTTTTTTTGTCGCAGATTGTCAATTTTTCCTGAAATCCGCGGGGGTTGGGGCGTCAAAGGGCCTTGTCTGGCGAAAAAATTCCCGCCATTGGTCACATTTCCCATGTTCAAACAGGGGCTGGCAAAGCTGGTGCGCCCTCGGGGGAAATCCCCTGAACGGCGTCAGGGATTGGGTGGGCCGGAGAAACCGGATGTCAAAAATTCTCCGGCCTCTGCCGGTGGGGACAGGGGGAAGACTCTCGCCACCCGGCCGCCGTCCAAGCTCCCTGGGAAGAAAAGCCCCGGCAGCGCCGCCGGGGCAAAACCCTAGTTTTCCTTTTTGGCATCGTAAGGAACCTGTTTGGGTTGTCCGGAGGCCAGAGTCCGGAACTTTTCCAAACAGGAGTGAACCTCTGCCTTGGCCTCGGTGAGGGCCTCCTCGGTGCGCTTCAGGGCGTCCTCACAATAGGCGTTGGCGACCTTTTTCAGCTCAGCGGCCCGCTGCTCCGCCGCCTGGGTGACCTGACTGGCGTGATCCTCGGCGCTCTGCATCATCTCGTTGCACTTGGTCTCCGTCTCGTGCAAAATCTCTCTGGCCTTGGCCTTGACCCGGGCCTGGATTTCATCTTCGTCAATCATCTGGCGAGCCTGTTCCTCCGCCTGTCTGCGGATCCGCTCCGCCTCCTTCTGGGCTTTGTCCAGATATTCGTTGCGTGTGGCCACCAGCCGCTGGGCCTCGTCCACCTCCACGGGATAAATCCGCTTCACCTCGTCCAAAATGTCCAGGGCCTTGTCCCGGTCAATCTTGCAGGTGCCGTTAAAGCTGCCCCGTGCATCGTCAATCATTTCATAAAGCATATCGAGCAGTTCGACTACTTTTTCTTTATTCGCCATCATGCAGCCTTCTTTCTGTTACAAATAACCATTGCCTATTTTTTTAGAGGGATGTCTGAGCCTGACGCATCCGCGCCGCTACAATCTCTTTGATCTCATCGGGCACATAGCCGTGCAGATCCACACCGTAACGGGCCATTTCCTTCACGATGGTGGAGCTGATGTGGCCCAGTTCCGGGCGGCAGGTGAAAAACATGGTTTCAAACGCCGGGTCCAGATTCCGGTTAATATCTGCCATCTGCTTTTCGGACTCAAAGTCCGCCCCGCTCCGCAGCCCCTTCACCACGCAGGAGATCTGATGCTGCCGGGCGTATTCCACCAGCAGCCCGGGGGCGAAGTCCACCGTCACGTTGTCCAGACCGGTCAGGCTCCTGCGGATCAGCTCGGCCCGCTCCTGGGGAGCGAACAGCCCCCGCTTCTCCGAATTCACCATGACGCAGACGATCAGCCAGTCAAATTGCCGGGCGGCGCGGCGGATAATGTCCAGATGGCCCAGGGTCACCGGGTCAAAACTGCCGGGGTAGAGCGCCGTCCTCATGATTCCATTTCCTTCCGGTACAGTGTAATTTTGGTTTTTCCGTACCGGTAATCCCTGCTTTTCCGGAAGGGAACCGGCAATTCCGGCATAGGTTTCTCTGTGCGGCTCTCGCAGATTATTATACCATTGTCCGCCAGAATGTCAATCTTGGCGATTTGCTTCAGTGCCGCATCCAGCAAACCCGTGTCATAGGGGGGATCCAGGAAGATCAGGTGGAATTTCTCCCGCGTTGTCTTTAAAAAGGCGATGGCGTCCGTCTGGACAACGGTGGCGCCCGCCTCCAGACCGCAGACGCGCAGGTTCTCCTTGACCAGCTTGACCGCGTCCCGGCGCTGATCTACAAAGGTGCAGCTCTCGGCGCCCCGGCTGAGGCATTCGATTCCCAGCTGGCCGGTTCCCGCAAACAGATCCAGCACGCGGCGGCCCTCAATGTCAAATTGGATGATGTTAAAAAGACCTTCCTTTACCCGGTCATAGGTGGGGCGGATGTCCGAACCCTCTAATTCTCCTAAACGGCGGCCTCTGGCCGTTCCCGTGATCACTCGCATTTGATTTCCTCCTGGTCGTGTCGTCCTATTAATATTGTGTCTATATTCCTTACCATCATATCGAAATTTGCCGGGATTGTAAACACAAATTTTCAAGATTTGCCCGGAATTCCGGCGGAGGGAAGCCGGGACTTCGGGACCTCGCTTTCTGCTGCGGCGCACGGATAAATGGGTCTTAAAATGTTTCAAACTTTTGTAAAAATGCCTGTTTTTGGCATGAAATGAAAGTTGGTCAAAAAATCATATTGTTAAGGTATTCACAAGGACCGGAAATTAGGGTATAATGAAAAATCATCTTGAGGAAATAACAGAGGGTGTTTCGTGTGAAATGTCCCGCCGCACCGATTTCCGCCCGGGCCAGGGGCTGGCTTTTGCGGGAGGTGGCGGCGATGTATTTTGGCCTCAAAAGAGAGAAGGCTGTCATTGTGAACTTCATTCCTTTCTTGATTCTGTTCCCCTTCGTGATGGCGCTGATCACCGCCCTGGTGAGAGACGATCGATGGCGGGGTTATGCGGTCTATGCAGGCAGTGTTTTGACCATGGGAATTGCCTTTGCGGTTGTGGTGGGCTGGACTGCCAGCGGCAGAGAACCGATTTCCCTGTATGTCGAGACAGGGCTGGTGGACCATGTGATTCTGCTGGGCGAATTGGCTTTGATGTTTCTGGTGGTGTTCCTCAGCGTCAAACACGGCAAGTATCCCATTGCCCTGCTCTCCGCGGCCCAGACCCTAGGCATCGTCTGGCTGGAGATGTTTTCCGGCGTTGAGCTGGAGGAAGGGGCACATCTTTACGTCGATCAGCTGAGCATCATCCTGCTGGTCATTGCGGCCGTGGTCGGCGGTCTGATCGTCATTTACGCGGTGGGCTATATGCGTGGCTACCACGAACACCATAAGGAGTTTGCAGACCGGCGCGGCGTTTTCTTCCCGTTGCTGTTTGTGTTCCTGGGGGCCATGTTTGGCCTGATCCTCAGCGCGAGCATGACCTGGATGTACTTCTTCTGGGAGATCACCAGTGTCTGCTCCTTCCTCCTGATCGGGTACACCCGCACCGGGGAGGCGCGGCACAACAGTTTCCGGGCGCTGTGGATGAACCTGCTGGGGGGACTGGGCTACGCAGCGGGCATCATCGGCTTTGCCCTGACCCACGGCAGCGTGAGCCTTTCCGCCCTGGTGGAGAGCGGCGTGTCAGGCGATGCGGTGAGCGCCGCCTGTGTGGCGCTGCTGGCCTTTGCGGCGCTGACCAAGTCGGCCCAAATGCCCTTCAGCCAGTGGCTGCTGGGGGCCATGGTCGCGCCCACCCCCACCTCCGCCCTGCTGCACTCCGCCACGATGGTCAAAGCGGGGGTGTATCTGCTGATGCGGCTGGCCCCCGCCATGAGCGGGAACTTTTCCGGCAGCGTGATCGCCTTTGTGGGGGGCTTCACCTTCTTTATGTCCTCGCTGATGGCCATCTCCCAGAGCGACGGCAAAAAGGTGCTGGCCTACTCCACCATCTCCAACCTGGGGTTGATTACGGCCTGCGCCGGCGTGGGCGCCGCCGAAACGGTCTGGGCCGGTCTGTTTTTGATTATCTTCCACGCCGTCTCCAAGTCCATGCTGTTCCAGTCAGTGGGGGCGGTTGAGAATGCCATTGGAAGCCGGGATATTGAGCATATGAACGGCCTGATTCTCCGGCTGCCCTGGTTGGCGTGCATCATGATAATCGGGATCTGCGGCATGTTCCTGGCGCCCTTTGGCATGCTGGTCTCCAAGTGGGCCGCGCTGAAGGCCTTTGTGGATGCAGGCGGTCTGCTGGGCACCGTTTTGGTGCTGTTTGTCTGCTTTGGCTCCGCCACCACCCTGCTGTACTGGTCCAAGTGGCTGAGTAAGATTCTGGCATTGAACCACACCCATCATGTGCCGGACAAGACCCAGACCAATGAGTATGTCTCGCTGTTTGTGCATGCGGCGGTGCTGCTGTGCCTGTGCGCCGCCTTCCCGGTTCTGTCCTCGGAAATTGTCCAGCCCATTATCCAGGAGATGTACGGCACGCTGGATTCCACCATCTCCACCGGCAACCTGATGATTATGGTGGTGATGCTGCTGTGCGTGTTTGTCTTCCCCGCCTTCCTGTTCCTGTTCTCCAAAGGGTTGAAACGCCATAAGGTGATGAACTACATGGCCGGGGTCAACACCGGCGACGGCCGGCATTTTATTGACGCCATGGGGGAAGAGCGGGAGCTGAAGCTCTCCGCCTGGTACATGGAAAACTGGTTTGGTGAGGACAAGCTGATGGGGATTTCCCTGGCCGTCGCCTCGCTGGCGATTGTCATGATGATGGCGGTGTTGATGGGAGGTGTGTTTGCATGATGTACCGAGTGATTTGCTGTGTGGCCTATCTGCTGTTGGCGCCACTGCTGGGCGGCCTGCTGGACGGAGTGGACCGAAAGCTCACCGCCCACATGCAGGGCCGTCAGGGGCCGCCCGTCATGCAGCCCATTTACGACTGCTGGAAGCTGCTCCAAAAGGAAAATCTGATGGTCAATAAGGCTCAGTTTTTCATGGTCGGCTCTTACATGTTGTTTGTGATCCTCTCCGGCGCGCTGTTTTTTGCCGGAAACGATATTTTGCTCAGCTTCTTTGCCCTGACCACCGCGGAAATGTTCCTGGTGATGGGGGCAAGCTGCGCCTCCTCGCCCTTTTCGGCCATGGGGGCAAACCGCGAGCTGGTTCAGATGGCCTCCTATGAACCGATGGTGCTGCTGTCCGGCGTGGGCTTCTATCTGGCCACCGGCACCTTCCAGGTCAGCGCCATTGCCACAGATCCTGGCGTTCCCGCCATTGTGAAGCTGCCCGGGTTTTTTGTGGGCTTTGTCTTTATTCTCTCCATCAAGCTGCGCAAGAGCCCCTTTGATGTCTCCACCTCCCACCACGCCCACCAGGAGATGGTGAAGGGCGTCACCACGGAGATGGTGGGCATCACGCTGGCCTGCGTCACCGTTGCGGACTGGTATGAAGAGATTATGCTGATGGGGATTGTAGCCCTCTTTGTGCTCAACGGCACCTGGTGGTCGGTGATTTTGGCCCTTGTCGTGGTGGCGCTGGTCTATTTCCTTCAAATCCTCATTGACAACACCTGCGCCCGGGTCAAATGGGAGACGATGTTCAAGATGTCCTGGGCCTTCACGTTTCTGGCCGGCGGCGTCAATCTGCTGATTTTGCAGATGATTCGGTAAGGAGGCAGAGATTTCATGAAACTTTCCCGTTCCCTCTGGCTGATTCATTACGACTGTTCCAGCTGCAATGGCTGTGACATCGAAGTTTTGGCGGCCACGATGCCCCGCTTTGACGTGGAGCGCTTTGGCATCATCAACTCCGGAGACCCCATGCACGCGGATATTCTGCTGGCGACGGGGGGCTGCAACGAGCAGAACGCGCCGGTGCTCCGGCAGATTTACGATCAGATGCCCGACCCCAAGGTGGTTGTGGCGGTGGGGACATGCGCCTGTACGGGCGGCGTCTTTAAGGACTGTTACAACATCAAAGGCGGCACGGATACGGTGATTCCGGTGGATGTCTATGTCCCCGGCTGTGCAGCCCGTCCCGAATCGATCATTGACGGCGTGGTTCGGGCCATGGAGATTTTAGACGAAAAGTATGCGGACTATAAGAGCGATCCGAAAGTGAAAGGGGGCGGCGAACATGGCCAAAACAAAGGCGAAATACCAACTTGAGAATATCGAAGTGGGGGAACTCATGCCCCGGTGTTCCCTGTTGAAAAGCGGCGGCTGGCGGCTGTGCCAAATTCACTGTGTCCGCACGCCGGGGGGTTACGAGTTGACCTACTCTCTGGCATGGGAATATGATCTGATGAACTTTAAGCTCACCATTCCGGAGGACGGGGAGGTTCCCAGCGTGACGCCGATTTACGCCTGCGCCTGGATGTACGAAAATGAGATTGCGGAACTCTTTGGAGTCAACATCACAAATATTTTGAGGAACTACGAAAAAAAGCTCTATAAGATCCATATTGAGACACCGTTTAAGTAAAAGGAGGACTGGATTATGGGTAAAAAAAGCGTCGTTCCCTTTGGCCCCCAGCACCCGGTTCTGCCGGAGCCGATCCACCTGGATCTGGTCTTGGAGGATGAGACGATCGTGGACGTTGTGCCGGAGATCGGCTTTGTCCACCGGGGCCTGGAAGGGCTTGTGAAAAAACGGGATTTTAAGGACTATGTCTATGTGGCCGAGCGGGTCTGCGGCATCTGCTCCTTTATGCACGGCATGGGATACTGCGAGTCTGTGGAGCACAATATGGGCATTGAAGTGCCCGAGCGCGGCAAGTATTTGCGCACCATCTGGGCGGAGATGAGCCGGGTTCACAGCCACCTGCTGTGGCTGGGCCTGCTGGCGGACGGCTTTGGATTCGAGGCCCTGTTTAACGAGTGCTGGCGCATCCGGGAGGATGTGCTGGACATGCTGGAGGCGACCACCGGCGGGCGGTGCATCTTCTCCGTCAACAACGTCGGCGGCGTCATCAAGGACGTGGACAACGCCACCCTGCGGGGTATCGCGGACAAGATGGACGGCATCGCCGTCCACCTGCGGGAGGTGTCCGACACCTTCCTGAAGGACTTCACCGTCAAAGACCGGCTGGTGGGCGTCGGCATCCTGACCCATGAAAAGGCGCTGGAGTTGGGCGCGGTGGGGCCGATGATGCGGGCCTCCGGCTGGGACATTGATATGCGCATGACCGGCTACGCCGCCTACAAGGATCTGGAGGTGAAAATCAACACCTCCAACGGCTGTGACTGCTATGCCCGCACCGAGGTTCGCATTCAGGAGATCTTTACGGCCATTGATCTGATCCATCAGGCGGTGAGCAAGATTCCCCAGGGCGATATTATCGTTCCGGTGAAAGGAAACCCCAAAGGGGAGTACCTGATCCGCATGGAGCAGCCCCGGGGAGAGGCGGTCTACTACACAAAGGGCAACGGAACCAAATATCTGGACCGCTTCCGTCTGCGCACGCCGACCTTTGCGAACATTGTTCCCATGGCCGAGTTGATGAAGGGCTGCTCGGTTGCGGATGTTCCCATGATTATCCTGACCATCGATCCCTGTATCAGCTGTACGGAGAGGTGATTGGCATGAGTCTGATGACATTTACGAAAATCGCACTGCGAAACCTGTTCTCAAAGCCGGTCACGACCAAGTATCCCGATGAGCCAATTCAGTATCCCGAGCGCAGCCGGGGCCATATTGAGTTGGATTTGGAGGCGTGCATTCTCTGCGGAAACTGCGGGCGGCATTGTCCTACGGGGACCATTCAGGTGGACCGCCAGAGCGGAACTTGGAGCATTAACCGGTTCGACTGCGTGCAGTGCGGCAACTGCGTCCAGTATTGTCCCAAGCACTGCCTGCGGATTGTCCCGGGCTACTGCGCGCCCGATGTGGAAAAGACGCCGACCACCTACACCAAGCCGGTTCCCGCCGCCAAACCCGCCGCCCAGACAGCTGGAGAACCGGTGGCGCAGGCGGACTTGAGCAAGTGTAAGTTTTGCGGCCTTTGTGCAAAGAACTGCCCCAACGAGTGCATCACCGTTGACCGAGGGGCCAGGACCTGGGCTGTGGATGCTGCTGAGTGTGTGGGCTGCGGGGCCTGCCAGAGCGCCTGCCACTTTGACGCCATCACCATCGGGGCCGCCCCGTCAGCCCCTGCGCCTGTGGAAACGGCTGAAGAGGCGGCGGCTGAGGAAAACGTCAAGGTGATCCGGCTGCCGGGCCGCCGCCCGTTGAGGGTTTTGCTGAAGCCTGACGGCAGGGAGATTCCTGTGCCCGCCTGTGTCCGCCCGGAGTACAACGAGCAGTGGGTTGATCTTCCCCGCTGCGACGCGGATAAGTGCAAATATTGCACATTGTGCGCGAAAAAATGCCCAAAAGGCGCCATTGAAGTGGATCGCAAGGAGAAATTCTGGGAAGTGGACAACGCCGCCTGTGTGCGCTGCGGCCTTTGCCTGGAGAACTGTCACTTTGGCGCGTTGAGCATGGCCTGATCGACCAAAATCGACTTCGTTCCGCCGGTGGCTTGCCATCGGCGGATGCTGTATGCCCCTATTTCCCGGAAAATGATTCCACAAGATTGTGGATTCGTCGTTTGCGCAGGTTTTGCACACCATGTGAAGAAAT